>NZ_JBICUZ010000039.1:0-1074 GCF_043198675.1 Streptomyces sp. NPDC048734 | reverse complement strand
CTGTTCATGCTGGTCGGTCTCGGCGCCTGGTTCGTCGGCATGCACCAGCTGTTCACCTTCAACACGGTGCAGTCCGGCGAGGGGGTCGGCCAGGAGCTGATCTACATCGCCGCGGCCGTCATCGGCGGCTGTCTGCTCACCGGCGGCTACGGTTCGGCGATCGGCCCGGTCTTCGGCGCCTTCATGTTCGGCATGGTCCAGCAGGGCATCGTCTACGCCGGCTGGAACCCCGACTGGTTCAAGGCCTTCCTCGGCGTCATGCTCCTGGGCGCCGTCCTGATCAATCTGTGGGTCCAGCGCACGGCCACCCGGAGGTGACCCCCATGACGAACGACAAGACCGGTACCCACGGTGCCGTCCTCGCGGACACCCCCCCGGCCGACGCCGACCGCCCCCTGGTCGAACTGCGCAACGCGGGCAAGTCGTACGGAAACATCCGTGCCCTGCACGGCGTGACCCTCACCGTCCGCCCCGGCGAGGTCACCTGCGTGCTCGGCGACAACGGCGCCGGCAAGTCCACCCTCATCAAGATCATCTCGGGTCTGCACCAGCACACCGAGGGCGAGTTCCTCGTCGACGGCGAACCGGTGCGCTTCACCAGCCCGCGCGAGGCCCTCGACCGCGGCATCGCCACCGTCTACCAGGACCTCGCCACCGTCCCCCTGATGCCGGTGTGGCGCAACTTCTTCCTCGGCTCCGAGATCACCAAGGGCCCCTGGCCCGTGCGGCGCCTCGACATCGAGACGATGAAGAAGACCGCCGACGAGGAACTGCGCAACATGGGCATCGTCCTCGACGACCTCGAACAGCCCATCGGCACCCTCTCCGGCGGCCAGCGCCAGTGCGTGGCCATCGCCCGCGCCGTCCACTTCGGCGCCCGCGTCCTCATCCTCGACGAGCCCACCGCCGCCCTCGGCGTCAAGCAGTCCGGCGTCGTCCTGAAGTACATCGCCGCCGCCCGCGACCGCGGCCTCGGCGTCATCTTCATCACCCACAACCCCCACCACGCCTACATGGTCGGCGACCACTTCAGCGTCCTGCGCCTGGGCACCCTCGAACTCTCCGCCTCCCGCA
>NZ_JBICUZ010000038.1:0-1395 GCF_043198675.1 Streptomyces sp. NPDC048734 | reverse complement strand
GTCGTGGTCGTCCGATTCCAGTTGCAGGTCGGTGGCGGACTCGGTCGCTGTGCGGTTCGGGTCGGGGGCCGGGCCGGAGGAGCGGGGGGTGGACTCGGTGGTCAGTCCCAGATCGGACCGTGACCGCGGGAGGCGTGGGGCGGTCTGCGGGCGTGCCGTGGTGGGCACTCCGCTGAGGTCCAGGACTCCTGCCAGTTCCGACAGCCGGGCGAGTTGCTCCGCCCGGGTCCACAGACCGGTGGTGGGCTTGGGGGTGGAGCCGTCCCAGAAGTCGTGCGGCTGCCAGTCCGACCGGTCCTTGAGTTTCTCCACGCTGCCGTCCGGCCCCTGCTGGGTGACCGCGCCGCGGTAGGGATGCCTCTCCGGGTGCGCCCGGTCCGGCACGGGATCCGCGGTCGCCATGGTCGCCTCGACCAGCGCCTGCGCGGCATGCCGCCAGGTGAAGCTCTTGAGGGTGTCATACAACTGGTCGGCCTCACCGCGCGCGGCCGGCAGCTTGTCACGCAGGGTCGCGATGGCCGAGGCCCAGGCCTGCGCCCGGGCTTCGGTGCCGCCCTCGACCTCCCCTCCGGTGTCGGGGTCGATGGTGAAGGGGGCGTCCACCGTCATCCCGGCGCCGTGCTCGGTCACCGTCTTCAGGAACTCGGCCGCGCCGCTCTCCCCGTTGACCAGGATCGGGATACTGCGTCCCGCGGCCTCGGTGGCCACCAGCCCGAAGCCCTCGTGCAGCGACGGCATGATCAGCGCGTGCGTGGTCTCCCGGTCGTTGTCCAGATCGGCGGGATTCGTGCTGAACGGGAGCATGGTGATGCCGCCCCCGCCATGGGCCTCGATGATCGACGTCCAGCGGGCATGCTCCTCCGGGTTCTTCTCCGGATGCGGCCCGCCACGGATCGTCAGACGCACATCAAGACCGAAACCGCCCTGGGAACGGGGCCGACGCAGCATGCCGATCGCCTGCACGGCCGCCTCGACACCCTTGATCTCGTCCGTGGCCCGCCCCGGCAGCAGCAGCTTGAGCTTCCTCGGCAGGTGCAGCAGGTACTTGGTCTTGTTCAGGAGCGACGGCTCGACCGGCGTGCCGATCTCGGTGCCCGGCACGAAGCCGTGCAGCGCGGGGATGCGCAGCACCTCCTCCGAAAGACGCTCCGCCTCCTGGGCGAGCAGCGGCCCCACACCGGCCACCATGTCGGCCTTCTGCATCAGCCTGCGCTCGGTGGTGGCCTTCTTCGCGCCCTTCTCCGGCTGGTGCTTGATCCTGTCCAGCCGCACGGGACTGGTGTGCAGGAAATGCACCACCCGCGCACCCGGATACCAGGAGTCACGTATCTGCTGCGCGGCCGGCCCCGAGAAACGCGAGTGCCCGATGACGATGTCGAACGCGTCGTCCTCACC
>NZ_JBICUZ010000037.1:0-2158 GCF_043198675.1 Streptomyces sp. NPDC048734 | reverse complement strand
CACCTGGACTCCCTGGAGTCGGAGGCGGTGCACATCTTCCGGGAGGTGGCGGGGGAGTTCGAGAACCCGGTGATCCTGTTCTCCGGGGGCAAGGACTCCATCGTCATGCTGCACCTGGCGCTGAAGGCGTTCCGGCCGGCGCCGGTGCCGTTCTCGCTGCTGCACGTGGACACCGGGCACAACTTCCCCGAGGTCCTCGACTACCGCGACCGTGCGGTCGCGCGGCACGGGCTGCGGCTGCACGTCGCCTCGGTGCAGGACTACATCGACCGGGGTGTGCTCAGGGAGCGTCCGGACGGGACCCGTAACCCGCTGCAGACGCTGCCGCTGACGGAGAGGATCCGTACCGAGCGGTTCGACGCGGTCTTCGGCGGTGGCCGGCGCGACGAGGAGAAGGCCCGTGCCAAGGAGCGGGTGTTCTCGCTGCGCGACGAGTTCTCCCAGTGGGACCCGCGCCGCCAGCGCCCGGAGCTGTGGAACCTGTACAACGGCCGGCACGCCCCCGGTGAGCACGTGCGTGTCTTCCCGCTGTCGAACTGGACCGAGCTGGACGTGTGGCAGTACATCGCCCGTGAGGGCATCGAGCTGCCGGGGATCTACTTCGCGCACGAGCGGGAGGTGTTCCGGCGGGCCGGGATGTGGCTGACCGCCGGCGAGTGGGGCGGGCCGAAGGAGGGCGAGAGGGTCGAGAAGCGCCTGGTGCGCTACCGCACCGTGGGGGACATGTCCTGCACCGGCGCCGTCGACTCCGACGCGCTGACGCTGGAGCAGGTCATCGCCGAGATCGCCGCGTCCCGGCTGACCGAGCGCGGCGCGACCCGTGCCGACGACAAGATGTCCGAGGCCGCGATGGAAGACCGCAAGCGCGAGGGGTACTTCTAGCCATGAGCACGATCACGACCGGGGAACTCTCGGCCACCACCCTGCTGCGGTTCGCCACCGCCGGTTCCGTCGACGACGGCAAGTCCACCCTGGTGGGCCGGCTGCTGCACGACTCCAAGTCGATCCTCACCGACCAGCTGGAGGCCGTCGAGCGCGTCTCGGCGAGCCGCGGCCAGGAGGGTCCCGACCTCGCGCTGCTCACCGACGGCCTGCGCGCCGAACGCGAGCAGGGCATCACCATCGACGTGGCCTACCGCTACTTCGCCACGCCCCGGCGCCGGTTCATCCTCGCCGACACCCCCGGCCACGTGCAGTACACCCGCAACATGGTCACCGGTGCCTCGACGGCCGAGCTGACGGTGGTCCTGGTCGACGCCCGCAACGGGGTGGTGGAGCAGACCCGCCGCCACGCCGCGATCGCCGCCCTGCTGCGCGTCCCGCACGTCGTCCTCGCCGTCAACAAGATGGACCTCGTCGGCTACGAGGAGTCCGTGTTCGCGGCGATCGCCGAGGAGTTCACCGCCTACGCGGGCGAGCTGGGCGTTCCCGAGGTCACCGCGATCCCGATCTCGGCGCTCGCCGGGGACAACGTGGTGGAGCCGTCGGCGACCATGGACTGGTACGGCGGGCCGACCTTCCTCGAACACCTGGAGACGGTTCCGGTCAGCCACGACCTGGCGCACTGCCACGCCCGGCTGCCCGTGCAGTACGTGATCCGGCCGCAGACCGCCGAGCACCGCGACTACCGCGGCTACGCCGGCCAGATCGCCGCCGGCACCTTCCGCGTCGGCGAGCAGGTCACCGTCCTGCCGTCCGGCCGCACCACCACGATCGCGGGCATCGACCTGCTCGGCACGCCGGTCGACGTGGCCTGGAGCCCGCAGTCGGTGACCGTCCTGCTCGCCGACGACATCGACGTCTCGCGCGGCGACCTGATCGTGCCCGGCAAGGACGCGCCACCCACCACGCAGGACGTCGAGGCGACCGTCTGCCACGTCGCCGACGCCCCCCTGACCGTCGGCCACCGGGTGCTGCTCAAGCACGCCACCCGCACCGTCAAGGCGATCGTCAAGGACATCCCCTCCCGCCTCACCCTCGACGACCTGTCCCCGCACCCCCACCCCGGACAACTCGTCGCCAACGACATCGGCCGCGTGAAGATCCGCACCGCCGAACCACTCCCCCTCGACGCCTACGCCGACTCGCGCCGCACCGGCTCCTTCATCCTGATCGACCCGAACGACGGCACCACCCTCACCGCCGGCATGGTCGGCGA
>NZ_JBICUZ010000036.1:0-3823 GCF_043198675.1 Streptomyces sp. NPDC048734 | reverse complement strand
AAAACAAAAAGGCTCCCGCAGGAGCCTTTCATAGAACGATACGATCCAGCAGAGAAAATCACTTCTTGCCCATTGGCTCGTGCTTGTCCTTGATCATCTGGTAGTAGGTGCTTGCACCGGCCTTCGTCAGTTTCACCTCGGCGATGAACTTTTCAATGGTGTCCTTCCGGCTCACGTCCTTGACGCTCCGCATCCGCTTGTAGATTTTGGTCGCCAGCTCCATCTTCGTCGGTGTAGTCGGTGCCGCTTTCGTTGTGGGAGCCGTGACATTGAAGGTCAGCCATCCGAGGTCGGCATCACACAGTACAACTTGCCTCGCACGGCGGATATAGAGATGCAATAGGTTAAAACAATACTTCCGCTTGTTCCCGGCGAGGGTGTCCGACAACACGTGCGAATACACCTGTTCGGTCTCGTCAATCACCACAACGTCGTACTTGTGCCGAACTGGATTGAGATAGCGTGACAGGCTATCGAGACACACCACGCAGTACTTCAACACTTCATCGCGGTCCTCGTAGCTCTCCAGCTTCTTCAGATAACAGTGCATCTTGAGACGGGCAGCCAGAGATTCCGCCAAAACCTGACGGTGTACGATCAACAGGACAGACTTCCCCTCCGCCTTCCACTGTTCTACGGCCCGTTCCAGCAGAAAGGTCTTCCCAGTTGTTGATGTCCGGGCAGAACTGACCCACTAGAGCTGGAAATTTTCATCGAATTTTGACCCACGTGATTGAATGCTCTGCTCAATCTTTGAGCAGGGGATACAAAGGTGATCACGGTGGGTATATTGGCCAAGATCAGGCGGATGTATTTCCGCGAGAAGGTCCCGTTGCGCGAGATTGCGCGGCGTACGGGCCTGTCCCGAAACACGGTGCGCCGCTGGCTGCGGCAGACTGATGCCGTCGAGCCGAAGTATCCGAAGCGCGTCAGCCCGAGCGTCATCGACGACTGGGCCGCACAGCTGACAGGTTGGCTGCGTGCCGACAGTCATCGCCCGAAGCGTGACCGGCGCACCGCCCGGTTCATGTTCGAGGCGATCCGCGCCGAGGGTTACGCCGGCAGCTACGGCCGGGTGAGCGCGTTCGTGAGGCGTTGGCACGAGGAGCAGGCTGAGGCGCCTCGCAGGCAGGCCTTCGTGCCGCTCGCCTTCGAACCCGGCGAAGCCTTCCAGTTTGACTGGAGCTGCGAATACGCGTTTGTTGGCGGGCTGCGGCGACGCCTGGAGGTCGCCCACGTCAAACTTAACTCCAGCCGCGCGTTCTGGCTCGTCGCCTATCCCACACAGAGTCACGAGATGCTGTTCGATGCGCACGCCCGCGCGTTCGCCGCGTTCGGCGGCGTGCCGCGGCGCGGCATCTACGACAACATGAAGACCGCCGTGGACAAGGTTGGCCGCGGCAAGGAGCGTGCGGTCAACGCGCGCTTCGAAGCGATGTGCAGTCACTACCTGTTCGAGCCGGAGTTCTGCAACCGGGCTGCAGGCTGGGAGAAAGGCATCGTCGAGAAGAACGTTCAGGACCGGCGACGTCAGATCTGGCACGAAGCAGCGCTACGGCGCTGGGAAACGCTGGAGATCCTGAACGAATGGGTCGCTGGTCAGTGTCGTGAGGCGTGGCACATGCGGCACCCGCAGTGGCCTGAGCTGACGGTCGAGGATGTGCTGCAGGACGAGCGTACCCGGCTGATGCCCAATCCACGGCCGTTCGACGGCTACATCGAGCAGACCCTGCGAGTCTCGTCGACCAGCCTGATTCACTTCCAGCGCAACCGCTACAGCGTGCCCACCGAGTACACGAACCAGCTGGTGAGCGTGCGCTGCTATCCGGCATATCTCAGCGTCGTCGCCAACGCCCAGGAGATCGCACGCCACGAACGCAGCTTCGAGCGGCACATGACCTTCTACGATTGGCGCCACTACGTCACGCTGGTCGAGCGCAAACCCGGCGCACTGCGCAACGGCGCGCCGTTCATCACGATGCCGCAGCCGCTGCAACTGCTGCAGCGGCATCTGCTGAAACACCCGGGCGGCGATCGCGTCATGACGCAGGTGCTCGCTGCGGTGCGCGAACACGGGCTCGATGCGGTGCTGCTCGCCGTACAGGCTGCGCTGGATTCAGGACGCCCCAGCGCAGAGCACGTCCTGAACGTGCTGAGCCGGCTGAAGGCGCCCGTCACGAATGGCAGCCTCGCCACGACGAAACTCCAGCTCAAGGAAGAGCCCGCGGCCGACGTGAGCCGTTACGAGACGCTGCGCGCCAACCCACCGGAGGATCGTCATGTCTAACGATATCGCGGCCCAGCTCAAGGGTCTTAAACTGCACGGCATGGCGAGCACGTGGCCGGAGCTGCTCGCGCAGTCGCGCCACACGGACTTCGAGCCGGAGCGCTTCATGAAGCAGCTGTTGATGGCTGAAACCGCCGAACGGCAGGTGCGCTCGATTGCCTATCAAATGACCGCTGCGCGCTTCCCGGCCCACCGCGACCTGAAGGGCTTCGACTTCGCGCAGGCACACGTCGACGAAGCGCTGGTGCGCGAACTGAGCGAGCTGTCGTTCCTCGAAAGCGCGCACAACGTCGTGTTCATCGGTGGTCCGGGCACTGGCAAGACGCACCTCGCCTCAGCGATCGGAATCGAAGCCGTACAGCGCCACGGCAAGCGTGTGCGCTACTTCTCGACCGTCGAGCTGACCAACGCCCTGGAGCAGGAGAAGTCCATCGGCAAACAAGGCCAGGTCGCCCACAAGCTGATGTACGTCGATCTGGTGATTCTCGATGAGCTGGGCTATCTGCCGTTCAGCCAGACCGGTGGTGCATTGCTGTTCCATCTGCTCTCAAAGCTTTACGAGCACACGAGCGTCGCGATCACGACCAATCTCAGCTTCGGCGAGTGGGCGAGCGTGTTCGGGGATGCAAAGATGACGACAGCGCTGCTGGACCGCGTCACCCATCACTGCCACATCGTCGAAACGGGCAATGAATCGTGGCGCTTCAGGACCAGTTCTGCCAAGGCAAAGACAACAAGAAAAAGAGCAGCAAAACCAGCGGGTAACGAAGAGTTATCCACACCGGAATAGATGTACTACGCTGTCTCGGGGTGGGTCAGATTTAGATGAAATCGGTGGGTTAAGACTCGGTGGAAATCAACAATCGCTCGTATGACCGTATGAATGCTCGGTTCCTGCGTTGCTTTCGGCGTGCCGAATTCCCGGATGTCCGCTCCGGCCGAGAAGCCGCTGTCTGCCCCAGTAATGACAATGGCCCGTACACCCGCGTCGGCTGCTGCTGCGGCCATTGCCTCGACGATGGCGAGACGTGTCGTGTGCCCGAGCCCATTGACCGGTGGGTTGTCGAGCGTGATAACCGCCACGTCATCGTGCACCCTGTAGTGCGCTGTCATGTTCCCTTCCTTTGTATGTGCGGCGCACGGGACGGGGTACCGTGCATCCAGGTTGAGCTATGTCGCTGCCAGTTCGATACAGACAGCTCGATTGGATCCAAAATCAAATAAACACTCGAACGTTCGGCCTTTTTTGAAGGCGAACACGAAATTCTTGTAGTGCCGCTCATCTCGAGCCCCGATAACGGGCCAGTTCCATTCGCCCTATCTGATTGCGATGCACTTCATCCGGACCGTCCGCGATGCGCAGCGACCGTGCGGCAGCATAGGCGTGCGTCAGGAAGCGATCCTGCATTCCATAGCCCCCGCAGGTCTGAATCGCCCAATCGATGACTGTGCATGCCATGCTGGGCGCTGCCACCTTGATCATCGCAATTTCGCGTGCGGCCGCCTTATTGCCGATCGCGTCCATCTTGTGCGCAG
>NZ_JBICUZ010000035.1:1555-4787 GCF_043198675.1 Streptomyces sp. NPDC048734 | reverse complement strand
ATGTGGGGCTGTTCGTGGTTTCAGAACCAACACAGTGGACGCGAGCAACTGAGGACAAGCCCTCGGCCTATTAGTACCAGTCAGCTTCACCCCTTACGAGGCTTCCACATCTGGCCTATCAACCCAGTCGTCTACTGGGAGCCTTACCCCATCAAGTGGGTGGGAGTCCTCATCTCGAAGCAGGCTTCCCGCTTAGATGCTTTCAGCGGTTATCCCTCCCGAACGTAGCCAACCAGCCATGCCCTTGGCAGGACAACTGGCACACCAGAGGTTCGTCCGTCCCGGTCCTCTCGTACTAGGGACAGCCCTTCTCAAGACTCCTGCGCGCGCAGCGGATAGGGACCGAACTGTCTCACGACGTTCTAAACCCAGCTCGCGTACCGCTTTAATGGGCGAACAGCCCAACCCTTGGGACCGACTCCAGCCCCAGGATGCGACGAGCCGACATCGAGGTGCCAAACCATCCCGTCGATATGGACTCTTGGGGAAGATCAGCCTGTTATCCCCGGGGTACCTTTTATCCGTTGAGCGACGGCGCTTCCACAAGCCACCGCCGGATCACTAGTCCCGACTTTCGTCCCTGCTCGACCCGTCGGTCTCACAGTCAAGCTCCCTTGTGCACTTACACTCAACACCTGATTGCCAACCAGGCTGAGGGAACCTTTGGGCGCCTCCGTTACTCTTTAGGAGGCAACCGCCCCAGTTAAACTACCCATCAGACACTGTCCCTGATCCGGATCACGGACCCAGGTTAGACATCCAGCACGACCAGAGTGGTATTTCAACGGCGACTCCACCTGAACTGGCGTCCAGGCTTCACGGTCTCCCACCTATCCTACACAAGCCGAACCGAACACCAATATCAAACTGTAGTAAAGGTCCCGGGGTCTTTCCGTCCTGCTGCGCGAAACGAGCATCTTTACTCGTAGTGCAATTTCACCGGGCCTATGGTTGAGACAGTCGAGAAGTCGTTACGCCATTCGTGCAGGTCGGAACTTACCCGACAAGGAATTTCGCTACCTTAGGATGGTTATAGTTACCACCGCCGTTTACTGGCGCTTAAGTTCTCAGCTTCGCACGCCCGAAGGCGCACTAACCGGTCCCCTTAACGTTCCAGCACCGGGCAGGCGTCAGTCCGTATACATCGCCTTACGGCTTCGCACGGACCTGTGTTTTTAGTAAACAGTCGCTTCTCGCTGGTCTCTGCGGCCACCCCCAGCTCGAGCAGCAAGTGCTCTCACCGGTGATGGCCCCCCTTCTCCCGAAGTTACGGGGGCATTTTGCCGAGTTCCTTAACCATAGTTCACCCGAACGCCTCGGTATTCTCTACCTGACCACCTGAGTCGGTTTAGGGTACGGGCCGCCATGAAACTCGCTAGAGGCTTTTCTCGACAGCATAGGATCATCCACTTCACCACAATCGGCTCGGCATCAGGTCTCAGACTGTGTGAACGGCGGATTTGCCTACCGTTCGTCCTACACCCTTACCCCGGGACAACCACCGCCCGGGCTGGACTACCTTCCTGCGTCACCCCATCACTCACCTACTGCAAGTCTGGTCCGTCGGCTCCACCACTTTCCTTTCCCCGAAGGGTCCGGAACGGCTTCACGGACTTAGCATCGCCTGGTTCAGTGTTTGACGCTTCACAGCGGGTACCGGAATATCAACCGGTTATCCATCGACTACGCCTGTCGGCCTCGCCTTAGGTCCCGACTTACCCTGGGCAGATCAGCTTGACCCAGGAACCCTTAGTCAATCGGCGCAAACGTTTCTCACGTTTGTATCGCTACTCATGCCTGCATTCTCACTCGTGAACCGTCCACAACTCGCTTCCGCGGCTGCTTCACCCGGCACACGACGCTCCCCTACCCATCCATACGGGCGTTGGCCCTGTTGCATGAATGACACGACTTCGGCGGTACGCTTGAGCCCCGCTACATTGTCGGCGCGGAATCACTAGACCAGTGAGCTATTACGCACTCTTTCAAGGGTGGCTGCTTCTAAGCCAACCTCCTGGTTGTCTGTGCGACTCCACATCCTTTCCCACTTAGCGTACGCTTAGGGGCCTTAGTCGATGCTCTGGGCTGTTTCCCTCTCGACCATGGAGCTTATCCCCCACAGTCTCACTGCCGCGCTCTCACTTACCGGCATTCGGAGTTTGGCTAAGGTCAGTAACCCGGTAGGGCCCATCGCCTATCCAGTGCTCTACCTCCGGCAAGAAACACACGACGCTGCACCTAAATGCATTTCGGGGAGAACCAGCTATCACGGAGTTTGATTGGCCTTTCACCCCTAACCACAGGTCATCCCCCAGGTTTTCAACCCTGGTGGGTTCGGTCCTCCACGAAGTCTTACCTCCGCTTCAACCTGCCCATGGCTAGATCACTCCGCTTCGGGTCTTGAGCGTGCTACTGAAACGCCCTGTTCGGACTCGCTTTCGCTACGGCTACCCCACCCGGGTTAACCTCGCAACACACCGCAAACTCGCAGGCTCATTCTTCAAAAGGCACGCAGTCACGACGCATTGAGTAAACTCAATGCGCGACGCTCCCACGGCTTGTAGGCACACGGTTTCAGGTACTATTTCACTCCGCTCCCGCGGTACTTTTCACCATTCCCTCACGGTACTATCCGCTATCGGTCACCAGGGAATATTTAGGCTTAGCGGGTGGTCCCGCCAGATTCACACGGGATTTCTCGGGCCCCGTGCTACTTGGGTGTCTCTCCAACGAGCCGCTGACGTTTCGACTACGGGGGTCTTACCCTCTACGCCGGACCTTTCGCATGTCCTTCGTCTACATCAACGGTTTCTGACTCGTCCTGTCGCCGGCAGACGACAGAAGAGAGATCCCACAACCCCGCACACGCAACCCCTGCCGGGTCTCACACGTATACGGTTTGGCCTCATCCGGTTTCGCTCGCCACTACTCCCGGAATCACGGTTGTTTTCTCTTCCTGCGGGTACTGAGATGTTTCACTTCCCCGCGTTCCCTCCACATACCCTATGTGTTCAGGTATGGGTGACAGCCCATGACGACTGCCGGGTTTCCCCATTCGGAAACCCCCGGATCAAAGCCTGGTTGACGACTCCCCGGGGACTATCGTGGCCTCCCACGTCCTTCATCGGTTCCTGGTGCCAAGGCATCCACCGTGCGCCCTTAAAAACTTGGCCACAGATGCTCGCGTCCACTGTGCAGTTCTCAAACAACGACCAGCCACCCATCACCCCCA
>NZ_JBICUZ010000034.1:0-6864 GCF_043198675.1 Streptomyces sp. NPDC048734 | reverse complement strand
TCTTCAGTGACGAGGAGACGGTGGCGTTCCTGCAGCGCCCGTTCGCGGAGGACGCACTGCGTCTGCGCCGCTGGGACGATACGGCGAAGGAGGAAGGCAAGGTGACGCCGGATCTCGATCACTATATGGAGATCGTCGCGCGCCAGGTGCGCGCAGCCTGACGGTTCGGCTGCTTCTATTTAAGGCCCCGCACGCGGCAGCGGGCGGGACCTTATATTTTTTGAGAAACCCCTTGCGCAGATCGAAGCGGGTGCCTACAATCACGCCTCTTTCGCGCTAACGGAAACGCGGCGCGGGAGAAGGGAAGCAGGGTGGGCGGTGTGCTGGAGTCTGTAGCGCGCAGCCGGCCTGGAAGTTGAGCCCCGCAGTCGCAACGATGTAGTGTAAAAAGTTGTTGACGAACTGCGAAACACGGTTCATAATCTCGCTTCTCTGCTGCTGAAAACGCAGCGCTGCCGGGAAACACGAAGTTCCTCGCAGAATGCTCTTTAAAAATTAACAGCCGATAAGTGTGGGCGCTTGATGGCAGCGAGCTGATCCTCGGATCAGATAGCGAAAGTATCAAGAGTCTCACACTAAAGTAAGTCAGGTTTATGAAGTGATTCATATTCCTGTCAGCTTTGAGTGAGCGACCGGTTCTTAACTGAACCGAAAACAGTAACAGGTTTAAACTGAAGAGTTTGATCCTGGCTCAGATTGAACGCTGGCGGCATGCCTTACACATGCAAGTCGAACGGCAGCACGGGTGCTTGCACCTGGTGGCGAGTGGCGAACGGGTGAGTAATACATCGGAACATGTCCTGTAGTGGGGGATAGCCCGGCGAAAGCCGGATTAATACCGCATACGATCTACGGATGAAAGCGGGGGACCTTCGGGCCTCGCGCTATAGGGTTGGCCGATGGCTGATTAGCTAGTTGGTGGGGTAAAGGCCTACCAAGGCGACGATCAGTAGCTGGTCTGAGAGGACGACCAGCCACACTGGGACTGAGACACGGCCCAGACTCCTACGGGAGGCAGCAGTGGGGAATTTTGGACAATGGGCGAAAGCCTGATCCAGCAATGCCGCGTGTGTGAAGAAGGCCTTCGGGTTGTAAAGCACTTTTGTCCGGAAAGAAATCCTTGGCTCTAATACAGTCGGGGGATGACGGTACCGGAAGAATAAGCACCGGCTAACTACGTGCCAGCAGCCGCGGTAATACGTAGGGTGCGAGCGTTAATCGGAATTACTGGGCGTAAAGCGTGCGCAGGCGGTTTGCTAAGACCGATGTGAAATCCCCGGGCTCAACCTGGGAACTGCATTGGTGACTGGCAGGCTAGAGTATGGCAGAGGGGGGTAGAATTCCACGTGTAGCAGTGAAATGCGTAGAGATGTGGAGGAATACCGATGGCGAAGGCAGCCCCCTGGGCCAATACTGACGCTCATGCACGAAAGCGTGGGGAGCAAACAGGATTAGATACCCTGGTAGTCCACGCCCTAAACGATGTCAACTAGTTGTTGGGGATTCATTTCCTTAGTAACGTAGCTAACGCGTGAAGTTGACCGCCTGGGGAGTACGGTCGCAAGATTAAAACTCAAAGGAATTGACGGGGACCCGCACAAGCGGTGGATGATGTGGATTAATTCGATGCAACGCGAAAAACCTTACCTACCCTTGACATGGTCGGAATCCCGCTGAGAGGTGGGAGTGCTCGAAAGAGAACCGGCGCACAGGTGCTGCATGGCTGTCGTCAGCTCGTGTCGTGAGATGTTGGGTTAAGTCCCGCAACGAGCGCAACCCTTGTCCTTAGTTGCTACGCAAGAGCACTCTAAGGAGACTGCCGGTGACAAACCGGAGGAAGGTGGGGATGACGTCAAGTCCTCATGGCCCTTATGGGTAGGGCTTCACACGTCATACAATGGTCGGAACAGAGGGTTGCCAACCCGCGAGGGGGAGCTAATCCCAGAAAACCGATCGTAGTCCGGATTGCACTCTGCAACTCGAGTGCATGAAGCTGGAATCGCTAGTAATCGCGGATCAGCATGCCGCGGTGAATACGTTCCCGGGTCTTGTACACACCGCCCGTCACACCATGGGAGTGGGTTTTACCAGAAGTGGCTAGTCTAACCGCAAGGAGGACGGTCACCACGGTAGGATTCATGACTGGGGTGAAGTCGTAACAAGGTAGCCGTATCGGAAGGTGCGGCTGGATCACCTCCTTTCCAGAGCTTCTCGCAAAGTTGAGCGCTCACGCTTATCGGCTGTAAATTTAAAGACAGACTCAGGGGTCTGTAGCTCAGTCGGTTAGAGCACCGTCTTGATAAGGCGGGGGTCGTTGGTTCGAATCCAACCAGACCCACCATTGTCTGACGTGTCGGTGATCGTTAGCGCTTTAGCGATTACGAGCAACCCATGCCGATAGGCTGTAGTACCTGAGGTTATCTGTACTCATGGGGGCATAGCTCAGCTGGGAGAGCACCTGCTTTGCAAGCAGGGGGTCGTCGGTTCGATCCCGTCTGCCTCCACCAATCACCAACGCTAAGGGCTTGGTTCAGACACTGAACCGAGAATTTTGCATTGGCGATTGAGCCAGTCAGAGTGATACGTAGTATGTATCGGCTGTCGTTCTTTAACAATCTGGAAGAAGTAAGTAATTTGGATAGCGGAAGCGTCTTGAGATGGACGTGAAAGTTATCCGGGTTGTGATTGTATCGATGTATCTCAAGATGATTCGAACTCTATGTTTGACTCAATTGGAATACGGCACAACGCGAGAACTCAACCTGTAGCGACTGTCGCGAGACAGACTCGTTATAGGGTCAAGCGAACAAGTGCATGTGGTGGATGCCTTGGCGATCACAGGCGATGAAGGACGCGGTAGCCTGCGAAAAGCTACGGGGAGCTGGCAAACAAGCTTTGATCCGTAGATGTCCGAATGGGGAAACCCACTCCTTTTGGAGTATCCATGGCTGAATACATAGGCCATGCGAAGCGAACGCGGTGAACTGAAACATCTAAGTAACCGCAGGAAAAGAAATCAACCGAGATTCCCAAAGTAGTGGCGAGCGAAATGGGATGAGCCTTGCACTCTTTATTTGTATTGTTAGCCGAACGCTCTGGAAAGTGCGGCCATAGCGGGTGATAGCCCCGTAGGCGAAAACAGTATGAAAGAACTAGGTGTGCGACAAGTAGGGCGGGACACGTGAAATCCTGTCTGAAGATGGGGGGACCATCCTCCAAGGCTAAATACTCGTGATCGACCGATAGTGAACCAGTACCGTGAGGGAAAGGCGAAAAGAACCCCGGGAGGGGAGTGAAATAGATCCTGAAACCGCATGCATACAAACAGTCGGAGCCTCGTAAGGGGTGACGGCGTACCTTTTGTATAATGGGTCAGCGACTTACGTTCAGTAGCAAGCTTAACCGTATAGGGCAGGCGTAGCGAAAGCGAGTCCGAATAGGGCGTTCAGTTGCTGGGCGTAGACCCGAAACCAGGTGATCTATCCATGGCCAGGATGAAGGTGCGGTAACACGTACTGGAGGTCCGAACCCACTAACGTTGAAAAGTTAGGGGATGAGCTGTGGATAGGGGTGAAAGGCTAAACAAACCTGGAAATAGCTGGTTCTCTCCGAAAACTATTTAGGTAGTGCCTCGTGTCTCACCTTCGGGGGTAGAGCACTGTCATGGTTGGGGGGTCTATTGCAGATTACCCCGCCATAGCAAACTCCGAATACCGAAGAGTGCAATCACGGGAGACAGACATCGGGTGCTAACGTCCGGTGTCAAGAGGGAAACAACCCAGACCGCCAGCTAAGGTCCCCAAATATAGCTAAGTGGGAAACGAAGTGGGAAGGCTAAAACAGTCAGGAGGTTGGCTTAGAAGCAGCCACCCTTTAAAGAAAGCGTAATAGCTCACTGATCGAGTCGTCCTGCGCGGAAGATGTAACGGGGCTAAGCTATATACCGAAGCTGCGGATGCGAGCTTTGCTCGCATGGTAGGAGAGCGTTCCGTAAGCCTGCGAAGGTGCCTTGTAAAGGGTGCTGGAGGTATCGGAAGTGCGAATGCTGACATGAGTAGCGATAAAGGGGGTGAAAGGCCCCCTCGCCGTAAGCCCAAGGTTTCCTACGCAACGTTCATCGGCGTAGGGTGAGTCGGCCCCTAAGGCGAGGCAGAAATGCGTAGCTGATGGGAAGCAGGTCAATATTCCTGCACCATTGTTAGATGCGATGGGGGGACGGATCGCGGAAGGTTGTCCGGGTGTTGGAAGTCCCGGTCGCTGCATTGGAGAAGGCACTTAGGCAAATCCGGGTGCGGAATTCAAGGGTGTGGCGCGAGCTCCTTAGGGAGCGAAGCAATTGGAAGTGGTTCCAAGAAAAGCCTCTAAGCTTCAGTCTAACGATGACCGTACCGCAAACCGACACAGGTGGGCGAGATGAGTATTCTAAGGCGCTTGAGAGAACTCGGGAGAAGGAACTCGGCAAATTGGTACCGTAACTTCGGGATAAGGTACGCCCTTGTAGCTTGACTGGCTTGCGCCAGAAGGGTGAAGGGGTTGCAATAAACTGGTGGCTGCGACTGTTTAATAAAAACACAGCACTCTGCAAACACGAAAGTGGACGTATAGGGTGTGACGCCTGCCCGGTGCCGGAAGATTAAATGATGGGGTGCAAGCTCTTGATTGAAGTCCCGGTAAACGGCGGCCGTAACTATAACGGTCCTAAGGTAGCGAAATTCCTTGTCGGGTAAGTTCCGACCTGCACGAATGGCGTAACGATGGCCACACTGTCTCCTCCCGAGACTCAGCGAAGTTGAAGTGTTTGTGATGATGCAATCTACCCGCGGCTAGACGGAAAGACCCCATGAACCTTTACTGTAGCTTTGCATTGGACTTTGAACCGATCTGTGTAGGATAGGTGGGAGGCTATGAAACCGGAACGCTAGTTTCGGTGGAGCCGTCCTTGAAATACCACCCTGGTTTGTTTGAGGTTCTAACCTTGGCCCGTGATCCGGGTCGGGGACAGTGCATGGTAGGCAGTTTGACTGGGGCGGTCTCCTCCCAAAGCGTAACGGAGGAGTACGAAGGTACGCTAGGTACGGTCGGAAATCGTGCTGATAGTGCAATGGCATAAGCGTGCTTAACTGCGAGACCGACAAGTCGAGCAGGTGCGAAAGCAGGTCATAGTGATCCGGTGGTTCTGTATGGAAGGGCCATCGCTCAACGGATAAAAGGTACTCTGGGGATAACAGGCTGATACCGCCCAAGAGTTCATATCGACGGCGGTGTTTGGCACCTCGATGTCGGCTCATCTCATCCTGGGGCTGTAGCCGGTCCCAAGGGTATGGCTGTTCGCCATTTAAAGAGGTACGTGAGCTGGGTTTAAAACGTCGTGAGACAGTTTGGTCCCTATCTGCCGTGGGCGTTGGATATTTGAAGGGGGCTGCTCCTAGTACGAGAGGACCGGAGTGGACGAACCTCTGGTGTACCGGTTGTCACGCCAGTGGCATCGCCGGGTAGCTATGTTCGGAAGAGATAACCGCTGAAAGCATCTAAGCGGGAAACTCGCCTTAAGATGAGATATCCCTGGGGACTAGATCCCCTTGAAGGGTCGTTCGAGACCAGGACGTTGATAGGTCAGGTGTGTAAGCGCAGTAATGCGTTCAGCTAACTGATACTAATTGCCCGTAAGGCTTGATCCTATAACAAGTCTGCCTTGTAGATCTGCGCCGTGCGACAGCACCGGCCGCGATCCAAAGCGACAAGTTGGATTCTCGTGTGTGATACACACAACCAAGATTACTGCTTCTTCCAGGATTGGTTGTGCTGCGAAGCCAGCGCAACAACCCTCTTTGCCTGATGACCATAGCGAGTCGGTCCCACCCCTTCCCATCCCGAACAGGACCGTGAAACGACTCTACGCCGATGATAGTGCGGATTCCCGTGTGAAAGTAGGTAATCGTCAGGCTCCCTAAGCCAGAAACCCCCGCCCGAAAGGCGGGGGTTTTTGCATTGGCGCGGCAGAAATGCACAAGGGATCGAGGCGGGCGGCGCTGTCCTTTAGCCCGAGATCCCATGGAATAAGCGTTTCGACAGACTCCCCACTCAAGAAACGACGACCGTAAATTCGACTCCCGATTCAAAGTCCAGGGTAGTGGTCGAAAACCGCGGGTCGTTGTCCAGGTAATGCTTGTACGGTCGAACGGCGTCCTCTGCCGTGTACATGTTGTCGGCCAGCACGACCGATCCCGGGCGCAGCAGGCGCTCGATCTGCCTGAACAGTTTCAGATAGGCGTCGGCCCATACATCGATGAACACCATGTCGAAAGTACCGTCCAGTTCGACGACGGTCTCGAATACGTCGCCCTCCCGCATGTCGACATAGGCATCCAGGCCCGCCGTCCTGACGTGATCGCACAAGCGCGTGATCTTGAGCGCATCGCGTTCGGTCGCGACGACCACGCCACGGCCCAACGTGCGCAGCGCCTCGGCGAAATACAGCGTGGATACGCCGCATGAACTGCCGAGTTCAAGGATTCTGGCCGGTCGTTGCGAGAGCACCATGTTGCGCAAGAATCCGCCCGTTTCCGGCGACACGGCCAACGATAGCGGACTGCCTTCGGGGGAATCGAAGTCGTCGCTGGACAGCCCGAACGTTTCGAGAAACCGCCCCCGCAGACGGGGCGCGATCGCTTCGTATTCCTCGGCCAACGACAGAAAATCCTCGTTCGATCCCTGAAATTGCGCGCGGGCGCGGGCGACGATTTCGGTGCGGCTCTCTTCGTGGAGCCGCTGCAGAAGGGCGATGGTGGGTGAAGTCATGTGCGTTCCTTGACGCGATTGATCCGGTCGACGATGCCTCCAACGACAGCCTTCCCCGTCAGAGTC
>NZ_JBICUZ010000033.1:0-8649 GCF_043198675.1 Streptomyces sp. NPDC048734 | reverse complement strand
GCACTGACAACGCTCACGGCAGGGGTGGGGTTACGCAACCGGACGGGTGGCCGCTTCAGCAGGCTCCGATCCCTCAAGGACGGCACTACACACCGACCCCCCCCCCCCCCCCCCCCCCCCCCCCCCCAAAACCCGGGGGGGCCCCCCCGCCCCCCCCCGGGGGGGGCCCCCACCCCCCTTTTCGGCCCGGCTCTACGAGTGCGTCCGCAGCAGCGTCCGCATGGTCCGCATCGCCACCGACAGGTTGGCGAGGTCGAAGGTCTCCGAGCTCTGGATCTCCTCCAGCGTGGTGCGCGCCCGGCCCAGGATCGCCGCGTTCTTCTCCTCCCACGACGTGAACCGCTGCTCGGGCGTCGAGGTGCCGTTGCCGACGGCCAGGACGTCCGCGGTGAGCGCCGCGTGGGCCGCGTACAGGTCCTCGCGGATGGAGGCGCGGGCCATGGACTGCCAGCGGTCGGCGCGCGGCAGCTCGATGATGCGGTCCATGAGCTGGGTGATGTGCAGCCGGTCGGCGAGGTCGTAGTACACCTCGGCGACGTCCAGCGGGTCCCGGTCCATGCGGTCGGCCACCGACACGATGTCGAGGGCGGGGAACACGGACGAGAACCCGGCGACCCGGGTGGCGACCTCGTCGGGCACGCCGGCGCCGGTCAACTCGTCGTAGATCTGCTGCCACCACTCCAGGTCCGCGCCGCGCAGCAGTTTCGTCAGCTGCCCCCAGACCTGCTCGACACGGTCGGCGAAGAAGTCGACGGTCGCGGCGAGCTGCACCGGCTGCGGCCGGTTGTTGAGCAGCCAGCGGGTGCCTCGTTCGACCAGGCGGCGCGAGTGCAGCCGGATGCGGGTCTGGACGGCGGCCTCGACCTGGTTGTCGAGGTCCTCGACCGCGTCCCACACCGGCGCCGAGCGGAAGATCGCGCGGGCCGCGGTCTGCGCCCGCACGATCTCCTCCAGCGAGGCGCCGGTCTCCTCCCGCAGACGGTGCAGGTAGGTCGTACCGCCGGTGTTGACGGTGTCGTTGACCAGGACCGTCGTGGTGATCTCGCGGCGCAGCGGGTGGTTGTCGATCTGCTCGGCGAACTGCTCGCGCAGCGCGCTCGGGAAGTACGAGTACAGCAGTCCGCGCAGGTGGGGGTCCTCGGGCAGCGAGGTGCGCAGCAGCTCGTCCGACACCGTGATCTTCGTGTACGCCATGAGGACGGCCGTCTCCGGCCCGGTCAGGCCGTGGCCGGAGCCGAGGCGCTCACGGATCTGCCGGTCGGTGGGCAGGAACTCCAGCGCCCGGTCGAGGTGGCCCTCGCGGACCAGGTGGCGCATGAAGCGCTGCTGGGCGTGGAGCATGTCCTTGGACTGGGCGAGGGCGTTGGCGATGGCGGTGTTCTGCGCGTAGTTGTTGCGCAGGACGAGGGAGCCGACCTCGTCGGTCATCTCGGCGAGCAGCTTGTTGCGCTGCTTGACCGTCATGTCGCCGTCGGTGACCAGGCCGTTGAGCAGGATCTTGATGTTCACCTCGTGGTCGGAGGTGTCCACGCCCGCGCTGTTGTCGATGGCATCGGTGTTGATCTTGCCGCCGCCGCGCGCGTACTCGATCCGGCCGAGCTGGGTCAGGCCCAGGTTGCCGCCCTCGCCGACGACGCTCGCGCGCAGGTCGGCGCCGTCGACGCGGATGGCGTCGTTGGCCTTGTCGCCGACGTCGGCGTTCGACTCCGCCGACGACTTCACGTACGTACCGATGCCGCCGTTCCACAGCAGGTCCACCGGCGCCTTGAGGATGGCCTTCATCAGGTCGGCCGGGGTCATCTTGGTGACCTTGTCCTCGATGCCGAGGACCGTCCGGATGTGCGCGTTGACGGGGATCGCCTTCGCCGTGCGGGGGAAGACGCCGCCGCCCGCCGACAGCAGCGCGGTGTCGTAGTCGGCCCAGCTGGAGCGCGGCAGCTCGAACAGGCGGCGGCGCTCGGCGTAGGAGGTCGCCGCGTCGGGCTCGGGGTCGATGAAGATGTGCCGGTGGTCGAAGGCGGCCACGAGCCGGATGTGCTCGGAGAGCAGCATGCCGTTGCCGAACACGTCACCGGACATGTCCCCGATGCCGACGACGGTGAAGTCCTCGACCTGCGTGTTCACGCCCAGCTCGCGGAAGTGCCGCTTCACGGACTCCCAGGCGCCGCGGGCGGTGATGCCCATCGCCTTGTGGTCGTAGCCCGCGGAGCCGCCGGAGGCGAAGGCGTCGCCGAGCCAGAAGTCGTAGGACTGCGCGACCTCGTTGGCGATGTCGGAGAACGTCGCCGTGCCCTTGTCGGCGGCGACCACCAGGTAGGTGTCGTCCTCGTCGTGCCGGACGACGTCGGCCGGCGGCACGACCTCCCCGGCGACCATGTTGTCGGTGATGTCGAGCAGCGCCGAGATGAACGTCCGGTAGCTGGCGATGCCCTCGGCGAGCCACGCGTCCCGGTCGACGCCCGGGTCGGGCAGCTGCTTGGCGACGAAGCCGCCCTTGGCGCCGACCGGCACGATGACGGTGTTCTTCACCATCTGCGCCTTGACCAGGCCGAGGACCTCGGTGCGGAAGTCCTCACGCCGGTCGGACCAGCGCAGGCCGCCGCGCGCGACCTTCCCGAACCGCAGGTGCACGCCCTCGACCTGCGGCGAGTACACCCAGATCTCGAAGGCGGGGCGCGGCGCCGGCAGGTCGGGGATGGCCTGCGGGTCGAACTTCATCGACACGTAGTCGTGCCAGGCGCCGTCCGCGGTGCGCTGGAAGAAGTTCGTGCGCAGGGTCGCCTTGATGACGGTGAGGAAGGACCGCAGGATCCGGTCCTCGTCGAGGGAGGCCACCTGGTCGAGGGCGGCGTCCAGCTCCTCCAGCAGCGCGTCGACGATCTCGTGCCCGGCGCGCTGCCGGTCGGGCGACATCCGCGCCTCGAACAGCGAGACGAGCAGCCGGGTGGTGTGGACGTTCGTGCGGAGGGTGTCCTCCATGTAGTCCTGGCTGAAGGTGGAACCGGCCTGCCGCAGGTACTTCGCGTACGCCCGCAGCACCATCGCCTGCCGCCAGCCGAGCCCGGCGCTGAGCACGAGGGCGTTGAAGCTGTCGTTCTCCGCCTTGCCGGTCCAGGTGGCGGCGAACGCCTCCTGGAACCGCTCGCGCCCGTCGTCGCCGAGCTGGTCGCCGGCGCCGCCGCCCAGCGACTTGGGCAGCCGCAGGCCGAAGTCGTAGATCCAGGCGACACTGCGGTCGGAGCAGCGCAGCTCGTAGGGCCGCTCGTCGATGACCTCGACGCCGAGCCGGTTGAGCACCGGCAGCACCGCCGACAGGGAGATCGCGTCGCCCTTGCGGTAGATCTTGAAGCGGCGCTCGTCGGGGGCGGCGCCCACCGGCTCGTACAGGCTGAGCGAGAAGTTCTGCTCCTCGGTGAGCCGCTCGATGTGGACGAGGTCGGCGACCGCGGAGCGCGGCGTGTGGTCGGCCTTGTAGCCCTCGGGGAAGGCGTTGCTGTAGCGGCGCAGCAGCTCCGCCGTCCGCTCCTCGCCGAGTTCGGCGTTGAGCGCGTCCTGGAAGGCGTCCTCCCAGGAGCGGGCCGCCTCGACGAGCCGCGCCTCGATGCGTTCCTTGTCGCCGTCGGACAGCTGCGGCAGCTCGGTGCCCTGCGGGACCCGGACGACGAAGTGCAGGCGGGACAGGATCGACTCGGTGTTCCAGGCGGTGAAGTCGACGCTGGTGCCGCCCAGTTCCTCCTTGAGGATGTCGATGATCCGCAGCCGTACGCCGGTGGTGTAGCGGTCGCGGGGCAGGTAGACGAGGGCCGAGTAGTAGCGGCCGTACTCGTCCTGGCGCAGGTAGAGCCGCAGCCGGCGCCGCTCCTGGAGGTAGAGCACGGACGTGACGATGGAACGCAGTTCGTCGACCGGCGTCTGGAACAGCTCGTCGCGCGGGTAGGTCTCCATGATCTGGAGCAGGTCGCGTCCGTCGTGGCTGTTGGGCGAGAACCCCGCGCTCTTCAGCACACTGTCGACCTTGCGCCGCACGACCGGCACCCGCAGCACGGACTCGGTGTAGGCGGCGGAGGAGAACAGCCCGAGGAAGCGGCGCTCACCGACGACGTTCCCCTCGGCGTCGAACTTCTTGACGCCGATGTAGTCCAGGTACGACGGCCGGTGCACGGTGGACCGGCTGTTGGCCTTGGTCAGGATGAGCAGCTTGTGCTCGCGCGCCTTGGCGCGGGCGTCGGCCGGGAGCCGCTCGAAGGAGGGGCTGACCGGGTGGGCGTCGGCCCCGGCGTGATGCGGGTCGGAGCGCAGGATGCCGAGCCCGGTGCCGGGGACGGCCGCGAGGGAGTCGTCGGCGCGCAGCTGGTACTCGCGGTAGCCGAGGAAGGTGAAGTGGTTGTCGGCCAGCCAGCGCAGCAGCTCGCGGGCCTCCTCCACGTCGGGCGAGGCCAGGTCGCCGGGCACGGGCTCGCTCGGCAGGTCGTCGGCGATCCGCAGGGCGGCGTCGCGCATCTTCTCCCAGTCCTCGACGGCCTCGCGGGCGTCGGACAGGACACGCAGCAGGTCGGCGGTGATCTGCTTGAGGTCGGCGCGGTCGGTCTCGCGGTCCGTCTCGACGTGGATCCAGGACTCGATGTGCGCGTCGTGCGGCAGGTCGGCGGCGGCCGGGGGCGCCTTGAGCACCTCGATGAGCCGGCCGGTGACGTCCCTGCGGACGACGACCTGCGGGTGGACGACGAGGTGGATCCCGCGGCCCTGACGGGTCAGCTCGTTCGTCACGGAGTCCACGAGGAAGGGCATGTCGTCGGTGACGACCTCGACGACGGAGTGACTGGACGTCCAGCCGTTCTCCTCGACGGTCGGCGTGTGGACGCGCACGTTCGCGGTGCCCTGGGGGCGGTTCTCCGCCAGCCGGTAGTGCGAGAAGGCGGCTCCGAAGACGTCGACCGGGTCGCGGTCGGTGAGGTCCTCCGCAGCGGTGTGCAGGTAGTAGCGCTGGAGGAACGAGAGCACGGACGCGTGGTCCGGCGTGCCCGGGATCCCCGGACCGCCCTCGCCCGTCGTCCCGGTCGGTAGGTGCCCCCCGACCGGACTGTTCTCAGCGACCCGGGCCGCCCGTTCGAGCAGCTCGGCCTTGGCTTCGTCCAGCTTGGTCTGCATTGTCCTCTGGCTCCTGTCGCGCGCCGTTGCGTGACGTAGAAGGAAGTACGGTCTCTTCCCCTGCGGCTCGACGCCACGGCCCGGGGTCTCCGGGCTGTTCCGACGCTATGCCGCAGGATGAGAGGAGCGGGGGGTTATCAGCCATTCCCGACGTGTCCCGCAGGTGTGACGCTGCTCTCCGCGCCGCCTGCTCGTGGGGTGTGTACGGCGTCCTGGGGGCCCTGGTGGCCCCGTCCCGCCCGCGAGGACCAGCGACTGACGCCCGGCCGCGGATGTCGTCCGCACGCACCGGGCGCGGGGCAGGGGCAACCGCACCCCCGCGAGCTATCGCGCTGATCACGCCACCCAGGCTATCGCTCCCCACCGGGGGCCCGTCATGAGCCGTATGTGTACAAAACCGGGGGTGGAAGTTTGACGTTCTGCACAGGGGTGCGGCGGGAGGAGGTGTGTGAAGGGACGTCCCCGAACCGTCGGAACCAGGAGGCGCGGGGCGCGCGGAAGCCGGGGGGGCGGGCGGGGCAGGCGGGGCGCGCGGAAACCCGAGAGCGGGCGGGGCCCGCGGAAGCCGGGGGGCGGGCGGGGCAGGCGGGGCGCGCGGAAACCCGAGAGCGGGCGGGGCCCGCGGAAACCGGGGCGAGCAGGGCAGGCGGAGCGAGCGGAAACCCGAGAGCGGGCGGGGCCCGCGGAAACCGGGGCGAGCAGGGCAGGCGGAGCGAGCGGAAGCCGGGAGGACGGAGGGCGACACGGCGGGAGGGTGGGAAAAGTCGACGCCGGCACCGGTCCCGGGCAATCTGAGAGCGACCCACCTCTTGGCGAGGCCGCGCCCAGGAGGCAGGTTGCCCAAGGAGAGCGCCCGCCCGAGAGGAGCCGCCCGACATGACCACGAAGATCCTCATCGTCACCGGCGACGCAGCGGAGTCCCTGGAAGTCCTCTACCCCTACCAACGCCTGCGCGAGGAGGGCTACGAGGTCCATATCGCCGCCCCCGCCCGCAAGCAGCTCCGCTTCGTCGTCCACGACTTCGAACCCGGCTTCGACACCTACACCGAGAAGCCCGGCTACACCTGGCCCGCCGACCTCGCCTTCTCCGAGGTCGACCCCGGCGCGTACGCCGCCGTCGTGATCCCCGGCGGACGCGCCCCCGAGTACCTGCGCAACGACCCCGAACTGCGCAAGATCCTCAAGTCGTTCTTCGACACGGACAAGCCGGTCGCCCAGATCTGCCACGGGCCGCTGCTGACCGCCGCGGTGGACGGGCTGTCGGGCCGCCGCGTCACGGCGTACCCGGCCCTGGAACTCGACATGCAGAGCGCCGGCGCGACCTTCCAGGACACCGAGGCGGTCGTCGACGGCACGCTGGTCTCCTCCCGGGCCTGGCCGGACCACCCCGCGTGGATGCGCGAGTTCCTGAAGGTGCTGCGCACGAAGGCACCGGCGACCTGACGGGACCGCCGCACGGGTCGCGCACGGCCTCCGCCGCACGGGTCGCGCACGGCCTCCGTCATCCGGCTTCCCTCGCACAGGTCGCGTCGCGCGGCTTCCGCCGCACCGCCCGGCCCCGGCCCGGCGGTGCGGCGCCCTCGGCGGCGCCGCCTCCGCGGGCACCCCGACAGGCAGCCGTCCGCGGGCACCCCGTCAGGCAGCCATCTGCTCCGCCGTCTCGACGGCCTCCTGGAGGGTGTCCACCACGGGCACGCCGACGCCCTCCAGGCTGGCCCGGCCGTGCGACCCCCCGGTGTACAGCACGGCCCGCGCGCCCACGTGCAGCGCCGCCACCGCGTCGTCGGCGGCGTCCCCGATGACCACGGTGCGCTCCACGTCGACCTCGGCCAGGGTTTCCAGATGGCGCACCATGTGCTCGGCCTTGCTGCCGCCGGACGGCCCGGTCCGCCCGTCGACGCGGACGAAGTACGGCTCGATCCCGAATCCCCGGACCAGCGGGACCAGCTCGTCGTGCACGTACATGCTCAGCAACGACTGGCTGCGGCCCGCCGAACTCCATCCGGCGAGCAGCTCCGCCGCCCCGGTGGTGAGCCCGCACCGCACCCGGTGCTCGGCGTAGTACCGGTGGAAGACCTCGTCCATGACCTGCCACTCGGCGTCGGTGGGCAGTCTGCCCAGCAGCCGCTCGTAGAACTTGGGCACCGGTACGCAGTACAGCGCCCGGTACCGCTCGAGCGTGATCGGCTCCAGCCCCAGCTCGACGAACGCCGCGTTCGTGGCTCCGATGATGGCGTCGTTGTCGTGGAACAGCGTCCCGTTCCAGTCCCACACGATGTGCGCTCCGGCCTGCTTCCCCATACCCGCAAACGTACCCGCCACCGCCGACACCCGGGGCGGCGGTGACTCACGCCACGGGACCACCGGGCGCCGGGCGCCGGGCCCCGGCCCAAGGACCGTGGTCCGGGTCCGGGTCCGCCGGTCCCGCCCTCAGCGGTCGGATTCCACCAGGCCGGCGATCTCCTGCGCGGCGAACCACAGCAGTTCGTGATCCTCGGCGCCGTCGACCACGAACTGGGCGTCGTCGTCACCGGCGTCCGCCCCCGGCAGCGCCTCGACCGCGGCGGCCACGTCCGCCTCCGCGTCGTCGGCGTCGATGTGCACGGCGGCAGCCTTGGCCAGTCGCACGGGCCCGGTCACCCGGACCTCACCGAGCGCCGCCGGGTCAGGGGCACGGCCGGGATCCGACGTGGCCGCGCCGTCCGGTACGTCGACGGCCACCACCACGCGCCGCCGCGGCGCCCCGGGGTCCGACGCCAGCAGCCGCAGCGAGGCGAGCGCGGCCCGGCCGAGAGCCGCGTACTCCAGTTCCTCGATGTCGTCGGAGACGTACCACTCGCGCAGTCCGGGCGTGACTGCACAGGCGACGAGCGGCCCGGACGACCCCAGTTCCCCCGCTTTGTGCGCCTCGGCGAGACCGGGAAGGGTCAGGGGGACGTAGACGCGCATGATGGGCCGCTCTTTCGTGGTCGAAGGCTCCGCTCGGTGTCCCCCGCATCCGTGGAGGGCCTCCAGGATACGTGCGGACGCCCCCTTTCGAGTCCCTGTCCATGGCCTCCCAGGCGTCCACCCCGGGCCCCGGAATTCACCCCGCACACCGCTCCCACCTGCACTTCGCCCTTCCCGCACCACTCCGACGGGTGAAACCACCCGGCCCGCCGACACCACTCTGAGCTACTTGCCGTCACGCACTGCGACCGAGTAGAAGATCCCCAGCGCAAGTTACCGCCCGGTAGACGCCGTCGGCCGGGCCCAGCGAACGGGGACCACCATGAACAAGGTCATGACGAGGACGCAGCGCACCCCCGGCGGCCGCCCGCCCGGCCGCGGCGACACCCGCCGCCCCGCCGGAACCCCGCCCCGGGTCCCGAGCGGCGGGACCCGCCCCGCCCCCCCGGGCGGCCCCCCCCCCCGCGCCCCCCGCCCCCCCCCCCCCCCCCCCCCCCCCCCCCCCCCCCCCCCCCCCCCCCCCAACCCCCCCCCCCCCCCCCCCCCCCCCCC
>NZ_JBICUZ010000032.1:0-17092 GCF_043198675.1 Streptomyces sp. NPDC048734 | reverse complement strand
AAGACGGTCCGGGACGGTCCGCGCGCGTTGTGCCCGGCGAGCGGGAGGGCGAGGCCCAGGGGCCTTGCGATCGTTCCTCGACCCGTGGTCGAGCGAGGCGCTCGATGATGCCGCCAGGTGGGGAAGTGAGGGACCTCCGTTCGGCGTGAGGAGTGCGTATGCGCAAGGTCGTTTCCCGTGACGGCACCACGACCGCCTGCGGGAAGAGGGGGGACGGCCCGCCGATCGACCCGGCCGCCGGCACGGCGAGCGGAGCCTTCAGCCCTGTCCGCGCTGCCGTTCGCACCGCCGTCCGCAGGGCTGACGCAGCGGGTGCGGGAGGTCTGCTCTGATGCGCCGCGTCGCGGTCGTCGGGGCCGGTGCGGCGGGGTCGCTGACGGCGGTCCAGCTGATGCGGCGGGCCGACCTGCTCGGCCGGGCGGTCGGGATATGGCTGATCGACCCGGCCGGACGAACCGGGCCGGGTGTCGCCTACGGCACGTCCGACCCGCGCCACCTCCTCAACGTGCCCGTCGGCCGCATGAGTGCCTTTCCCGACGACCCCGGGCACTTCCTGCGCTGGCTGACGGACCGGAACCCGCACACCGCTCCCGGCGACTTCGTCCCCCGTCAGGTGTACGGGCAGTACCTGACCGACATCGTCGAGCGCACCGCCGACGCCTGCGGGCACGCCCGCCTGCACCGGGTGCGGGACGAGGTCGTCGCCGTACGCGAGCGGGGAACCGGGCCGGTTCTGCGGCTCGCCGCCGGCGGTGAGCTGCGGGTGGACGCGGCCGTACTGGCGCTGGGCAACCTCTCCCCGGCACAGGACTGGGCCGGCGCCGAGCTCAGGGACTCCGGGCGCTTCGTCGCCGACCCCTGGGCGCCGGGTGCTCTCGACGGCCCCGCCGGGAAGGGGGACGTCCTGCTCGTCGGCACCGGTCTGACCATGGTCGACCTGGCCGCCACGCTGGCCCGCCCGGACCGCGTGCTGCACGCGGTGTCCCGCCACGGGCTCCTTCCCCGGGAGCACCTGCCCGCCGCGGCCCCGCCGGCCGAGGCGCCGCCGGACCTGGACGGTTCACGCGGTCTCGACGCGCTGCGCCGGGGCGTGCGACGGCACCTGTCCGCCACCCGCCGCGCCCGCGGGGACTGGCGTCCCGCCCTGGACGGGCTGCGCCCGGTGACGGCGGCGCTGTGGCAGCAACTGCCCGCGGCCGACCAGGTCCGCTTCCTCGTCGAGGACCTGCGGACCTGGGAGGTGCACCGCCACCGCATGGCGCCCGCGACCGCGGCCACGCTCCGCGGGCTGCTGGCGTCGGGCCGGCTGCGGATCGGCGCCGGGGAGGTGGTCGGTGCCGTGCCGGCCGACGACGCGGTGGCGGTCGCCCTCAGCGACGGCACACGGCTCCGGGTCGGTGCGGTGGTCAACTGCACCGGGGCTCGGACGGGCCCGCGCGGCACGGTGGCTCCCCTGGTGCGCTGCCTGCTGGAACGCGGCTACGGCCGGACCGGCCCGGTCGGTCTGGGGCTCGACACCTCCGGCGACGGGCGGCTGGTGCCCGCGGCCGGCGCCCCGGTCCTGCGGCTGTGGACGATCGGGGCCGCGCGGCGCGGGAACCTGCTGGAGACCACCGCCGTTCCGGAGATCCGTGCGCAGGCCGCCGAGGTCGCCGACAACGTGCTGGACGCGCTCACCGACCGCCGTACCCCCGCACCGACCGACCGCCACGGGCAGCGCCTGAGCACGTCGCCCGAGGCGGCGGAGCTGTACGACCGGGCCCTGGAGCGCATCCTGGGGGCAGCCTCGGCGCCGAGGAACTGCTGACCGAAGCCGTCGGCGTCGACCCGGGCTTCGCCGTCGGCCACGCGGCTCTGGCGCCGCTCGGCCACGAGCGCGGGAGCGCCGGGGAGACGCCCTCGGCGCTCGCGTCCGCCCGCCGGGCCGCGGCCGTGCGGGCGGACGACCGCGAACGCGGCCTGGTCGCCGCGGTGGACGCCTGCCTGACCGGTACCGAGGAGAGGGGCAAGGCGGCCCTGCTGGGCCACATCGCCGGCCATCTCCGGGACGCGCTGGCGGTGAGCGCGGCCGTACCGACCCTGGGCTGGATGAAGGGCACGGCCGTCTACAGCGAGACGGACCCGGTGCGCGACTGCCACCCCTCGTGAGACCGGGCGTTGCCGCCCCCGCTCACGCGGTCCGCCGGGGCGCGCCGCCCCGGCGCGCGGTACGGCATGCGTACGGCATGGGTACGGTGCGCGTACGACATGCGTACGGCGCGTCCCGGCGGTCGGTCGCACCGCCGGCCACCGCCCGCCCCTCGGTCAGGAGGCCGTCGGCGAGGAACTTGTTCCTCGCCGACGGCCGACCTGGTGGGCGCGTCCGTGCTGAAGCAGGCGTCACCGCCGCGCCGGCCGGTCCCGGCCCGGGGTGTCGCCGGGTCGCTCGGCGTGCGCGCGACGAAGAAGTCGAGCCGGAGCCCGGGTTCGGGCGGCGCCGGTCACCAGGTGGTGCCGGCGGGCTCCTCGATGGTGGTGTTGATGCGGTTGAAGAAGTTGGTGAGGCTGATCATCAGGATGATCGCGGAGAGCTGTTCCTCGTTGAAGTGGTCCGCGGCCTCGTTCCACACCTCGTCGGGGACGGCCTTGCCGGAGCGGTCGGCGATCCGGGTGGCCGCCTCGGTCAGGGCCAGGGCCGCGCGCTCCTCATCGGTGAAGAACGGCGCCTCGCGCCAGGCGGCCACGGCGTGAAGGCGTTCGTCGCTCTCGCCGTGCTTCTTCGCGCCCGCCACGCCGGCGAACACGCAGGCGCTGCAGCCGTTGATCTGGCTGGCCCGCAGGTGGACCAGCTCGAGGATCTGCGGGGAGACGCCGCCCTGGTACATGGCCTGGTAGATGTTCTGGATGCCCTTCATGGCGTCCGGCAGGACCATGGCGGGGTTCTTCATCCGGGCGGTGGGGGTGGTCGCGGCGTTCATCTGATGCCCTCCTGGTGATCCGTTAGCGTCTGTCACTGGACCGACGGATCCGGACGCGGGGGTGTGACAGGTGGGCGAAAACTTTTTTCTGGCCGACCGTTTCGAGGTGGAACGGCCCGGGCTGCGGGCGGTGGCCTACCGGATGCTGGGGTCGCTCGCCGAGGCGGAGGACGCCGTCCAGGAGGCGTGGTTCAAGCTCAGCCGCACCGATGTGAGCGACGTGAGGAACCTGGGGGCCTGGCTCACCACGGTCGTGGGCCGGACCTGCCTGGACATGCTGCGCTCGCGTGCTTCGCGCCGTGAGGATCCGCTGCCCGAGCGGGACGGCCCGGTCCGGCTTCCGGACCCGGTGGTCAGCCCGCTGTCCGGTGTCGACCCCGAGCAGGAGATCCTGGTCGCGGACTCGGTGGGCATCGCACTCATGATCGTTCTGGAGACCCTCTCCCCGGCCGAGCGGCTCGCCTTCGTCCTGCACGACATGTTCGACGTGCCCTTCGACGACATCGCCCCCGTCCTCGGCCGGACCACGGCCTCCACCCGGCAGCTCGCCAGCCGCGCCCGCCGCCGGGTGCAGGGCGCCGCCCCGGCGGCCGACACGGACCCCGCCTGCAAACGCGATGTCGTGGACGCCTTCCTGACCGCCTCCCGCGGCGGCGACTTCGGGGCGCTGCTGGCCGTCCTCGACCCCGACGTGGTCGCGCGCTCCGACGGCGGCACGCTCGTCCCGAGCGTCCTGCGGCGCGGCGCGGCCGACGTGGCGTCCCAGGCGATCACCTTCGCCCGCTTCGCGGCGGACGCCCGCCTCGTCCTGGTCAACGGCACACCCGGCGTCGTCTCGTTCACCGGGGGCCGGCCGCTGTCCGTCATGTCGTTCACCATCCGGGACGGCCGTGTCACCGGACTCGACATCCTCAGCGATCCCGAACGCCTGGCCGGGCTCGGCCTGACCGCCTGACGACCTGATCGTCTGACGACCTGACCGCCTGACCGCCTGACCGCATTGGCATGTTGCGGGGTGTGACGGTCTGACGGTGCGTCGTGGCATGCGGGTCCGTGATCCGGGGCTGTGCTCAGGTGGTGGTGGGCCGGGCCGGGACCGCCCGGGCGACCCCGCGGCCGGTCCGGGCACTGGTGGCCGCCCGGTCACGGGCGGGCAGGGCCGGCGCCGAAGAGGGGGTCGAGCGGCTTCCGGGCCCTGCGCGCGGAACGGCTGGACACGCTGCTCCGGGAGCGGTCGGGTGGCCTGCGGCCGTACCGGCCCGAACTGCCACGCCCCGCACGGAAACCGTTTCGGCTCCAGGGCGTTGACCGGGTAACGCCGGCGCGTCGTCGCGGGCCGGCGAGCGGGACGAGTCCGCCGGTCCCGGCCCGTGCGCCGCGTACGGGGGTTCGCGGCGCGCCGCCCGGCGTTGCGGGAGGGCGGGCGGCGGACATCAAAGACACACCGGAAGGAAGAACGGGATGACGCAGGCCTCGGTGAGCGAGCCGGACGAGCGGGTGCCGGGGCGGCGGTGGACGGTACGGCTGGACGCCGCCGACCGGGGCAGCCCGGCCGTGCGTGTCACGTGCAGCCGTCCCGCCTGTGCCGAACAGCGGCTGCCGTCCGCGGCAGCCGGCCGCACGGCCGCGGTCGCCCACCTCAAGGCCCATCTGCGCGTCGCTCCCGCCCCCAGGGCCGGGACGTACTGCGCGTGCAGGGCCGAGGGCTGCCACGCCCACCTGCCCGACACCGGTAGCCGTGCGCGTGCCGAACCCCGGCGGTGCGGCGGCCCGGTCGTCCTGGCCGTGCTCGCCGACCGGGAAGGGCGCTGGTGGCAGGCCATGGAGTGCTGCTCGCGGTGCGCGGCAGCCATCCCGGGGGCGAAGACCGCGGCCACCTCCCAGCCGCCCGGCCCCCGGAGCACCGGACACCCGGTCCTCGCGACCTCGGGTGTGGGCACGCCCCGGTTCTCCGACCACCAGATCGCCGCGGGCCCCGTTCCGGCTCCTCGTTCCGCACCCGTGCGGCGCCGCCCACCGCAGGCGAGGATCGCCCAGCGGGTCGTCCCGCACGACCTGCGGCCCCTCGCCCTGCGGGACGAACTCATCGAACTGGGTGACCTCTTCCGCGCCTACCAGCAGCGCGACCAGCCCGACTTGGCGCTGCTCGCCGACCTCCAGGAACGCAAGGCCCGCGCCTTCACCACCTGGGCCGATGTCACCGGCGACGGCCTCCTTCGGTGGGAGGCCCGGCGTGCCGAGCGGGCCGCCGCCACCACCCGCCTCCAGCACCAGCAGCGCACCGGCGGCGTCGACGACGGCGACGGGCCGGCCGTGACGCGGCTGCTGACCGTACCGACGCAGTGGGAGCACGCGCGCTCCGTCCTGGCGCACGTGGCCGACCACGCCCCGCTGCCCGGACCGGAAGCACGGCTGCTGGTACTGGTGCTGACCCTGCGCACCGCGCACACCGGCACCGGCAACCTCGTCGGCCAGGACCTCACCTCGCTGGGCCTGACCGATCCTGAGGGCCTGGTCGAGAGCCTGACCGGCTGCGGCTGGCTCACCCTGCCCGGCACCGTCGGCGACCTGCTCGCCTCCCGGCCGGAGAACCCCACCCCCGTCACCGTCCCCTCCCTGACACCCCGCGAGGACGGGACGGGCCCCTTCACGTTCGGCAAGAAGGTGCGGCCCAAGCTCTCCGGCTGGGCCCAGAGGGTCGTCTCGGACAAGAAGCTCCGCAAGGGCAAGGCCACCGCCGGCACCCGGCTGCTCGCCCTGACGCTGGCCACCCGGACCAGCGCCTCGGGATGCCTCGGTCCCGGCGGCCAGGGCATCGCCCTGGACACCCTCGCCACCCCCGTCCCGGTGGATTCCGGCGAACTGCATCACCTGGTGGACCAGTTGACCGCGGCGGACTGGCTCACCGGCACCCACCTCACCGGCACCCACCTCACCGGGCGGCTGACCGAACGCGTCCTCCCGCTCACCTGCCCTCTCCCCCGACCGGACCGGGCCGGGGACGGCACCCCGTCCGGGTACGCCGGATCACGGACCGGACGGGAGGGGAACGACCGACGGCAGCCCGACGGCGACGTCGCCGAACGCCACGGTACGCAGCGGTGAGCCAGGGGGGATCCACCTTGGACCCGGCTGGACCGGGGACCGCCGCGACGCCGGAAACCGGGTCGTCCCGGGCTTCGGCGGGGGCCTGACCACCGCTTCGGAGCGACACGCGTCCCCTCGCACGCGGACAGCTCGTCACCGGCCGGGTGTCACACTCGCGCGGCGCCCGGAAGGGGGCCGGGGCCGCCGGGACGTGGGGGATGTCGTCCCGGCGGCCCCGGTGAGCGGGGCCGCCCGTGGGCGGCTCCGCCCGGTCAGACGGCGCTGAGGACGGCCGCCGAGTTGAAGCCGCCCCGGCCGCGGGCCAGGACCAGGGCGTGGCGGACGGGTGTCTCGCGGAGCGCGGTGACGAGGTCGACGGGGCAGTCGGCCGCGGGCTCGGCGGTCCCGGTGGTCGGCGGGATCACCTGGTCGCGCAGGGACAGCAGGGCCGCTGCGACGTCGAGGGAGGCGCCGCCGGCCAGCAGCCGTCCGGTCATCGACTTCGGCGCGGTGACCGGCACGCCCCGGGGGCCGAACAGGCCGGCCAGCGCCTCCGCCTCGGCACGGTCCGCGGCACGTGCCCCGGCCGCGTCGGCGAACACCACGTCGATCTCCTCGGGGCGCACCCCGGCGTCCTCGAGGGCCAGCCGGGCGGCGTCGCCCAGGCGCGGGACGCCGGGGCCGTCGAAGGTGGCCGCGTACCCGGTGAACGCCCCGTACACGCGGGCTCCGCGCTCGCGGGCGGCGGCGTCGCTCTCCAGGACGAACAGGGCACCGCCCTCGCCGACCACGTGGCCGCGGGCCGCGGCGTCGAACGGCAGGTAGGCGCGGGCGGGGTCGGCCACGGGGCTCAGCTCGCCCGCGGCGAGGTGGGCGGCCCAGCCCCACGGGCACAGCGCCGAGTCGACGCCGCCGGTGACCATCAGCCGGGCGCCCTTGCGGATCTGGCGCCGGGCGTGGGCGACGGCGTCCAGGCCGCCGGCCTGCTCGGCGACGACGACCCCGCTGGAGCCGCGCAGCCCGTGCCGGATGGAGATCTGACCGGTGTTGACGGCGTAGAACCAGGCGAAGGACTGGTAGGCGCTGACGTGCTGTCCGCCCTTGGACCACAGGGCCTGCAGCTCGCGCTGGCCGAACTCGAACCCGCCCGCGGAGGAGGCGGTGACCACTCCGGCGCCGTACTCGGGCAGCGCGGCGGGGTCGGTGCCGCAGTCGTCGAGGGCCTCCCGGGCGGCGGCCAGCGACAGCCGGGTGACCCGGTCGGTCTGCGGCAGCAGCCGGCTGGGCAGGTGCTCGTCGTCGACGAAGCCGGGGACCTCCCCGGCGATGCGCACCGGGTAGCGGGAGGCGTCGAAGCGGGTCACCGGGCGGATGCCGCTCTCGCCGCGCAGGGTCGCCGCCCACCAGGCCTCGGTGCCCAGCCCGTTGGGGGCGGCGACGCCGATGCCGGTGACGACCGAGCCGGTGACGGCGGGGGCGCCCGGCCGGGCGGCGGGACGGTCCAGTGTGGCTGTGGTCATGCCGCCTCCTGAAGTCGCGGCCGGGTCAGGACGATGGCGCTCTGGAAGCCGCCGAAGCCGCTGCCGACGCTGAGCACGGTGTCGGTGCGCTGTTCGCGCGCGGTGAGGGGGGTGTAGTCGAGGTCGCAGGCCGGGTCGGCCTCGTGCAGGTTGGCCGTCGGCGGCACGGTGTTGTGCTCGATGGCCAGGGCGCTGGCGGCCACCTCCAGCGAGCCGATCGCGCCGAGCGAGTGGCCGATCATGGACTTGATGGAGCTGACGGGCACCCGGTAGGCGTGCTCGCCGAGGCTGCGCTTGAACGCGGCGGTCTCGTGCCGGTCGTTCTGCTTGGTGCCGGAGCCGTGGGCATTGACGTAGTCGACGGCGGTGGCGTCCAGGCGGGCCTCGTCGAGCGCCGCGCGGATCGCCTCGGCCATCTCCACGCCGTCGGTCTTCAGCCCGGTCATGTGGTACGCGTTGCTGCGCCCGGCGAACCCGGCGATCTCCGCGTAGACGTGGGCGCCGCGCCGCCGGGCGTGCTCGAACTCCTCCAGGACCAGTACGGCCGAACCCTCGCCGAGCACGAAGCCGTTGCGGGAGCGGTCGAAGGGGCGCGAGGCGGTCTCCGGCTCGTCGTTGCGCGGGCTGGTCGCCTTGATGGCGTCGAAGCAGGCCACCGTGATCGGGGAGATCGGCGCCTCGGTCGCGCCGGTCACCATCACGTCGGCGCTGCCCTCGCGGATCAGGTCGACGGCGTGGCAGACGGAGTCGATACCGGAGGTGCAGCCGGTGGAGACCAGCGAGACCGGGCCCTGGGCGCCGACCGTGAGGGCCACCTCGGCGGCCATGGAGCTGGGCACGAAGTAGTCGAAGAGGTGGGCGACCGCCCGGGTGTGGTCGACCTCCCAGGTGCTGCCGTTCTCGCTGACCACGCCGTACTCGTTGTCGAGGCCGGTGGTGCAGCCGACGGCGCTGCCGAGGGTGACCCCGGTGCGCACCGGATCGAGGACGCCGGTCAGTCCGCTGTCCTCGACCGCCTCCCGGGCGCTGACGAGGGCGAACTGGGCGGCGCGGTCGAGGCGGGCCGCGTCGGCGGCCGCGATCCCGTGGGCGACCGGGTCGAAGTCCGCCTCGGCGGCGATGCGCGAGCGGAACGTGCTCGCGTCGAACAGGGTGATGCCGCGCGTGGCGGTGCGGCCCGCGGTCAGCGTGTCCCAGAACGCGCGGGTGCCCACGCCACCCGGGGCCACGACCCCGATGCCGGTGATGACGACCCGCCTCATCGTGTGTCCCTCACAGTTGTCCTCCAGATATGAGCCCAGGTACGAGCCGGGTGCGCCGCACCACGCGGCAGGCGCGCCCGATCAGTCGGGGGGCGTGCGGGCCGCGGACGAAGAAGTGGTCACCGGGGACGGTGCGCCGGACGAACCGGCCGGTGGTCCAGCGGGCCCAGCCGTCCAGCACCGTCGCGCCGACGACGGGGTCGTCCTGGCCGTCGACGGCCAGGACGGGAACCGGGAGCGGGCCGTCCGGGTCGGCGAGCGCGTCGGCGCGCAGCGCGTCGGCGAGCCTGAGGTCGTCCCGCAGCAGGGGCAGCACGCGGCGGTACCAGAGGCTGCCGGGGGCGGCGAGCGCGCCGCCGGGCGCCGCGCCGAGGTCGGCCGCGAACCGCAGCAGCCGTTCGTCGGTCAGGTCGTCGTCGTGGCCGGCCGGCGCGGTCTGCGGTGGGGGGCTCGCGCCGACGGCGAGGCAGGCGGGGGCGGGCAGCCCCCGGTGGATCAGGGCGCGGGCGAGGGTGTGGGCGACGATGCCGCCCAGGCTGTGCCCGTACAGCACGTACGGGCGGCCGTCGGCGACCTGGCCGGCCAGGGGGTCGAGGAGCGCGTCCAGCAGTCCCTCGCGCGAGGTCGTGCGGGGTTCGCGGCGCCGGGCGCCGCGTCCGGGCAGCAGCACGGGCACGGTGCTCACCCCGGGGCCGGTTCCGGTGCGCCAGTGCGCGAAGCCGGACGCGCCCGCGCCGGCGTGCGCGAAGCAGTAGAGCGTGACCGGCGGGCCATCCCGCATGATGTATCGCACCTCCTCGGCCGCCGTGGGTGGGAGCGCATCGGCTGCTCCCGAGCCTCGCCGACGTGCCTGGAGGAAGACTCGAATCGGCCATGTGCGCGAACGCAGCGGTGGCGGCGGGCGGTTGCCGGGGGGGGAGCCGGCGGGCGCGGTCGTACGGGCACGGCCGGGCGGCGGCGACCGGGCCGGCGTCGGTCTCAGACCGCGCACGTCGTGGTGTGGACGGGTGTCCTCACCGGCGCTGCCGTGGCCGCCGGTGCCGTGACCGGCGCTGTGGTGACCACCCCTGCCGTGGCGAGCGCGCGGGCCGCCAGGGCCGGTGCGCCGCCCACGTAGGCGGTGGGGTCGAGCAGGTGCTCCAGCTCTTCGACGCTGTGGTGCGCGGTCACTTCGGGCAGGCTGCCCAGCACCTCCAGCAGGGGGACCCGGCGCAGGTCCGCGGTGTGCGAGGCCTGTGCCAGCAGGTCCTTCGCGCGCGCCCTTCCGATCCTCGGGGCGAGCAGGGCGGCCAGGCGTTCGCTGACCACCTGGCTGCCGGTCAGGCCGAGGTTGTGGCGCATGCGGGCCGGGTCGGGCGTGAGGCCCTCGGCCAGCTCGGCGGCCGTGGCGGCGGCTCCGCCCGCCAGGCGCAGCGCCTCGCGCAGCGGCAGCCACTCGGCGTGCCACACCCCGGCCGAGCGTTCGTCCTCGGTGACCAGGCACTGGGTCAGGCCCGCGGTCAGCAGCGGCACCTGCAGGGCGGCGCTGCGGATCAGCGTGGACAGCACGGGGTTGCGCTTGTGCGGCATGGCGGAGGAACCGCCCCGCCCCGGGACGGCGGGCTCGGCGACCTCCGCGATCTCCGTACGGACCAGCACCTGCACGTCGGCGGCGAGCTTGCCGAGGGCGCCGGTGGTGAAGGCGAGCGCCGAGGCGGTGTCCGCGACCGGTGTGCGCAGCGCGTGCCAGGGCAGGACGGGGCGGGCCAGTCCGGTCTCGGCGGCGAACGCGTCCACGAGCCGTTCCCGGTACTCCTCTGCGGTCGTCGCGTCGGCTCCGGGACCGGCGAACTCCAGGTATCCGGCGAGCGTGCCCGCGGCCCCGCCGAGGGAGACCGGCAGGGCGCCGCGGGCGGCCTCGATCCGGGCGGCGGCGTCCAGGACCAGCCGGTGCCAGCCCGCCGCCTTGAGCCCGAACGTGGTGGGGACGGCGTGCAGGGCGAGGGTGCGGCCGGCCATGACGGTCCCGCGGTGCCGGCCGGCCAGCGCGGCCAGCGCGGCGGCCGTCCGGTCCAGGTCGCCGAGGATCAGGTCCAGCGCCCGCCGGCACATCATCATCGTGCCGGTGTCCAGCACGTCCTGGCTGGTGGAGCCGCGGTGCACGTACTCGGCGGCCTGCGGGTCGTCGGCGGCCACCGCGTCGGTCAGGGCGCGCACCAGCCCCACGACCGGGTTGGCGGTCTCCCGGGCCTGCACCGCCAGCGCGCGCGGGTCGAACCGCTCGGCGCGGGCGGCACGGGTGATGGCGCGGGCGGCACGGACCGGGACGGTACCCAGCGCGGCCTGGGCCCGTGCGAGCGCCGCCTCGGCGTCCAGCAGGGACTGCAGCCACGCCGTCTCGCTGACGGCCTCCTCCACGGGCGTGCCCGCCCGCACGGGGGAGAACAGTCCGGCGTCCGGGCCGCCGTCGAAGGCCGTCGTCGGGTGGGTCATGGCGTCATCTCCAGGAGGTCGGCCGGGAGGCCGGGGAGGGGAACGGGAAGGCGCGCGGGACCGAGGCCGAGCACCGTGCGGGCGATGGCGTCGGAGTCGCCGAGGATCACGGAGTCGACCCCCGGCCGGATGCCGGCCGCCGTCACCCAGTGCACGGACTCGGTCGGGACGCCGTAGGCGAAGCGGCGCGGGTGGGCCCGGCCGTGGGCGTCCACGGTGTGGTACGGCCGCTCGGAGACGGCGAGGCCGGCCGACTCGTAGGCGGCTTCGCGGGCGCTCTCCATCCGGTAGGGCGCCGCCTGGCCGGTGGTGAGCAGGTACCGCAGCAGGGGGTCCGCGGTGCGGTGCAGGTCGGGCTCCGGCAGCCGTGCCTCGATCAGCGCCGCCGCGTGGACGGGCGCCGCGTCCACGCCGTCGGCCGTGGCCACGAACGCGGCCCGGTCGCCGTCCGTGCCGAGCGTGATCCGGGTGCCGGGGCCCAGCGGGCGGACCACGTCGGCCTCGATCAGCGCGCGCAGCTCCTCGATGCGGGAGACGGGGGGACCGATCGACAGGAAGGCGTTGAGCGGGGTGTACCAGCCCGTCAGCTCGTCCCGGTAGGAGTCGCCGTCCAGGCCGCCGTGGTCGACCGCGAGGCGTATCTCGTTGCGCAGGTCGCGCAGGACGTCGAGGGCGGCCTTGAGGGGTCCGTTGACGTTTCCGGCGCGGGCCTGCCGGATGTCCTCGGTCAGGTGGCCGAGCAGCCAGCGCCGGAAACTCGCGCGACCGGGGAAGCGCCGTCCCGCGGTGGGACGCTGGAGCAGGTCCCAGTCCCAGCGCCTGGAGCGGTCGATCCCGTAGGAGTCGAGGAGGCGTTCGCGGGCCGGGGCCGCACCGGCGGCGAGGAAGGCGGGCACGAACGCCGACGCCTCCCGCGCGCGGCCCTCGGCGCGCAGCAGCGTCTCGTAGTAGACGCTCTCCACCTCCAGGGAGATCAGCGGCCACAGGTCGGTGCGGAAACGGACCGGTGCCCCGTCCGGGCTGCGGCGCCGCAGCGCGTCGACGGCCTCGGGGGTGAGCACCCGCGGCCGGTGCCGGCCGTGGGGGCCCTTCTCGTTCTCGCCGCGCGCGTGGTGGGGGACGCCGCGGCGGGAGCCGGCGTAGATCCGCGGTTCCCGGCCGGAGGGGAGGTAGGTCAGCCGTCCCGAGCGGCGGACGAACCTGCCGCCGCGGCCGAGGGTGAGCAGCGCCATGCCGTCGAAGAAGTTCAGCCCCAGCCCGCGCATCAGGACGGCCTGCCCCGGCAGGACGGTGGACAGGTCCAGGTCGGCGGGGTTGGCCGGTGCGATGTACGTCAGCCCGTGCCGCGCGGCCGTCCGGGACCAGGCGGACTCCTCGGCCGAGGGGCGCCGCGGCAGGTGGCCCTGGGCGAGGACCACGGCGTCCAGGCCGCGCAGGCGGGTGCCGTCGGCGAGGGTGAGGACCTGCGGGCCGCCCGGGGTGTCCGTCTGGTCGCGCAACGCCACGGCGTGGGTACGGTGCTCGACGACACGGCAGTGGGCGGGCGCCCGGCGCACGATGCGCCGGTAGCAGTCCTCCAGATAGCTGCCGTAGAAGGCGCGGGTCGGGTAGGCGTCGGGGTGCAGCGCCGCCGCCTCGGCGTACGTGGCCTGGCCGAACCGGTCCGCGGGCGAGGCCAGGACGACGGAGCGGGCCCACTCGTACAGGTCGGGCCCCGGTTCCACCGGTCCCTCCATGGCCACCGTGTCGTCGGTGAACACCGTCACCTGGGAGGCGACGGTGTTCATCAGGAGCAGCCGCGACTGGTCCGTGCGCCAGACGCGTCCGGCGCCGGGCCGGCAGGGGTCCACGAGATGGATCGTCACCCGGCGCGGCGACGGGGCGGCCCGTTCGTTGGCGCAGATCCGTTCCAGCACCGACAGGCCGCGGGGTCCGGCCCCCACGACGCAGACGCTGAGGCGTCCGGCGTTCACCGCGCGGTCCCGGGGCCGTCGGGGGCGGGCGAGCGCCCGGGGTACGACCGGCCGGCCGGTCGGCGCCGGGCGGCGAGGGGGTCGCCGGGGCCGTCGCAGGTGCCGGGCGGGGTACCGCGCCGGCGGCGGGTGGTCATGGTCGGTGCTCTCCTCACGTCGGTCCGCCGGTGGCGGTCGCTGCGGGCGCCTGGGCCATCCCCACCGGCGGCTCGTCGGCGAGCGCGGCGAGCGCGTCGGACACGGTCGCCGAACCGCCCGCCAGGCCGGGCAGTTCGCGCAGCAGCCGGGCGCACTGGCGGACGAGTCGCGCCGCGTCGTCGTCGGCGAGCCGGGCGCGGTCGTGGACGGCGGCCAGGACGAGGCCGTCGTCGGCGTCCCGGTGGGCCGACAGGGTGACGGGGAACGCGGTGTGCGTACCGGCCGCGCGGGGCGGTTCGACGCTGATGCCCCGGGCGGCGAGCGCGGAGCGCAGAGTGCCGGAGCCGCGCCGCCGGTGCTCGAAGACGACGAGGCTCTCCACGAGTTCGTCGTCCGCGCGGCGCCCGCTCCACTCGTGGATCTGGCCCAGCGACACCCATTCGTAGGCGGCCAGCTCCAGTGCGCGGTCGCGCAGTTCGGCCAGCAGCCGGTCCACGGGCGCCGCGGGGTCGACCCGGACGGTCACGGGCAGGGAGTTCGTCAGCAGGCCGGGCAGCCGCTCGACGGATTCCAGGGCGACGCCGCGGCCGGAGACGCTGACGCCGAAGCACACCGGGGCGGGGCCCGGGGTGCCGCCCGCCCGGTACAGCAGCAGCGCCCACACCGCCTGCAGCGCGCCGGCCTCGGTGGACGCGCGGGACGCCGCCCAGGCGCGCAGCCGGCCGGCCGGTCCGGCGCCGAGCCGGATCTCGGTCCGCCCGGATCCGGTCAGGCCGGTGGCCGGGCCCGCGACCCCGGGCAGCACCAGGGCGGTGGCGTCGGGGGCCGCCGAGGACCAGAAGTCACGGGCGGGCGCGGTGTCCTGGCCGGCGAGCCAGCGGGCGTAGTCCCGGCAGTCGGGGCGGCGTTCGCCGCCCGGCAGCCGGCCCCCGGCGAGGTAGGCGCGGTAGAACTCCTCGAGCAGGACGGACACGCTCCAGTCGTCCAGTACGACGGTGTGGAAGGTCAGCAGGACCGTCACGCACGGCGGGCCGCCGTCGACGGGGGCCGGTTCGTCGACGAGGGTGAGCCGCAGCAGGCCCGGGGAGCGCAGGTCGAAGCCGCGCAGCCGGTCGCGTTGCCTCAGCTCCTCGAAGTCCGCGCGGCCGGCCCGGTGGCGCACGACCTCGGCACGGGCGCTCTCGTGCAGGACCAGGCGCGACGCGGTGTCCGGGTCGAGGGCGGCGCGCAGGACGGTCTCGTGGTCGAACACCGACTGCCAGGCCGCGGTGAACCGGCCGGTGTCCAGCGGACCGCGCCAGCGCCAGTGCAGTTGCCCCACGTGGCGGCCGGTGCCGCGGTGGGCGAGCGCGTCCGGGAGCAGGGCGCGCTGCTGGGGGGTGAGCGGGACGCTCGCCGAGGACCCGTCCAGCGGGTGGCCGTCGGTGTCGCGCCGCGCGGCCCGCCGGGCGCCCTCCCGTGGTGAGGGGGCCGGGGGGACGTCCGGTTCCCGGGCGGTGAGCGCCGCCAGCGCGCGCCGGTCGGTCCTGCCGTCGGGCAGCAGGGGGATGTGCGGCACCCGGTGGAGGCAGGACGGGACCAGGTGCGACGGCAGCCGTGACCGGAGGGCGGCGCGCAGTTCGGCGGGCGGCGTGCGCGTCACCACGTGGGCGACGATCCGCAGGCTGTCCGGAGCGTGCCGGGCCGCGTGGACGGCCGCGTCCCGCACACCGGGCAGCGACACGAGGGCGGCACGCACCTCGCCGAGTTCGACCCGGTCGCTCATGTGGTCTCCCTGTGTTCGGCGGCAGGACGGGACGGGCCCGGTCCACCGTCGCCGCACGCGCTGCCAGGAGCCTGACGCACCGCTGACGACCGCCGCCGGGTCCGGTCCCGCCACGGTCAATGACAGGGCCCGGGAGTCGAATCCGGCTGGTGAGCGGCTCGCGGGCCGCTGGTGCGCGGGGCGGGAGGACCGCGCACAGCGGGCCGGGGGCCCTCCGGTCACGCCGGGCGCGACGAGCGGGGCCCAGGGGTCTCGCGACCGTTCCTCGACCCGTGGTCCAGCGGGGCGCTCGAAGATGCCGCCAGGTGGGGAGGTGAGGGCACCTCCGATCGGCGTGAGGAGTGCGTATGCGCAAGGTCGTTTCCCGTGACGGCACCACGATCGCCTACGAGAAGGCGGGTGACGGACCGCCGATCGTGCTCCTCAACGGATCGTTCCGCGACCACACCATCTTCGACGCGCTCGTGCCCGAACTGGCGCCGCACTGCACCACCTACGTCTACGACCGCCGGGGACGCGGCGAGAGCGGGGACTCCCCGCAGTACGCCGTCGCCCGCGAGATCGAGGACCTCCAGGCGGTGATCGAGGAGGCCGGCGGGTCGGCGGTGGTGTTCGCCGGGTCGTCGGGCGCGAACCTCGCGATCGAGGCGGCACTCGCCGGCGCCCCGATCACCAGGCTGGCGCTGCACGAGCCGTTCTACCGGGTCGACGGGTTCCCCAAGCCCCCGTGGAACGTCGCCAAGACGCTGCGGGTCCTCATGGAGGAGGACCGGCGCCGGGAGGCGGTCGAGTACTTCCTCGGCAGCTTCCTGGGCCTGACCCCCGACACGGTCGCGCAGTGGCGCGAGGGGCCCATCTGGGCGGTGAACGAGGCCAACGCCCACACGCTCGCCTACGACGTGGCGATCTGCGGCGACTGCGACGTCCCGGCCGACCGGCTCGCCGGCTACACGACCGAGACCCTCGTCCTCAACAGCACCGGCACCAGCGACTGGCTGCGCGCGGCGGCACGGGCGACCGCGGCGGCCCTGCCCAACGGCCGGTCACGGGAACTGCCCGGTTCCTGGCACCGGATCGACATGGACGTGCTCGGCCGGACCCTGGCCGAGTTCGCCACCGTCTGACACCCCACGCTCCGGCACGTCACCTCACGCTCAGGAGGGCATCACCGTGACCACAGCTCACACCCTGGCCGCCGGGGCCACGGCGGAGGCCGCCGGCGCCGCCGCCACCCGCGAGCGCGGCGCCACCGTGTGGCTGACCGGGCTGCCGAGCGCGGGCAAGACCACCCTGGCCCGCGCGGTCGCCGAGCGGCTGGCCGCCACCGGCCGCCGGGCCGAGGTGCTCGACGGCGACGAGATCCGCCGGTTCCTGTCCCAGGAGCTGGGGTTCACCCGTGCGGACCGGCACACCAACGTGACCCGGATCGGCTTCCTGGCGCAGACGCTCGCCTCCCACGGCGTGCTGGTGCTGGCCCCTGTCATCGCCCCGTACGCCGCCTCCCGCGCCGCGGTCCGGGAGCGGCACGCCGCGGGCGGCACGGCGTACCTGGAGGTGCACGTGGCGACCCCGGTCGAGGTGTGCTCCGAGCGGGACGTGAAGGGCCTGTACGCCAGGCAGGCGGCGGGCGAGCTGACCGGGCTCACCGGGGTCGACGACCCCTACGAGGTGCCGGAGGCCCCGGAGCTGCGGATCCGGACCGAGGGCAGGTCGGTGGCCGACACCGCCGCCGAACTGCACGCCTTCCTGATCGAGAGGGGTCTGGGATGACGGTCCTGACGCCGGGTCCGGCGGGACTCCTCCGGGACACCGGGGCGGTCTCGCACCTGGACTCCCTGGAGTCGGAGGCGGTGCACATCTTCCGGGAGGTGGCGGGGGAGTTCGAGAACCCGGTGATCCTGTTCTCCGGGGGCAAGGA
>NZ_JBICUZ010000031.1:0-20744 GCF_043198675.1 Streptomyces sp. NPDC048734 | reverse complement strand
CCGATGGTACTGCAGGGGGGACCCTGTGGGAGAGTAGGACGCCGCCGAACAATCATTCCGGGAAACCCCCGTGCCAATGGCACGGGGGTTTCCTGTTTTGACGGTCGCGTGTCTGGATGTAAGGGGCTCCCCTCAGGGAGCCCCTTTTTGCGTTACAGGCGTCCTGCCGCTTTCAGAGTCAGGTAGGCATCGGCCAGTGCCGGCGCCAGTTCCTCCGGGACGGCATCGACGATCGTGACTCCGTGGCGGCGGAGTTGCTCTGCGGTGCGGGACCGTTCTGATTGCGTCTGGGCTGCGGCCGCTGCTTCGTAGACGGCTTCAGTGGTTCCGCGGGAGGCGGCCATGCGGGCGATGTACGGGTCGGCCACCGAGGCCACTATGACGGTGTGGTGCCGGGTGAGTTGTGGGAGGACAGGTAGGAGGCCCTCTTCGACCGGTGCGGTGTCGAGCGTGGTCAGTAGGACGATCAGTGAGCTGCGGTGGGCCGTTCGCATTGCTGTGGCGGTGAGACCACGGGCGTCTGTCTCGACCAGTTCCGGTTCGAGGGACGCCATGGCGTTCACCATAAAGGGGAGGGTCTCTCTGCCTGAGCGGCCCTGGACGAGGCCGCGTACACGGCGGTCGTAGGCGAGGAGGTCGACGCGGTCGCCGGCGCGGGATGCCAGAGCGGCCAGGAGCAGGGCCGCGTCCATCGAGGCGTCGAGGCGGGGTGCGTCGCCCACGCGGCCTGCGGAGGTGCGACCGGTGTCGAGGACCAGGAGGATGTGGCGGTCACGTTCGGGGCGCCAGGTGCGGACGGCGACCGTGGTGTGCCGGGCTGTGGCGCGCCAGTCGATGGACCGGGTGTCGTCGCCGGGCACGTACTCGCGCAGGTTGTCGAACTCTGTGCCTTCGCCGCGGGTCAGGACGCTGGTGCGGCCGTCGAGTTCACGCAGACGAGCGAGTTTCGAGGGCAGGTGCTTGCGGCTGGTGAAGGCGGGAAGAACCCGTACGGACCAGGGGATCGTGCGTGTGCCCTGGCGGGAGAAGAGGCGCAGGGGCCCGTAGGAGCGGATGGTGAGGCGGTCGGCTTGGCGGTCGCCGCGGCGGGTGGGGCGCAGCCGGGTGGTGATACGGCGGCGCTCGCCGGCGGGGACGGTGGTCTCGTGGCGGGAAGCGGCGGTTTCGGTGCCGGGCTGCCAGCTACTGGGCGGCCAGGCATCGCGGATGTGGGCGCGCAGCAGCCGGCGGGAGGGGTTGGTGATCGTGAGGGTGACGTCAGCCGTATCGCCGAGGCGTACGGAGGTGTCGCCGGAGCGTGTCAGACGCAGGTGGCGTACGGGGGCCGCGAGGGCGAAGTCGCAGGCGCAGGCGATGGCCAGGGGGGCGTTGACGGCGAGGACGCCTGTCCAACTGGGCGCCCAGATGCCGATGGGGAGGGAGCCCAGGGCCGCCAGGAGGGCGGTGCGTCCGGTGAGTGCCATCAGCGGGGGACGGGGACGTGGGTGAGGATCGCGGTGATGACCGAGTCGGCGGTGACGCCTTCCATTTCGGCCTCCGGGCGGAGTTGGACGCGGTGCCGGAGGGTGGGAAGGGCGAGGGCCTTGACGTCGTCGGGGATGACGTAGTCGCGGCCGGTCAGCCAGGCCCAGGCGCGGGCGGTGGCAAGGAGAGCCGTTGCGCCGCGTGGGGACACGCCGAGAGAGAGGGAGGGAGATGTGCGGGTGGCTCGGCAGATGTCGACGACGTAGGCCGTGATCCCGGGGGAGACGGTGGTGCCGGCGACTGCGGCGCGGGCCGCTTCGAGGTCCGCGGGGCCGGCCACCGGGTGGACGCCGGCGGCACGCAGATCGCGGGGGTCGAAGCCTTCGGCGTGGCGGGTGAGGACGTGGATCTCGTCCTGGCGGGAGGGGAGCGGGACGGTGAGCTTGAGGAGGAAGCGGTCCAGCTGGGCTTCGGGGAGGGGGTAGGTGCCTTCGTACTCGACCGGGTTCTGGGTCGCGGCGACCAGGAACGGGTCGGGGAGAGGGCGGGCGGTGCCGTCGACGGTGACCTGGCGTTCTTCCATGGCCTCGAGGAGGGAGGACTGGGTCTTCGGCGGGGTGCGGTTGATCTCATCTGCGAGCAGGAGGTTGGTGAAGACCGGGCCCGGCTGGAAGGAGAACTCGGCGCTGCGGCTGTCGTAGACGAGGGAGCCGGTGACGTCGCTCGGCATGAGGTCGGGGGTGAACTGGACTCGTTTGGTGTCGAGTTCCAGTGCGGAAGCGAGAGCGCGGACGAGCAATGTCTTGGCCACTCCCGGGACTCCCTCGAGGAGTACGTGTCCGCGGCACAGGAGGGCGACGACGAGGCCGGTCACGGCGGGGTCCTGGCCGACCACGGCCTTCGCGATCTCGGCGCGCAGGGCTTCCAGGGAGGCGCGGGCACTGCCCGGGTCCCCGGTGGTCCCGGCGTTGTCAGTGGTCGGGTCCATCATGGACGGCGTACCTCTCTTTCGAGGGCGTCGAGTCGGTCGGCGAGGGTGATCAGGCCCGTGTCGTCGGCGGGTGGCGGGCCGAAGAGGAGGGGGTGCAGGGACTGTCCGCCGCCGTCGAGGTGGGTGGACAGGGCCGGGACGAGGGTTTCGGGCGTGTGTGCCTGGGCGACGGGGATTCCTACGAGAGGGGCGAGGCGGGTGCGGGTGGCGGAGCGAAGAGCTGTGGCCGCGCGGTCGCGCGCGTCGGCCCTGCGGTAGAGGCGGGCGCGGCCTTCGACGGCTTCGGAGGCGCGGATCGCGACGGGGAGTTTTTCGGGGACGAGGGGGCCGAGCCGGCGTCCCCGCCAGAGGGCGGCGAGGGCTGCCGCGACGAAGAGTTGCAGTGTGCCCCAGAGCCAGCCGGAGGGGATCAGGTCGAAGAAGCTCTTTTCCTCGTCCTGGTCGGCGGCTGAGGTGTCGGAGAGCGAGGGGAGGTACCAGACCAGATGCGGGCGGGATCCGAGGAGTTGGAGGGCGAGGGAGGCGTTGCCCTGCTCGTCGAGGCGGTCGTTGTGGAAGATGTCGGGCGCGCCGAGGACGACGGTGTCGCCGTCGCCGGTGGTGTCCGGGACGCGGACCAGGGTGGCCAGGCGGTTGCTGGGGTAGCACTCGTCGGCGTCGCGTCGGGTGGTGGTGTAGCGGATGCCGCCGGTGTCGGCGCTGCCGGCGCGCTGCGCGGCGGGCAGTGCGCAGCCGGGGGTGAGGGTGGAGGTGCGGCTGGTGGCGGGGGCCGCGGTGACACCGGGGGTGAGGGCTTCGACGGACCGGGCCCCGGGGGCGACGAGGACCGTGCGGCCGCCGGAGCCGGCTGTCGCCGAGCGCAGTTCCCGCTGGCGGCGTTCCGTCAGCAGGTCGGGGGCGGCGACCAGGAGGGTGGTGTCGGGGCCCGTCGCGGCGCGGGCCCCGGTCAAGGTGGTGACGACGCGGGTCGAAACGCCGTGGTCGGCGAGGAGTTCGGCGACGGCGCGGCTGCCGTAGGGGTCCCCGGAGCGAGGGTCGAGGGCGCTGTGGCGGGCGTCGGAGCGCAGGGTGGCGAGGACCGCTGCGCCGGCCAGGAGGAGCGCGAAGGCGAGGACGATGCCGCGCGAGCGGGTCCACACCTGGCGGGCGGTGGGCGAGGCCGAGGTGGCCGGGGGCGTGGCCGCGGTGGTCATTCGGTGCCCTGGCGGGTGTGCTGGGCCGCGATGGGGGCGCTGTCGTGCGTGAGGTGGGGTCTGGCGCCGGTCAGGTCGCGGTCGAGGCCGGCGATGCGGGCGTACGCCTGCTCGGTGGCGGTGCGGCCGCCGTATGTGACGTCGTCGAAGTCGCGAGCGGCGGAGCGGAGTCGGCCGGTGTGGTCGGGAAGGGTACGGCCGGCTTCCGCGGCGGCCTCGTCGGCGGTGCGGCCGGGGCGGTTGTCGAGGAGGGCGCGTTCCTCCAGGGAGCGGACGATGGCGCGCATGCGTTCCTGGACGGCCTGGCTCCAGTGGCCCTGGGCGGCGTGTGCCTCGGCGGCCGCACGGTGGTCGGTGGCGCTGCGGGGACGGTCGTCGAACAGGGCCGCCATGGAGGCGGGGCGGCGGCTTGGGGTGCCGAGGCGCCACCACAGCGCGGCCACCGCGGCGGAGACGGCCAGGACGATGACCACCAGGCCGAGCACTCCTCCCGGTGCGGCGGTCGAGGCGGCGCCGAAGAGGCCGTCGAGCCAGTCCCAGAAGGTGTTCAGTGCGCGTTCGAACAGGCTGGGATCGTTCTCGTGGTACAGCCGCTTGGACAGTTCGCGGCGGGCCGCCTCGCGTGCGGGGTCACGGGGGACGGTCACCGGCGGCTCGCCGCCTGGGCGTGCCCACGACAGCGGCGTGCCGTCGGCCGCGCGCGACAGCGTGTGCCCGGCGCGGTCGGCGGCACCCGACAGGGCCGTGCGGGCCCGGCCTGCCGGTGCCGCCGTGAGAACTTCCCCCGCAAGCCTCACCGCATCAACTCCCCGGGATGCCCGGGGTGGTGCCGGGGGTGGGGGTGCCGTACCCCTGGACGCCGGCGGCGCGGGCCAGGTCGAGGTCGAGGGCCTCGCGGCGGATGCGCTGGTCGACGTAGAGGAGCACGGCGACGCCCGCCGTGATCGGAAACGTGATCAGGGAGCCGATGACCGAGCCGATGCCGCTGACGATGAGGTACGTCCAGCCGAGCTCGGTGTCGGTGTCCGTGAAGGCGCTGAGACCGCCGGGGCCGAGAGCGGCGCCGAGGAGGGCGAAGGGCACGGCGATGATCATGGCGACGAGGTTCGCGATGATCAGGGAGAGCACCTGGATGCCGAAGATCCGCCACCAGGAGCCGCGGACGAGCTTCGCGGACCGGGTCAGGGCTTTCTTGATGCCCTGCTTCTCCAGCATCAGGGCCGGCGAGGCGAGGGAGAAGCGGACCAGCAGCGACACCGCGAGGACGACCGATCCGATGCTGCCCATGGCGGTGAGGGCGTCACCCGCGGCGCCGCCCAGAAGGGCGCCCGGCAGGACGCAGACGACGGCGACGGCGGTTACCGTCAGCAGCAGCAGGAGGATCAGGCCGAACAGTTTGAGCAGCTGGGGGCGGGCGTCGCGCCACGCCTCGCCGCTGGTGACCGGCTTGCCGAGGATGGCGCGGCTGGTGACGGCGGTCAGGAGCGCGGTCGCCGTGATGGTGCCGACCAGGCTGACCAGGAAGATGACGCCGGAGTCGAGCAGGACGGAGCCCATGGCGTCGAGCTGTTCGTCGACCGTGGCGCTCGGGTCGCCGAGCGCGGCCGTGCCCGTGGACTCGTTCAGGACCAGGCCCTGCAGGAGGACGACGATGATCTCCACGACGACGGCGACGGTCAGGGAGATGCCGAGGACCGTGCGCCAGTAGGTGCGCATGGTGGAGACGGCGCCGTCGAGGATTTCCCCCACGCCGAGCGGGCGCAGCGGGATGACGCCCGGCTTGGCCGCGGGCGGGGGGCCGCCCCAGCCGCCGCCCCAGCCACCGGGAGCGCCGTATCCGCCGTAACCACCGGGACCGGTGGGCGGGCGGGTGCCCCAGCCGGTGGCGGGGGGTGGTGGCGGAGGGGCCTGGCCCGGGTTGTGGGCGCCTGTCGGCGCGGACCACTGGCCGGGTGGCGGCTGCTGCGGGGACCACTGCGTGCCGGGGCCCTGCGGGTTCGGGGCCGGCCGGTCGGCGGGCTGCGTGCCGCCGGGCCGGTCGGCGGGCTCGGGAGGCATGGACGTCCCGGGCTCCTGTCCGTCGGACGGGGCGGATCCGGGCGAGGCCCAGCCCGGAGTGTCGTTCATCGTCGCTCCTTCACGGTGCCCGTCCGCGGTCGCGGCGGCAGGTTGGGAGCCATCGTGCCATGGGGTGGTCGACGGCGGATCGGCCGCGGTCCGGGCTGCGTGCCTTCGATTGTCCGGCCGATAACGGGCACACTGACGGCATGGCTGATCAGTACGCGCAATCCGGCGATGACAAGCGGCCCACCGAGATACCGGCGATCCGCTGGGAGGAACCACCCGAAGGCCCCGTTCTGGTGCTTCTCGACCAGACGAGGCTGCCGGCCGAGGAGGTGGAACTGGTCTGTACGGACGCGTCGGCACTGGTGGAGGCGATCGGTTCGCTCGCCGTGCGCGGGGCGCCGCTGCTCGGGATCGCCGGGGCGTACGGGGTCGCGCTCGCTGCCGCGCGCGGCTTCGCCGTGGACGAGGCGGCGGACGCGCTCGCGGGCGCCCGGCCCACCGCGGTGAACCTGTCCGTCGGTGTGCGCCGCGCACGCGACGCCTACCAGGCGGAGGTCGCCAGGGGCGGCAGCCCGGAGCAGGGGGCCCGCGCCGCCCTGGCCGCGGCGCGGCAACTGCACCGGGAGGACGCCGAGGCCAGTGCCCGGATGGCCGAGCACGGGCTGGCGCTCCTCGACGAGTTGCTGCCCGGCGGCGGACACCGGATCCTCACGCACTGCAACACCGGTTCGCTGGTGTCGGGCGGTGAGGGGACCGCTTTCGCGGTGGCTCTCGCGGCGCACCGGGCGGGCCGGCTGCGGCGGCTGTGGATGGACGAGACCCGTCCGCTGCTCCAGGGCGCCCGGCTGACGGCGTACGAGGCCGCGCGCAGCGGCATGGCCTGCACGCTGCTCACCGACAACGCGGCGGGGTCGCTGTTCGCGGCCGGCGAGGTCGACGCCGTGCTGATCGGGGCCGACCGCATCGCGGCCGACGGATCCGTGGCCAACAAGGTGGGGAGCTATCCGCTCGCCGTGCTCGCCCGGTACCACCATGTGCCGTTCATCGTGGTGGCGCCGCTGACGACGGTCGACCCGGACACCGCCGACGGGGCGTCCATCGAGGTCGAGCAGCGGCCCGGGTTCGAGGTGACGGAGATGGCCGCGCCGCAGGCGCCGGTGTCGGGAGCGGGGGGCGGGATCCCGGTGGCGCCCCTGGGGACGCAGGCGTACAACCCGGCGTTCGACGTGACGCCGTCCGAACTGGTCACGGCGATCGTCACGGAGGAGGGTGTCGTCTCGCCGGTGACGGCCGAGGGCCTGGCGGAGCTGTGCGCCAGGGCACGGCACGCGACCACCTGAGGGGAGGGCCGTCCCGCGGGACGGCCCGCTCCCCTTGTCCCACGGGGGCTGTCGGCGGCCTCCGGGCGTGCGCCGAGCGCACTGCCGGGGGCCGGGGCAGACAGTGACCGTTCCCTACGACTATCGTCACGGGCCAGTGACCCTGCTCACCAGCGCCACTGTCACTGTTATGAGAATGGGATGATGTCGTTTATGAAGGGACGAGTCCTTGTCGTCGACGACGACACCGCACTGGCCGAGATGCTCGGCATCGTGTTGCGTGGTGAAGGTTTTGAGCCGTCTTTCGTAGCCGACGGCGACAAGGCGCTGGCCGCTTTCCGTGAGGCGAAGCCCGACCTGGTGCTGCTGGACCTGATGCTGCCCGGACGGGACGGTATCGAGGTGTGCCGCCTGATCAGGGCGGAGTCCGGGGTGCCGATCGTCATGCTCACGGCCAAGAGCGACACCGTCGACGTCGTCGTGGGCCTCGAATCGGGTGCCGACGACTACATCGTGAAACCGTTCAAGCCCAAGGAACTGGTCGCCCGGATCCGGGCGAGGCTGCGGAGGTCCGAGGAACCCGCTCCCGAGCAGCTCACCATCGGTGACCTCGTCATCGACGTGGCCGGCCACTCCGTGAAACGCGACGGACAGTCGATCGCGCTGACCCCGCTGGAGTTCGACCTGCTGGTCGCGCTGGCCCGCAAGCCCTGGCAGGTGTTCACGCGGGAAGTGCTGCTCGAGCAGGTGTGGGGCTACCGGCACGCCGCCGACACCCGCCTGGTCAACGTGCACGTACAGCGGCTGCGCTCCAAGGTCGAGAAGGACCCGGAGCGGCCGGAGATCGTGGTGACCGTCCGTGGCGTCGGTTACAAGGCCGGACCGAGCTGACATGTCCAAGGACAGTGCCGCTTCGGCCCCCGGCCGGTCCGGGGCCCGTCCGGAGCGGCCTGTCGGCCCGCGGCAGACGGGATCGCGCTTCGCCCACCTCTTCGCCGGCGGGCTCCTCCAGGGCGGCGTGCGCAACAGTCCCGTCCTGCGGCTGCTGCTGCGCTGGATGCGCAGGCCGCTGCTGCCCGTCATGCGGCTGTGGCGGCGCAACATCCAGCTCAAGGTCGTCGCCACGACCCTGCTGATGTCGCTGGGCGTCGTCCTGCTGCTCGGCTTCGTCGTCATCGGGCAGGTACGCAACGGGCTGCTCGACGCCAAGGTCAAGGCCTCCCAGAGTCAGGCCACCGGCGGCTTCGCCGTGGCCAAGCAGAAGGCCGACGAAGTGGCCGGCGCCGCCGCCGACGACGGAAACAGCCCGGACGGCCGCGCCTCCCAGAACGTCATCGAATGGATGAGCGAACTCGTGCTGTCGCTGTCCAGCGGCGGCCAGGGCGCCTTCGACGTGGTCACCCTGCCCCCCGGCGACGACAGCGGCGGCGGCCGCGGACCACGGGCCTCCGGCTCCGTCGACCCCAACAAGAGCGTCCCCGACGTCCTGCGTGAACGCGTCAACAGCAGCACCGGCGCCGTCCAGAGGTACTCCCGCATCATCTACCTCAGCGACAAGGAGTCCCAGCCGGCCCTCGTCATCGGCAAACGGGTCAACGACCCCAACGGCGACCCCTACGAGCTGTACTACCTCTTCCCGCTCGCCCAGGAGGAGAAGTCCCTCAGCCTCGTCAGAGGCACCCTCGCCACCGCCGGACTCTTCGTCGTCGTCCTCCTCGGAGCCATCGCCTGGCTCGTCGTACGGCAGGTCGTCACCCCCGTGCGGATGGCCGCCGGCATCGCCGAACGCCTGTCCGCCGGACACCTCCAGGAGCGCATGAAGGTCACCGGCGAGGACGACATCGCACGACTCGGCGAAGCCTTCAACAAGATGGCGCAGAACCTCCAGCTCAAGATCCAGCAGCTGGAGGACCTGTCACGGATGCAACGGCGGTTCGTGTCCGACGTGTCGCACGAGCTGCGCACACCCCTGACGACCGTACGGATGGCCGCCGACGTCATCCACGAGGCCCGCGAGGACTTCGACCCCGTCACCGCCCGCTCGGCGGAACTCCTCGCCGACCAGCTCGACCGCTTCGAATCCCTCCTCGCCGACCTCCTCGAGATCAGCCGCTTCGACGCAGGCGCCGCCGCCCTCGAGGCCGAACCCGTCGACCTGCGCGAAGTCGTACGCCGTGTCGTCAGCGGAGCCGCACCGCTCGCCGAACGCAAGGGCACGTCCATACGCGTCCGCGGCGACCAGCAGCCCGTCGTCGCCGAAGCCGACGCCCGCCGGGTGGAACGCGTCCTGCGCAACCTCGTCGTCAACGCCGTCGAACACGGCGACGGCAAGGACGTCGTCGTCAAACTCGCCAGCGCCGGCGGAGCCGTCGCCATCGCCGTCCGCGACTACGGCGTCGGACTCAAGCCCGGCGAGGCCACCCGCGTGTTCAGCCGCTTCTGGCGCGCCGACCCGGCACGCGCGCGTACCACCGGCGGCACCGGCCTCGGACTGTCCATCGCCCTGGAGGACGCCCGCCTGCACGGCGGCTGGCTCCAGGCCTGGGGCGAACCCGGAGGCGGCTCACAGTTCCGGCTCACCCTGCCCAGGACCGCGGACGAACCCCTACGGGGCTCACCGATACCCCTGGAACCCAAGGACTCCCGCCGCAACCGCGGACTCAACGAAGCAGGCCTGCCGCGCGGCGGAAGCGAGAAGAGCGCCACCGTTCCCCTCCAGCCCGCCCGTGAGCAGCGTCCACCCGGACGGGCACCCCTGACACCCCGACAGGGCACCGCGGCCGCCACCGCCGACCCGACGGCACTACCCGGCAACGGTGCGCGCGTCGTGCCCCGGCCCGCCTCGGACACCCGCCCACCGGACCCGCCCACCAGGGACGGGGCACACGGTGAGACACCCGGCCGAACAAGCCGGACGGACAGGGAAACCGACGGCGCGAACGAACAAGGGGAGGCATTTCGTGGGCGCTGACCGCGAGGGGGGCCGCCGGCGCACGCCGGTGCGCGGAGCGGCGTACGCCGTGTGTGGCGTCGTACTGCTGGCGGGATGCGCCTCGATGCCCGACAGCGGCGACCTGCGCGGCGTCGAATCCACCCCCCGCCAGGAGACACAGGTCCGGGTCTTCGCCATGCCGCCCCGCGACGACGCTCCGCCCGCCGAGATCGTCCAGGGCTTCCTCGAAGCCCTGACCAGCGACGACCCCGGCTACTCCACTGCGCGCCAGTACCTCACCCCCGGTGCCGCACAACAGTGGAGACCTGAACGGTCCACCACGGTCCTCGCGGACGGGCCGGGCACCCAGGCCGACCGCTCCGGCAGCAGGGAGAACGGCGACGACTTCGCCTTCCGGCTGACCGGCACCCGCGTCGCCACCATCGACGCCCAGCAGTCCTACACCCCCGCCTCCGGCGACTACGACCAGACGGTGCACCTCACGCGCGACAAGAAGACCGGACACTGGCGCATCGACGCGCTGCCCGAAGGCGTCGTCATGGGCAAGTCCGACTTCCAGCGCAACTACATGTCGCTCAACAAGTACTACTTCGCCTCCCACACCACGTCCGCCGGCTCCGGACAACCCATGGCCGTCGCCGACCCCGTCTACGTCCGCGAACGCGTCGACCCCATGACCGAGATGGTGCGCTCCCTGCTCAACGGGCCCACCAGCTGGCTGCGCCCCGTCGTCCGCTCCAGCTTCCCCACCGGCACCGCACTCACCGCCGGCGTCACCTCCCTGGCACCCGATGACCAGAACAAGCTCACCGTGCCGCTCAACGACAAGGCGGCCCGCGTCGGGCACGGCAAGTGCGACGAAATGGCCGCGCAACTGCTGTTCACCCTCCAGAGCCTCAACCCCATCGTCGACGAGGTCGAAGTACGCGCCGGCGGAAACCAGCTCTGCTCCCTCACCGAGGACCGGGCCGCCGCCGTCGCCGAACGCGGAGCGGAACGCCGACCCGACTACCTGTACTTCATCGACGCCCGCCACCGCCTGATGCGCAGGACGAACGCCGGTGACAGCGCCGGATCCGAAGCCGTGCCCGGCGCACTCGGCGACGGCACCCAGGCCCTGCGCTCGGTCGCCGTGTCCCGCGACGAACACAGCGCGGCCGGCGTCGCCCTCGACGGCAAGGCGCTCTACGTCACCTCCACCGTCGCCGGCAACTCCCTCGGCGAACCCGTTCTCCTGAGCAAGGGCAAAACCGAGACCGACCGGCTCACCACCCCCAGCTGGGACGCCCAGGGCGACCTGTGGATCGCCGACCGCGACCCCGCCGACCCGCGCCTGCTCCTCCTGGAGAAGGGCGGCGGCGAGCCCCTGCAGGTACTCACCCCCGGCCTCGACGGACGGATCAACACCGTACGGGTCGCCGCCGACGGCGTACGGATCGCTCTCGTCGTGGACCGGGACGGCAAGCAGTCCCTGCTCATCGGACGGATCGAACACGACAGGAGCGGCGAACGGCCCACCGTCGCGGTCCAGGAACTGCGCTCCGCGACCCCCGACCTGGAACAGGTCACCGCCATGTCATGGGCCGGGGACAACAGGCTCGTCGTCGTCGGCCGCGAAGCCGGCGGAGTCGAACAGGTCCAGTACGTCCAGAGCGACGGTTCCATCCCCGAGACCGGCACGCTCCCCGGCCTCACCGAGGTCACGAGCATCGCCGCCTCCGAGGACAGCGAGGCCCCCCTCTTCGCCACCTCGAAGGAGGGCCTGCTGTGGCTGCCCGGTGGGAGCGGCTGGCGGACGTTGAAGGAGACCGGCTCCGTCGCGTTCTACCCGGGGTGAGGACGGTCGCGTTCCGACGGGGGGCAGGCCGACGCACCCGGCCGGCCTGACCCTCGTCGGGCCTGGTTCTCTTCGGGCCTGCTCCTCCAGGCCCTCCGGGACTTTCCACAGGCCCGCGCCAGCCCTTTTCCACAGGGGTGGCAGGCCCTCCCCGGCCTTGGCACAGTGATCGGTGTGGAAAGCGTTCGGCGGTGGTGGCAGGACCTCTCCGGCCTGGTGCTCCCGGCCGAGTGCGGCGGCTGCGGCACGGCGCGCACCGTGCTCTGCCACCAGTGCCGTGCCGCGCTCCACGGCACCATGCCCCGCCGGGTCCGGCCGGACCCAGAGCCGCCCGGGCTGCCCGCCGTGCACGCGGCCGCCCGGTACGCGGACGAGGTACGGGCCGTGCTGCTGGCCCACAAGGAGCGCGGCGCGCTGGCGCTGACGCGACCGCTGGGGACGGCGCTGGCGGGGGCGGTGCGGGTGGGGTTGGGGGAGGCGGGGGTGGGGGAGGGGCCCTCGCCCCCACCGCGAGCCGTGCTTCTCGTCCCCGTCCCCTCCGCGCGCCGGGCCACCCGTTCCCGGGGGCATGATCCGGCCCGGCGGATCGCGCTGGCCGCCGCGGCGGAGCTGCGGGCGGCCGGGGTGCCGGTGCGGGTGGCCGCGGTGTTGCGTCAGCGGCGGGTGGTGGCCGATCAAACGGGGCTCAACTCGCGGCAGCGGCTGGACAATCTGCTCGGCGCACTGACGGTGGCGGCCGGTGGCGCGCGGCTGCTGCGCGGTGCCGACGCGGTGGTGCTCGTCGACGACCTGGTGACGACCGGTGCCTCTCTCGCGGAGGCCGCGCGTGCCGTGCGGGCGGCGACGGAGACGCACCGGGCGGCTGAGGCGGTCGGCCCGGCGGCGATGGACACGCACCGGGCCGGTCCGGCCGGCCGGGGGGCGGGTGAAGAGGGCGTGGCCGCTGTGTACGACAGCGCTGCCCGGGAAGGCAGGAGGGTACGACCGTCCGAAGCGCGGGAGGGAGGTACGGACCCGGCACTGGTGCGGCCGCTGGGCGCGGCACGGTCCGCCGACCTGCTGTGCGCGGCCGTCGTCGCGGCGCCACCGGACGCTTTCGAAATAAACCGGAACTGACCGAGGGCCGGTGTCGTTGCAGGTATTGAGAGGACCAATTCACCTGAACGGGGGTACGCGGCAGTAGAGGGTGACGACATCCGTCCGGGCGAGATATGTTCGGTTGTGAGGGAAAGCCGCAGGCCACACCTCTCGAATCCGAATGTTGTGCTGCGCTTTGAGGTAATCATCGCGGCATCTGGGGTGTAGATCTCGCCCATGGGGGAGGAGGAGGTGGAAGTCACCGAGTCCGAGGTTCCGGTGTCCACCGGAACCTGGTGCAAAAGGGAGATGCTCCGCCGCTGATGCGGAGCGATCCGGGAACGGAGTTCTGCGTGGACATCGTCGTCAAGGGCCGCAAGACCGAGGTGCCCGAGCGGTTCCGCAAGCACGTGGCCGAGAAGCTGAACCTGGAGAAGATCCAGAAGCTCGACGGCAAGGTGATGAGCCTCGACGTCGAGGTGTCCAAGGAGCCGAACCCCCGACAGGCCGACCGGTGCGACCGAGTGGAGATCACACTCCGCTCCCGCGGTCCGGTGATCCGTGCGGAGGCAGCGGCCAGCGACCCGTACGCGGCACTCGATCTGGCGGCGGAGAAGCTGGACGCCCAGCTGCGCAAGCAGCACGACAAGCGTTACACCCGGCGCGGCGCGGGGCGGATCTCGGCGGCGGAGGTCGCCGACCGCGTACCGGGCGTCGCGACCCTCGGCAGCAATGGCCACCCCGTCCCGTCCGAAGAGTCCGACAGCGTGCCGACGAAGAAGATCGGGTCGCTGGAGGTACAGGGTGACGGCCCGCTCGTGGTGCGCGAGAAGACCCATGTGGCCGCCCCTATGACTCTTGACCAGGCTCTTTACGAGATGGAGCTGGTCGGGCACGACTTCTATCTCTTCGTCGACTCCGAGACGAAGGAGCCGAGCGTCGTCTACCGGCGGCACGCTTACGACTACGGCGTGATCCACCTCAACACGGACCCGATGGTCGCTCAGGCCCCGGGCCCCGAGGCGGGCGGCGCGCTGGGCGGCTGACCCCGCCCCGGTGACAGCTGAGCTGGTGCCCCTGGAGCGCGTGTGCGCCCCCAGGGGCACCCCTGTGCGCCCCTTCGGGCATCGCTCCGTCGCCGGGTTGTCGTCCGGGCATGGAATCATGGCGGCAACGGCTCAACCGGTGGGTCGTTGCCTTGCGTTGGCGATGGCACGCGACCACGGCCACAGCCTTCAGGGGGAGGAACGATGGCGGACAGCTTCGGACCGATGCATGACGGGGATGCCGTCGAAGGCGTCGTCGGCATGGGCCCGGACGGGGGTGCTCCCCGCAAGGAGCCGATCAGGGTTCTGGTGGTGGACGATCATGCCCTGTTCCGCCGCGGGCTGGAGATCGTGCTTGCCGCGGAGGAGGACATCCAGGTCGTCGGTGAGGCGGGGGACGGGGCGGAGGCCGTGGAGAAGGCGGCCGATCTGCTGCCCGACATCGTGCTGATGGACGTACGGATGCCGAAGCGCGGGGGTATCGAGGCGTGCACCTCGATCAAGGAGGTGGCTCCCAGCGCGAAGATCATCATGTTGACGATCAGCGACGAGGAGGCCGATCTCTACGAGGCGATCAAGGCGGGTGCGACGGGTTATCTCCTGAAGGAGATCTCCACGGACGAGGTGTCCACGGCCATTCGGGCGGTGGCGGACGGGCAGTCGCAGATCAGTCCCTCGATGGCGTCGAAACTGCTGACCGAGTTCAAATCGATGATCCAGCGCACCGGTGAGCGCAGGCTGGTGCCCGCGCCGCGGTTGACGGACCGTGAGCTGGAAGTGCTCAAGCTTGTCGCGACGGGGATGAACAACCGGGACATCGCCAAGGAGTTGTTCATCTCCGAGAACACCGTGAAGAACCACGTGCGGAACATTCTGGAGAAGTTGCAGCTGCACTCCAGGATGGAAGCGGTGGTGTATGCGATGCGGGAGAAGATTCTCGAGATCCGGTAGCTCCGGCGGCTCCGGTGTGTTGGTCCCGGTGCGGTGCGGTGCGGTGCGGTGCGGTGCGGTGCTCGTGTGCAGTGGTCCTGCGCGGTGCTCCGTGCGGTCGGGGTGGCGGTCAGGGGAGGGCCCGGGCGAGTTCCTGGGTGAGGGGGGCGCGCAGTTCGGGGGCGTCGACGCGTTCCACTCGTACGTCCGTGCAGTTCACCCAGCTCGCAGCTTCGGCCAGGGCCTGTGCGACGGCGGGGACGGCCTGGGGGCCGTCCAGCGTGATCTGCCGGGCGACGAGGGTGCGGCCCTGGCGGGCGGGGTCGACGCGGCCGACGAGCCGGCCGCCGGCGAGTACCGGCATGGCGAAGTAGCCGTGGATCCGCTTGGGTTTGGGCACGTAGGCCTCCAGGCGGTGGGTGAAGCCGAAGATGCGCTCGGTGCGGGCACGTTCCCAGATGAGGGAGTCGAACGGGGACAGCAGCGTCGTGCGGTGGCGGCCGCGGGGCGTCGTCTCCAGGGCCGCCGGGTCTGCCCAGGCCGGTTTTCCCCAGCCTGCGACGGTGACCGGGACCAGACCGGATTCGGCGATCACCGCGTCGACCTGTTCGCCCTTGAGGCGGTGGTAGTCGGCGATGTCCGCGCGCGTGCCGACGCCCAGGGCGCGGCCGGCGAGGCCGACCAGGCGGCGCAGGCATTCGGTGTCGTCGAGTTCGTCGTGCAGCAGGTCGGCGGGGACGGCCCGTTCGGCGAGGTCGTAGACCCGCTTCCAGCCGCGGCGTTCGACACAGACCACTTCGCCGTACATCAGGGCGCGTTCGACGGCGACCTTGGTGCCGGACCAGTCCCACCACTCGCTGGTCTTCTTGGCGCCGCCCAGTTCGGTGGCGGTGAGGGGGCCCTCGGTGCGCAGTTGCTTGACGACCTGGTCGTAGGTGCCCTCGGGGAGGGTGTGGTGCCAGTGCGGGCGGTTGCGGTAGGCGCGGCGGCGGAAGGCGAAGTGGGGCCACTCCTCGACGGGGAGGATGCACGCGGCGTGGGACCAGTACTCGAAGGCGTGGGGCCGGTCGTCGGGTGCGCCGGGGGTGGGCTTCCAGTAGGCGTCCTCGACGGTGGTGCGGCCGACGGCCCCCAGGCGGGCGTAGGGGATGAGTTCGTGGGAGCGGGCGAGGACGGAGATGGTGTCGAGCTGGACGGCGCCGAGGCGGCGCAGGACGCCGCGGACGCCGGCTCTGCGGTCGGGGGCGCCGAGGAGGCCCTGGGCGCGCAGGACGATGCGGCGGGCCTCGTCCGCGGAGAGTTCGGTGGCGGGGGGCGGGGTCGTCATGGTGCGCACGATAGGGGGTGGGTATGACAGTCGGTACTGAGCTGCGGGTTCGCCCGTACTCAGGCGGGGTTGGGGGTGGGGCCGGGGTGCGGTGGTGCCGGGAGGTAGGGGGTCGTCGAGGGCAGGCCGAGGTCGGAGGGGAGCAGGGAGGCCACCCAGCAGTCGCGTCGTACGCCCTTGTTGTCGATCGCGGAGCGCAGGGTGCCCTCCAGGGTGAAGCCGGCGTGCCGGGCGACCGCGAGGGATGCGGTGTTGCCGACCTCCGCGCGCCATTCGACGCGGTCGACGGCGAGGTGGGTGAAGGCCCAGCGGGAGGCGGTGACGGTGGCCTCGGTGGTGTAGCCGTTGCCGCGGTGTTCCCTGGTGGTCCAGAAGCCGATCTCGGCGGTGCCGGGGGAGCGCATGGTGAGGCTGAGGAGGCCGGTGAGGCTGTCGTCGGGGAGGAAGACGCCGAAGGTGAACGCCGAGCGGTTCGCCCAGCCCTCGGGGGCGAGCTGTTCGGTGAAGCCGCGGGCGTGTTCGGGAAGGTAGGGGGAGGGGATGGTGGTCCAGCGCTGGATGTCGGGGTCCTGGGCGGCGGCGTGGACCGCGTCGGTGTCCCGGGGGCCGACCGGGCGCAGGACGAGGCGGTCGGTGGTGAGGGTGACGGGTTCCATCGGCCGATTCTGCGCGCGGGGCCGGTGCGGGCGCCATCCTTTCGCGGTGGGTGAGCGGCTGATCACTTTTCGCGTGATTCGTCCGGCGGGCGCGGCACCATCGGCGGGGCCCGGCCGTTGTGCCTGTGACGGAGAAATCAGGCGCCGCCGTGAGGCGGTGTGCGGTCCGCGTCACGGCAGGCCTCCCGGCGTGGCGGGGTCCTCGCATACGATGGCCGTTGCTCAGTGAGTCAAATGAAACCGACCGTCCCAGGCCCGACCGGCAAGGAGACCAACCCCCGTGTCCGTCCTCTCGAAGATCATGCGTGCAGGCGAAGGCAAGATCCTGCGCAAGCTGCACCGCATCGCGGACCAGGTCAACTCCATCGAAGAGGACTTCGTCGACCTCTCCGACGCCGAGCTGCGGGCCCTCACCGATGAGTACAAGCAGCGGTACGCCGACGGCGAGTCGTTGGACGACCTGCTGCCGGAGGCGTTCGCCACGGTGCGTGAGGCCGCCAAGCGTGCGCTGGGACAGCGTCACTACGACGTGCAGATCATGGGTGGTGCCGCCCTGCACCTCGGTTATGTCGCCGAGATGAAGACCGGTGAGGGCAAGACCCTGGTGGGCACGCTGCCCGCGTATCTGAACGCCCTGTCGGGTGAGGGCGTCCACTTGATCACGGTCAACGACTACCTGGCCGAGCGCGACTCCGAGATGATGGGCCGCGTCCACAAGTTCCTCGGTCTGTCCGTCGGTTGCATCCTGGCCAACATGACGCCGGCCCAGCGCCGCGAGATGTACGCCTGCGACATCACGTACGGCACGAACAACGAGTTCGGTTTCGACTACCTGCGCGACAACATGGCGTGGTCCCAGGACGAGCTCGTCCAGCGCGGCCACAACTTCGCGATCGTCGACGAGGTCGACTCCATCCTGGTCGACGAGGCGCGTACGCCGCTGATCATCTCGGGTCCGGCGGACCAGGCGACGAAGTGGTACGGCGATTTCGCCAAGCTGGTCCTGCGTCTCAAGCGCGGCGAGGCGGGCAACCCGCTCAAGGGCATCGAGGAGACCGGCGACTACGAGGTCGACGAGAAGAAGCGCACGGTCGCCATCCACGAGGCCGGTGTCGCCAAGGTCGAGGACTGGCTGGGCATCGACAACCTCTACGAGTCGGTGAACACGCCTCTGGTGGGCTACCTGAACAACGCCATCAAGGCCAAGGAGCTCTTCAAGAAGGACAAGGACTACGTCGTCATCGACGGCGAGGTCATGATCGTCGACGAGCACACCGGCCGTATCCTCGCGGGCCGCCGCTACAACGAGGGCATGCACCAGGCGATCGAGGCGAAGGAAGGGGTGGACATCAAGGACGAGAACCAGACGCTCGCGACGATCACCCTGCAGAACTTCTTCCGCCTGTACAAGCGCCACGACCACAACGGCAAGGAACTGCCCGGCCTGTCCGGCATGACCGGTACGGCGATGACCGAGGCCGCCGAGTTCCACCAGATCTACAAGCTCGGCGTGGTGCCGATCCCGACGAACAGGCCGATGGTCCGCAAGGACCAGTCGGACCTCATCTACCGCACCGAGGTCGCGAAGTTCGAGGCGGTCGTCGACGACATCGCCGAGAAGCACGAGAAGGGTCAGCCGATCCTCGTCGGCACGACGTCGGTCGAGAAGTCCGAGTACCTGTCTCAGCAGCTCAGCAAGCGGGGCATCCAGCACGAGGTGCTGAACGCCAAGCAGCACGACCGTGAGGCGCAGATCGTCGCGCAGGCGGGCCGCAGGGGCGCCGTGACGGTGGCCACGAACATGGCCGGCCGTGGTACGGACATCAAGCTGGGCGGCAACCCGGAGGACCTCGCGGAGGCGGAGCTGCGCCAGCGCGGGCTCGACCCGGAGGAGCACATCGAGGAGTGGGCCGCGGCGCTGCCGGCCGCCCTGGAGAAGGCCGAGCAGGCCGTCAGGGCGGAGAAGGAGCAGGTCGAGGAGCTCGGCGGGCTGTACGTGCTGGGCACCGAGCGGCACGAGTCGCGGCGTATCGACAACCAGCTGCGCGGTCGTTCCGGCCGTCAGGGTGACCCGGGCGAGTCCCGCTTCTACCTGTCGCTGGGCGACGACCTGATGCGTCTGTTCAAGGCGCAGATGGTGGAGCGCGTGATGTCCATGGCGAACGTGCCGGACGACGTGCCGATCGAGAACAAGATGGTCACGCGGGCCATCGCGTCCGCGCAGTCGCAGGTCGAGCAGCAGAACTTCGAGACGCGCAAGAACGTCCTGAAGTACGACGAGGTCCTCAACCGGCAGCGCGAGGTCATCTACGGCGAGCGGCGTCGTGTCCTGGAGGGCGAGGACCTCCAGGAACAGATCCATCACTTCATGGACGACACGATCGACGCGTACGTGTCGGCGGAGACCGCGGAGGGCTTCGCCGAGGACTGGGACCTGGACCGGCTCTGGGGCGCCTTCAAGCAGCTGTACCCGGTGAAGATCACCGTGGAGGAGCTGGAGGAGGCGGCCGGTGACCGTGCGGGGCTGACCGCCGAGTTCATCGCCGAGTCCATCAAGGACGACATCCGCGAGCAGTACGAGTCGCGGGAGAAGCAGCTCGGTTCCGAGATCATGCGTGAGCTGGAGCGGCGGGTCGTGCTGTCGGTCCTGGACCGCAAGTGGCGTGAGCACCTCTACGAGATGGACTACCTCCAGGAGGGCATCGGCCTGCGCGCGATGGCGCAGAAGGACCCGCTGGTCGAGTACCAGCGTGAGGGCTTCGACATGTTCTCCGCGATGATGGACGGCATCAAGGAGGAGTCCGTCGGCTACCTGTTCAACCTGGAGGTCCAGGTCGAGCAGCAGGTCGAGGAGGTGCCGGTCGAGGACGCGGCGCCGGTCGACATGGAGAAGCAGGACGTGGTGCCGGCGCAGGCCCGTCCGGAGATCCGCGCCAAGGGCCTGGACGCCCCGCAGCGGCGCAACCTGCACTTCTCGGCGCCGACCGTGGACGGCGAGGGCGGCACCGTCGAGGGCGACTTCGAGAGCGACGAGGAGCCGGTGCGCTCGGAGGCGGACGGTCTGACGCGCGCGGAGCGGCGCAAGCAGGCGAAGGCCGGGCGGCGTCGTAAGAAGTAGTGCCGTGAGAAAGTGCCGTGAGAAGTAGTCACGGGAAGTCGTCACGGGCCGGATCACCCGAGGGTGGTCCGGCCCGTCGGCGTTCGTGGGGTGGCGTGCCGCCCGCCCCGTCTCCCGGCGTGGCGGGGGAGGGGCGGGGCGGGGTGCGGAAAGGCTGCTCAGTCGTTGTCGGTGTGGGGTGTGCGGGGGCCGCCGAGTTCCACCGCCGTGCACCGCCAGCGGCGGTCCGTGCCGCACTCCAGGCGGAACGCCATCGCGCGCAGGCGGTCACCCGCGCCGATGCGGGCGAAGACCTCCAGGGCGCCGGGACGGGCGACGTAGTAGCCGATGTCGCGTACGACGGGGTGGGTGCCGCGGGTGGTGCGCAGGGGGCCGCTCTCGGCGAGGTGCGCCAGGTCGTCGTAGGCGCGGCCGACGGTGTGGCGGAGCATCGAGTGGACGGGGCGGCGGCCGCTGAGGACGGCGAGGAGACGATCGGCGAAGAGATCGGTGGGACGGGGCTGGCCGGGCTCGGCGAGGGGCCTGCGGGGGCTATGGACCGGGACGGTGGGCGTCGTGCGTGTCGTGGGCGTCGTCGCGGTGGGCGGTGTGGCGCGGGGTGCGTCGGCGTTGGTCGTGGGGCGGTTGTCGGTGGGGCGGGTGCGGGCGGCGGGGAGGGCGCCGGGCGAGCCGGGCGGGGGGGGGCCCCCCGGGGGCGGGGGGGGGCCCCCCCCCCGGGCCCCCGGGGGGGGGGCGGCCGGGGGGCGGGGGGGGGCCCCGCCCCGCG
>NZ_JBICUZ010000030.1:0-24145 GCF_043198675.1 Streptomyces sp. NPDC048734 | reverse complement strand
ACCCCCCTCAAATACCAGCAGCCTCTTTTTGTTGTGGGGGTGGTGGGGTGTTTAATCCGGTTAAAACCCCCCCCCGGGGGGGGGGGGGGGGGGGGGGGCCCCCCCCCCCCCGTCCAGTCTCACCCCCCCCCCGCGGACCGCGGCGCCCGCCCAGCCGCGAGCGCCGGTCCCCCTCGCACCACCACCACAGCAACGCCGCACCAGGGAGCTGTTTTCCATGAGCGCCGAGACCCCTGTCGCCCCCGGCCAGTTCGACCTCCGGAGGCAGCAGTTCCGCGCCTGGCGGGGCACGCGGCCGTTCTGGGCCGGCCTGTTCATTCTGATCAGCGGGTTCCCCATCGCCTACTTCCCGTACGCGCACCTCCAGATCGGTCACCTGACGCTGGCGATGGCGACCACCGCCGGCGCCGGCTCGCTGATCATCGGTGTGCTGCTGGTGGTGCTGGGCGTGAGCCTGTGGTTCCAGAAGCACGTACGGGTCTTCGCGGGTGTCGCGGCGATCCTGCTGGGGCTGGTCTCCATCCCGGTGTCCAACCTCGGCGGCTTCCTCATCGGTTTCCTCTTCGCCCTGATCGGCGGAGCGATGGCCGTCTCCTGGGCGCCGGGCGCACCGCCGGCCGAGCAGGCGCAGGGGAACGGTCCGGGCACGGGCACGACGCCCGCGGCCGCCTTCCCGCAGGACACGGGAGTCGCCCCGGCGGGACCCGTCGAGAACCCGTACAGCACGGGTCCGGCCCTCACCAAGGACGCCGGCCGCACGGACGAGCCGAACGAACTGTCAGGAACGAGCCCGGCGAACGGGGCGAACGGGAGGCACAGTGCCGGCTGACGAGGTGACCACCGGGAGCGGTGTGGACGCTGCCCGCGTGAGAACCGGGCCGCGCCACGCGGCACCCAAGAAGCCGCTGTTCACCAGGTTCCACATGCCGGCCGGCAAGGCGATAGCCCTGGCGGCCATGCCGACCGCGGTCCTCATGGGCATGGGGTTCACACCGACCCTCGCCAACGCCGAGGACCAGCCGGCGTCCAAGAGCCTCACCATCGACGAGTACAAGGACTGCGTCGCGGCCCTGGAGGACGCGCAGAGCCCCTCCGCGTCGCCCTCGCCGTCCGCCTCGCAGAGCGCGGACGAGTCCGCGGACGACGCGAAGGACGGCTCCAAGGACGACACGGAGGACGGCTCCAAGGGCGAGGAGACGGGCGGCACTTCGGGCTCCTCCGGCGGCACGGGCGGTTCGGGCGAGTCCACTTCGCCGGATTCAGGTTCCGGCGACGTGACCGGGCCCGCCCCGGCGGCCTCGGCCGAGGCTTCCGAGCCGCAGAAGTCCGAGGCCTCCGCCGACACCCCGACGGCCGCTCCCTCGCCGTCCGGGACCGACAAGAACCTGCTGGAGACGATCGGCGACACGATCACCGACCTGTTCGACGGCAAGGACGCCACCGGGACGGCCACCGCGAGCCCGACCCCGTCGGCCTCCGCGTCCGCGTCCACGGGCACCGGTGACACGGGCACGGGCTCCGGCTCCGACAGCGGATCGGCGGACTCCGGGCCGGCGGACACCGGGTCGGCCGGCTCCGGCAAGGACACCACCGACGCCGCCGGCGACGCCGTGAAGGACACCGCCGACAAGGCGGGCGACACGGTGGCCGACACCGGGAAGAAGGCGGAGGAGAAGGTCGAGGACGCCACGGAGGCGGCCGACGCCACCGCCTCGCCGAGCCCGTCCGAGAGCGCCACGACCGACGTGGACGACTGCCCGGTCTCCACCGAGGACGAGAGCGGCATCGACAACAAGACGCTGCTGCCGGACGACCCGTGGTACCTCAACGCCAGTTCGCTGCTCCTCAAGGGTGCCGACTACCAGGGCATCGTCGAGGTGAAGACGGCCAACGGGACCAAGAAGAAGGTCCTGAAGTACGTCATCTCCGAGGGGACCGACATCGGCGACCTACACCAGACGGTCAACGACAAGCAGGCGGGCGTGACTTATCACGTCCAGGCCGGCCCGGGCACGACGTCGACCATCCGCAACGGCGACACGATCATGTACACCGAGAGCATCTCGGGGAACCTGTTCGGTCTGATCCCGGTGACGTTCGACCCGGAGAACCCGCCTCCGCTGAACATCCCGCTGATCTACTTCACCAAGGTCAAGGTCGTCCAGGCCGGCCAGTTCGGCGGCGACCTCCACATACCGGGGATGCACCTCTACAACACCGAGTAGCCGTCCCCCGCAGTCCCTTCCGGGAGCCGCACAACGCCTGAGGGCGCCCCCTGACGGCAGTTTCCAGGGGGCGCCCTCAGCGCCGTCCGTACGGCGGCCGGCCGCGCGGGCCGAGCCGGGTCAGTCGCGGGAGCCCTGGCCCAGGTGGTGGACGCGGACCATGTTGGTGGTGCCGGGGACGCCGGGGGGCGAGCCGGCGGTGATGACCACGATCTCCCCCGGGTTGAAGCGGTTGAGCTTGAGGATCTCCTGGTCCACCAGCTCGACCATCTCGTCGGTGCTGTTCACGAACGGCACGATGTGCGACTCGACGCCCCAGCTGAGCGCCAGCTGGTTGCGGGTGCCCTCGTCGGTGGTGAAGGCGATGATCGGCTGGGTCGCGCGGTAGCGCGACAGACGGCGGGCGGTGTCGCCGGACTGGGTGAACGCCACCAGGCCCCGGCCGCCGAGGAAGTCGGCGATCTCGCACGCGGCACGCGCGATCGAACCGCCCTGCGTGCGCGGCTTCTTGCCCGGCACGAGCGGCTGGAGGCCCTTGGAGAGCAGCTCCGTCTCGGCCGCGGCGACGATCTTCGACATCGTCTTCACGGTCTCGATCGGGTACGCGCCCACGCTCGACTCGGCGGACAGCATGACCGCGTCCGCGCCGTCCAGGATCGCGTTGGCCACGTCGGAGGCCTCGGCGCGGGTCGGACGGGAGTTGGTGATCATCGACTCCATCATCTGGGTCGCCACGATCACCGGCTTGGCGTTGCGGCGGCACAGCTCGATGAGCCGCTTCTGCACCATGGGGACCTTCTCGAGCGGGTACTCGACGGCCAGGTCGCCACGGGCGACCATCACGCCGTCGAACGCCATCACGACGTCCTCCATGTTGTCCACCGCCTGGGGCTTCTCCACCTTGGCGATGACGGGGACGCGGCGGCCCTCCTCGTCCATGACGCGGTGCACGTCCTGGACGTCCTTGGCGTCGCGGACGAAGGACAGCGCGACCAGGTCGGCGCCCATGCGCAGCGCGAACCGCAGGTCCTCGATGTCCTTCTCGCTCAGCGCGGGCACGTTGACGGCCGTGCCGGGGAGGTTGATGCCCTTGTGGTCGGAGATGACACCGCCCTCGATGACGATCGTCCGCACCCGCGGGCCCTCGATGTCGAGGACCTTCAGCTCGACGTTGCCGTCGTTGATGAGGATCTGGTCGCCGCGCGAGACGTCGCCGGGCAGCCCCTTGTACGTGGTGCCGCAGATCGTCTTGTCGCCGGGCACGTCGTCGGTGGTGATGGTGAACTCGTCACCGCGCACCAGCTCGACCGGCCCCTCGGCGAAGGTCTCGAGGCGGATCTTCGGGCCCTGGAGGTCGGCGAGGACACCGATGGACCGGCCGGTCTCCTTGGCGGCGGCCCGGACCCGGTCGTACCGGCCCTGGTGCTCGGCGTGCGAGCCGTGGCTGAAGTTGAAGCGGGCCACGTTCATGCCGGCCTCGATCAACGACACGAGCATGTCGTGGGAGTCGACCGCGGGGCCGAGAGTACAGACGATTTTCGAACGGCGCATGGGGCGATCCTATCGGTTTGTTTCGCTGCGGAATATTCCGTCTGGCGGAAGATACAAATGGGCGGGAACGCGCTCAGTTGCTTTCCTGCTCAGTTGCCACGCGGCGGAGCCGCATATCGATTCCGCTCGACCAGCGCGTAGGTCTGCGTGGCGATCTCCAGTTCCTCGTCCGTGGGCACCACGGCGACCTTCACCCGCGCGCCCGCGGGCGAGACCAGCCGCGACCGGTCACTCCGTACGGCGTTCAGCCCGTCGTCCACGGCCAGGCCCAGGGTCTCCAGGCCGGCGACCGCCGCCGCGCGCACCCGCGCCGCGTTCTCGCCGACCCCGGCGGTGAACGCCACCGCGTCCACCCGGCCCAGCACGGCGTAATAGGCGCCGATGTACTTCTTCAGGCGGTGAATGTAGATGTCGAAGGCGAGCTTCGCCTGTTCGTCGCCCTCGTCGATCCGCCGCCCGATCTCCCGCATGTCGTTGTCGCCGCACAGGCCGATCAGGCCGCTCTTCTTGTTGAGGAGAGCGTCGATTTCGTCGATGGACATTCCGCCGACACGTGCCAAATGGAAGATGACGGCCGGATCGGCGTCTCCGGAGCGGGTGCCCATGACGAGGCCTTCGAGCGGGGTGAGGCCCATCGAGGTCTCGACGCACCTCCCGCCCCGCACGGCGGACGCGGACGCGCCGTTGCCGAGGTGCAGCACGATGACGTTCACCTCCTCCGGTGCCCTGCCCAGCAGCTCCGCGGTGGCGCGGGAGACGTACGCGTGCGAGGTGCCGTGGAAGCCGTAGCGGCGGATGCGGTGTTCGTCGGCGGTCCGCACGTCGATCGCGTAGCGCGCCGCCGACTCCGGCATCGTGGTGTGGAAGGCGGTGTCGAAGACGGCGACCTGCGGCAGGTCCGGGCGCAGCGCCCGCGCCGTGCGGATCCCGGTCAGGTTGGCCGGGTTGTGCAGCGGCGCCACCGGGATCAGCCGCTCGATCTCCGCGAGCACCCTGTCGTCGATCACGGTCGGCTCGGTGAAGCGCTTGCCGCCGTGCACCACCCGGTGCCCGATCGCCGCCAACTCCGGTGAATCCAGGCCCAGTCCGTCCTTGGCCAGTTCCTCGGCGACGGCCTTGAGAGCCGCGTCGTGGTCGGCGACGGGTCCGCTCCACTCGCGGGACACGCCCGTCGCGAGCGGCGTGTGCCGCAGCCGAGAGGTCTGCTCACCGATGCGTTCGACGAGCCCCTGCGCCAGCCGGCTGCGATCGCTCATGTCGAGCAACTGGTACTTCACCGAGGAGGAACCGGAGTTCAGGACGAGGACGCGCGTGCCGCTCACTGCTGGGAGACCTTCTGCTCGGAGGACTGGGCCTGGATCGCCGTGATGGCGACGGTGTTCACGATGTCCTGGACGAGGGCGCCGCGGGACAGGTCGTTGACCGGCTTGCGCAACCCCTGGAGCACCGGGCCGACCGCGATCGCGCCGGCCGACCGCTGCACGGCCTTGTAGGTGTTGTTGCCGGTGTTGAGGTCGGGGAAGATCAGCACGCTGGCCTGGCCCGCCACCTCGGAGCCCGGCAGCTTGGTCGCCGCGACCGTCGGCTCCACGGCCGCGTCGTACTGGATCGGCCCCTCGATCTTCAGGTCGGGACGCCGCCGCCGCACCAGCTCCGTCGCCTCGCGCACCTTGTCGACGTCGGCGCCCGAGCCGGAGGTGCCCGTGGAGTACGACAGCATGGCGATCCGCGGCTCCACGCCGAACTGCGCGGCGGTCGCGGCCGCCTGGACGGCGATGTCGGCGAGCTGCCCGGCGTCCGGGTCGGGGTTGACCGCGCAGTCGCCGTAGACGAGGACCTTGTCGGCGAGGCACATGAAGAACACGGACGAGACGATGTCGGCGTCCGGCTTGGTCTTGATGATCTCGAAGGCGGGCCGGATCGTCGCGGCCGTGGAGTGCACGGAGCCCGACACCATGCCGTCGGCGAGACCCTCCTGGACCATCAGCGTGCCGAAGTAGTTCACGTCGGAGACGACGTCGTACGCCAGCTCCACCGTGACGCCCTTGTGGGCGCGCAGGCCCGCGTACTTCTCGGCGAAGGAGTCGCGCAGTTCGCTGGTGGCCGGGTCGATCAACTGGCAGTCGCCCAGGTCGATGCCGAGGTCGGCGGCCTTCTTGCGGATCTGGTCGACCGGGCCGAGGAGGGTCAGGTCGCACACCCCGCGGCGCAGCAGGACCTCGGCCGCGTGCAGCACCCGCTCCTCGGTGCCCTCCGGCAGGACGACCCGGCGGCGGTCGGAACGGGCCTGCTCCAGCAGCTTGTGCTCGAACATCATCGGCGTGACGCGGTCGTTGCTCGGCGCGGAGACGCGGTTCAGCAGGCCGGCGGTGTCGACGTGCCGCTCGAAGAGGCCGAGAGCGGTCTCCGCCTTGCGCGGGGTGGCCGCGTTGAGCTTGCCCTCCAGGGAGAAGAGCTGCTCGGCCGTGGGGAAGCTGTTGCCGGCCACCGACAGCACGGGCGTGCCGGGCGCCAGGCGGGCGGCGAGCGTGAGGACCTCCTCGCTCGGCACCTCGCCCAGGGTGAGCAGCACGCCCGCTATCGGCGGGGTGCCGGCGCTGTGCGCGGCGAGCGAGCCGACGACCAGGTCGGCCCGGTCGCCGGGGGTGACGACCAGGCAACCGGGCGTCAGCGCGTGCAGGAAGTTCGGCAGCATGGCGCCGCCGAAGACGAAGCCGAGGGCGTCGCGGGCCAGACCCGAGTCGTCCCCGAGCAGCACCTTCGCGTCCAGGGCGGCACTGACCTGGGCGACCGTGGGCGCCGACAGGGCGGGCTCGTCGGGCAGCACGTAACAGGGCACCGGCAGCCGGGAGGCGAGCTTCGCGGCGATCTCCTCGCGGTCCTCGCGGGCGACCCGGTTGGCGATCATGGCGAGGACGTCGCAGCCCAGACCGACATAGGCGCGGTAGGCGTTGCGGGTCTCGGCGCGCACCGCCTGCGCGCTCTGCCCGCGGCCGCCGACGACGGGGATCACGGAGGCGCCGAACTCGTTCGCCAGGCGCGCGTTCAGGGACAGCTCGTCCGGGAACTGCGTGTCGGCGTAGTCGGTGCCGAGGACCAGGACGACGTCGTAGTCCCGGGCGACGTGGTGGAAGCGGTCCACGAGCGTGGACACCAGCTCGTCGACGCCCCGCTCGGCCTGGAGGGCGGACGCCTCGTGGTAGTCCATGCCGTACACGGTCCCCGGGTCCTGTGCCAGCCGGTAGCGGGCCCGCAGCAGGTCGAACAGGCGGTCCGGCCCGTCGTGGACCAGGGGGCGGAAGACGCCCACCCGGTCGACCTGACGGGTCAGGAGCTCCATGACCCCCAGTTCCACGACCTGGCGGCCGTCGCCGCGGTCGATCCCGGTCACGTACACGCTGCGCGTCACGCGTGCTCTCCGTTCCTTCTGTGGGGCCGTTCGACAGTCGGGCACCCGGCTTCCGCCCGGCTCATAAAAATCGCCCACCAAGGTGAGCCGAACCCTCTTGACAGTACCCCTGCCCGCGGTTAAGGCGCCCGTCAGGAGACAGTCTCCCCGGGGACGTGGAACAATCGGCACTGGCTCACCGGTACCCACAGCGAGCAGGAGACAGAGCAGGATGCGCATCGGAGTCCTCACCGCAGGCGGCGACTGCCCCGGCCTGAACGCAGTGATCCGATCGGTCGTGCACCGCGCGGTCGACAACTACGGCGACGAGGTCATCGGCTTCGAGGACGGATACGCGGGTCTCCTCGACGGCCACTACCGCCCCCTCGACCTGAACGCCGTCAGCGGCATCCTCGCCCGCGGCGGCACGATACTCGGCTCCTCACGGCTGGAGCGCGACCGCCTGCGCGACGCCTGTGACAACGCCTCGGACATGATCCACCGGTTCGGCATCGACGCGCTGATCCCGATCGGTGGCGAGGGCACGCTGACGGCGGCCCGCATGCTGTCCGACGCGGGTCTGCCGGTCGTCGGCGTCCCGAAGACCATCGACAACGACATCTCCTCCACGGACCGCACCTTCGGCTTCGACACGGCCGTCGGCGTCGCCACGGAGGCCATGGACCGCCTCAAGACGACGGCGGAGTCCCACCAGCGGGTGATGGTCGTCGAGGTCATGGGCCGGCACGCGGGCTGGATCGCCCTGGAGTCCGGCATGGCGGCCGGCGCCCACGGCATCTGCCTGCCCGAGCGCCCCTTCGACCCGGCCGACCTCGTGAAGATGGTGGAGGAGCGGTTCGCGCGCGGCAAGAAGTTCGCCGTGATCTGCGTGGCCGAGGGCGCCCACCCCGCCGAGGGCACGATGGACTACAGCAAGGGCGCGATCGACCAGTTCGGCCACGAGCGCTTCCAGGGCATCGGCACGGCGCTGGCGTACGAACTGGAGCGGCGGCTCGGCAAGGAGGCCCGCCCGGTCATCCTCGGCCACGTCCAGCGCGGCGGTGTGCCGACGGCGTACGACCGGGTCCTCGCCACCCGTTTCGGCTGGCACGCGGTGGAGGCCGCGCACCGGGGCGAGTTCGGCATGATGACCGCGCTGCGCGGCACCGCCGTGCGGATGGTGCCGCTCGCGGACGCGGTGACCGAGCTGAAGACGGTGCCGAAGAACCGGATGGAAGAGGCGGAGTCGGTCTTCTAGCCGACTGTCCCACGGGTCCGGGGCGGTCCGGCCGGCCGTCCCACAGGTCCCGGGGCCACCGGTCGCCGGGCCCGCCCACGGGTGCCGACCGCGCCGCGCGGGAGTCCGGTGGCTTCGGCCTCGCGGCCGCCGACGGGGACCGGGCCGGGTGCGGTGAGGCCGGACGGTCCGGTGAGCGGGGCGGACCGGCGGCCGGTGGCGCGCCACCGGCCGGTCTCCTCCGCCCGCGGGCGGACCCGGACGTCGTGACCGACGGCGCGGGCCGCGTCCGCGCGGTCGTGCCGGGAAACGCGCGGTCGTGCCGGGAAACGGGTGGCCGTCCGTCCGGGAAGCGGGTGGCCGTCCGTCCGGGAAGCGGGTGGACCCGCGCCCTGCGCCCGCGGGCGTCTCAGCGGCCGGCCGGCACCCACCGGTACACCAGCTCGGGCCTGCCCACCTGCCCGTACAGCGGCTTGCGCTCCGCCCTCCCCGCCTCCACCAGGTGTTCCAGGTAGCGGCGGGCGGTGATGCGGGAGATCCCCACCGCCTCGGCCACGCCCGCGGCGGTCAGTCCCTGCGCCGCCTCCCGCACGGCCCCCGTCACCCGTTCCAGGGTCGGGCCGCTCAGCCCCTTGGGCAGCGCGGCGGGGCCCGGGGCGCGCAGGGTGGCCAGGGCGCGGTCGACCTCGTCCTGGCCGCTCGCCTCGCCGGCCGCCCCACGGAACTCCGCGTACCGCACGAGGCGGTCCCGCAGGGTGGCGAAGGTGAACGGTTTCAGCACGTACTGGACGACGCCCAGCGACACGCCCTCCCGCACCACCGTCAGGTCGCGTGCCGAGGTGACCGCTATCACGTCCGCGTGATACCCCGCCGCCCGCAGCGAGCGGGCCAGCTGGAGCCCGTGCCCGTCCGGCAGGTGCAGGTCGAGCAGCAGCAGGTCCACCGGCGTGCGGTCCAGCAGCCTCCGCGCCTCCGCGCCGGTGTGGGCCTTGCCCACCGCCGTGAACCCCGGCACCCGGCCGACGTACAGGACGTGCGCGTCGGCCGCCACGGGGTCGTCCTCGACCACCAGGACCCGGATCGGCCCGTCGCCCGACCCGCCCGGAACACCTGTCATTCCCCGCCTCCCGACACCGGCACGGCCGCGACCGCCGTGCGCAGGGGCAGCCGTACCACGAACTCCGCTCCGCCGCCCTCGGCCTCCGCCACCGACAGTGTCCCGTCGTGGCGGTGCACGGCCTGCCGGACGAGGGCCAGGCCGAGGCCGCGGCCGCCGGGACCGGACGGCTTCGTGGAGAAGCCCCGCTCGAAGACCTGCTCGGCGAGTGCCGGATCCACCCCGGCGCCGGTGTCCGCCACCCGCAGCACCAGTTCGCCGCCGCCCTCCGCCCGGTGCCCGGTGCACGCGGTCACCGTGACCCGCGCCCGCGTGCTGCCCTGCGCCGCGTCCACGGCGTTGTCGATGAGGTTGCCGAGGATGGTGACCAGGTCCCGGGCGGGCAGCGACTCGGGAAGCAGCCCGTCGTCGAGCCCGCTGCCCCGCGACACCACCAGTTCCACGCCCCGCTCGTTCGCCTGCGCCGTCTTGCCCAGCAGCAGCGCCGCCAGCACCGGCTCGCTCACCGCGGCCACCACCTGGTCGGTCAGTGCCTGGGCCAGCTCCAGTTCGGCGGTCGCGAAGTCCACGGCCTCCTCGGCACGGCCCAGTTCGATGAGCGAGACGACGGTGTGCAGGCGGTTCGCCGCCTCGTGGGCCTGCGAGCGCAGGGCCTGAGTGAAGCCGCGTTCCGAGTCCAACTCGCCCATCAGGGACTGTAGTTCGGTGACGTCGCGGAGGGTGACCACGGTGCCCCGGTGCTCTCCGCCGGACACCGGCGAGGTGTTCACCGCCACCACCCGGTCCGCCGTCAGGTGCACCTCGTCCACGCGCGGTTCGGAGGACAGCAGGGCGCCCGTCAGCGGGGCGGGCAGACCGAGGTCGGCGACGGACCGGCCCACCACCTCCTCCGAGACACCCAGCAGTGCACGGCCGCCGTCGTTGATCAGCGCCACCCGGTACTGGCCGTCCAGCATCAGCAGCCCTTCGCGCACCGCGTGCAGTGCGGCCTGGTGGTAGTCGTGCATCCGGCTCAGCTCGGCCGCGTTCATGCCGTGCGTGTGGCGGCGCAGCCGGGCGTTGACGACGTAGGTGCCGACCGCGCCCAGCGCGAGCGCGCCCGTCGCGACACCGAACAGCGCCGTCACCTGGCCCTGCACCCGCTTGGTGATCGCCTCGACCTTGATGCCCGCGCTGACCAGGCCGACGATCCGGCCGTCGTCCCCCTCGACGGGGGCGACCGCGCGGACGGACGGGCCGAGAGTGCCGGTGTAGGTCTCGGTGAAGGTCTCGCCCTTCAGGGCCCGCGCGGTGTTGCCCCGGAAGTGCAGGCCGATCTGCCTCTCGTCCGGGTGGGTCCAGCGGATCCCCGCCGGATTCATGATCGTGACGAAGTCGACCTCGGTGTCGTGCATGATCCGCAGCGCGTACGGCTGGAGCCGCGCGGTCGGGTCCGCGGTGCCGATCGCCTCCCGCACCGAGGGGGAGTCGGCGACCGAGCGGGCCACCGCCGAGGCCTGCCGGCTCGCGGCCTCCTCGGCCTGGCTGCGGTCGCTGAGGTAGGTGAACAGCGCGTAGCCCGCGACGACCACCGCTATCAGGACGGCCTGCATGGCGAACAGCTGGCCGGCCAGGCTGCGGGGTCGCGGGACGGGGATGCGCATGCCGTCAGTGTGCCTCCCGCGTCGAGCGTGAACTAAATGAACGGAAGGGTGACCGCCCTCACAGCGCGGGGGGATAGTCACGGCATCCCCCGAACCCCCGGACGTGAGCCGCACGCCGGTGATGCCGACGAAGACGTCAAGGAGGGCAGCCGTGGCCGCCAGCACCCCCGATACGGCATCCGCCGTACCCGCCGCCAAGCGGGACCGCACGCATTACCTGTACATCGCGGTGATCGTCGCGGTCGCCCTCGGCATCGCCGTGGGCCTGATCGCTCCCGACTTCGCGGTCGAACTGAAGCCCATCGGCACCGGCTTCGTGAACCTGATCAAGATGATGATCTCGCCGATCATCTTCTGCACGATCGTGCTCGGCATCGGATCGGTCCGCAAGGCCGCCAAGGTCGGCGCCGTCGGCGGCATCGCCCTGGCCTACTTCACGGTCATGTCCCTGGTCGCCCTCGCCATCGGCCTCGTCGTCGGCAACATCCTGGAGCCGGGCACCGGCCTCGCGCTCACCGACGCGGTCAAGGAGACCGGTCAGGCGCAGGTGTCGGCGGAGGCCAAGGACACCACCGAGTTCCTGCTGGGCGTCATCCCGACCACGATCGTCTCCGCCTTCACCGGCGGCGAGGTGCTCCAGACGCTGCTCGTCGCGCTGCTCGCGGGCTTCGCCCTCCAGGCCATGGGCCCGGCCGGACAGCCGGTCCTGCGCGGTGTCGAGCACATCCAGCGGCTGGTCTTCCGCATCCTCGCGATGGTGATGTGGGCCGCCCCGATCGGTGCCTTCGGCGCCATCGCCGCGGTCACCGGCTCGGCCGGCGTCGACGCCCTCAAGAGCCTCGCCGTCCTGATGCTCGGCTTCTACGTCACCTGCTTCCTGTTCGTCTTCATCGTGCTCGGCGCGCTGCTGCGGGTCGTCTCGGGGCTGAACGTCCTCGCCCTGTTCAAGTACCTGGGCCGCGAGTTCCTGCTGATCCTGTCCACCTCCTCCTCCGAGTCCGCGCTGCCGCGCCTCATCGCCAAGATGGAGCACCTGGGCGTCAGCAAGCCCGTCGTCGGCATCACCGTCCCGACCGGCTACTCCTTCAACCTCGACGGCACCATGATCTACATGACCATGGCCTCCCTGTACATCGCCGACGCCATGGGGACGCCGATGTCGGTCGGCGAGCAGATCCCGCTGCTGCTGTTCCTGCTGATCGCCTCCAAGGGCGCGGCCGGTGTCACCGGCGCCGGTCTGGCGACCCTGGCCGGCGGCCTCCAGTCGCACAAGCCGGCCCTGGTGGACGGCATCGGCCTCATCGTCGGCATCGACCGCTTCATGAGCGAGGCCCGCGCCCTGACGAACTTCGCGGGCAACGCCGTCGCCACGGTCCTGATCGGCACCTGGACCAAGGAGATCGACAAGGAGCGCGTGGGCCGGGTGCTCGCGGGCGAGCTGCCCTTCGACGAGAAGACCCTGCTCGACGACGCCCACGGCGGGCAGGACGCCCCGGCGGTGGAGGTGCCCGAGTCGCGCGAGGAGGGCGAGAAGGAACTCGCCAGGGCCTGACGCCGTCGGCGAGACCCCCCGTACACCGGGTGCCCGGCCCCGCCTGAACCCGGGCCGGGCACCCGGTATCCGCCCCACCTGCCGGTGGCCGTTCCATCCGGTGGTGTTCGCCCCGCCTGCCGGTGTCCGCCCTACCCGCCGGTGTCCGCCCCCAAAAAACGCCGGGCGGCCGAGTGCTCCCCCGTAGCTCGGCCGCCCGGTTTCCCGTTTCCGCCCCGCAGGCCCTCGGTGTCTCGCACACCGGGGGCCTGCGGCGTTTCCCGGGCGGTGGCGCGCCCGCCGGCCGGGCTCGCGCGACGGAGCGCGCCCGCCGGCCCGACGCGGTGACGCGTCGGTCAGCCAGACGCGTCCGACGCGCCGGACCCGCTCACCTTCGTCACGAGGGCGGTGGCCAGGGTGGCGGGCACGCCGGCCGCGGTCAGCGAGGTGACGGCGGCCGAGCGGCCCGCCTCACGCGTGCTCAGCAGCCCGTCGTTCACGGCCTCCATCAGCGCGAACACGATCTGCTCGTGCACGTACGCCAGCGCCGGCGCCGGCAGTGGTGAGGCGAACGTCCCCTCGTCCAGGCCGCGCTGGAGCAGCCGGACCGTGTCCTGGCGCACCGGGGTGAGCCGCTCCCGGATGCCCTGCATGGTGACCGTGCGCTGGGCCAGCGCGACCAGCAGGCGGTAGCGGTCGGCGATCCGCCACACGGCCAGCACGGACCGGGCCAGCTCCTCCGCCGGGTCCCCGCCGCCCTCGCCCTCCCCCTCGTGGGCGGCGGCCAGCACCGCCACCGCCTCGTCGACCAGCGTGCTGATCAGCGCCTCACGGCTGGGGAAGTGCCCGTACACCGTGCGCCGTACGACACCGGCGGCGCGGGCGATGTGGTTCATGGACGCGTCCGGGTCGCGCAACAGCTCGGCGAGGGCCACATCGAGGATGCGGCGTCGGTTTGCCTCCGCGCGACTGCTGTTACCCGTGGTCATGGCGGCCATTGTGCCTGCCTTCCGTCGTGGCGCGTTCCGCTCCTTCGATTTGCACACCACTGTGCAGCGGTCATACATTGCACACTGTTGTGCAATTGCCCGGTGTCGGGTGATCGAAGCCCTGCACGTCGCCGCGAACGTCCCGAGGAAGGCGATCTCTGCCCATGCGACTCGTCATGAACGAACCGGTCGAACGGATGGAGGGCCCCTACCGCCGACGCTGGTGGGCGCTCCTCGTCCTCTGCCTGAGCCTGCTGATCATCGTGATGGCGAACACCGCCCTCACGGTCGCCGCGCCCGCCATGACCGATGACCTGGGCCTGACCAGCGCCGACCTCCAGTGGGTCATCGACGGCTACACGGTGCCGTACGCGGCGCTGATGCTGCTGCTCGGTGCGATCGGCGACAAGTACAGCCGGCGCGGAGCGCTCCTGCTCGGGCTCGTGGTGTTCGCCGGCGGCGCGGTCTCCGGCTACCTCGCCGACAGTGCCGGAACCGTGATCGCGGGCCGCGCCGTGATGGGCGTGGGCGCGGCGCTCATCATGCCCGCGACGCTGTCGCTGCTCGCCGCGACCTTCCCGCGCGCCGAACGCGCCAAGGCGATCACCCTGTGGACGGCGACCGCGGGCCTCGCCATCGCGGCCGGCCCGCTCGTCGCCGGCGCCCTGCTGGAGAACCACGGCTGGTCGTCGACGTTCCTCATCAACGTGCCCGTCGCCGTCGCCGCGATCATCGGCGCCCTCGTCCTCGTGCCGCCGTCCAGGGCCGGGCACCACGACCGCATCGACTACGTCGGCGGACTGCTGTCGGTGGTCTGGATCGGCGCGCTCGTCTACATGATCATCGAGGGGCCGCACTTCGGCTGGGGCCCCAAGGCGGTCGGCGCGGCGGCCGCCGCCGTCGTGGCCCTGGTTGCCTTCGTCCTGTGGGAGCTGCGCCACCCGCACCCGGTGCTGGACGTGCGCCGCTTCTCCGACCGCCGCTTCGCCGGGTCCAACCTCGCCGTGGCCCTGTTCTTCCTGGCCGTCTTCGGCGCCTTCTACTACCTCACCCAGCACCTCCAGTTCGTCCTCGGCCACGACGCCCTCGACACCGGCCTGCGCATGCTGCCCCTGGCCGGCGCGGTCTTCGTCGGCTCGGCCCTGACCGCCTACCTCACCCCGCGCGTCGGCATGAAGTGGACGGTCACCGCGGGCATGGTCGCCGGCACGGCCGCCCTCGCCCTCCTCACCCAGGTCGACGCCACGTCGTCGTACGGCGACTTCGTGGTGCCCCTCGTCGTCCTCGGCGTGGCGATCGGACTCGCGCTGTCGCCCTGCACGGACGCCATCATGGGGGCGTTCCCCGAGTCCGAACTGGGCGTCGGCGGCGCGGTGAACGACACCTCGCTGGAGCTGGGCGGCTCCCTCGGCATCGCGATCCTCGGCTCGCTGCTGGGCACGTCGTACTCCGACCACCTCGGGGACGCGGCGTCCGGCAGCGGCCTCCCGGCCGGCGCCCTCGCCACCGCCCAGGACTCGGTCGGCGCCGGGTACGCCGTCGCGCAGGGCGTCGCCGACCGGGCGCACCAGCTCGGTGCGCAGGCGGCACGGTCGAGCGACCCGCAGCAGGCCGCGCAGCTCAAGGCGCAGGCCGCCGAACTCGCCGAGGCCGCCCGCCGGACGGCCGACTCGGTCGGCTCCTCCTTCGCGGACGCGGTGGCCCACACCAGCCTGGTCGGCGCGGTTGTCCTCGGCGTCGGCACCGTCCTGGTGGCGGTGCTGCTCCCGGGCAAGGGGAAGGGCAAGTCACCGACGACTGAATCGGAGCGGGCGGAGCAGGCGGAGAAGGCGGAGAAGGCGAAGGACAGGGAGCGGGTGTTCAGCCGGGTGCGCTGAACCTCACGGGGTGCCGCCGACGTGCCGGGGCGCGTCGGCGGCACCCGCCGTCGGCCGGGCCCGCGCCCTGCTCGTGCCCGCGCCCTGCTCGTGCCCGCGCCCTGCTCGTGCCCGCGCCCTGCTCGTGCCCGCGCCCTGCTCGTGCCCGCGCCCTGTTCACGCCCACGGGTCGGTTCCACGCCCACGGGTCGGTGATCTCCCGCAGGACGGTCAGCGCCTCCCGCAGCCGCAGCCGCAGCCGGCGCTTGCCGGCGGCCCGATCGGTGCGCTGCTGCTCCTGCTGACGGGCCGGGCCGGCGCGGCGGAGGCCCGTCTGACGCGGGCGGTGTGAGGGGGTGCCGGCGGAGTCGGGGCGGCGTTCCGCCGGTTCCCCTTGCCTTGACGTCGGGGTCAAGCCGTACGTTCGTGGGCATGCGAATCGGCGAGCTGGCCGCACGGGCCGGAACCACGACGCGGGCGCTGCGGTACTACGAGTCGCGGGGACTGCTGCCCGCGCGGCGCGACGAGCTGGGTCACCGGGCCTACGACGAGCGTGACCTGCGGGCGTTGCGGCAGATCAGGACGTTGCGGGACTTCGGGTTCGAGCTGGAGGAGACCCGGCCCTTCGTGGAGTGTCTGCGGGCCGGACACCCGGAGGGCGACTCGTGTCCCGCCTCGCTCGCGGTGTACCGGCGCAAGCTGGACGAGCTGGACGCGCTCATCGGGGAGCTGACGGCGGTCCGCCAGAAGGTCGCCGGACAGCTCACGCGGGCCGAGCGGGCACGTGACGAGCTGGCCGCCGAAGCGCTGGTTCCGGGGGGTCCGGAGCCCGTGTGCGAACTGGAAGGGCGGCAGCCGTGACCAAGGTGGCCGGAGTGGACGAGGTGACCGACGCGGACTTCGGGTCGGAGGTGCTCGCGGCGGACCGGCCGGTGCTGGTGGAGTTCACCGCCGACTGGTGCCCGCCGTGCCGTCAGATGGCGCCGGTGCTCGGGGCGCTCGCCGCGGAGGAGGGCGAGCGGCTGAAGGTGGTGCAGCTGAACGTGGACCGCAATCCCGGGACGACGAACCACTACAAGGTGCTGTCGATGCCGACCTTCATGGTGTTCCGGGCCGGCGAGCCGGTGAAGGCGTTGGTGGGGGCCCGGCCGAAGCGGCGGCTGCTGGAGGAGCTGTCGGACGTCCTCTGATCCCCGCCCCGCTTTCCGCGGACCTGTACGGACTACGAGAAAACCCCCGGACAATTGCGTCCGGGGGTTTTCTCGGCGTATATTCGATGATTCGCGACTTCAGGAAATCGAATCGCGGAGAAGTTCGATAGGCGCAGTATATTGGGGTGGGAGCGGATTTGTCAAACACCGGCGCAAGCACTCATCACGGCATCGACACGAGCATCGATATGGGCACGGATAAGAGCACCGACGTGGACGCCGAATTCACCGACGGTGAAATGCGCGGCGAACAGGAATTCATCGACGGGCTGTACGCGCGCGTGGACGCACTGCGCGGTGTCACCGAGGCCGCCGTCACCGACGCCCTCGCCCAGGGCGACACCCCCATGCAGGCCCGCCTGGAGCGGGACATCCTCGTCGCCGAACGCTCCGGACTGCTCGCCGCCCTGAACGCCGTGGACGGCTCGCTCTGCTTCGGCCGGATCGACCTGGCCTCCGGCGCCGGCCACCACATCGGCCGGATCGGCCTGCGCCGGGACGACCCCGAGCGCACCCCCGTCCTCGTCGACTGGCGGGCCGACGTCGCCCGCCCCTTCTACCTGGCCACCGGCCACACCCCGATGGGCCTGCGCCGCCGCCGGCACATCACCACCGACGGCCGCCGGGTCACCGCCCTGCACGACGAGTTCCTCGACCTCGGCGACGCCACCCGCACCGGCCACGAGGACCCCGCCGGCGACGCCGTCCTGCTCGCCGCCCTCGACTCCGCCCGTACCGGCCGCATGCACGACATCGTGCAGACCATCCAGGCCGAGCAGGACGAGATCATCCGCGCCCCGCACCGCGGGGTGCTGGTCGTCGAGGGCGGCCCCGGCACCGGCAAGACGGCCGTCGCCCTGCACCGCGCCGCCTACCTCCTCTACGAGCACCGCGAACTGCTCGCCAAGCGGGCCGTGCTGATCGTCGGCCCCAACCCCGCCTTCCTCGGCTACATCGGCGAGGTGCTGCCCGCCCTCGGTGAGACCGGCGTGCTCCTGGCGACGGTCGGCGAGCTGTACCCGGGCGTGCGGGCGACGGCCGGCGACACCCCGGAGGCGGCCGCCGTGAAGGGCCGCGCCGACATGGCCGACGTCCTCGCCGCCGTCGTACGCGACCGGCAGGCGCTGCCCGACCCGGTCATCGCGATCGAGCACGACGGGGAGGTGCTCATGCTCGACGAGGGACTGGTGAGGGTCGCCCGCGAACGCACCCGCGCCACCGGGCTGCCGCACAACGCCGCCCGCGAACACTTCGAGGGCCACATCCTCAACACCCTCACCGAGCTGTACGCCGAACGCGTCGGCACCGACCCCTACGACGGCTCCAGCCTCCTCGACCCCAGCGACCTCACCCAGATCCGCGACGAGCTGGCCGAGAACCCCGAAGTGTGGTCGGCCGTGGACCAGTTGTGGCCGGTGCTCTCCCCGCGGCGGGTGGTCGCCGACTTCCTCGCCGAGCCCGAGGGACACCTCTCCGACGAGGACGCCGCCGTCGTCCGCCGCCCGGTCACCCGGGCCTGGACGGTCGCCGACGTGCCGCTGCTCGACGAGGCCGCCGAACTCCTCGGCGAGGACGACCGGTCGGCCCGGGAGGGCGCCGAGCGCGAGCGGGCACGGCAGGTCGCCTACGCGCAGGGCGTGCTCGACGTCTCCTACGCCTCCCGGACGTACGAGTTCGAGGACAAGGAGGACGGCGACCCCGACGCCAGCGAGGTCCTGTCGGCCCACGACATCATCGACGCCGAACGCTTCGCCGAACGCCACGAGGAGGACGACCACCGCAGCGCGGCCGAGCGGGCGGCGGCCGACCGGACCTGGGCGTTCGGGCACATCATCGTCGACGAGGCGCAGGAGCTGTCGCCGATGGCGTGGCGGCTGCTGATGCGGCGCGTCCCGACCCGTTCCATGACCCTGGTCGGCGATCCGGCGCAGACCGCGGAGGCGGCGGGCGTCGGCTCCTGGGCGGGCATCCTCGAACCGTATGTCGGGGACCGCTGGGAGCACACCCGGCTGGGCGTCAACTACCGCACCCCCGCGGAGATCATGGACGTCGCGGCGGCCGTCGTCCGCGCGGAGCAGCCGGACTTCGTGCCGCCGAGCTCGGTGCGGTCCACCGGCGTACGGCCCTGGGCGCGGGCCGTCGACGACCTGCCCGGCGCGGTCGCCGGGGCGGTGGCGGAGCTGACCCCCGCGGAGGGCCGGCTCGCGGTGATCGCCCCCCGTGACCTGCACCGCCGGCTGGCGGCCCGTCTCGACGGGGTCACCGCGGACGCGGAGCCGGACCTCACCCGCAAGGTCGTCCTGCTGGACCCCCGCCAGTCGAAGGGCCTGGAATTCGACTCGGTCCTGGTGGTGGAACCGTCCCGCTACGGCACGAGCGACCTGTACGTCGCCCTGACCCGGGCCACCCAGCGCCTGGGCGTCCTGCACACGGGGACGCTGCCGGCGCCCTTGGCGGAGGGCCTGGTGGAGTCCCTCGGGTAGGCCCGGATCTCTGGGGACTCGGCCCCGGATCCCCGGGGACTCCGCCCCGGATCCCCGGGGGCCGACCCTGTGGGCGGTACCGACCGGTCCGGCGCCCGGGGGCGGGCAACCGCTACGCCGGGCGCAGCCACACCGTCGACAGCGGGGGCAACGTCAGCCGGACGGAGGCCGGATGGCCGTGCCAGGGCTGGTGTTCCGGCTTCACCGGGTCGGCGTGGAACACGTCACTGCCCCCGTACCGCCCGGCGTCCGTGTTGAGCACCTCGAACCAGGCGGGTACGTCGTCCGGCACCCCCAGCCGGTAGTCCTGACGGACGACGGGCGAGAAGTGCGACACCGCCAGCAGCGGTGTGCCGTCGGCGTCACGGCGCAGGAACGCGAGGACGTTGTCGTCGGCGGCGTCCCCCACCACCCACTGGAAGCCGTCGGCGACGGTGTCGCGCTCCCACAGGGCGGGCGTCGACCGGTACACGGAGTTCAGGTCACCGACCAGCTCCCGCACGCCCCGGTGATCGGCCTCCGCCCCGTAGGCGGGGTCGAGCAGCCACCAGTCGGGCCCGCGCTCCTCGGACCACTCGGCCCCCTGCGCGAACTCCTGCCCCATGAAGAGGAGCTGCTTGCCGGGGTGGGCCCACATGTACGCCAGGTAGGCCCGCAGGTTGGCACGTTGCTGCCACCAGTCCCCCGGCATCTTCGACACCAGCGACTTCTTGCCGTGCACCACCTCGTCGTGCGATATGGGCAGCACGTAGTTCTCGCTGTAGGCGTACACCATCGAGAAGGTCAGCTCGCCGTGGTGGTACTTGCGGTACACGGGCTCGTGGCTCATGTACTGCAGCGAGTCGTGCATCCACCCCATGTTCCACTTCAGCCCGAAGCCGAGTCCGCCGAAACCGCTCGGCCCCCGGTGATGCGTCGCGCGCGTCACGCCGTCCCAGGCCGTGGACTCCTCCGCGATGGTCACGACACCGGGGACACGCCGGTACACGGTGGCGTTCATCTCCTGGAGGAAGGCCACCGCGTCGAGGTTCTCCCGGCCGCCGTGCTCGTTCGGCGTCCACTGGCCCGGCTCGCGCGAGTAGTCGAGGTAGAGCATGGAGGCGACGGCGTCCACCCGCAGCCCGTCGATGTGGAACTCCTCGCACCAGTACACGGCGTTGGCCACGAGGAAGTTGCGCACCTCGCGCCGCCCGTAGTCGAACTCCAGCGTCCCCCAGTCGGGATGAGCGGCCCGCAGCGGGTCCTCGTGCTCGTACAGGGGCCGCCCGTCGAACTCCGCCAGCGCCCATTCGTCGCGCGGGAAGTGCGCCGGCACCCAGTCCATGATGACGCCGATGCCCGCCCGGTGCAGGGCGTCCACGAGGAAGCGGAAGTCGTCGGGCGTGCCGAGCCGGGCCGTGGGCGCGTAGAAGCCGGTGACCTGGTAGCCCCACGAGCCGCCGAAGGGGTGCTCGGCGACCGGCATCAGCTCGACGTGCGTGAAACCCAGCTCCTTGACGTACGCGGGGAGCTGCTCGGCGAGCTGACGGTAGGTCAGCCCCGGCCGCCAGGACGGCAGATGGACCTCGTAGATCGACAAAGGTGCCTCGTGGGCCGGGCGTTCCCCCCGGCTCGCCAGCCACTCCGCGTCGCCCCACTCGTAGTGCGAGGCCTCCACCACCGACGAGGTGGCCGGCGGTATCTCCGTGCGGCGGGCCATCGGGTCGGCGCGCTGGGTGCGGGAACCGTCGGGCCGGGTGATGTCGAACTTGTACAGTTCGCCCTCGCCGATCGCGGGCACGAACAGCTCCCAGACCCCGGAGGAACCGAGCGACCGCATCGGATACCCGATGCCGTCCCAGAAGTTGAAGGTGCCCACGAGCCGCACCGCGCGTGCGTTGGGCGCCCACACGGAGAAGCGGGTGCCGCCCACCCCCTCGTGGATCATCGGGTGCGCGCCGAGCACCGTCCACAGTTCCTCGTGCCGGCCCTCCCCGATCAGGTGCAGGTCCAGGTCGCCGAGCGTGGGCAGGAAGCGGTACGGGTCCTCGGTCTCCTGGACCGTCCCCTCGTACGCGACGACCAGACGGTAGGCCGGGACCTCGCTCAGGGGGAGCAGGCCCGAGAAGAAGCCGTCGCCGTCGTCGTGCAGTTCGGCGCGCAGCCCGCCGGTGACGACGGTGACCGACAGGGCGTGGGGGCGGAAGGCCCGGAAGGCGATCCCGCCGGGCGCCGGGTGCGCGCCGAGCACGGCGTGCGGGTCGTGATGGGTGCCGTGCAGCAGCCGCTCGCGGTCGCCGCCGTCCAGCGCGGGGGAGGGGGCGACCTCCACGGGCCCGGCCTGTGCGGACCCCGCTTCCACGGGCTCGGCCGAGAGCGGGACGGGAGGCCGGGGCACGCGCCCCTTCGCCGGGGCGGGCGCGGAGGCGGGTGCCTTCTTCGCGGCACTCTTCTTCGCGGCACGCTTCGCCGGGGCGGCGGCCTTCGCCGGGGCGGCCTTCTGCGAGGAGGCCTTCTTCGACGCGGTCTTCTTCGAGGCGGCCGCCTCCACCCCTGCTGCCTCCGCCGCAACCGCCTCGGCCACGGTCTTCTTCGTCGCGGTCTTCTTCGCCACGGGCTTCTTCGTGACAGCCTTCGCCGCGACGGCCTTCTTGGCCACGGCTTTCTTGGTGACGGCCTTCTGCGCGACGGCCTTCTGCGCCGGGGTCTCCCCGGCGGCGGCCTTCCCCTCGGCGGCCTCCTGGAGGGCGGCCTTCCGCTCGGAGGCCTTCACGGCGGCAGCCGCTGTCCTCTTGCCCCCCGCTTTCTTGGCCGCCGCTTTCTCGGCCACCGTCTTCTCGGCCACCGTCTTCTCGACCGCGGCCTTCGGGGCCGGGGCCTTCTTCGGGTCCTTCGGGTTCCCGGGATCGGAACCGTGGGGGGACGGGGGGCTGGGAGTCACGGGGAAAGCCTCCTCAGGACGGGTCGGATGCGGCGAGCCGACGTATCGCGGACAGCGGGACGGAGAGCCAGTCGGGACGGTGCCGGGCCTCGTAGACGACCTCGTAGACCGCCTTGTCCGTCTCGTAGGCCCGCAGCAGTACGGGGTCGGTGCGGGGGTCGGTGCCGGACACCTCGGCGTAGCCGGAGCAGTACGCGGCCCGGCACGCCTCGGCCCAGCCGGGCGCCGGGGGGTCGGCGGAGAGGGCGGCGTAGTCGAACGAGCGCAGCATGCCCGCCACGTCCCGGACGGCCGGCTGGGGCATCCGCCGCTCGGCCAGCGGGCGGGCCGGCTCGCCCTCGAAGTCGATCAGCGACCACTGGCCGGAGGGTGCCCGCAGGCACTGCCCGAGGTGCAGGTCGCCGTGGACGCGCTGGGCGGTCCAGGTCCGGCCCTCGGCCGCGAGATCGGCCAGCGCCGAGAACGCGGTGCGCAGGCCGGGGGCGTAGGGGCGCAGGGCGGGCACGGCCTGGGCGGCCGCGTCCAGCCTCTCGGTCATGCCGTCGACCAGCGGCCCGAGCTGGGCGTGGCCGAGGGTGGCGGTGGGCAGCGCCCGGGCCAGCGCGGTGTGCACCTCGGCGGTGGCCCGACCCAGCGCCCGGGCCTCGGCGCCGAAGTCCTCGCCCTTGGCCAGCTCCCGCAGCGCCAGTTCCCAGCCGTCCGTCGCGCCCTGCACGAACGGCTGGAGGACGCCGAGGACGTACGACTCGCCGGCGCCGTCCTCCAGGTCCGCGTGCAACCATGCCGTCGGCGCCGGCACCCGGGAGGATCCCTCGCGGGCCAGGGCCAGCGGCAGCTCCAGGTCGGGGTTGACGCCGGGGACGACCCGGCGCAACAGCTTGAGAATGAACGTATCTCCAAAGACGACCGACGAATTCGACTGCTCGGCGGTCAGCCGGCGTGGCACGAGACCGGCGCGTATCTCCTGCGCGGGGTCCCGTTCGCAGCGCAGGACACCGACCCGCGCCTCGGTGCGCAGCGCCTCCAGGAGGACCTCGGCGGGCCGGGTGTCGTACAGGGCGTCGTAGACGGTCCGGCCGCCGAGCGGTCCGTCCGGCACGTGCCCGATCAGCGCGGGCGCCAGCCGGGGCGGCAGCGCCTCGCGCGCCCCGATCAGGAGCTGGTAGCAGTCGCCGGGCACGGCGCCCTGGTGCGCGCGGACCAGCAGGTGGTAGAGGCCCAGCCTGGACGTGGCGGGCAACAGCTCGGTGCCCGCCACCAGCGAGAACCCCGTGACCGGACTCCCCTTGCCGGCGAACCAGCGCTGCCGTGGCAGCCACTCCCGCAGCAGGGGGGCCAGTGACGCGAGGAGCCCGGGACTGGTCGTGCCGGAGAGTGTGACCGTTTCCGCCATGGCGTCACGTCCTTTCCCCGGGGGGTCGGGGTGTTACTGATGCGTGCCCCGGGCGGGGCGGGAGAAACCGCCCCGCCCGGGGGTACTAGACGGTCTCCCTGCGCAGTCGGAACCAGTAGAAACCGTGTCCCCCGAGGGTGAGCAGATATGGCAGCTCACCCACGGCCGGAAAACGGACCCCGCCGAACAGCTCGACGGGATGGCGCCCGCCGAACCGGCTCAGGTCCAGTTCGGTGGGCTGGGCGAAGCGGGAGAAGTTGTGGACGCACAGGACGAGGTCGTCCTCGTACTCGCGCAGGAAGGCGAGGACGGCCGGGTTGGAGGACGGCAGCTCGGTGAAGGAGCCGAGGCCGAAGGCGTGGTTCTGCTTGCGGATCTCGATCATGCGGCGGGTCCAGTGCAGCAGCGAGGAGGGCGACGCCATCGACGCCTCCACGTTGGTCACCTGGTACCCGTGGACGGGGTCCATGATGGTCGGCAGGAAGAGCCGGCCGGGGTCGCACGACGAGAAGCCCGCGTTGCGGTCGGGTGTCCACTGCATGGGGGTGCGCACGGCGTCGCGGTCGCCGAGCCAGATGTTGTCGCCCATGCCGATCTCGTC
>NZ_JBICUZ010000029.1:0-24368 GCF_043198675.1 Streptomyces sp. NPDC048734 | reverse complement strand
GGAGCAGCCCCTTTTTTTGCTTTTGTTGTTTGGGCCGTTGGGGGTGGGGGGTGGGGTGTTCTTTTCCCCCCGCCCCCGCGCGCGGGGCCCCCCCCCCCCCGGGGCCCCCCGGGCGGGGGGGGGCGCCCGGCCCGTCCCGCCGGCCGCGGGGGCTCAGAACCCGGCCGACCGCAGCACGCCCAGGCCGACGTCGGCGTAGGAGTGCTTGCCGGAGACGAAGATGTTGACGCCGTAGTAGTTGAACAGCCAGCAGCCGAAGGCGACCAGCGCGAGGTAGGCGGCCTTGCGGCCCTTCCAGCCGGCGGTGGCGCGGGCGTGCAGGTAGCCGGCGTAGGCGACCCAGGTGATGAAGGACCAGGTCTCCTTGGGGTCCCAGCCCCAGTAGCGGCCCCAGGCGTCGCCCGCCCAGATGGCGCCCGCGATGATCGTGAACGTCCACAGCGGGAAGACGGCGGCGTTGACGCGGTAGGCGAACTTGTCCAGGGTCGCCGCGGCGGGCAGCCGGTCCAGGACCGAGTTGGCGAGCTTCCCGGGCGTGCCGCCGCCCGCGAGCTTGTTCTCGTGGGAGTCCTTGAACAGGTACAGGATCGTGGAGACCGCGCCGACGTAGAACACCGCGCCGCAGAAGATCGCGGTGGAGACGTGGATGTACAGCCAGTACGAGTGCAGGGCGGGGACCAGCTGGTCGCTCGCCGTGTACAGGACGGTGACCGCGAGGCCGAGGTCGAGCAGGACCGAGGTGATCAGGAACAGCCCGAGCCAGCGCACGTTCTTCTTCAGCGCCAGCAGCGCGAGGTACACGCCGACGGCCACCGTGGAGAAGGTGATGTTGAACTCGTACATGTTGCCCCACGGCGCCCGCTGCACCGAGAGCGCGCGGGCGAGCACCCCGCCGAACTCGATCAGGAAGGCCAGCACCGTGAGGGAGACGGCGATCCGGCCGTAGAGGTCGCCCTGCTCGTCGCCGCCGTGCGCGCCGGGCCCGTCGGGCACCTCGCGGGTGCCGGCCGCGGCCCGCACCACGACCTTCGGCCGCTCCAGCACGGCGGTGCCGCCGGCCTTCCGCACGGTGACGGCGGGGGCCGTCTTCCCGGCCGGGGCCCGGTCGGTGAGCGCGGCGGCGGTGCGGCCGACCTTGCTGCGGCCGCCGAAGGTCCATTCGGCGATGTACGCGAAGAAGGCCAGGGTGTAGACGGCCATCGCGGAGTAGATCAGCGTGTTGCTGATGTTCGCGAGGTTCTCGTTGGTGGCGGCGGCGAGGTTCACCGCGCCGGCGAGGTCGGTTGCGGCGGCGAGAGTCACTTCTCAGACCCTTCGGCAGGTACGGCTCGGGAATCGGGGGTGTCGGGGGCTTCGGGGGCTTCCGGGTCGTCGGGAACCCCCGGCGCCCGGTCGTACAGGATCCCGGCGAGGTCGCCCAGCTCCTCGGGCACCTTCGCGGACTCGCTGCGGCCGAGGCCGGCCATCTCGACGACCGTCACGCCGTCGGCGCCCCGCACCGCCCGCACCCACACGCGGCGGCGCTGGATGAACAGGGAGCCGGCCAGTCCGAGGATGGCGGCGACCGAGCCGGCCAGCGCCCAGCCGCTGCCGGGCTGCTGGGTGATCTGGAAGTTCGCCCACTCCTTGGTGCCCTCGTAGGTGATCGAGCCGGCGCCGTTCGGGAGGGTCATGGTCTCGCCGGGCTTGAGGTTGTCCCGCACCTGGAGGTCCTTGACGTCCTTGAACGGCTTCATCTTCCGCTTGTCGAGCTGGTAGACGCTCTGCGGGATGCCCGAGTCGACGCCGAGGTCGCCGTGGTACGGCTCCAGGTTCAGCACCGGGTTCAGCAGTGCCGGGAAGGCGGAGGAGACCTCGTTGCCCTCGGCGTAGCTGGGCAGGAGGAAGGCCTGGAAGGCGAGCTGTTCCTTGACGCCCTTGGCGTCGCGGTAGCCGTCGTACACCTTGACCACGCCGGAGGAGGTGACGTTGGAGTCGAGCGGCAGCAGCGGTACGGCGTCGCGGTAGACCACGTTGCCCTTGCCGTCCCTGACGGTGACGACGGGGGCGTACCCGTGGGCGGTGAGGTAGACCTTCGAGTCGCCGATCTCCAGCGGGTGGTTCACCTTGACGGTGGTCTTCTTCTCCTTGCCGTAGGCGCCCTCGGAGTAGGTGAGGGCGGCCTGGTAGGTGCGCGGAGTGCCCTTGTTGGGCCCGGAGACCTCGTAGGTGCCGGTGAAGTCCTTCAGGTTGAAGCTGAACGGCGCCAGGTCGTCGGCGTCGAAGAGGGTGCCGGACTTGAAGTCGTCGTACTGGGTGAGGGTGTTGGAGAAACCGTCGCCCTCCAGGACCAGCTTGTTGCCCTCCATCTTGAACAGCTGGCCCCAGGCGAAGGCCGTCAGCATCACGATGAGGGCGATGTGGAAGGCGAGGTTGCCGACCTCGCGCAGGTAGCCCTTCTCGGCGGCGACCGCGTCCCCGGCGAGGTGCGCGCGGAAACGGCGCTTCTTCAGCAGCGCGAGCGCGGCCTCGCGCACCTGCTCCGGCTCGGCGTCCGTGCGCCACGTCGTGTACGCGGGCAGCCGGGTCAGCCGCTTGGGCGCGCCCGGCGGGCGGCCGCGCAGCTGGCCCACGAACTGCCAGGTGCGGGGAACGATGCAGCCGATGAGGGAGACGAACAGCAGGATGTAGACGGCGGAGAACCACACCGAGCTGTAGACGTGGAAGAGGCCCAGCTTGTCGTAGAGCGGCGCGAGGGTGGGGTGGTCCCTCTCGAAGTCGGCGACCTTCGTGGCGTCGGTGCCGGTCTGCGGGATCAGCGAACCGGGGATCGCGCCGAGCGCCAGCAGCAGGAGCAGCAGCAGGGCGACCCGCATCGAGGTCAGCTGCCGCCAGAACCAGCGGGCCCAGCCGACGGCGCCCATGGCGGGGACGCCGCCGGGCGACTCGGCGGGCGCGGTGGACAGCTGGGAGCCGGCCGCGCCGAGGTCCTGGTCCCGGTCCTGCGGTGCGGCGGCGTCCACGGGTTCGCCGGCGGTGGTCTTGCTCATCGATCAGATCCCCACGGTGAAGCCGGTGGACCAGGACTGGAGGTCCTGCACCAGGTGGTCCCAGGCGCCGGTCAGCAGCAGCAGACCGGTCACGATCATCATCGAGCCGCCGATCCGCATCACCCAGACATAGTGCCGCTTGACCCGGGCGAAGGCGCCGAGCGCCTTGCGGAAGGCGACCGCGGCGAGCACGAAGGGCAGCCCGAGGCCGAGGCAGTAGGCGACGGTGAGCAGGGCGCCGCGGCCCGCGCTGCCCTGCTGGGAGGAGAGCGTCAGCACGGACGCCAGGGTCGGGCCGATGCACGGCGTCCAGCCGATGCCGAACAGCGCGCCGAGCAGCGGGGCGCCGACGAGCCCGGCCACCGGCCGCCGGTGGAAGCGGAACTCGCGCTGGGTCATCCAGGGCATCAGGCCCATGAAGAAGACGCCCATGAGGACCATGAGCACGCCCAGCACCTTGGACAGGACGCCCTTGTTGGCCTGGAGCGTGTCGCCGAAGTAGCCGAAGAGGGCGCCGCTGGAGACGAACACGGCCGTGAAGCCGGCCACGAAGAGGGAGGCGCCGGCGACCATCCGGCCGCGCCGGGCCTCGGCCAGGTCGGTGCCGGCGACGCCGGTGACGTACGACAGGTAGCCGGGGACGAGCGGCAGGACGCACGGGGAGAAGAAGGAGACGAGTCCGCCGAGCAGCGCGATGGGCAGGGCGACCAGCAGGGCGCCGCTCAGTACCGTCTGGTTCGGATCGGCCACCGCGGCGAGCATCGTGACGGTGCTCACGTCACTTCTCCGCGAGGACCGGGTCGATCATCGCGCGCAGCTTCTCCTCGCTGAGGGCGGCCAGCGAACGGGCCGCGATCTTCCCGTCCCGGTCGAGGACGAGCGTGGAGGGGATCGCCTGCGGGTTGAGCGTGCCCTTCTCGAAGCGGAGCATCAGCTTGCCGGTCGGGTCGTACAGGCTGGGGTAGGTGATGCCCTGCTCCTTCTCGAAGGCGAGGGCGTTGGAGGTGCTGGTGTCACGGGTGTTGATGCCGACGAACTGCACGCCGCGGGCCTTCAGGTCGGTGGAGACCTTCCGGAAGCCCGGCGCCTCGGCGCGGCAGGGCGCGCACCAGGATCCCCACACGTTCAGGACGACGACGCTGCCCTTGTAGGAGGCGACGTCGAGCTGCTTGCCGTCGACGGTCCTGCCCGACAGGTCGGGGGCGGCGGTGCGCTCGCCCTTCCCGACGGTCGAGATGCCGTTCTTGCCCATGACGAAGTTGGTGTCGCCGCCCCCGCCGGAGGTGCCTCCGGAGGCGCACGCGGACAACAGCAGCGCCGTGGCGGCTGCGACGGCGACAGACAGGGGGGTGCGACTGGCGGCACTCATGTGAAAAGTTTCGCATGCCCGTTCCGGGGATCTTGCGCACCCCCCTTGCGGGGGGAAAACCGCATTTCAGGCAGCGGATCCGGCGCCCGACGGGGAGCCGGCGGCGGTGGGGGTCGCCGCGAGGAACTCCTTCCAGCCGCCGGCCGGCCCCTGTCCGACGTCCAGCGTGCGCAGTTTGGCGAGCACCTCGGGCTTCTGCACGTCGATCCAGTCGACGAACTGCCGGAAGGAGACCATGCGCACGTCCGCGCCCTTCTCCTTCTCGCGCGCGATGTGCTTGAACGCCTCCTCGACGGCGTCCATGTAGATGCCGCCGTTCCACTGCTCGAAGTGGTTGCCCACGAAGAAGGGCGCCCGGTTCGTCTCGTACGCCCGCTCGAATCCCTGGATGTACGCCTGGGCCGCCTGCCGCCGCCAGCCCGGGTAGTTGTGGCTGGGCGCCTTGGTCGAGTTGACCGACTGGTTGGCGAGCATGTTGTAGTCCATCGACAGGACCTCGAAGCCGCGTCCGGGGAACGGTATCTGCTGCAGCGGCAGGTCCCACATGCCCTGCTTCCTGTCGGGCCAGACCTGGCGGCCGCCCGGCGAGGAGGCGTCGTAGCGCCAGCCGAGGGAGCGGGCGGTGGGCAGCAGGTTGTCCCGGCCGAGGAGGCAGGGGGTGCGGCCGCCGACGAGTTCCCTGTCGTAGTCGAAGGGGAGCGCGGGCAGGTCGGTCCACCCGGTGTTGGTGCGCCACTGCTTCACGAACGACTTTGCCTGGTCGATCTCGTCGCGCCACTGGCGCCCGGTCCAGTTGCCGACCGACCCGGAGCCGGCGCAGAAGTGCCCGTTGAAGTGGGTGCCGATCTCGTGCCCCTCCAGCCAGGCGCGGCGCACGTTGACCAGCGTCGCCCTGACGTGGTCGTCGGTGAGGTAGCCGATGTCCGAGGCGCCGCGGGGGTTGTTGGGCGGGTCGTAGAGCCGCTTCTTCGACTCGGGCAGCAGGTAGAGCCCGGAGAGGAAGAAGGTCATGGCCGCGCCGTGCTCCTTGGCCAGGTCCAGGAAACGCGGGAAGAGGCCGTTGCCGACCTCGCCCGCCCCGTCCCAGGAGAAGACGACGAACTGCGGCGGTTCCTGCCCCGGCTCCAGCGGTTCGGGCGCGGCCGGCTGGTGCGGCTGCTTCCCGGTGAAGGAGGTGGAGCCGTCACCGATGGGACGGACGGTGACGGTGGGCTTCGGGGAGGCCGTACCCCCCTTGCCCGCCCCGCCGGAACCGCCGCCGGGGCCCGGGTCGTCCGACGACGTGAGGCCACAGCCCGCGAGTCCGGCGGCGGCCGCGGCCCCCGCACCCAGTCCTAGTGCTCCCCTGCGGGTGAGAGTGCGCATGGCGTCCCCGTTCGTCGCGTGCTCCGGTGGTCACCCACTCAGAGGACACGCCGAACGGGGAGGTTCCGCTCATGTGTGCGCATTCCGTAACAGTGATCGAGGGATCACCGGCGACGGCGGTCGGGGCATCACCGGCTCACGCCCCGAAGGCCTTGCCCTTGCCCTTCACCGGCTTGGCGCCGGCCAGCAGGTGGGGCGGCACCAGGTCGCGGGCGGGCTCGGAGTAGCCGACGGACACGATCGTGTCGCCCCGGTACGTGAACGACGTCAGCGAGGCGAGCGTGCACTGCCGCTTGCGCGGGTCGTGCCACAGCCGCCGCCGCTCGACGTAGGAGCGCACGATCCAGATCGGCAGCTGGTGGCTGACCAGCACCGCCTCGTGCCCGCGGGCCCGGTCCTTCGCCGCGTCCAGCGCGCCCATCATGCGCACCACCTGGTCGACGTACGGCTCGCCCCAGGACGGCTTGAACGGGTTGTAGACGTGCCGCCAGTTCTCCGGTCGGCGCAGCGCCCCGTCGCCGACACCGAAGGTCTTGCCCTGGAAGACGTTGCCGGCCTCGATGAGCCGCGCGTCGGTGCCGACGTCGAGCCCGTGCGCCTTGGCGATCGGGCCGGCCGTCTCCTGCGCCCGCTCCAGCGGGGAGGCGCAGACGTACGTCACGTCGCGGGACGCGAGGTGCTCACCGACCCGGTCGGCCATCCGCCGGCCCAGGTCGGAGAGGTGGTAGCCGGCGAGACGGCCGTAGAGGATGCCGTCGGGGTTCTCGACCTCGCCGTGCCGCATCAGGTGGACGACGGTCAGGTCCTCGCCGTTGCCGGTGCTGTTGCCGGTGCTCACGCGCGGGCCTCCGCAGCCGCTCGGGCCGCCGCCGGAAGGGCGTCGGCGATGCGCTGGACGGCCCGTTCGTCGTGGGCCGTGGACACGAACCAGGACTCGTAGGACGAGGGCGGCAGGTAGACGCCGTTCGCCAGCAGCGAGTGGAAGAAGGCGGTGAAGCGGAACGACTCCTGCGCCTTGGCGTCCTCGTAGTCACGGACGGGCCGGTCGGTGAAGAAGACGGAGAACATGTTGGAGGCGCTCTGGAGCGTGTGCGCGACGCTCTCCTTGGTCAGGGCCTCCGACACCAGCGCCTGGATCTGCTCGGAGACCGCGTCGAGCTTCGCGTACGCGGCGTCGTCGAGGAGCCGGAGCTGGGCGATGCCGGCGGCGGTGGCGACCGGGTTCCCGGAGAGGGTGCCGGCCTGGTAGACGGGTCCGGCGGGGGCGAGGTGCGCCATCACGTCGGCACGGCCGCCGAACGCCGCGGCCGGGAAGCCGCCGCCCATGACCTTGCCGAAGGTCATCAGGTCGGGCCTGACCCCGTCGATCCCGAACCATCCGGCCCGGCTGGTCCGGAACCCGGTCATCACCTCGTCGGAGATGTAGAGGGCGCCGTTGTTCTGGCAGGCGTCCTTGAGCCCCTGGTTGAACCCGGGCAGCGGCGGGACCACGCCCATGTTGCCCGGCGAGGCCTCGGTGATGACGCAGGCGATCTCACCGGGGTGCCGGTGGAAGGCCTCCTGCACGGCCTCCAGGTCGTTGTACGGCAGGACGATGGTGTCGCCGGCCTGGGCGCCGGTGACGCCGGGCGTGTCCGGCAGGGCGAAGGTGGCGACGCCGGAGCCGGCGGCGGCGAGCAGCGAGTCGACGTGACCGTGGTAGCAGCCGGCGAACTTGATCACCTTGGAGCGCCGGGTGAAGCCGCGGGCGAGCCGGATGGCGGACATCGTGGCCTCCGTCCCGCTGGAGACCAGCCGCACCTGCTCGACGGGCTCGACCCGCGCGACGATCTCCTCGGCCAGCGTGACCTCGCCCTCACCGGGCGTGCCGAAGGATGTACCGCGCGAGACGGCGTCCTGGACGGCGGCGATCACCTCGGGGTGCGAGTGCCCGAGGATCATGGGGCCCCAGGAGCAGACGAGGTCGACGTACTCCCGGCCGTCCGCGTCCGTCAGGTACGGGCCGGTGCCGGACACCATGAACCGGGGCGTGCCGCCGACGGCGCGGAAGGCGCGCACCGGGGAGTTCACGCCGCCCGGTGTGACGACGGCCGCACGGTCGAACAGTGCCTGCGAGACAGGCGCTTCGTATGAATAGGGCAGTTCGCTCATGACCTGCGACTTCTCCGACTTCTCGGACTCCGGTTGGCAGTGACCTCCTCAGGGTAGGCCAGCGGCGCCGCAGGGCCGCGGGGCGTGTGCCGTGCCCCTACGGACCGGGCGGGCCGCTTCTGCGACCTTCTTCATCTGCGAAACTGAAACGGACTGAGCCTGATAGACGTAGCTCACAACGACGGCGTGTCGAGGGGCTGCGAAGATCCTGCGGACAGGTGTTTCACCGCACGTTTCGGCGTGCGGCCGTGGGGGAGGTCACTGACACGATGATCGGGTTGCGCGGCGGGGCCTGCGCGTCCTAGAAAAGCAGTCGGGTGGAGATATGCATCGCGGTGGCGGACTGGGCGAGGGGACTGATGACCGGGGTCCTCGACGTGCCCGGCGGGGAAGGCACCGGCGCGACGCGGAGGAAGCCGGCGAAGCACGTCAGACGCAGGGCGTCCCGGGTGTACCCGGTACACCTGGTGTACCGAGTGAGTCCGAGCGGCTCGACCGTACGGTCGACCGGCTCCGGGCGAGGAGCGGGAATGGTGGTCGGGTGGGGGTGACGTACAAGTACTTCGGCGCACCGGACGGCGCGACAGCGGCCCGGGTCCCGATCTCGATGCGCCCCGAGGAGCTCGGCGGCGACGAACTCGGCATGAACGGCATGTTCACCAAGATCAAGCCGGAGACGATGGCCGCGATGGTCCTCACCGGCATCGAGGGCGTCCCCCTTCACAAGGTGCCCCCGCTGGAGCTGGTCGTCCTGCACCCCGACTACGCCGTCGTCAAACTCCCCATGACGGTCGTCGACCCTCTCCGTGACATAGGCGAGGAAACGGTCGGCGCGGCGGCCTTCATCTGGTCGACGGTCCCGGACCGGGGCGGTCCGCGGGACGCGTTCAACGTGTACCAGCTGCTGCACGAGTGGCAGGACTTCTCGCACCGGTTGCATGAGGCGGGGCACCAGCCTTATTGCCTTGTGTGGCCTTGAGCCGGGGTTTCGTAGGGGTCGGGCGGGGCTTTCGGGTCCCGCCCTCCCGGGTCCTGCCTCGTGCGACGGCGTCGCCGGTCGCCGCCGTGCCGAGGAGTCCCGGCGGTGGTGCCGGGGTGCTCGCGGTACCACCGCCGGGCCCTCAGGTCAGCGGCTGCTCACCGCCACGGGGCCTCGGGCCGGCCTGCTGACCGTGACGCGCCTCGAAGGCCTGCTTGATGACCGCGCCGCCGTGGGTCATGGCCGCGTCGAGGACGGGGGCGAGGTCGTCGGGCAGCACATCGTGGATCCAGACGAGCCGGCAGCGACCCTCGCCGTCGGCGCGTACGTGCATGGACGCGTTGTCGTGGGCCGGCTGCAGGCTGTCGCCGACGACGGCGTAGACGATCCGCCGGTTCTCGTGGTCGAGAGCGACGAATCGCTCCCTCGCCACCACGCCGTCGCTGAACGTGACGATCCTCGTGTCGGCCTCGACGCGGGTGTCCACCACGTGACCGGGTGCCATGCGCGACGGTCCCGTGGCGAAGTCGCCGATGACCTCCCACACCTCGTCGGCGCTGCGCTCGATCGTGATTTCCTTGCTGACGGAAGCCATGGCTCCTCCTCGTGAGTCGGCGGGGTCGGTCGGCGGGAACCCGGTTCGGCCGGCGCCCGGTTCGGCCGGCGCCGGGTTCGGCGCGTTCTTCCGCCGTCCGTTCGATGTCGGTGACCTCGAGGTCACGGTGGTGAGCCGGGCCGACGGGGGCACGGTGTCGGCTCCTTCGTCCCGGGTGTGTCGCCACAGAGCCTGCCTCGCCGCACCCGGTCCGTCTTGAAGATTCTTGCGGGACCGTCGGACCCTCCGCCTAGCCTGGGCCGGTGCTCTCGTTCGTCGACCTCGCCACCCGGCCGGAGTTCGCCGTCACGGCGGCGGACTGCCGCAACGACCACACGAACTGGTCGGCGGTGGAGTCGCACCGGCACGTGCAGGTCGTGCTCGTGCGACGGGGACGGTTCCGCAGACGGGTCCGCGGCGTCGACACGGACGTGGACCCGACCGTCGGCTACGTCGGCATGCCCGGCGAGGAGGAGCGCTTCGCCCATCCCGCCGGCGGTGACGTGTGCACCTCGATCAGTCTCGCCCCGGCACTGTGGCGCGCCCTGGCGGGCGACACCCCGCGGCTCGCCACGTCGACCGTGTACGTCGACGCACGGCTCGACCTCGCCCACCGGCGGCTGCTCGCCACCGCCCGGACCCCGGACGTCGACTACGCCGGCGCGGAACGGCTGACCGGTCTGATCCGGCACATCGTCGACCAGGTCGGCGCGGCGCCGGTCCCCGGCGGCACCTCTGCCGGCCCCGCCGACCGGGCGGTCGTCGCCGCGGCACGCGACCTGGTCCGCGACGCCCATCCGGCCGCGAGCGGGCTGATTCCGCTCGCCGCACACCTCGGCGTGTCGCCGTACCGGCTGAGCCGGGCGTTCACCCGGGAACTCGGTGTCCCACTGACGCGCTACCGCAACCGGGTTCGCGTCACCCGCGCACTCGACCGGATGGAAGCCGGCGAGATCCGCCTCGGCGCACTCGCCGCCGACCTCGGCTTCGCCGACCAGGCGCACCTCACCCGGACCATGCGCGACCACCTCGGACACACACCCGCCGCGCTGCGCCGGCTCCTCGCCCAGGGCCCGCCCGACGAATGACCGGCCCGGCACCGGGGCCGCCTACTCCGCCCCGCCCACCGTGAACCCGATCACCGCGCCGCCGCCCGACCTGCAGAAGGCGAACGCCGCTCCCCCGTGCGCCAGCGCGACCTCCCGGACGATCGAGAGGCCGAGCCCCGAGCCCGGCAGGGAACGGGCGTCCGCGGCGCGGTAGAAGCGGTCGAAGACACGGGTGAGGTCGGTCTCGGTGATGCCGGGCCCGCGGTCGAGGACCTCGACGCGGACGGTGCCGGGCCGGGCCGGTCCGGTCACCCTGATCTCGATGGGCTCGCGGCCCTCGCGGTCGAACTTGGCGGCGTTCTCCACCAGGTTGGAAAAGGCCCGCTGGAGCATGCCGGGCCGCCCGTCGGTGGTGGTGTCGCCGGCGGCACGGACCACGATCCGCCGCCCGGTACGGCGCCGCGCGAGCCCCGCCACGTCCTCGGCCAGGTCGGCGAGGTCGATCCGCTGCGGCGGCTCGGTGTCCGACTGCCCGGCGGCGAGGTCCACCAGTTCGTTGACCAGGTCGGTCAGTTCGCGTGCCTCCTGGCCGAGGTCGGCCACGAGTTCGTCCCGGGTGGCGGGCGGCAGTTCGTCGATGCGGCGCAGCAGCGAGATGTTGGTCCGCAGCGAGGTCAGCGGCGTCCGCAGCTCGTGCCCGGCGTCCTGGACCAGCCGCCGCTGGTCCTCCTCGGACTGGGCGAGGCGCCCCAGCATGCGGTCGAAGGCGCGGCCGAGGCGCCCCACCTCGTCGTAGCCGGTGACGGGCACCTGGACGCCGAGCCGGCGGGTGCGCGCGACGGCCTCGGCGGCGTCCGTCAGCATGACCAGGCGGTGGGTGATGCGCCGGGCCAGCCACCAGCCGGACAGCCCGGCCGCCGTCACGACCGCGGCCATCAGCAGCAGCGTGCGCTGCTGGAGCGCCCGCAGCAGGTCCTCGGTGTCGCTGAACTCCTGCGCGATCTGCACCGCGCCCCGGCCGCCGCCGAGCGCGACGGTGGCGACCCGGTAGACGTCGCTGCCGACATCGACGTCCTTGTGCTCGACGAGCGTGCCCGCGACCGCCGCCGCGGCGATCTCCCGGTCGGCGTCCACCACCGGCAGCCCCGGGTTGCCGGGGTCGAAGACGCTCCCGTCCGCCCCCAGCACCTGCACGTCGGTGCGGGCCGGGCGCACGATGTCGTGGCCGGGCGCGGCGGAGGAGAAGTCGGCGGGGTCCATCGCCCGGTCCCGCACCTCGTCGCGCAGGTCCTGCACGACCTCGTCGAAGACGGACTCCTGGTCCACCCGCAGCAGGCGGGCGGCGGCGTTGTACGACAGGACGCCGACGACGACGGTGACGGCCGCCGTCACCGCCGCGAAGGACACCGCGAAGGTGGTGCGCAGCGAGACGGCCTGCGGGCGCCGCCGGGACAGCCATCGGCGGAGCGGTCCGGACACGGGGTGCGCCTCAGTCTTCCCGCAGCACGTAGCCCACGCCCCGCACGGTGTGGATCAGCTGCGGGGCGCCGGGCCCGTCGAGCTTGCGGCGGAGGTAGCCGACGTAGACGGCGAGGTTCTTGGAGCCGGGGCCGAAGTCGTAGCCCCAGATGCGGTCGTAGATCGTGGAGTGGTCGAGGACGATGCCTGCGTTGCGCACCAGCAGTTCCAGCAGCTCGAACTCGGTGCGGGTCAGTTCCAGTTCGCGCTCCCCGCGCCAGGCCCGCCGCGCCTGCGGGTCCATGCGCAGCCCGGCCGCCTCCAGGGAACGCGCGGCGGCCACCGCCTCCGGGGCCGCGTCCTGCGCGGCACCTGCCGTGGCGTCCTTCCCGGGGTGGTCCTTCCCGGGGTGGTCCTTCCCGGCGGCGCCCGTACCGGTGGCGTCCTTGCGCGCGTCGGTCGGCGCGCCGGTACCGGTGCGGCGCAGCAGGGCGCGCAGCCGGGCGAAGACCTCCTCGACGTCGAAGGGCTTGACCACGTAGTCGTCGGCGCCCGCGTCCAGGCCGGCGATCCGGTCGGCGGTCTCCACGAGCGCCGTCAGCATCAGGATCGGGGTGCGGTCGCCCTCGGCGCGCAGCACCCGGCAGACCTGGAGGCCGTCGATGCCGGGCATCATCACGTCCAGGACGAGGACGTCCGGCTGCGACTTGTGGGCGTGCGCCAGGGCCTCGACGCCGTCGGCGACCGCGGTGACCCGGTAGCCCTCCAGGGTCAGCGCGCGTTCCAGGGCGTGGCGGATGGCGCGGTCGTCTTCGGCGAGCAGCAGCTTGTGGGGCACGCGCCCAGTCTTCCAGCCGTCACGCTCCCAAGACGTGACGGGCGGCTCACCGGGCGCCCTTCTTACATGCCTCTCACCCGCCCCGGCCCGCTCAAGCCCGCCCCGGCCTGTTCAAGCCCGCCCCGGCCTGCTCAGCCCGCCGGCCGCAGGGCCGCGAGCCGCTCCGCGAACGGCACCACCGCGAACTCGTCCTTCACGGCCGGCCGGGCCGCCGCCAGACCGCTCGTCAGCGCGGCCAGTTCCCCGGCGGCCCGTTCGATCCGCTCGGGCAGGCCCGGCGCGCCCCAGTCCTCGGAGGCGGCGTAGACACCGGTCGGGACGACGACGGCCCGCAGGTGGGCGAACAGGGGCCGCAGCGCGTGCTCCAGCACCAGCGAGTGCCGGGCCGTGCCGCCGGTGGCCGCGATCAGCACGGGTTTGCCGGTCAGCGCGTCCTTGTCGAGGACGTCGAAGAAGGACTTGAACAGTCCGCTGTAGGACGCCGAGAACACCGGGGTGACCACGATCAGCCCGTCCGCCGCCGTGACCGCCTCCAGCGCGGCGGCCAGCTCCCGGCCGGGGAATCCGCTGGTGAGGTGGTGGGCGATCTCGACGGCGAGGTCGCGCAGCTCCACGACCCGCACGTCGGCCGGGGCGCGTTCGGTGGTGGCGGCCGCGAGCCGGTCGGCCAGCAGGCGGGTGGACGACGGGACGCTCAGTCCCGCCGAGACGATGACGAGCTTCATGCGACGGTCTCCTTGTCCTGAGCGGCGTTGTCCTGAGCGGCGTCCTGCGCGGCGGCGTTCTTGGCGGCGGCGTTCTTGGCGGCGGCGTTCTTGGCGGCCAGGAGCGACCGGTGGGTCGGCGCGTCCGGCACGTCGGCCGGGCGGCCCTTGGCGAACTCCTCGCGCAGCACCGGCACGACCTCCTCGCCCAGCATGTCGAGCTGCTCCAGCACGGTCTTCAGCGGCAGTCCGGCGTGGTCCATCAGGAACAGCTGGCGCTGGTAGTCACCGGCGTACTCCCGGAACGCCAGCGTCTTCTCGATGACCTGCTGCGGCGAGCCGACGGTCAGCGGGGTCTGGTCGGTGAAGTCCTCCAGGGACGGCCCGTGCCCGTAGACCGGCGCGTTGTCGAAGTACGGCCGGAACTCGCGCACCGCGTCCTGCGAGTTCCTCCGCATGAAGACCTGCCCGCCGAGGCCGACGATCGCCTGCTCGGGGGTGCCGTGCCCGTAGTGGGCGTAGCGCGCCCGGTACAGCTCGACCATCCGCCTGGTGTGGTCGGCCGGCCAGAAGATGTTGTTGTGGAAGAAGCCGTCGCCGTAGAACGCGGCCTGTTCGGCGATCTCCGGCGAGCGGATGGAGCCGTGCCAGACGAACGGCGCGACGCCGTCCAGCGGCCGGGGCGTCGAGGTGAAGCCCTGGAGCGGGGTGCGGAACGTGCCCTCCCAGTTCACGACGTCCTCGCGCCACAGCCGGTGCACCAGGTTGTAGTTCTCGACGGCGAGGTTGATGCCCTCGCGGATGTCCTGGCCGAACCACGGGTAGACCGGGCCGGTGTTGCCGCGGCCCATCATCAGGTCGACGCGCCCGTCGGCCAGGTGCTGGAGCATCGCGAAGTCCTCGGCGATCTTCACCGGGTCGTTCGTGGTGATCAGCGTGGTGGAGGTGGACAGGATCAGCTTCTCGGTCCGCGCGGCGATGTAGCCGAGCATCGTCGTCGGGGACGACGGCACGAACGGCGGGTTGTGGTGCTCACCCGTGGCGAAGACGTCCAGGCCGACCTCCTCGGCCTTCAGCGCGATGGCGACCATGGCCTTGATCCGCTCGCGCTCGGTCGGCGTACGCCCCGTGGTGGGGTCCGGTGTGACATCGCCGACGGTGAAGATCCCGAACTGCATGGCCGCTCACCCTCCAAGTTGTTTACGGTTCAACTATACCGCCCAACAGCGGCCCCTCGCCCCGTATTCCGCCGATGGCCCGCCGCCCGCCGCCGACAGCCGGCGACAGTCGGCGATGGCCCGTCGCCCGCCGACCGCCCCGACCACCGCCGACTGTCGGTGGCCCGTCCTACGATCCCGGCATGGCCGCCCCCCGCCGTGACACCCGAGGCATCGTCGACGCCGCGGAACTGCTCGCGCGCGTCCGCTTCCGGCGCCGCGAACCGGCCCCGCCGCTGCGCCCCTACCTGGAGCACTACTGGCTGATCGACTGGGACCTGGACCGGCCGTACGCCTCCCACGTGGTCCCGCACCCCTCGGTCAACCTCGTCTTCCAGCGGTTCGGGGACCGGCCACCCGTCGCCGAGGTCTCCGGCGTCGGGCTCGGCCTGTTCACGCAGAAGCTGGAGGGCAGGGGCCGGGTCTGCGGTGTGAAGTTCCGCCCCGGCGGCTTCCGCCCCTTCGCCCCCGGCCGCCCGGTCTCGGCGTGGACCGGCCGCCGCGTCCGCCTCCCCGGCACCGACCCCGCCCCCGTCCTGTCCCCCGCCGACGAGGACGCCCGCGTCGCCGCCCTCGACGCCCACCTCCTCGCCCTGGCCCCCCGCCCCGACCCCCTGGCCGACCGGGCCATGGCCCTGGCCGACCGCATCCGCACCGACCGCGCGATCCGCCGGGTCGCGGACCTCGCACGGACGGAAGGCGTGTCCGCACGCCTGCTGCAACGCCTCTTCGCCGCCTACGTGGGCGTCGGCCCCAAGTGGGTGATCCTCCGCCACCGCATCCACGAGGCCCTGGAACGGGCGGAGACCTCGGCGGACGTCGACTGGCCGGCCCTGGCGGCGGACCTGGGCTACGCCGACCAGGCCCACCTGGTGAGGGACTTCAAGGCCACGGTGGGCGTACCCCCGACGGCCTACGCGTCCCGCCGGGGCACCCGCCAGGAGACCGGGACGGCACGCCCTTTCGCCCTCCGAAGGGCGAGCGCCACGGCACCGCGCGCGACGCGCCCCGGCTACGACCCGAGCGGCAACGCGTCGGTGTAGCCGTTCACCGGCCGCTCCACCTCCGCGACGGTACGGCCGTCCAGCGCGACCGCCGCCGAGGACGTACCCAGCGTGCCCTGCGCGTGCCAGGTCCCCGTCACCGTGACCCAGGCGTCGGCCTCCGGCGCCGCCACCCCGTAGACCCGCACCTTCACGGACTGCGCGTCCGCCGCACAGCACGACATCATGATCCGCGTCAGGTACCAGCCCCCGCCCTCGCCCGCGGGCGTGACGAAACCGGTCATCCGCACCGTGCGCCCCTCGATGGCCCGCCCCTCGTCCTGCTGCACCCGCTGGGTGAAGTCGGTCAGAGTGATCGGCAGCGGCGAGGTCGCGGGCAGCGGGTCGAAACCGTCCTCGACGACCACCGCCACCGTCTTGGGCGCCTCCCGCGAGGCGGTGTAGGAACCGAGCGCGGGCGGCGCGTAGAACAGCAGGCTCAGCGCGGGCAGGAACAGCAGCCAGGCGACCCGGGGCACACCCGAGTGATCGTGCCCGTGCCCGTCACCGCGCCCGTGACCGTGCCCGTGCCCGTGCCCGTCACCGTCGCCGTGACCGTCACCGCGCCCGTGACCGTCACCGTCCTGCGCGGGCCGCTCCGTCGGCCGCCGCCGGGCCGACCACGCCTCGGCCGCCCCCAGCAGGACCAGCAGCACCCCCGAGGCGATCAGCAGCGGCCGCATCCCCTCCTTCACGTACCTCAGGTACGCCTCCGAGAACAGCGAGACCCGCAGCAGTCCCACACCGCTCAGCACCAGCAGCGCCACCTGCGCGAACCGCCTCACAGCAGCACCCCTCCCACGACCACGCTGCACACCACCGCGACGACGGCCGTGGCGGCGGAGAACCGGACCGCGAAGGCCCGCCCGAAGGTGCCCGCCTGGAGGGCGATCAGCTTCAGGTCCACCATCGGGCCGACCACCATGAACGTCAGCCGCGCCGTCGGCGAGAACCCGGTGAGCGAGGCCGCCACGAACGCGTCGGCCTCCGAACACACCGCCAGCACGATCGCCAGCACCGCCAGGAACAGCACCGACAGCCACGGCGAGTCCGCGAAGGCGTCCACCACCGAACGCGGCACGGCCACGTTGAACGTCGCCGCCGCCAGCGCGCCCACCACCAGGAAGCCCCCCGCGTGCAGGAAGTCGTGCCGGAAACCGCTCCGGAACTCCGCCCAGCGGCTGTGCCCCGGCCGGTGCCCGGTGTGCCGCACCGCCGGCTTCAGCCACTCCTCGCGCCCCCGCCACAGCCACAGCCAGCCCATCACCGCCGCCGTCACCAGCGAGGCCAGCAACCGGGCCAGCACCATCTCCGGACTGCCGGGGAACGCGATCGCCGTGGAGGTCAGCACGATGGGGTTCACGGCGGGCGCCGACAGCAGGAACGCGAACGCCGCGGCCGGATTCACCCCCCGCCCGATCAGGCTGTTCGCCACCGGCACCGACGCGCACTCACAGCCCGGCAGCACCACCCCCGCCGCCCCCGCGACCGGCACCGCGAGCGCGGGCCGCTTCGGCAGCAGCCGGTTGAAGAGGCTCGCCGGCACGAACGCGTTGATCGCCCCGGACAGCGCCGTACCCAGCAGCAGGAACGGCAGCGCCTGCACGGTCACCGCGAGCCACACCGTCCGCCACGCCTGCACGGCCGGTTCGTCCAGCGACCGCCCGACCAGCACCAGCACCGCACCCGGCAGCACGGCGGCACCGACCAGCAGCAGCGGCCAGTTCCGCGGCAGCGTCCGCCCCGCACCCGGTCCCGCGTCCTCGGCCGGTAGGGGGCCGCCGCCCTCCACCCGGCCGTCCTCGACCGTCCGCACGCCTACCCCACCCCTCCCCGCAACCGCGCGACCTGCTCCCCGCTGAACTCCACCGTCCGCCCCATGTGCCGCACGATCACCGCCAGCTCCGCGTCGTCCAGATCCTCGAAGAGAGGGCTCCAGTCGCCGCCCAGCCGCTCCCAGGTCCGCCCGAACTCGGCGATCCGCTCCGGCACCGTCGCCACCAGCACCCGCCGCCGGTCGGCCGCGTCCCGCTCCCGCACGACGTACCCAGCCTTCTCCAGCCGGTCCACCAGCCGCGTCGCCGACCCCGTGGTCAGCCCCGTCAGCTCCGCGACCCGGCCCGCCGTCACCGGCTCCCGCTCCAGCGAGAGCAGGTTCAGGCACTGCAGGTCGGTCGGGTGCAGCCCCAGCCGGTCCGCGACGGCCTGGTTGAACAGCGCGAACGCCGCGACATACCGCCGGGAGACGACGGACAACTCGCCGAGCAACCGCGACCGCACGTTCCCGGACATCGCCCGCACACCCCTTCGTAGCGCCGTCCGCAGATCGTACGACGTACCCGGCCCGGGCCGGCCGACAGCGCGAGCCCCCGGCCCACCACCGCTCACCACTGCTCACCACCAGCCACCAGCCACCGACCACCGGGACCGCAGCCCCACCCCTCCCCACCCCTCCCGAAGCCGCCACCAGGCCTGTCCCGCGCTCCGCCGCCCTCCTCGAGACCGGCCCTCTCACCGCCGCCGCCCTCCTCGAGGCCGGCCGCACCCGGCTCGCCCGGCACCGCCGTCACCATGCGGGCACCGCGGACGGCGAGCGCACGGACCCGCCTATCCTGACCGGGCAGGCGTTCGACCGCCCGCGTTCTCCGTACGTCCGCCCCGCCCGAGGAACCGAGGAGCAGCCCCCATGGCCACCGCCGCCCCGTCCGCCGCGTCCCGCATCGCCGTCGTCACGGGCGCGAGCAGCGGCATCGGCGCCGCCACCGCCCGGCAACTCGCCGCGGCCGGCTACCGCGTCGTCCTCACCGCACGCCGCAAGGACCGCATCGAGGCCCTCGCCGAGGAGATCACCGCGGCGGGCGGCTCCGCGACGGCCTACCAGCTGGACGTCACCGACCGCGCCGCCGTCGACGAGTTCGCGACGGCGTTCCGCACCATCGGCGTCCTGGTCAACAACGCGGGCGGAGCGCTCGGCGCCGACCCGGTCGCCACCGGCGACCCCGCCGACTGGCGCACGATGTACGAGACCAACGTCATCGGCACCCTCAACCTCACCCAGGCCCTGCTCCCCAAGCTGGTCGCAAGCGGCGACGGCACGGTCGTCGTGGTCTCCTCCACCGCCGGCCACGGCACGTACGAGGGCGGTGCGGGCTACGTGGCCGCCAAGCACGGCGCCCACGTCCTCGCCGAGACCCTCCGCCTGGAGATCGTCGGCCAGCCCGTCCGCGTCATCGAGATCGCCCCCGGCATGGTCAGGACCGACGAGTTCGCGCTGACCCGCTTCGGCGGCGACGCCGACCGGGCCGCGAAGGTCTACGAGGGCGTGGCAGAGCCCCTCACCGCCGACGACGTCGCCGAGACGATCACCTGGGCGGTGACCCGCCCCAGCCACGTCAACGTCGACCTGCTGGTCCTGCGCCCGCGCGCCCAGGCGTCCAACACCAAGGTCCACCGGGAGTCGCGATGACCGGCGCGGACGGGACGGGAAGCCCGCAGACCCCCGAACGGGCGGCGGAGCAACGCCGCCTGGCCCAGGAGACCAGGGACGAACGCCAGGTCTGGTACTTCCTGGCCTACTTCCTCTTCGGCATCCACATCATCGCCTTCGTGATGATCTACGCGGTGAGACACGGGAACTGAGCCGACACCCCACGGGACTTCGCCGGAGGCCGCGACGCGCACGAAGGGGGCCGGGCCACCGGCCCGACCCCCTGTGCCGCGGGCACCGGCCGCCCGGCGGGGCTCAGCCCTTCACGCAGACGACCTGCTTCAGCTTCGCCACGACCTCGACCAGGTCCCGCTGCTGGTCGATGACCTGCTCGATGGGCTTGTAGGCACCCGGGATCTCGTCCACGACGCCGGAGTCCTTGCGGCACTCCACGCCCCGCGTCTGCTCCTCCAGGTCCTGCGTGGTGAAGCGGCGCTTGGCGGCGCTCCGGCTCATGCGTCGACCCGCCCCGTGCGAAGCCGAGTTGAAGGCCCTCTCGTTCCCGAGGCCCTTCACGATGTACGAACCCGTGCCCATGGAGCCGGGGATGATGCCGTACTCGCCGGAGCCGGCCCGGATCGCGCCCTTGCGGGTCACGAGCAGGTCCATCCCGTCGTAGCGCTCCTCGGCCACGTAGTTGTGGTGCGCGCTGATCTCCTTCTCGAAGACGGGCTTGGCCTTCTTGAACTCCCGGCGGATCACGTCCGTCAGGAGCGCCATCATGATCGTGCGGTTGTGCTTCGCGTACTCCTGCGCCCAGAACAGGTCGTTGCGGTACGCCGCCATCTGCGGGGTGTCCGCGACGAACACGGCGAGATCGCGGTCGATCAGGCCCTGGTTGTGCGGGAGTTTCTGCGCCACGCCGATGTGGAACTCGGCGAGTTCCTTTCCGATGTTCCGGGAGCCGGAGTGGAGCATCAACCAGACAGAACCGGTCGTATCCGTGCACACTTCAACAAAGTGGTTTCCGGATCCGAGCGTTCCCATCTGCTTGGTGGCGCGCTCCTGACGGAATTTGACCGATTCGGCGATGCCCCCGAACCGCCCCCAGAAGTCGTCCCACCCCCCGGTGGCCAGCCCGTGGAACCGGCCCGGATCGACCGGGCTGTCGTGCATCCCCCGCCCCACCGGAATCGCCTGCTCGATCTTCGAGCGCAGCCGGGACAGGTCGCCCGGCAGGTCGTTGGCGGTCAGGGACGTCTTGACGGCCGACATCCCGCAGCCGATGTCGACCCCCACCGCCGCCGGGCACACCGCACCCTGCATGGCGATGACCGATCCGACCGTCGCGCCCTTGCCGTAATGGACGTCCGGCATCACGGCCAGGCCCTTGATCCACGGCAGGGTGGCGACGTTGCGCAGCTGCTGGAGCGCGCCGTCCTCGACCGTCGCGGGGTCGGCCCACATGCGGATCGGCACCTTCGCGCCCGGCATCTCCACGTACGACATATCGTCCTCATTCCCCCGTAGAACAGCAGAAGTCTCGAATCGCAAAACCGGTGCCAAGGTCGGCAATAGAGACGGCGGACCGGCATCCACGGTGTTGCGTGCGATACACATTGTCTGCCGGGGCCGCCCCCGTCCGGCAAGCGAATAACCAGCGGGGACACTGGACCCGCCACCCACGATGTGACCGTCGAGAGGAGCCGACCGTGCAGCGGAAGGCGTACGTACCCGGCGTCGCCGCGCTCCTCGCGGCCCTGCTGGCCGGCTGCTCGAGCAGTGCGGAAGACGGCGGCCCGACGGACAACTCCAATGCGGGCGACGCCGGTACCGTGACCGCGGCCGCTCAGCCGGGCCGCTACGACGCACTCCCGGAGGCCTGCGGGGCGGTGGGCCGCAGCACCCTCGACACCCTCCTGCCGGGCATCGTCCAGATCCCCGACGAGGCGCGGCGCGAGGCCGTCTACGCGGGCCAGGCGACGCCGACGTTCGACACGGACCGCAGGGCGGGCTGCCGTTGGAAGGTGGACTCCACCGACGCCATCGACCACCTGAGCGTCGACTTCGAGCGGGTGGTCTCGTACGACAACGCGGTCAGCGACGACAGCCAGGCCGAGACGCTGTTCGCCCGGAAGGTGACGGCGGCCGGGCTGCCCGCGCCCACCGCGTCGCAACCGTCCGGTGTCGCGGCCACCCCCTCCGGCGGTACGACGGCGGCCCCTTCCGCCTCCCCGTCGCCGTCCGCGTCGGCATCGGTGTCCGCCTCCGCCTCCGCTTCTCCTTCCACCTCCACCTCCACCTCCACTTCCGCCTCCGCCGACCTCCAGTCCCGGCTCCTCGACGACCTCGGGGACGAGGCCTTCGTCGACGACGCGCTCGCCAGCTCCGGTTCGACGGCGAAACAGCGCACGGTGACTGTGGTGTTCCGCACGTCGAACGTCATCGTGACCATCGCGTACGAGGAGCAGGCGACGTCCCTCGGCGTCGTCCCGGACAGCAAGGAAATGCAGGACAGCGCCCGGAAACTGGCCGCGCAGCTCGCCGATTCCCTGGCCGGCTGAGGGCACTTCACGCGCACGGGCCCCGCGCGCCCGATGCCCTCGAAGCGGAAACGCACCTCTTCTCCACCGCGTACCGTGGCCCACCGGACCCCGATCCGACCGCAGGAACCACGAGCGTCATGAGTGAAGGAACCATGCAGCGACGAGCCCAGCGAGACGACCAGCGTGCCCAGCGAGACCGGCGAGCGATGCGTGCGGGAGGCGTGAACCGTCTTCTGGCCGCGGCGGCCGCGGTCCCCGTGATGCTGATCGTCGCGGGCTGCTCCTCGGACTCCGGCTCGGACTCCGGATCCGGCTCCGGCGGCGCCTCCGCCGCGGAGAAGACCGGCGGCTCGTCCGCCGCCGCCTCCCCGAGTGCCGAGCCGACCGTGCAGGCGGCGGCGTACGGGACGCTGCCCGAGGCGTGCGGCGTGCTGTCGAAGAAGACGTTGACCTCGCTGGTGCCCAAGGCCCCCGCCAAGGGCAAGGAGGGCACGTCGAGCGACCAGGCGGCGCGGGCCTCCTGTTCCTGGTCCAGCCTGGACAACAACGGCGTGAAGGGCTCGCAGTTCCGCTGGCTGAACGTCTCGATGGTCCGTTTCGAGACGGACGCGGCGAGCAGCGGCGAGCAGCAGGCTCAGGAGTACTACGCGAAGCAGGTGCAGGGCGCGTCGGCGACGGCGGGTGCGAAGAACGCGAAGTCGCAGGCGCTCGCCGGGACGGGTGACCAGGCGACGACCGTGCGCTACGACCTGAAGAAGTCGGAGGGCGCCTTCAAGCAGCAGACGGTGGTCGCGCGCGTGGAGAACGTGGTCGTCACGCTGGACTACAACGGTGCCGGTCTGGCCGGTGAGAAGACACCGGACGCGGACGCGCTGGTGAAGTCCGCGGAGCTGGCGGCGAAGGAGGCGGTGGCGTCGGTCGGGGCGGCCAACGGCGAGGGTTCGGGCGGCAGTTCGTCGTCCCCGGCGCCGTCGTCGACGTCGTCGAAGGCCCCGTCGGCGTCGAAGGCCCCGTCGGCCTCGGCGGCGGTCGCCAAGAAGACCTCGACGACGGCCGCGAAGAAGAGCTGACGTACCGGCAACACATGAGTCGCACGCATGTGCCACCCTGTTGCGCGCAACAACACGCAAGGGGAGGGGAGGACGGGTGGCCGAGCCAATCCAGCTGACCCGGATGCACCGCATTCTCATCGGTGTGGTCGTGACCGGCGCCGTGATCATCGCCGCGATCGGCTTCGCCGGTTCCTACGCGGCCGTCCGTGAGCTGGCCATCGAGAAGGGCTTCGGGAACTTCTCGTACGTGTTCCCGATCGGCATCGACGCGGGCATCTGCGTCCTGCTGGCCCTGGACCTGCTGCTGACGTGGATCCGCATCCCCTTCCCGCTGCTGCGGCAGACGGCGTGGCTGCTGACGGCGGCGACGATCGCGTTCAACGGCGCGGCGGCCTGGCCGGACCCGTTGGGCGTCGGCATGCACTCGGTGATCCCGATCCTGTTCGTGGTGTCCGTCGAGGCGGCCCGGCACGCGGTCGGCCGGATCGCCGACATCACGGCGGACAAGCACATGGAGGGGGTGCGGCTCACCCGCTGGCTGCTGTCCCCGGTGCCGACGTTCCTGCTGTGGCGCCGGATGAAGCTGTGGGAGCTGCGCTCGTACGAGCAGGTCATCAAGCTGGAGCAGGAACGTCTCGTCTACCAGGCCCGGCTGCGCTCCCGCTTCGGCCGCGCCTGGCGCCGCAAGGCTCCGGTGGAGTCGCTGATGCCGTTGCGGCTGGCGCGTTACGGCGTTCCCCTGGTGGAGACGGCCCCCGCGGGCCTGGCGGCGGCGGGGATCGAGCCGGCGGTGCTGCCGCCGGCGCAGGTTCTCGGGCCCCGGCAGGAGATGCAGGAGCTGTCGGCGGGTCCGGCGCAGCAGCTCCAGCCGGGACAGCAAGGACAGCCGGGACAGCAGGCGCCGCGGCAGCAGGCACCGCAGGTCCGGCAGGACGAGCAGGCCGGGCGGGCGGAGCAGCCGCCCGAGGACGACCAGAGCCCCTGGTTCCAGTCGCCGCACGAGGTGCAGTACCAGGGCGGCTACGACCCCACCTACGACCCCTCGGAGCAGTACGCCCGGTGGTACGAGGAGCAGCAGCAGGCCGAGCAGTACGCGGACCAGTACCAGGAGGAGCCCCCGGCGCAGGAGCCCTCCCCGGAGGAGACCGGTTCCTTCCCCATCCCGGTGGTCCCGGGCCGCAACCGCGAGCTCGGTGAGGGCGGCGGCAGCCCGGAGCCGACCGAGGAGGACTACTACCTGGTCTTCAAGAAGTCGATCAACGGCAGCTACCCCACCTCGGGCCAGCTCCGGGACGACGTGGAGGCGACGTTCGGCGTGGCGCTCCCGCCGCGCGAGGCCGACCGCATGGTCAACCGCTTCACCAACCGCCACACGGCGGAACTGCAGGACGACCACATCGCGTAGCCGGCGGAAACGGAGACGACGGAGGGGGGGGGGCGGGGGGCGCCCCCGCCCCCCCCCCCGCCCGGGGCCCCCCCCCCACACCCCCCCCCCCCCCGCCCCCCAACCGGGCCCAAAACAACCCCCACGGAGGGAGCAGCCCCC
>NZ_JBICUZ010000028.1:7230-27309 GCF_043198675.1 Streptomyces sp. NPDC048734 | reverse complement strand
TCGGCGAGCGGCTCGGCGTCTCCCAGATGCACGTCTCGCGGCTGATCTCCCGCCTCCTGGCCCGCCTGCGCGAAGGCATGCTCAGCACCAGCTGAAACCCGTCCGAACCACCTGAAAGGCCGGCCCTGGTGCCCTCGAGGCACCAGGGCTTCCCCGTGCGCTTTCCGGGACGTCCGGTTCAGGTGGACCAGATGACCCTGCCGTTGTGCAGGATGACCACCTTGGCGTCGGCCCGCAGGACCAGTTGGGCGTTGTCGTGGCCGTGGCTCTTGGAGGCCCAGATCGGACGGTCGGCGCCGTTGTGGATGACGAGGTTGCCGTCGGCCTGGAAGATCGCCCGGTGGTTCTCGCCGAAGGTCATGGACGCCCACAGGGGGTTGCCCCGCTCGTTGTAGACGACGAGGTTGCCGTCGGTCTGCATCACCATGCGGATGCGGTTGGTGGTCCAGGCCTGGTTGACCGCCAGAACGCTGGTCGCGTAGACGGTCTCGGTGCTCCAGGCCGGCTTCGGGGTCGTCTTCGGCTTCGGCTTGGGCTTCGGGGTCGGCGTCGACTTCTTCTCGGGCGGGCTGCTCGTCCTCGGCGCCGGAGCGGGCGCGACGGGCTGGGGGACGGCGGCCTTCGGGGTCGCGGTCTTCCGCGGCTTCGCCGGGCTCGGCGACGGACTGGGCGAGCCGGCCACGTAGTCGCCGAGGCCGGCGGGGGCGGATTCCGGGTTCAGGACGGTGTCGGAACCCTCCGCCGCCAGCCCCTTCGCGTCGTCGCGGTGCCCCTCGTCCTTGGCGGTCCCGGCCAGCAGCAGCGGTATGGCGATCAGGGCGGCGCCGACGAAGGCCGCCCCCGCCAGGATCGGCTTGCGCGGGCGTCCGCCGTCGGTGCCGGTGCCGGCCCTCACACCCGGCGCCGCCGCCCCGACGGCCGCCGCCACGGCGACGCCCTCCTCGGCCGCCCCGGCGGCCCGGGCGGGGGTGGCGGAGGGGGCGGGGGTGGTCGAGGGGGAGGCCTGTGTCGGGGTCGGGGCGGCGGTCTCCCCGCTCGCGGTCACGGTGGTGCCGGATTCGGCCGCGGGGGCTGCGGCGGGGCCCGGCGCGTTCCCCTCCGGCGTGGAGGGCGTGGCCGGCGCACCTGTGTCCTTCTCCTGCGCGGAGGGAGCGGGTGACGAGCCTGCGGTCTCCTGCGGCGCGGAGGACGCGGGCGGGGAGCCGGCCTCTTCCGCACGGGCGGTGCCCGTCTCCGCGTTGTTCGCGCGGGGGGTGGGGGGCTGGGGGGACATGGGGTACTCCTCCTCGGTGGCCGAGCTGTCGGTGGGGGAGCTGTCGGTGACGGAATCCGGGCGACCCGTTCGGCGGCCGTGCCGGACGAACGCCCGGCGCGTGAGCGGGCGTCGGGCCGGTACCGAGCCCGGACGGCCGGCCGTGAGGCTGCACGTCGACGGGTCCGACGGCGTCCAACTTAGCCCGTGGCCGAGGCCACGGTCGCTTTCGTGCCGGGAACGCCCCGTCACTTTGTCCCCCCGCGCCTCACTGCTCCCGGAAAGTTCCGCACTCGGGCAGCGAACGGACACGTCGAGACCCGATACGGACCTTCCCCGATCACCCGTCAACACGACGGCTGTGGCATCCTGTTGACTCCTCGATCTGGTCAGTGCCGCCGTGCGCGCAGGTCGTTCGGCACCCAAGAAGTCGTACGGACCCAAGAGTTCAGGTGGAGATGCGGCCCGGAGAACGGCAGGAGGGCAGGCACGACGCCTCGTCCGCGGTGCCCGGCGGCTCCGGACCGGCCGCGGCCCCCGAAGCACCCGTGACGACCGTCCCCGGGACCGGCGACGCCCCCGACGTACCCGAGGCCGTGCGGGCCGCCGCCCGCCGCGCACCGGGACACTGGATCGGGATGGTGGACCCGGAGTGGACCGAGGAGCGGACGCCGCCGGAGTGGGCGGTGCTGGGGGAGTGGCGGTCGGACGAGGGCGGGGGCGTGGGGGAGTACCGCGCCAACCCGGCGTACCGGCCCTCGGCGCGGGTGCTCGGCTGGCCGGAGCCCACCGACCCGGTGGACGCGGCGGCGCAGCGGGCCGCCACCGGCTACGGCCCGGTGGACGACGCGCTCGCGGCGCTCTCGCGGGCGGACGTCACGGTGGTGCGCGGACCGGACGGCGGGCCCCTCACGGCCGTCGGCCGGGACGGAGCCCCCGTGGTCCTGTTGTTCACCTCTCCGGCACACGAGTTCATGTCCGCGGCACTCAGTCATGACACGCTTCCGGCAGCGGAGCTGGCCCGTTCACTGAGCGGTTCCGGCACCCTGCTGATGGTCAACGCCGGGGCCGCGGCCCCCCTGCTCGTTCCGGCGGACAGCCTTCTCGGACCGGCACCCGTGCCCGGACCGGACGCCGAGGAGGCGTCCGTGGCGGACCCCGCCGCGGACCGGACCGACAACTCCCCTGACCCCCGGCCCCACATCACAGGGAGGACCCCGTGACGCGTTCGGCCCAGCAACCCCCCAGCCCTCCGGGGCCGGAGTCCGGCTCCGACGGCGAGGAGAGGGCCGCCACCGCCGTGGCGGCAACCGTCTCCCGGCCCACGGAGGCGAGCACCGAGCCCGCGAAGGCGGGAACCGAGCCCGACCCGGCAGAGACGAAGGCGGAGACAGAAGCAGAAGCAGAAGCGGAGACAGAAGCAGAAGCGGGGACAAAGGCAGCGGGGACAGAGGCAGAGGCGGGGAAGAAGGCTGAGGCGGGGACCGGTACGGCGGAGGCCGGGCCCGGCTCCGGCTCCCGTCCCGGCCCCGCCGAGGCGACGACCCCGCAGACCGCCGAGACCGCCGAGACCGGGGAGGCCGCCGAGGCGGCCGTCCAGGGCGGCGGCGCCTCCGGGTCCGCGGCCGCCGGCGGCCGGTCCGAGGCCGAGGCCGACCCGGGTGCCGCCGCGGCGGCCAAGAGCCGGCTGCCCGCGCTCGTACGGACCATGACCGCGACCGCGATCGACCGGCCGCGGCAGACCGGCCCGGTCGGGCGGCCGGGCAAGGCGGTGCTGGCCGGTGCCGCGGTCGGCGGAGCACTGCTCATGTCGGTGCCCTTCCTGGTTCTCGGCGGGAACGACGACGGGACCCGTACGGCGCCGACGGCGGCGGAGACCGTCCTCGGCGGGAACGCGGGGGAGGCGCCCGGCGAGTTCGCGGTGACCCGGCCCGTCGCCGGCTCCTCGGGCGAGAGCCCCGAGCCCTCCGGGAAGCCAGGCAAGCCGGTGCGGGAAGCCGCCGCGGCGGCCCCGGCCAAGGGCGGGGCCGGGGCCGAGCCGAAGCGGGAGGCGAGCCGGCAGGCCGAGCCGACGAAGCAGAGCAGCGGACAGAAGTCCGGCAGCGGCAGCGGCAGCGGTACCGGTACCGCCAAGGACTCCGGCGGCAGCAAGACGACCACCGGCGGCAAGACGTCGAACACCACCAAGAACCAGGCGGCGCAATCCGGTTCGGGCGTGACGTTCAGCGGTTTCGTCTCCCTGCGCAGTCATCTCTCCGGCCGCTGCGTCGACGTACCGGACAGCGACTTCAGCGACGGCAAGGCGCTGTGGGCGTGGGACTGCAACGGCACCGCCGCGCAGAAGTGGCAGTTCGCCTCCGACGGCACCATCCGCATCAAGGGCAAGTGCCTCGACGTGGCCAACGCCAACTACAACGACGGCACGACCATCCAGATCGCCTGGTGCAACGGCAACGCCGCCCAGCAGTTCGTGCTGAACTCCGCGCACGACCTGGTCAACACCGTCGTCGGCAAGTGCGTCGACATCGAGAACCACAACCGGGGCAACGGGGCCCGGCTGCAACTGTGGACCTGCAACGGCGGCGACAACCAGAAGTGGAGCGCCTGACCGTACGCCCGGGCGGAGAGCACCCCTCCCGCCGGACGCCCGCCCCCCGGGGCGGGGCATGATGGCACCGTCGGCTCGCCGACACGGGCCCCCGAAGAACGGGGTGCCCGCTGGAAAACGCCCCTGTGGCAAGGAGGTTGGTGCGTGTCGCGCCAGGTACTGACGGTCGGTCCCGGGGACCGGGACCGCTACCGGACGATCGGTGAGGCACTCGCTGCGGCCCGTACCGGCGCGCTCATCAGCGTCCGGCCCGGGACGTACGCCGAGAACCTGGTGATCCAGACCAGGGTCACCCTCACCGCCGCCGAGGGGCGGGGCACCGTGGAGATCCGGCCGCGTTCGGGCAGTGTGCTCGCGCTGCGCGCCGACGCCGTGATGCTGTCCGAGCTGACCCTGCGCGGCGGCGACGCCGAACTGCCGGCCGTGGACGTGCGGCGCGGGCAGGCCGCGTTCGACGGCTGCGAGGTCGTCGGCGCCGCCTGGACGGCGATGCTGGCCGGGGGCACCGGTTCCCTCGCGCTGCGGGACTGCCGGGTGAGCAACCCGCAGGGCGCGGGCATCGTGGTCACCTCGACCACGCCCACCACCGTGGAGTCCTGCACCCTGGAGAACCTGGGCACCAGCGGCCTGGTCCTCGCCGAGCAGGGCGAGGCGCGCGTCCGCGGCTGCACGGTGCGCGACGCCCGCGGCAACGGCCTGCTCGCCAACGGCGATTCCCGCGGCACGGTGGAGGACTGCGACATCTCCTCCACCGACAAGCCGTCCATCGCCCTGGAGCAGAACTGCTCCCTGTCGGTGGTCCGCACCGTGGTGCACGACACCAGCACCGGCGTGCACCTGAGCAGCACGGGCCGTACGACCCTGGAGGACGTCCGCGTCACCGGGGCGTCGGGGAACGGGATCGCGCTGGCCTCGGGCACCGACCCGGTGCTGCGCCGCTGCCGGGTCTCGCGCACCCGCGGACACGGCGTCCTGGTCACCGACCGGGCGCGCGGCACCTTCGAGGACTGCTGGGTGGACGGCGCGCAGGGCGCGGCGCTGCGGGTCGCCGGGGCCGCCTCCCCGGCGCTCACCGGCCTGACGGTCCGCGACTGCGAGCACACCGCGCTGCTCCTGGAGGAGGACTCGGCGCCGGAACTGGACCGCCTGGAGGTGATCGGCGGCTCGCCCGCCGTCGCCGTGCGCGGCGGCGCCAACCCGCTGCTGCGCCGGGCCCGCCTGGTGGAGCCGTCCGGCGACGGCGTCTCCGCGACCGCGAACGCCCGCGGCCGCGCCGAGGACTGCGAGATCGTCCGGCCCGGGGGCACGGGTGTGCACGTGGCCTCCGGCAGCACCCTCTACCTGGCCGGGGGCGGGGTCTCCGACGCCGCCGTCAGCGGTCTGGTGGTGGAGGACGGCGGCAACGTCACCGTCCGCGACTTCCGCGTCGAGATGTCCGGCGAGGAGGGCGTGGTGGTCGCCGGGGGCGGCGAACTGACCGCCAGCCGCACCGTGGCGCACGCCGCCAAGGGCCACGGCTTCCTGCTGCGCGAGGGCGCCCTCGCCTCCCTCAGCGGCTGCGAGGCCAACGGCGGCGCCCAGGACGGCTTCCGGGTGGAGTCCACCGCGCCGGTCTCGCTCGTGAACTGCCTCGCCCGGGAGAACGAGGGCGGCGGCCTGGTGCAGACCACGCCCGGCGAACGGCTCGCCGTGGAGGGCCTGAAGAGCACCGGCAACGGCAAGCGGGACGCCTGGGGCACCGGCAGCGCCGAGAACACCGACCCCGCCGGTTCGGGTGCCGCCGACGGACCCGCGCCGGACCGCGAGGACGGCCCGCTCGGCGCCCTCAACGCGCTGATCGGCCTGGAGAACGTCAAGCAGCAGGTGCGCACCCTGGTCAACCTGACCCAGCTCGCCCAGCGCCGCGAACAGCTCGGCATGCCCGCCCCGCCGATGAGCCGGCACCTGATCTTCGCCGGCCCGCCCGGCACCGGCAAGACCACCGTCGCCCGTCTCTACGGGGCGATCCTCGCCGAGCTGGGCTCGCTGCGCAGCGGGCACCTGGTGGAGGTCTCCCGCGCCGACCTGGTCGCCCAGGTCGTCGGCGGCACCGCGATCAAGACCAGCGAGACCTTCCAACGGGCCCTCGGCGGCGTGCTGTTCATCGACGAGGCGTACACGCTCACCGCCGACAGCGGCAACGGCGGCGCCGACTTCGGCCGTGAGGCGGTGGACACCCTGCTGAAACTCATGGAGGACCACCGCGACGACGTGGTGGTGGTCGCGGCCGGCTACTCCCGCGAGATGGAGTCCTTCCTCGGCTCCAACCCGGGTCTGGCCTCCCGCTTCTCACGGACCGTCGAGTTCGAGAACTACTCGGTGTCCGAACTGGTCGCGATCATGGAGAACATGTGCGCCCAGCACCAGTACGAGCTGGGCGAGGGCACCGCGGAGGCGCTGGCCGCGCACTTCGGGGCGATGCCGCGGGACGCCGGCTTCGGCAACGGACGTGCCGCGCGAGGGGTGTTCGAGGAGATGGTGGACCGGCAGGCGGTCCGGCTCGCCTCCCAGCCGCAGGTCGGCGAGCGCGACCTGCGGCTGCTGCTGCCCGAGGACGTCTCGCCGACCGCCGCCGCGGCGGCGGCCGAGACCGCCGCCCCGGCCGACGACCCGCTCACCCGCCTCGGCGACATGGTCGGCCTGGCCGAGGCCAAGCGCGACGTCGCTGACCTGGTCAACCTCATCACCACCGCCCGCCACCGGGCCGCCGCCGGGCTGCCGGTGCCCTCGCTCAGCCACCACCTGGTCTTCACCGGCCCGCCCGGCACCGGCAAGACCACCGTCGCCCGCCTCTACGGGCAGATCCTCACCCAGCTCGGCATCCTCGAGCGGGGCCAGCTGATCGAGGCGGCCCGCGCCGACCTGGTCGGCCGCTACATCGGCCACACCGCCCAGCTCACCCGCGAGGTCTTCGAACGGGCCCGCGGCGGCGTGCTGTTCATCGACGAGGCGTACACCCTCACCCCGCGCGGCGGCGGCGCCGACTTCGGCCAGGAGGCGGTGGACACCCTGCTGAAACTGATGGAGGACCACCGCGACGAGGTGGTCGTCATCGTCGCCGGCTACACCGACGAGATGGAACGCTTCCTCGCCTCCAATCCGGGCCTGTCCTCCCGCTTCCCGCGCCGGATCACCTTCGCGGACTACTCCTCCGAGGAACTGGTCACCATCGTGCGCTCCCACGCCGCGAGCATGGGCTACGAGTGCGGACCCGGCACCGGTTCCCTGCTCAAGCAGTACTTCGACGCGCTGCCCCGGGACCGCTCCTTCGGCAACGCCCGCCTGGCCCGCCAGGTGGTCGAGTCGATGGTCACCCGCCAGGCGGGACGGCTCAGTTCGCTGGCCGCGCCCACCCTGGACGACCTGCGCGTCCTCCTGCCCGAGGACGTGGCCGTCACCGCGCCGGGAACGGCTCCCCGGTGAGGCGGCCCGCCCGCGGGGTCGCCCGCCTGGTGTCCGGCGCCGGCCTCGCCGCCGCCCTGCTGCTGCCCGCGGCCGTTCCGGCGCACGCGGCACCCCCGTCCGGCATGCCGGCGGCCGACGGGAAGAAGGGCCAGCAACTGCCCGCCATGCCCTCCGCGTTCGACGCCGAGGCCGACGACGTGGCCTGCACCCCCGCCTCCAAGGAGAAGGCGGAGAAGCAGGACTGGTCGCGCCAGCGCCTCGACCTGGACCGGCTGCACCGGCACGGCACCGGGGCCGGCGTGACCGTCGCCCTCATCGACACCGGGGTCGCCACCGGCGCCGCCGGACTCGACGGCCGGGTCTCCGCCCAGGGCGCGGCCGGTGACGACTGCGTGGGACACGGCACCTTCCTGGCCGGGCTGATCGCCGGGACCGGCGGGGACGCCCCCGGCCTGGCCGGGGTCGCCCCCGGCGCGAAGATCCTCGCCCTGCGCGGCACCGACGAGCGCGGCACGGCGAGCGCCGACCTGGTCGTGCGGGCGCTGCGCGACGCCACCGAGGCGCGCGCCCAGGTCATCGCGGTCGCGGTGGCCCTGCCCCGCCGTGACGCGGCGCTGACCCGTGCGGTCGCCGAGGCCCGCCGCGCGGGCGCGGTGGTGGTCGCCGCGGCCACCCCGGACCCGCCGTCCCGGGGCGGCACCGACGACATCCCGTCCCGCACCTACTGGCCGGCCGGCGAACCCGGAGTCCTGTCGGTCGCCGACATGCTGCCCGGCGGCACCCGTCCCAAGGACGCCCTGCCCACCGGCGGCATCGACCTGGCCGCCCCCGGCGCCGGGGTGGTCTCCGGCGGCCCGCGCGGCAAGGGCCACTACCTCGGCGGCGGCGCCTCGGTGGCCACCGCCTACACCGCCGGGGCCGCCGCGGTGGTCCGCGCCGCCCACCCCGACGACTCGGCCGACGCCGTCACCCGCCGCCTCACCGCCACCGCCTACCCGGCGGACATCCCCCAGCTGGATCCCTACGCCGCCGTCACCACGGTCCTCGGCGACGCCGCCGCGTCCACCGGCGCCGAGCGGGCCGCGGAGCCCGTGACGGTCCGCGACACCGCCTCGGCCGACCGGGCCACCAGCCGCGCCGGCCTGCTGGTCCTCCTCGGCTCCGCCGCCGTCCTCGCCGTCCTGTGGGGCGCCTTCACCTTCTCCCGGGCCCGCGCCCGCGGCTGGCGCCCGGCGGAGGCGGGCCCGACGACGGCAGGACGGACGGCTCCCGAGTAGCGGGGTGCTGATGCCGTACGACAGGGGGCCCGCACCTGGTGTGCGGGCCCCCCGTCGTACGGCCGCCTTCCCGAGGCCGGCGTCGGGCACCACGGCCGGCGGGCGGACCACCCGGGAAAACGCCGGTGGGGCCGGCCTCCGCCGACCCCACCGGCCGCCTTGCTCGCGCCGTGCCCGGCGCCTCGCGGCTGCCGGGCACGGCGGTCCGGCTACGACCCGTTCTCCTCCACCAGCGCCGTCTGCATCAGCCGTGCCCGGCGGCGGGCGATGTGCAGGGCACGGCCGGGCGGGAGGTTGAGCGGTTTCGTGTTGCCGAACAGACGGCCCTCCGTGGGCGGGCAGGAGAGCAGGACGGCGGGGTTGTTGGCCTCGTCGAGGCGGCGGACGAGGGGGTCGCTGAGGCCGCGGCCCGCGCCCATGGCGCTGCGGGCGACGATCAGGTGCAGGCCCATCTCGTAGCCGAGGGTCAGGTGCTCGAAGAGCGGCTCGAAGGGACTCTGGAAGGTGTTGCTGCCGACCACCATGTCGTAGTCGTCGACCAGGATGAACAGCCGCGGGCCGGTCCACCAGTCGCACTGGCGCATGCGGGCGGGGGCGATGTCCGCGCCGGGGACGCGGGTCTTCATCGCGCGGGCCGCCCCCTCGATGGTCTCCTTGAGGTTGTCCAGGGAGATCACGTGCCCGATGCGGTACTCCTCGGGGATGGCGTCCACCAGCGTGCGGCGGTAGTCCACGGCGATGATCTTCGCCTCGTGGGGGGCGTAGTGGGCGGTGATCCCCCGGGTGGCGCGGCGCAGCAGGTTGGTCTTGCCGCTCTCGGTGTCGCCGACCACGATCAGGTGCGGGGTGCGGCTGAAGTCGTGCCAGACCGGTTCCAGGGCGTCCTGGTCGATGCCGAGCGGCAGCCGCATGCCGCCCCCCTCGGTGCCCTGGGGCGCGGGGAGTTCGGCGAGCGGGAGCCGGTGCGGCAGCATCCGGATCTGCGGGGCGGGCGCGCCGCTCCAGTGCCGGGCCACTTCGGAGACCAGGTGGGCGACGCCCTCGCCGAGGTCGTCGAGGGAGCCGCTGCCGTCCAGGCGGGGCAGGCCGGCGAGGAAGTGCATCTTGCTGTCGGAGGTGATGCCCCGGCCGCCGGTGCGCGGCACCGAGCGGGCCTTGCGGGTGTCGACCTCGGAGTCCATCGGGTCGCCCATCCGCAGTTCCAGGCGGGTGGCCGCCTGGTCCCGTACCTGGGCGGACAGCTCCACCCAGCGGGTGGTGGTGACGATCAGGTGGATGCCGTAGTTCAGGCCGCGGGAGGCGATTTCGTTGAACTTGGGGACCAGGTCGTCGTAGTCCTGGCGGACCGTGGACCAGCCGTCGACCACCAGGAAGACGTCGCCGAAGGGCTCGTCGGGGAACTCCCCGGCGGCCCGGCGGCGGCGGTAGGACTGCATGGAGTCGATGGTGTGGTCGACGAAGAACTGCTCGCGGCGGGCCAGCAGCGTCATCACCTCGGCGACCGCCCGGTGCACCCGCTCCGGGTTGAGCCGCGGCGCGACACCGCCGACGTGGGGGAGCGCGGCGAGCTGGGAGAGACCGCCGCCACCGAAGTCGAGGCAGTAGAACTGGACCTCGGCGGGGGTGTGGGTGAGGGCGAGGGCGGCGATCAGCGTGCGGGCGAGGGTGGACTTGCCGCTCTGCGAGCCGCCCGCGACGGCGACGTGGCCGCCCGCTCCCGACAGGTCCACGATCAGCGGGTCGCGGCGCTGCTCGAAGGGTTTGTCCACCAGGCCGACCGGGACCCGCAGCCTGCCGGTCCCGGACCAGCCGGCGGCGCCGAGACCGCGCTCGGGGTCGGGGGCGATGCCGGGCAGCAGGGCGTCGAGCGGGGAGGGCTCGTCCAGCGGCGGCAGCCACACCTCGTGGGCGGCGGGCCCGGAGCCGCGCAGCCGGTCGAGGGCCACGTCGAGCAGTGTCTCCTCCTCGCCGGTCTCCTCCGTCTCCGGCTCCGGCTCGGGCGCCGCCTCCAGCGTGCGGGGCACCACCCAGCCGCTGGTCCACGGCACCACCTGGCTGGCCACCCGGGCCTGCACCACCGCGCCGGTGCGGCGCCGGTAGGTCCCCGAGGAGTAGGCGGCCCGGAACCGGGTCAGCGACTCCACCCCGGACTTCAGGTAGCCGCTGCCGGGCTGGGCCGGCAGTTCGTAGGCGTCCGGCACGCCGAGCACGCCGCGGCTCTCCATGGCGGAGAAGGTGCGCAGGCCGACGCGGTACGACAGGTGGCTCTCCAACTGGTGCATACGGCCCTCGTCCAGGCGCTGCGAGGCGAGCAGCAGGTGCACTCCCAGGGAGCGGCCGAGGCGGCCGATCATCACGAACAGGTCCATGAACTCCCGGTGCGCGGAGAGGAGTTCGCTGAACTCGTCGACCACCACGAACAGGCTGGGCAGCGGGGTGAGGGCCGTCCCGGCGGCGCGCGCCCGCTCGTACTCCAGGGCGGAGGTGTAGTTGCCGGCGGCGCGCAGCAGTTCCTGGCGGCGGATGAGTTCGCCGTGGAGCGCGTCCTGCATGCGCTCCACCAGGGCGACTTCGTCGGCGAGGTTGGTGATGACGGCGGACGTGTGCGGCAGTTCCTCCAGGCCGAGGAAGGTGGCGCCGCCCTTGAAGTCGACCAGGACGAAGTTGAGGGTCTCGGAGGAGTTGGTCAGGGCGAGGCCGAGGACGAGGGTCCGCAGCAGTTCGCTCTTGCCGGAGCCGGTGGCGCCGATGAGCATGCCGTGCGGGCCCATGCCGCCCTGCGCGGACTCCTTGATGTCGAGTTCCACCGGGCGCCCGTCCACGCCGACCGCGATCGGCACCCGCAGCCGCGCCGAGCCGGTGTGCCGCTCGAAGAGGACGCGCGGTTCGTGCCGGTGCAGGTCGGGAATGCCGAGCAGGGCGGTCAGCTCGACGTCGGTGTCCAGCGGCTGCGCGACGTCGCCGCCCAGACTCATCCGGCGCGGCGCGAGCAGCCTGGCCAGTGACTCCGCGCCGAGCGTGCCGAGCCGGTCCGGACGCCCGAGCGGCACGGAACGCTCCTTGCGGCTGCGGTCGGTGCGCACCAGGCTCACCCGGTCCGGCCCGACGGTCAGCCGCAGCGTGTTGCGGCCGGGCCGCCAGCGCAGCGCCCCGGAGACGTCGAGGACCACGGCGTTGCGGTAGCCGTGTCCCTCCCAGCGGTGCCCCTCGGGGACGGTGACGCCGTCCAGGACGACGACGGTGTAGGGCTCGTCGCGGCCGGGTCGGGCGTCCGGGTCGAAACCGGGGCGCTCGGCGAACTCGGCACCGAGCAGGTCGTCCAGCTCGGTGAGGTCGGCGGTGATCCGGCGGACCTTGCCGGCGCCGTCCTCCTCGTACGGGTGCAGCGCGTGCGGCAGCCACTTGGCCCACTCCCAGTCGGGCCGCCGTTCGTCGCTGACGCAGAGGGCGAGCCACAGCTCCTCGGGCGCGTGGAACACCGCGAGCTGCGCGAGCACGGCGCGCACCAGGGCGCGTACCGGCTCGGTGCCGGTGTCGCCGGCCGCGCCGCCGCCGGCCGCACCGCCGGTGCCGTCGCTCCCGGTGCCGTCGGCCGCCGCGGACGACGCGCCGCCGGCTCCGGCGGGTTCCCCACCGGGTGTCTCCTCGGCGCGCAGCAGGATCCGGGCCGAGGAGCGCAGGTAGAGGCCGAGGGGCTGCTCGGGGATCGTGGAGTAGGCGCGGATGAAGCGCCGCAGGGCGTGCGCGCACAGCGGCTCGAGGTCCTCCACCGGGCGGGTGGAGACCGGGTTCAGGGTGAGCGCGAGCTGCTGCTCGCCGACCGCGAGCCGGATCTCGCCGAAGTCCTCGTCGGCCGGGCGGCGTTCCCACAGCCGCGAGGTGCGGGCCAGGGAACGCAGCGAGGCGGGCTCCGGGTGGCGCCAGGCGAGTGCCCGCTGCTGCTCCGTGATGGTGGTCCGGACCCGCTTGCGGGTCTGCGCCAGGTAGCGCAGGTAGTCGCGGCGCTCACCCTTCAGGCGCTGCTTGCGCTCGCTGGAGCGGCGCATCAGCTGCCCCAGCAGCATGGCACCGGCGGAGAGCGCCATGACGCCCATCGCCAGGTACATGAAGACGCCGTTGCCACCGCCGGGACGCAGGAACATCAGCATCATGGACACCGACATCAGCGCCATCGGCAGATAGGTCCATATCGCCGAGGTGTCCGGCACCGTCTCGGCCAGAACGGGCGGCTCCTGAAGGGTCAATTGCCCTTCGGGCATCTCGGGTCCGCGTCGGCGGGCCGGCCGGCGAAACAGCACCACACTCAAGGAACGAAACCTCCGGTTTCACTGGCTTTCCGGCCCGCACCGAAATACCGGAGCAACCGGTGGCGGGTAAGACCGCACCGAGCCGATTCTCCGGGATCCGCATGACGCGGTGAACGCCGACTGCATGTTTCGAACGGATAGCGGGGGACGGTCAACTCCCGTGATGGGCAACTCCATACCGGGTGAGGAGTCCGGCCCGCAGCACGATCCGGCGGGTGTAGGCAGTAGTCTGCATTCACGGAACGCGCGCTGTCCACGCGGGGCGGGTCTCCACCGGGCGCGCGGACCCCCGATTTCCCTGTCCGGCCCCTCCGTTCCCGGCCCGGCCGGCCTTCCGTACCCTTCGCACATCCCCTCTCCCGGGGAAGACCCCCAGCCAACGCCTTTACGGAAGTCGAGAGTTCAGCTGATGACCGACAGCACGGTGGCCGAACTGTGCCGCCTGACCGTACGTGCGCCGAGCGTCCGCGTCGATCTGGCCGTTCCCGCCGACGTGCCGGTCGCCGACCTCCTGCCCACGCTGCTGCGTTACGTCGGGGAGGAGGCCGAGGAGGCCGGACTCGACCACGCCGGCTGGGTGCTCCAGCGGCTCGGCGACCCCCCGCTCGACGAGGAGACCACCCTCGCCCAGGCCGGCCTCGCCGACGGCGCCGTGCTCCACCTGCGTCCGCACACCGAGGCGCTGCCCGAGGCCCGGCTGGACGACCTGGTGGACGGGATAGCCGACACCGCGGCCCGACGGCTGCACACCTGGAGTCCCGAAGCGGCCCGCGGACTGCTGGTGGGCACCGCGGTGGCGACGGTGGTGGCCGCCCTCGTGCTGGTGCTCCGGCCCGGGGTGACCGGCTCCGCCTCCGCCCGGGCCGCCTGCGCGGCCCTGATCGGGCTGCTGCTGCTCGCGGGCGCGGGCTCGGCCAGCCGCGCGGTGGGCGACCGCCTCTCCGCGAGCGCGCTCGGCCTGCTGGTCGCGCCCTGCCTGGCCCTGGCCGGCTGGCTGCTGCCCGGCGGCGACCTGGGCGGCCCGGACACGGCGCGGGTCGCGGGCGCGCGGCTGCTCGCCGCGGGCGCGGCCGGCGCGGGCGGCGCCGTCCTCGCGCTCGCCGCCACCGCGGTCGGCGCCCCGGCCCTCCTGGCCACGGCGGTGGTCGCGCTGGCCGTCGCGACCGCCGGAGCCCTGATGGGCTACACCGACCTCGACGCACCGGCCGCGGTGGCGCTGGTGGCGACGGTCCTCGCGCTGGGCGCCGGGACGGTGGCGCCGTTCGCCTTCAAGCTGGCCGGGATGCGGATGCCGGCGCTGCCGTCGTCCGCCGGCCAGCTCCAGGAGGGCATCGAACCCTACGCGGGTGACGACGTCGCCGAACGCACCGAACTGGCCGGGCGCTGGGTCACCGCGCTCTTCGCCGCCACCGGCGTCGTCGCCGCGGGCGCCCAGGTCGTCCTCGCCGAGCACCCCGACCTGCCCGAGGTGCTGACCTCCCTCACGCTGAGCCTGCTGCTGCTCCTGCACGCCCGCGGACTGGTGCACATCGGGCAGCGGCTGACCCTCGCCGTGCCCGGCGTCTGGGGACTGCTGCTGCTCGCCCGCGCCTGGGCCGTGGACCAGCACGGCGACGGGCGGCTGGTCGTCCTCGCGGTGCTGCTCGCCGCGGCGGCCGCGCTCGTGATCGCCGCCTGGACGGTCCCCGGCCGCCGGATGCTGCCGTACTGGGGCCGTGCCGCGGAACTGGCCCACACCGGCCTCGCGGTGGCGCTGCTGCCGCTCGCCCTCTGGGCGGCGGGGCTGTTCGGCTGGCTGCGCGGCCTGTTCGGCTGAGCGCACCCGCACCCCCGCACCCAGCACACCGCACCCCGCACACCCGCACGGCGGGCACGGAGAACGAGTTCGAGGAGAGGCCGTGCAGTCCAAACGCGACCAGGTACACGCCCACACCTTCATGATGGGCAGGCTCAGCTCGGGCCTGCTGACGGCCGACCCGGACGCCCCCGAGAGCCCGCTCGGGCGCACCACCCGCGGCCTGGTCTTCGGCGTGCTGGCCACCGTCCTGATCGGCGCGGGCGCCATCGTGTACGGCCTGCTGCGCCCCGGCGGGAACGACGGCTGGCGCGACGGCGAGCACCTGGTGGTCAACCGCGACACCGGCGCCCGGTACCTGTGGACCGGCACCGACGGCGTCCTGCACCCGGTGCGCAACTACGCGTCGGCACGGCTGATCGGCGGCTCCGACCTGCCGACCGCGGACGTGCGCACCCCCTCCCTGCGGGACGTCCCGGTGGGCACCCCGGTCGGGATCCCCGGCGCCCCGGACTCCCTGCCCGACTCCGGCGGCCTCGACGACGGCGCCTGGCACCTGTGCGTCACCGGGCCGGAAGGGGCGCTGCCCGACACCTCCGGCACCGTGGCCGACACCGGGGTGGACGAGCCGGGGACCACCACCGTGGTGGCCGGGGCGCCCCTGGACTCCGACGGCATCGCCGGCGACCGCGGCGTGCTGGTGAGCGGGCCGGACCGCACCGAGTACCTGGTGTGGCGGGGCAGCAGACTGCCGCTGGACCGTGCCTCCGACGCCCGCAACGCCCTCGGCTACGGCTCCCAGCGGCCGATGCCGGTCTCGGCGGCCTTCCTCGACGCCCTGGCCCCCGGTCCCGCCCTGAAGCCGCCCGCGGTGCCGGGACGCGGCGACAAGGGCCCGGTGCTCGGCGGCGAGGCCAGCCGGATCGGCCAGCTGTTCGAGGTCAGCGTGCCCGGCGGCGACAGCACCTACCACCTGCTCCGCGAGGACGGGCTGGTGCCGCTGACCCGGCTCGGCGCCGCCCTCGTCCTGGGCGACCCGGCCACCCAGAAGGACGCCTACCGGGGGCAGTCGCCCGAGGTGCGCACGCTCGGCGCGGACGCGCTGCGCGAGCACCGGGCGAAGGACTCCGCGGCCGCCGGGTCCGCGGAGCTGCCGGACACGCCGCCCCTGCCGCAGTCCACGCCGCGCGGCAGCGCGCTCTGCGCGCAGGTGGACGGCGGTGACGGCGGCGCCCGCATCAGTTCGGTGTTCGCCCCGCTCACCCAGCTCGCCCCGGTCGCGGTGTCACAGGGCACCGACCAGCCACTGAGCGCCGCCTGCGTCCCGACGGACGCCACGGTCGTACGGCCGGGGCACGCCGCGCTGGTCCGGGCCCTGAACGCGAGCGGCGCCGCGCACGCCGGGACCACCTACCTGGTGGCGGAGAACGGCGTGAAGTACCGGGTCTCCGACAAGAAGGCGCTGGAAGCCCTCGGGTACCAGGCCGCGGACATCGACTCGGTCCCGGCACCGCTGCTCGCGGCCCTGCCGACCGGCGCGGACCTCGACCCGGCGGCCGCCTCGGGCGCGGCGGAGCCCAAGGTCACGGCCCCCGAGTGCGGCGCCGGCGACCGGCCGGGACGGGACGGGGCGGCCGACGGGCCGGACGGGGCGGCGGACGCCGGGGACGCCGGCGGCCCCGGCGATACCGGTGACAACACGGACGTGGCGGACACCGCGCGCACAGCCGACACCGCACGCTGATCGAGGCAAGCGGCGCATACGGCGCCAAAGAAAAGGAAAAGGCCGGACGGGAAAAGTGCGAACCGAACTCGGCGTCGAGGGCGGGAAGTCGACGATTCCGTAACCGGCCGAACACGATGGGGAACCTCAGAGAAAGCTCAAATATCGCGTCCGGGCATCGCCGGTAAAACCCGGCCGGGCGTGTCCTTCGCTCCGGAAACGGTCCGCCCGGCTGCCCGCCCGGTTGCCGGGCATGCCCGTTCTCCGCCCGTATCGGCGCGTCTGGCGGACGGTTCGCGCGGAGTTCGCGGATGGCGTGCGTCACATCGGCGGGGGCGGCGGGGGGATGAGTTCATTTCGCCGAAACCTGGCAACAACTTGCCTGCGACACAAGCGTTCTGACTGATGCTCAAATTTTCCCAACCTGCGTTGCGCGGAAGGCCGGGTTTTCTTTAGCCTCAGCGGACAACGGTGCGACGAGACGTGCTCGAACGAAGGGAACGCGACATGGCGGACAGCGCCGCGCGGAAAGCGGATTATGCCAAGGGCTTGGGCGGTGTCTCCTCTCTGGAGTCGGCCCGCGACCGGGTCGAGAAGATCCAGGACGGCGTCGCGGAGATCGCCGCGCGTTCGGGCGTGGGCGGCGGCGAGGGCCAGGCCCTGACGAAGCTCTTCCGCAGCTGGAACGCCGAGGCGCAGAAGGTCGTCATCCAGATCAGCAAGATGATCGACGCGCTGCAGGAGAACGTGACCTCCGCCGATCGCTTGGCGAAGGAGAACCAGGACCTCACCGAGATCCTCAACAGCAAGACCAGCCAGGGCGTCTTCGAAGCGCTGCGCTGACCCACCCCCCCCCGGCGGTACCGGCCCCCCTCGCGGTGCGGCCGTACCCCCGTGAGCTTGCCGGGCCCCCGTGCCCGGCCTTCTGAGAGGAGACGTCGTGGCCGACGGCATCATCGACGTTCAGTACCCCAAGGTCAGGCAGGCGGTCGAGGAGCTGAAGGACCAGACCCAGGCGATCATCACGACCCTCAACAACCTGGAGGACGAGCTGAAGCCGCTCATCGCGTCCTGGGAGGGTGCGGACCAGGAGATGTACCGCCAGGTCCAGGCCGAATGGGACCAGGCCACCAAGAACATGGCCCTGCTCCTCGGTGACAGCGGCGAGCTGGTCCAGATGATCCACGACAACCACTCCCGGGACGAGCGCCGCAGCGCCGACAACTGGGGCGGTGTACGGGCCCGTTAGGGTCCGTACGGCGGATCGGCCGGCGCCGGGCGGCGGGAGTCGCGCCCCGGCCCCGGGCCGGTCCGGACGACGACGCCCGGGCCGCCCGGGGTGCTTCCTCCGTTCGCGACGGAGGCGGCACCCCGGCGCCCGGGCGCGTGATCGGCGGCCAGGCGCCGAACCCACCCCCACCCCGTCCGGCACCAAGCGGCAGGAGAGCGTCCGATGGCCGGTGAGAAGGCCGACGTCAAGCATTTCGACCTCAAGCAGATGGAGAACTTCCGGGACTTCGAGGTGGATCCGGTCCACAAGGCCGCGAAGAAGCACCGTGAGGTGGGCGACGAGGGTGCCGGCATCCGCCCGCTCGGCCACCTCGTCGACGGCCACACCACCCCGGACAACCTCGCTCAGGACAAGCAACTCCTGCGCATCGGCCGGATGGTCACCGAAACCCTGGTCTCGGGACCGGCCCTGATCGCGGACATCCGCACCGTGGCCGAGGCCGTCGACAAGCTGCTCGGTGACCAGATGGACCTCTTCAAGGAGTTGAAGGAGGCGCTCACCGAGACCATCGAGGAAGCCAACAAGACCAAGAACAAGAACCTGGACGCGATCAACGCGCAGACGTTGCTCCAGACCTTCGGCGAGGTCGACGAACTCACCGCCGGCGGCTCCGGCGGCTCCGGCGGTTCGAAGAACGACGACGACTGAGACCGCGCCGCGCGGACCGGCGGGGCCCACGACGGCCGCCGCGTCCGCGCGCACACCATCCGGCCGCACCCCCGCATGAGGGAACGGTGCGCCGGCCAGGACCACAACCGACCAGAAAGGGCGTCAGGTGCCCGATCGCTACGATCCCAACTCCGTCGCCAACCTCGACAAGTTCGACAACGCGGGCGACCCGTCGGGCGACACCTGGGCCACCCTGGTCACCCACATCACCGGCTATCCGGTGCCGGACCGCAACACGATCTTCGACACGCTCCGGTCCGACCACGGCGGCAAGCTCTTCCGGATGGACATCAAGGAGCGCAGCCTCAGCCTGCTCGTCAAGGACTCCGGCTTCCTGACGAACAAGGGCGAGGACTACGACATCTGGTTCTTCGACAGCGGCAAGAAGCGGTCGATCATGCAGGCCAGGATCGTCTTCGAGGGCCGGGTGAAGGTCGGCGACGAGATCCACTTCGCCGAACCCAACTCCGACGACGTCAACAACGCGCAGGTCCGCGAGGGCAACGAGTTCAAGGACTACCACGGGGACAAGTTCAGCACCATCCCGCTCGCCCGGTACATGAACGGGCCGCGGGCGGCGCTCATGGCGCTGCTGGGCGGAGGCACGCAGAACGCCCGGTTCAGCAACCTGGGCGTGCCCGACGCCGACGTGGTGGACCTGAAGTCCTTCAACACCACCGGGGAGTCCTTCGACTTCGCCGCGAAGTTCTTCAAGGACCACGCGGTGGTGCTGAAGGACTGGGAGGACCGTTTCGGCCGGGACGACGCGAGCTGGAAGGGCGAGGCCGCGGAGGTCTTCCGCAGCCTGCTGACGAAGATCCGCGAGAACTACGACAGCTACGTCGAGACGTTCAACTCCTCGCCCACCGCCGGCGGTGAGAACACCGGAACCGGCAGCACGGTGTACTCGCGTGCCCTGTCGCTGGGCCGCACGTACCTGGAGAACGCCGCCAGGGACCTGCTGGACGCGTGGCTGAAATGGGCCAAGTCCCCCTACTACGACCCGCACCGGGTGCTGCGCTACGTCCTGGACGACCTCGCCCAGTGGGTGGACACCCACAACGTCGCCAATACGAAGCTCACCTCCCACACCAGTCGCTACTCCCACAGCGTCACGCACACCCCGCAGGAGGGCTTCTCCCAGACCCACCCGGAGTACGGCGACCTCACCGACATCGCCAACTGGGCCAAGGTCGGCGACAAGGCGGTCAAGATCTGGAACCAGGGCGTCGCCGAGTACCTGGGCAAGCCCGCCGCCCAGGTGCAGTCGACCCTGAACAACCACTTCCTCGAACTCGGCGAGGACTTCTCGTCGAACGTGCCCGAGCCCAAGTCGACCAGCACGGCCTCGCAGGACTACGAGAAGCGGAAACTGGATGAGGAGAAGGAGGAGATCAACCGGCAGAACGAGGAGAACCGCAAGTACCAGGACGAGCTGCGCGAGGAGCAGAAGCGGCAGCGCGAGGAGGACCGCAAGTACCAGGACGAGCTGCGCGAGGAGCAGAAGCGGCAGCGCGAGGAGGACCGCAAGTACCAGGACGAGCTGCGCGAGGAGCAGAAGCGCGAGCAGGAGGACGCCAAGCGCCTCCAGGACGACCTGCGCAACGAGCAGAACCAGCAGCGCGAGGAGGACCGCAAGTACCAGGACGAGCTGCGCGAGGAGCAGAAGCGCGAGCAGGAGGACGCCAAGCGCCTCCAGGACGACCTGCGCAA
>NZ_JBICUZ010000028.1:6090-7135 GCF_043198675.1 Streptomyces sp. NPDC048734 | reverse complement strand
CGCAACGAGCAGAACCAGCAGCGCGAGGAGGACCGCAAGTACCAGGACGAGCTGCGCGAGGAGCAGCGCAAGGCCGTGCAGGAGAGCCTCGGCGGCCTCAACGATCCGAACGCGGTCGGCGAGCAGAACCTGGGCAGCCTCGACGACCTGCTGAACCGGAGCAACCTGACCACCGAGAGCCCCGGCGACATCGGCGGCGGCTCGGGCGGCACGAACGGCTCCCTCGACGACGTGGTCAACCAGAACCTCGGTGGTCTCGGCGGCCTGAACAGCGGCGGCGTCTCCCTCAGGACCCCGACCGGCGGCAGCACCCGGTTCGACGACGGCAAGCTCTCCACCGACTTCCCGGACGGCAGCAAGACCAGTTTCGACCCCGACAGCGGGGTGCTCACGACGACCAACCCGGACGGTTCGACGACGACGACCGATCTGGGCGACGGTCTGAAGGTGACGAACCCGGACGGTTCGGTGACCTCGCTGGGCGAGGACGGGAAGCTGACCACCACGTTCCCCGACGGCACGGTCCAGAAGGTCGATCCGGCGACCGGCCAGACGGTCACCACCAAGCCCGACGGCACCACCACCACGACCGACCTGGGCAGCCTCGACGGCCTCAACAGCGGTCTGCGGGACGGTGTCCTCGACACCCCGACCGGTGGCAGCACCGAACTGACCAGCGGCGGTGACGTGCTCACCGAGCTCCCGGACGGCAGCAAGACCAGTTTCGACCCCGACAGCGGGGTGCTCACGACGACCAACCCGGACGGTTCGACGACGACGACCGACCTGGGCGACGGTCTGAAGGTGACGAACCCGGACGGTTCGGTGACCTCGCTGGGCGACGACGGGAAGCTGACCACCACGTTCCCCGACGGCACGGTCCAGAAGGTGGACCCGGCGACCGGCCAGACGGTCACCACGAAGCCCGACGGCACGACCACCACCGAGAACCTGGGCAGCCTCGACGGCCTCAACAGCGGTCTGCGGGACGGTGTCCTCGACACCCCGACCGGTGGCAGCACCGAACTGACCAGCGGCGGTGACG
>NZ_JBICUZ010000028.1:0-5992 GCF_043198675.1 Streptomyces sp. NPDC048734 | reverse complement strand
ACGACGGGAAGCTGACCACCACGTTCCCCGACGGCACGGTCCAGAAGGTGGACCCGGCGACCGGCCAGACGGTCACCACGAAGCCCGACGGCACGATCACCACCGAGAACCTGGGCAGCCTGGGCAACCTCAACGGGCAGAACAGCTTCGGGAACCTGGACGACCTCGGTGGCATCAACACCGACCTGCCCACCGAGTCGATCGGTGACCTGGGCGACCTCGGGGACCTCAACGGCGGCGACCGGTCCGGCCTGGAGACCCCGACCGGCGGCCACACCGCGCTCGACGACGGCGACTTCACCACCACCTTCGCGGACGGCAGCAAGGCCACCTTCGACCCGGACACCGGGATGCTCACCAGCACCCGCCCGGACGGCACCACCACGGTCACCGACCTCACCCACGGGGCGAAGGTGACCAACCCGGACGGCTCCACCACCGTCCTCGACAACGGCCGGCTGGACACGACCTTCCCGGACGGCAGCAAGCAGAGCATCGACCCGGAGACCGGCGTCGTCACCGTCACCGACCCGCAGGGCAACACCAGGACGGTGGACCTGCACGACCTCGACCCGATCCGCACCATCGGCGACTCCGGCCTGTCGGACGTACTCGACGGCCTGAACGGGACGGGCGGCGGCGGCACCACCACCCGGGACCTCTCGCTCTCCGATCTCGGCCTGGGCGGCGGTGGCGGCTCCGTGGGCGTCGGCGGCGGTTCGGCGGGTATCGGCGGCGGTCTCTCCGGGGCGGACTCCCTCACCTTGGACGGCACCGGCGGAACCGGCGGCGTCGCGCCCCTCTCGGACAGTGCCGCCGCCGGCGCGGGCACCGCGCTCACCGCGGCCGCCGCGTCGGGCACACCCGGCGCCCCCGGCATGCCCGGATCGCCGGGCATGCCGATGGGCGGCATGGGCGCGGGCGGCATGGGTGGAGGCGGCGAGAAGGGCAACGGGGAGCGGGTGCGCGCCGTACTGGTCGACGCGGCGGAGGAGAGCGAGCGCCGCAACCGCCGGCGGCGCAGCGCGTGGCACCGCCAGGAGGACAACGACACCTTCCTGGCGCCGGCCTCCCGGGTGGCGACCACCGGCGGCGACGCCCCCGAGGAGGAGGCGGAGCCGGGCCGCAGGCCCACCAGTTCCGCCGACTACCTGGAGGAGGACGCGGACGTGTGGGGCACCGAGGAGGGTGGCACCCCGGCGGTCATCGGGCGATGACCACGGTGGCCGACGCGTGCGGCCGCCCGGGAGAGACGAATCCCACCGGACCCCGACTTTCCCAACGGGGCCACCACCAGGCAAGATCAGCACAGCAGTCGATGAACCGAACAGTGTTACCGGACGTCTTGACGGTGGGTCAGGACATCCGGGAGAACGACGAGGACGACGAGGAAAGGGCGGAACGGGCGTGACGGAACCGCTGGAGAAGCGCCTGGAGAAGGCGATGGCCGAACTCCAGGCCGCCCAGGAGGCGGTCGCGCGCACCGAGCGCGAACTGCGGCAGGCCTCGTTCGCCGTGCTCTCCTCCGACCGCGCGGTCCGCGCCACCGTCGGCCCCCAGGGCGAGCTGACCGGCATCGAGTTCCTGGAGAACAAGTACCGCGACATGTCCCCCCAGGAGCTGGCCGCCAGTGTCCTGGAGGCCGCGGGCGCGGCGCGCCTGAAGATGAACCGGCACGTGATGAAGGCCATGGCGCCCTTCACCGAACCCAGCGCCGAGGTGCCCGAACTGAAGGGCTTCGAGCTGGACTGGGAGCGCATCTTCGGCCCCGCCGTGCTGGAGGAGGACGACGAGGACAAGGCCCGCGACGGCCGGGCCACCCCCGCCTGGCGGGACGCCCTCGGCGACGACGGGGAGGACTGACGATGGGACAGCGGTACTACGCCGACCCGCAGCGCATCGAGGCCCTGGCGCGGCAGTTGGAGGAGATCGGCCAGCTGGCCAGCAGTGTGACCGAGGAGTTCCTCGACGAACTGTCCCCCACGGTCCGGTGGCCGGGGACCAAGGGCGAGTTCGCAGAGAAGGCCAAGCCGCAGGAGCAGAAGGAGCGGCAGACCACCAAGGAGACCATGATGGCGATCCGTGACGCGCTGGTGGGGATCACCGACGCCACGGTGAGCCAGGTCCGGCTGATGAAGGACACCCGCGACCGCAACATCGAGGGCATCGAGCGGAACAACAGCATGATCGACACCCACGGGCTGGACGGCGACGGCGGCTCGTCCGGGCATGGGCGCCGCTGACCTCAGCCGCGCAGGCCGCTCCCGCACCACGCCGGGAGCGGCCGCTCCTGCCTGCCCTCGTGACCCCCGAGGCGGCGTCCGGTGAGCATCCAGCCGTCGCCCGAGGTCAACGCGATGATCTTCATCCTCACCGGGGAGAGGCTCATCGACGCCGACGAGGACCTCGCCTACGAGAGCCGCCGGCCCTACTCCGGTCTCGGCCGCAAGCTCGACCGGCTCTCCTCGCTGATCGACAAGTCGGTCCACGACATCGCCCAGTCCATGCCGGACGACCTGTCCAAGTCGTACGCCAAGGCGATGGGCATGCTCATCGACGACGGCGGCAAGAACTACCTGCGCGAGTTCGCCGGGCAGCTCGACAAGATCGCCGAGGGCCGGCGCAAGACCTCCATGGACATCATGGAGTCCAAGTGGCAGGTCATCGCCGAGGTCATCCGGCTGCTCATCGAGATCGCCATCTACCTGGCGATGTCCTTCTTCACCGGCGGCGCCACGGCCAGCCAGATCATGATGGCCAAGCTGCGCAGCCGCTTCATGATCCTCACCACCCTCAGTCACCTGCTCCAGCGGCTGCACCTGGCGCCCTCGCTGACCGAGGCGTTCCAAGAGGCGTTCATGACCTTCGCGGTGCGGCTGGCGATGATGAACTTCGCCCCGGACGGCCGCCGCCCCGACCGCTTCGACTGGAACGACATCCTCAAGTCCGCCGCGTTCGGCGCCGCGGCGGGATTCCTCACCAGCGTCTTCGACGACTTCGCGAGGAAGATCGTCAAGGGCTACGACAACAACTTCCTGAAGAACGAGTCGGACCTCGGCTTCAAGAACAACCCGAACCTCCACCACACCCCGAAGCCCGACTTCAAGAACGACGGCCCGGGCCCCAAGCCCACTCCCGACCCCACCCCGACCCCCAACGGCCCCGAGAACCGGCCCGATCCCGGCCCGTACGGCAACGGCCCCACCCCCGGGAACAACACGCCGGTCACCTTCCGGAACGACCCGCTGTCGTTCCGCAACAACCCCGACCTGTGGCGGAACAACCAGATCCTGCGCCACAACGCCGACCGGCCGGGCGCGCTCGCCGGCCACTACGGCCTCAAGGGCACGGCCGACTTCGTCGCCGCCGGCGCAGGTGAGGCCCTCGCGGAAATCCTCATCAAGGGCGCCTTCGACGGCGACTGGTCGACCAACTGGTCCACCTTCGTCGGCGCGGGCCTCAGCAGCCAGGTCGAGGCCACGCTCAGCGACACCGCCGTGAACAGCGGAGCCGAACTGCGCCACGCCATCGACAAGCTGCGCAACCAGCCGCCGCCCACCGTCTCCGGCGGCGGAGATGACGCCGACCGTGCCCGGGACACCGGCGACCCCTCGCGCTCCGGTGGTGCCGACGGCCCCTCCAGCGCGGACACCACGGGCGGCGGCACCGTACCCGCCTCGGGCACCGGTCCCGTCTCGGGCACCGGGCCGGGCAGCGTCACCGGCAGCCAGTCGCCGCCGTACGCGGGGGAGAACCCGTCGTCCCACGCCGGGGGGGACTCGCCGACCTACGTGGGGGAGACCCCGGGGTCGTACACGACGCCGGGCCCGTCGCCGTACTCCCCGGGCACGCTGCCCGTGACGGCTGCCGAGAACCGGCTGTGGCAGCAGGTCCACGACGGTCCCGCGGAGGTGCGCGAGCAGGCCCTGCGCGACCTCGCCGCCCTGCGCGGCTCCCAGCCGCCCGGCAGCACCGAGATCGGCGTCCGCGACGGCCTGCACGGCAACCTGTCCCAGCGGCCCGAGATCCGTGTGGTGCCGACCGGGAACAGCCCCGCCGCCGAGAGCGACGCCGACGCGGTGCGCAGCGCCCTCGACGGCTTCGGCACCCCGGTCACGGTGAACGCGCCGGTCACGGTGAACGGGCCGGCCACCCCGGTCACGGTGAACGGGCCGGCCACGCCGGTCACGGTGAACGGGCCGGCCACGCCGGTCACGGTGAACGGGCCGGCCACCCCGGTCACGGTGAACGGGCCGGCCACCCCGGTCACGGTGAACGGGTCGGCCACGCCGGTCACGGTGGATACGCCGGTCACCACTTCGTCGGACGCCCTCGGTGACGGTCCCACGACGACGACCGACTCCCCGGCCGTCGACGCCGACCACGGCACGGACGGCCGGACCGGCGACGCGTCGGAGCCGCAAGGTGTCGCGTTCGAGGTGCCGAACGCGTCTGACGCGTCTGACACGCCCGCCGGACCCGGCGCCTCCGCCACGCCCGGCACGAACACCGGGACCGGCACCGTCACGTCCGGTACCGGCGCGAACACCAACACCGGCACTGTGACGCCCGGCACCGGCACCAACACCGCCGCGCCCGGCACCAACACCGGCACCGGCGTCCGGACAGGCGGAGTCCCCAATCCCGGAGGCTCCCCGGCCACCGCTGCCTCTTCCGGACCCTCGTCCCAGAACACCGGTGGCCGGGGCAGCACAGCCGCCCCGGACAGCGTGCAGACCACGGCGGACGACTCCACGCGGATCTCCGGGTCGCCGCAGACCGCCACCTCTCCGGAGACCACGTCCTCCGCGCCGGTCGTCGACCCGTCCGAGGGCACCGCCACTTCGGACGCGGACGACAACTTCCGCACCCCGGCCCCGGACACCGCCACCGTCGACCCGCCGCAGGTGATCACGACCAGTTCCCACACCGGCACCGTCACCGGCACGAACACCGTCACCGGCGACGCGGACCCCCGGAGCGACGCGGAGGCCGATCCCACCCAGGCTCCGCCGCTGACGGTCCTGGTCTCGCAGACGCCGCCCCCCACGCAAAGCTCCCCCGAGGCGACCGCGTTGCTGGACGGTGCCGGTACCGACCACGCCGTGGTGCTCGGACCCGCGGTCACGCCGGACACCGGCGTACGCCCGGTCCGTGCAGCCGTCGAACTGACCCGCGAGGGACCGGGAACCCCGGTCCGGGTCCGCCCGCTCACCTCGATACCGGACGGCACCGCGGACACCGGCTTCCCCGGCTCGGACGTGCTGCTGCCGCTCGCGGACGCGCTCGGCCCGGGACCGGCACCGCAATCACCCCCCGCCACCCGGAGCACCGCAACGGCCGACGACGATGTCACCGCCCCACCGCCCAGGGTGCTCACGGAGACGACGGGGCCCGTCCACGGCGCCGACCCGACGCGCACGAACGCCCCGGAAACACCGGCCACCCCGCACGACGAACACGACCCGCACGACGAACACGATCCGCATGATGAGCGCGGTGAAGAGGCGTTCGGGCTGAGCACCATGTCGGGTGCCGGCACCACTGTGGATGCGGGTCCGCCTCCCGGTCCGGTGCGGCAGGATGCCGCTTTCGTGCCGGAGGTCGGGGACAGGAGTGCTGTTCCGCCCCGCCGTCGGGTGTTGGTGGTGTGTGACGAGAGCGGGCTGGGGCTGGGTGGTGTGCCCGTTTTCAACATGGAGTTGGTCAAGGGGCTTCACCACGACCATGACGTCACTTTGTTGACCGTCGACAACCATGCCGACTACGACCTGGAGAGGATGCGGGAGCAGCACGGGGGCGCGAGGATCATCAACGCGTCGGTTCCGGGTGTGGACGAGGGGCGTGATCGTCTCGACGTGCTGGCGAAGGGCTCGCCGGACCAGTACGGGTTGCCTGGTGAGGACGACGCGTTCGACATCGTCATCGGGCACTCGCGTTTCTCGGGGCCGGCCGCGCAGCAGATACGTGACTCCTGGTATCCGGGTGCGCG
>NZ_JBICUZ010000027.1:0-27492 GCF_043198675.1 Streptomyces sp. NPDC048734 | reverse complement strand
CGGGCGCGCCGCCGCGTTTTTAAACCCCTACCACCCCCCCCCCCGGGTGGGACTCCCCGCACCACAACCGGGGGGGGGGGGGGCCCCGGCCGGGGGGGGGGGGGCCCCGGGGGGCCCCCCGGGGCCCCCCCCTCCGTCGTGCGGCCGGACCTACTCCCCGAGCAGGGCCCGTACCCGTTCCTGGCCCACGGCCAGCAGCAGGGTGGGCAGTCGCGGCCCGGTGTCGCGCCCGACGAGCAGGTGGTAGAGCAGCGCGAAGAACGTCCGCTGGGCGGTCTTGATCTCCGGCGGCAGTTCCTTGGGCGTGGCGTCCGGGGAGAAACCGGCCTGCACCTTGGGCACGCCGTACACGAGGTGGGTGAGTCCGTCGAGGGACCAGTTCTCGGCGAGGCCGTCGAGCAGGAGCCGCAGCGACTGGCGGGCGTCGTCGTCGAGGGACTTCAGCAGTTCGCCGTCGGGCTCCTCGCGCACGACGGTCCGCTGGTCGGCGGGGACGTGCGTGTTGATCCAGGCCTCGGCCCTGTCGAAGCGTGGGCGTGCCTCGTCGAGGGTGCCGAGCGGGTTGTCGGGGTCCAGTTCGCTGAGGATGCGCAGCGCCTGGTCCTGGTGTCCGGCGGTGATGTCGGCGACGGAGGCGAGGGTGCGGTACGGCAGCGGCCGGGGCGTGCGGGGCAGCTCGCCGCCGGCGGTGCGGACCGCGCGGGAGTGGGCGGCCGCGTCGGCGGGCAGGGCGGATCCGTCGGCGACCTTGGCGTCGAGCTTGTCCCACTCGTCGTAGAGCCGCTGGATCTCCTGGTCGAAGGCGATCTTGAAGGACTGGTTGGGGCGGCGGCGGGCGTACAGCCAGCGCAGGAGCTGCGGCTCCATGATCTTCAGGGCGTCGGCGGGGGTGGGGACGCCGCCCTTGGACGAGGACATCTTGGCCATGCCGCTGATGCCGACGAACGCGTACATCGGGCCGATCGGCTGCTTGCCGCCGAAGATGCCGACGATCTGCCCGCCGACCTGGAAGGAGGAGCCGGGCGAGGAGTGGTCGACGCCGCTGGGCTCGAAGATCACGCCCTCGTACGCCCAGCGCATGGGCCAGTCGACCTTCCAGACCAGCTTGCCGCGGTTGAACTCGTTGAGGCGGACGGTCTCGGAGAAGCCGCAGGGGTCGCAGACGTACGTCAGCTCGGTGCTGTCGTCGTCGTAGGCGGTGACGGTGGTGAAGTCCTTCTCGCAGTTGCCGCAGTACGGCTTGTACGGGAAGTAGCCGGCCGAGCCGGAGCTGCCGTCGTCCTCGGCGGCGGCGCCGGAGCCCTCGGCGGCCTCCAGCTCGGCCTCGTCGAGCGGCTTCTGCTGCTGCTTCTTGGCCGGGGCCTTCTTGGTGCGGTACTGGTCGAGGATCGCGTCGATGTCGCCCCGGTGCCGCATGGCGTGCAGGATCTGCTCGCGGTAGACGCCGGAGGTGTACTGCCGGGTCTGGCTGATCCCGTCGAACTCGACGCCCATCTGCGCCAGCGACTCGACCATGGCGGCCTTGAAGTGCTCGGCCCAGTTCGGGTGGGCCGAGCCCGGCGGGGCGGGGACGGAGGTCAGCGGCTTGCCGATGTGCTCGGCCCAGGACTCGTCGACCCCCGCGATCCCTGCCGGGACCTTGCGGTAGCGGTCGTAGTCGTCCCAGGAGATCAGGTGGCGCACCTGGTGGCCGCGCCGGCGGATCTCGTCGGCGACGAGGTGCGGCGTCATGACCTCGCGGAGGTTCCCGAGGTGGATGGGGCCCGAGGGGGACAGGCCGGAGGCGACGACGACGACCGGTTTGCCCGGGGCCCGACGCTCCGACTCCTCGATGACCTCATCCGCGAAACGGGAGACCCAGTCGGTGGTCTCGGTGCTCTGAGCCACGATCGGCACGTCCTCTGGTGTGAAGGCTTGAAGGTTTGAAGTGCGTTCCATTGTCCCAGGCCGGGCCGCATCCGCGAAAACCGCTTTTCACCGCGTGGGATACTCGGTCTCCGTAGTACGTCCGGAACCCGAGCAGAACGGCAGCCACCCCATGGCCTCGGTCACGTCCCTCACTCACTCCGTCGAACAGCGCCTCGCGTCCGCCCTCTCGGCTGCTCTGCCGGAGGCCGTCGGCGCGGACCCGCTGCTGCGACGCAGCGACCGGGCGGACTACCAGGCGAACGGCATCCTGGCCCTGGCGAAGAGGGCGAAGGCCAACCCGCGGGAGCTGGCGGCGCAGGTCGTCTCCCAGGTGGTCACCGGTGACCTGATCGAGGACATCGAGGTCTCCGGGCCGGGCTTCCTGAACGTGACGCTCACCGACCGGGCGATCGTGGAGAACCTCGGCGCGCGGTACGCGGACGCCGACCGCCTCGGGGTGCCCCTCGCGGACGCGCCGGGCACCACCGTGATCGACTACGCCCAGCCGAACGTGGCGAAGGAGATGCACGTCGGCCACCTGCGGTCGGCGGTCATCGGTGCCGCGGTCGTGCAGATCCTGGAGTTCACCGGCGAGACCGTGGTGCGCCGGCACCACATCGGCGACTGGGGCACCCAGTTCGGCATGCTGATCCAGTACCTGGACGAGCACCCGCACGAGCTGGACCACAAGGACTCCGAGGTCAGCGGTGAGGAGGCGATGTCGAACCTCGACCGCCTCTACAAGGCCGCGCGCAGGCTGTTCGACGCGGACGAGGAGTTCAAGACGCGGGCCCGGCGCCGGGTGGTGGACCTCCAGGCCGGGGACCCGCACACCCTCGCCGTGTGGCAGCGGTTCGTCGACGAGTCGAAGATCTACTTCTTCTCCGTCTTCGAGAAGCTGGACATGGAGATCCGGGACGAGGACATCGTCGGCGAGTCGGGTTACAACGACATGCTGGCGGAGACCTGCCGCCTCCTGGAGGAGTCGGGTGTGGCGGTCCGCTCGGAGGGCGCGCTGTGCGTCTTCTTCGACGACGTCAAGGGCCCGGACGGCAACCCGGTCCCGCTGATCGTGCAGAAGTCGGACGGCGGCTACGGCTACGCGGCGACCGACCTGTCGGCGATCCGCGACCGCGTCCTCCAGCTCAAGGCGGACACGCTCGTCTACGTCGTCGACGCCCGGCAGTCGCTGCACTTCAAGATGGTCTTCGAGACCGCGCGCCGGGCCGGCTGGCTGAACGGCGACGCCACGGCGCACCAGCTCGCCTTCGGCACGGTCCTGGGCAAGGACGGCAAGCCGTTCAAGACCCGTGAGGGCGAGACGGTCAAGCTGGTCGACCTCCTCGACGAGGCGGTCGACCGCGCCACGGCGGTCGTGCGGGAGAAGGCGGAGAAGGTCGGCCTGACCGAGCGGGAGATCGAGGAGAACGGCCGGTACGTCGGCATCGGCGCCGTCAAGTACGCCGACCTGTCGACCTCCGCCGTGCGGGACTACAAGTTCGACCTGGACCAGATGGTCTCGCTGAACGGCGACACCTCGGTCTACCTCCAGTACGCGTACGCCCGTATCCAGTCGATCCTGCGCAAGGCGGGCGAGGCCCGCCCGGCCGCGCACCCGGAGCTGGAACTGGCCCCGGCGGAGCGGGCGCTGGGCCTGCACCTGGACCAGTTCGGCGAGACGGTCCAGGAGGTCGCGGCGGCCTACGAGCCGCACAAGCTGGCGGCGTACCTGTACCAGCTGGCCTCGCACCTGACGACGTTCTACGACCAGTGCCACGTGCTGTCCGCCGACAACGCGCCGGAGGTCGTCGAGAACCGCCTCTTCCTGGTGGACCTCACGGGCCGCACCCTCCACAAGGGCATGGCCCTGCTGGGCATCCGCACGCCCGAGCGGCTCTGAGGGCCGCTCGGCCACGGCGGCGACCGGCGTACCGCGGCCCGTCCTCCTTCCGGTTTCCGGGGAGGACGGGCCGCGGTCGTGGTGACGGTGACGACGGCCGGGGCGTCCGCCCGGCGCACCGCCGCCACCGCCGCGCGCTGACCGTCGCGCCGACCGCCGTGCGCCGGCCGCCGTCGGTCCGGTCACGCCGTCCCGATGTCAGTGCCTGCCCCTACAGTCACCGGCATGGCGACTCTTCCGAACCCGCTGCCCACGCTGGCGTCCGACCCCAGCGGACGTTCCCTCGGCCTCCGGCTCCCGCCGGGCCGGCTGATCGACACGACGGACCAAGGGGTGTGGCACGAGCCGCTGTTGTGGCACGCCGAGCGGTCGGCGGCACCGGGCAACTGGGCGGCGCTGGGCGGACCTGCGGCGCGGGCCGGACTGATCCCGGTCCTCGTCGCCCTGGGCGGTTCCCAGGGCGGGCCGCAGCGGTGGGACCTGGCGCCCGCCGACATGTCGTACCCGGGCGACCACGACGCGGAGGAGGTCCTCGCGGACCTCTGGGAGGAGTGGGCGGCGGAGGACGAGGAGTGGCCCGGTCTGGCCGACGCCCCCTCGCTCCACGCCGATCCGGACGTGCGGGCCGCGCAGGTCGCCGACCTCCTCGCGGATGAGGGACCCTCGTGGTTCGAGGCACCGCACCTGGCCCTCGTACCGGCCCGCCGCAGCGCGGACGTGCCGGCGGCCATCGGCTGGTCGGGTCCGGTGAACCACGAGGACGACACGGCGCGGCTGTCCGCGGTCCTGCGTTCGTGGGAGGACCGCTTCGGCATACGGGTCGTGGGCATCGGCTTCGACGTCCTGGCCGTCTCGGTGGCGGCCCCGCCCACCACCGTCGCGGAGGCGGAGTCGGTGGCCGCCGAGCACTTCGCGTTCTGCCCGGACAACGTCCTCCAGGGATCGGGCACCCTGAAGGCGTACGCCGCCGGGCTGATCGGCGAGCACGTCTGGTCCTTCTGGTGGGACTGATCCTCCCCGTGGGACCGACCGCTCCCCTTGCTCCCCCTGAGCCCCCGCCCCGGCCCGGCCTCCGCAGCCCTTCCGCGATCTCCTGCGGGGTCTGGTTCACGCAGCACAGCCGGAGGGTGCGGACCCGCGAGAGGCGGGCGGCGGACGGGTTCTACGGCGTCGGCGACGCCCCCGCCCGCTGCCACGCGGCCCCGCCGAGCGGGAACTCGTACGCGGGCCGCCCGTTGTTGCCGCTCGTGCGGAAGGGCCTGCCCTTGTCGTCGACGATCAGCGTGCCGTGCCGGGACCCGCTGGACCAGGACAGCTCCAGCGTCCAGCTCACGTCGTACGCGGAGGCGTCGGCGTCGATGTAGTAGACCTCGGGGTCGGACTCGCTGACCTTGAAGGGGAAGTCGGCGTGCCCGGCCTCCGGCACCAGCGCCGGGCGCACGGCGTCGAGGGCCACGGTGAAGTACCGGGTCGGCACCCCGCCCCCGCAGCCGACCCCCGGATAGCCCATGGCGTAGTCGTTCCAGGCGAGCGGCGTCCGCTTCTGGACCGTGCGGACCTTCAGCCCGTCGACGACCACCGTCTCCTCGCCGGTCCCCTGCACGGTCACCTGCACGAACTGCGACCCGGAGGACACGGCCCCGTGCGCGGCCACCCAGGCGGACGCGTCCTGTTCGACGGGCGGCGGCGAGACCCGTTCCGGTGCGCGGTCGATCAAGTAGTGCTGGCCGCAGGGGTCCAGCCAGGCGTTCGGGCGGACCTCCACCGTGAGCGGAGGAGCTCCGTCGCCCTCTTCGACTGCCGCACCGGGCCGCTCGCCGCCGGAGGCCGAGGGCGACGGGGTCCCCGAGGCGGACGCGGAGACGGACGCCGACGGGGACGCGGACGGCGGGGCGGATGCAGACCCGCTCCCGGACGGCACCGCGCTCCCCGTCTCCTTCCCCCGCACGGACGAGGTGGCCCCGGCCCCCCGCGCGCCCCCGGTGTCCTCGGCGCCCCCGCCGGACAGCCGCACCCCGAGGACCACGGCCCCGGCCACGGCGACGACGGCGATCCCGGCCAGAACGGCCCGCCGCCGGCGCCGACCGGCGGACGGCCGCGGTACGGCGTCCCGCACGAGGTCGGTGACGAGGGCGTCCGGGTCCGGCTCGGAGGCGGGCGCAGGGTCGGAGGCGGGCGCAGGGTCGAGGGCGGGCGCAGGGTCGGGGACACCCCTCACGCCCTCCACCGGCCCCGTGTCCGGCTCAACTGCCTCCGCCGGCCTCGTGTCCGGCTCAACTGCCGGCGCCGGCCTCGTGTCCGGCAGCGCCGCAGGCATCGCGTCCGGCTCCGCCGCAGGCCCGCTCGCCTTCTTCCCCCGCCCCGCGTCCGCCAGCACCCACCGCCGGTGCAGCTCGACCAGCTCGGCCGGTGAGGCCTTGCACAGCCGGGCGAGCCGTTCCACGGGCGCGTAGTCCGTGGGGACGGCGTCCCCGTTGCAGTAGCGGTGCAGCGTCGACGTACTCATGTGGAGCCGTTTCGCGAGCGTGCCGTAGCTCAGCCCGGATCGGTCCTTCAGTTCTCGCAGCAGTTCCGCGAACTCGGCCGCAGCCACCGTTCGTCCACCCCTCGTGTCCCGTCCCGGCGTTCCAGGGACGGCATGTTTCCCCAGCTCAGACGTGTTGCGGGCATTCCAGCGTCCCGGATCGTCCGCAGGTCGTGGCGGCCGGGACGGATCTCCCCACAAGCTGTGGCCATCCAAGCACGCCGCTCCCGGCACCCGGTCGAGCGGCGTGTGGCAACCAGCCATTCAGGGAGTGGAATTCACCATGCGCATCCGCCGCAGCAGCCGCCTTCTCGTGCCCGCCGTCGCCGCGCTCGCCGCCCTCTCGCTCACGGCCTGCGAGAACGGAACGGGCACCGAGGACGAGGGCGCGTCGACCCCCGCGTCGTCGGTCACCGCACAGCCCCAGGGGACCGGCAAGCCGACCACCGGCTCGGACACGGGGACGGGTACGGGCACCGGGACCGGCACCGGATCGGGCTCGGGCTCGGCCGCGAAGCCGGCCGGCGGAACGTCCGCCAAGCCGGGCGCCGGTACCGCCACGGACGACAAGGACCCGAACGCCCCCGAGAACCGCGTCCTGTGCAACGGCTCGAACACGAAGGTCACCGCCCGGCCGGTGCCGCGCCCCCTCAACCACATGCTGATCACGGTCACGAACACCGGCAGCAAGGTGTGCGACCTGACCTACCACCCGGTGCTCCGCTTCGACGAGATGCAGTGGGCGCCGTCGGCGGCGGAGGCGACCAAGCCGCAGGCGGTCACGACCCTCTCGCCCGGCGAGTCCGGCTACGCGGGCGTCCTGCTGTCGGCGGCCGACGGCAGCGGCGACGGCGGGACGACCGCGAAGAAGCTGGCGGTCGCCTTCCAGGGCCGCACCCCGAACAGCGACGGCGGCGCCTCCGCGACGCCGCCGCTCCCGGCCAAGGGCGTCTACTACGACAGCTCGCTGACGGTGACGTACTGGCAGCAGAGCATGGACGACGCGCTCGCCTGGTGAACCGTCGGGTTGGTGAGCCGTTACGCCGGCAGGCCGGCGTAACGGTGGGTCAGCGCAGGGTCCGGGCCACCTCGGTGGCCCAGTAGGTGAGGATGTTGCGCGCCCCCGCCCGCTTGATGCCGGTGAGCGCCTCCAGGATCGCCCGGTCGCGGTCGATCCAGCCCTTCTCGGCGGCGGCCTCGATCATCGAGTACTCGCCGGAGATCTGGTAGGCGGCGACGGGCACGTCCACCGCGTCGGCGACCCGCGCGAGGATGTCGAGGTAGGGGCCGGCCGGCTTGACCATCACCATGTCGGCGCCCTCCTCGAGGTCGAGGGCCAGCTCGCGCAGGGACTCCCGCGCGTTGGCGGGGTCCTGCTGGTACGTCTTGCGGTCCCCCCGCAACGAGGAGCCGACGGCCTCCCGGAAGGGGCCGTAGAAGGCGGAGGAGTACTTGACGGTGTAGGCGAGGACGGCGACGTCCTCGCGCCCGATCTGGTCGAGGGCGTCGCGGACGACCCCGATCTGCCCGTCCATCATGCCGCTGGGCCCCACCACGTGGGCGCCCGCGTCGGCCTGGACCTGCGCCATCTCGGCGTACCGCTCCAGGGTGGCGTCGTTGTCGACCCGACCCTGGTCGTCGAGGACCCCGCAGTGCCCGTGGTCGGTGAACTCGTCGAGGCAGAGGTCGGACATCACCAGCAGGTCGTCCCCGACCTCGGCCCGCACGTCCCGCAGCGCGACCTGGAGGATGCCGTCCGGGTCGGTCCCCACGGTCCCGAGGGCGTCCTTCTTGGACTCCTCCGGCACCCCGAAGAGCATGATCCCGGAGATCCCGACCTCCACGGCCTCCGCTGCGGCCTTCTTCAGGCTGTCGCGGGTGTGCTGCACGACCCCGGGCATCGCCCGGACCGGCACCGGCTCGCTCACGCCCTCCCGCACGAACGCGGGAAGGATGAAGTCGGCCGGGTGCAGCCGGGTCTCGGCGACCATGCGCCGCATGACGGGGGTGGTCCGCAGCCGCCGCGGACGCGAACCGGGAAAGGATCCGTACGTCGTCATGCGTCCACGCTACGCCCGTCCCACCCACCCCTTTGCCGACGCCCCGTCGGCCCCCGGCCCGCGCCGAGTTCCCACCCCCGTCGAGGACATCGACGGCGTCCGCCGCCGAGCACATCGCCGGCACCGGGGTCACCGGCGGTGGCGGAGTTCCAGCTCGGCCCACACGGTCTTGCACGGAAACGGCTCCGGCGGCACACCCCACCGGTCGGCCGACTCCTCGACCAGCAGCAGACCGTAGCCCGATTCGGCGGGCTCCGGCGGGGCGCTCACGCGCACGGGCACGCTCTCACCCCTGGGGTCGGTCACCTCGATGCGCAGCACCCCGGCCGCGGTGACCGTGAGGCCGAGCCGGAAGCTCCGGCCGGGGACGCGACCGTGCAGGGCCGCGTTCGCGGCGAGCTCGGCCACGACGAGCCGGGCCGGGTCCATCGGCAGCCCCCAGGCACTCAGTTGCTCGGCCGCGAGGAGGCGGGCGAGACGGGCTCCGCGACGGGTGGCGGAGAGGGGCACGGAGAACTGGTGGAGCGGGGCACGCACAGTTTGCTGATTCACGTCACCCAGCGTGTTCACACATGCGTAAATCGTGAAGGGCCGTAGGCCGTGCGGACGGTGTCTGTCCGCGAGGCGTCCGGTTCTGTCCGGGTCGTCCGGGGTGACCGTGGGCGGGCGGCCGGGGTTGGACCGGGAAGGGCGCGACGGGAGGACGGCGGACGTGAGCGAACGGGACGCGGGGCCGGAGGACGACGAGGAGGCCGGGGCGGTGATGAGGGCCGTCCAGCGGCAGTTGAAGCTGTGGCGGGAGTCGGCAGGCCTCACCCAGGCCGAGTTCGGAGCCGCCATCGGGTACGGCGAGGAACAGGTCTCCGCCGTGGAGCGGGGCCGACGCATCCCCCGCCCCGAGTATCTGGACCGCGCGGACGAGGCCCTGTCGGCGGGCGGCAGGATCGCCGCGCTGAAGGAGGACCTGGCGGAGGTCCGGTACCCGAAGAAGGTTCGGGACCTGAAGAAACTGGAGGCGGACGCGGTCGAGCTGGGGGCGTACAACAACTCGGTCATTCATGGGTTGTTGCAGACCGTGGAGTACGCGACCTCGGTCTTCAGTGCGCGTCGGCCACCCTTCAGCGCGGAGGATCTGGAGCAGCGGCTGGCGGCACGCGTGTCACGCCAGAAGATCGTCGACGACACGACGGCACGGCCCTTCTTCAGTTTCGTCCAGTGCGAGTCGACTCTCCGGAGACCCATCGGAGGCAAGGCGGTCATGCGCGGCCAGCTCGAACGCCTGCTGGAGATCGCCGAGTTCCGGAATGTCGATCTCCAGGTGCTCCCTCTGAGTCGCGAGGTCAACTCCGGCCTGGCCGGTTCTTTCAGACTCCTCAGGCTCAGGGACGGCAGCACCGTCGGACATGTCGAGGTGCAGCACATCAGCCGTGTGATCACTGACCCGAAAGAGGTTCAGCTGCTCGACATGCGCTATGGGACCATCCGGGCACAAGCTCTCGACCCGCGAGAGTCGACAGCCCTCATCGAGAAGGTGCTTGGAGAGACATGCCTCTGAAGCCGTACAGCGAAGACAGCCCCGGCCAGGAGTGGATAAGGAGCAGCTACAGCACGGACGAGGGACCCGACTGCGTAGAAGTGGCCACAGCCCCCGTCCACGTCCTGGTCCGTGACTCCAAGCACCCCCAGGGCCCCCGCCTCACCCTGGCCCCCACCGCCTGGACGGCCTTCCTGCCGTACGCGTCCGACCACTGACGTCACTCACCACGCACCACGCGTCCCACGCCACGCACAACGCCCCGCCGTCTCCGACAGGAGACGACGGGGCGCGCACAAGGTGCCTCCGAGGCTGACGGCGGCTACGTCGCCCGACGCCGCCGCGCCCCCGGCCGCCGCTCGCTCGGCCGGCTGACCGGGTCCCCGGCCTCCCGGGCGGCGGCGCGGCGCCGCAGGCCGAACTCGGCCAGCGCCTCCGCGAGCTTGTGCACGGACGGCTCCGGAGCCATCACGTCCACCCGCAGCCCGTGCTCCTCGGCCGTCTTCGCGGTCGCCGGGCCGATGCAGGCGATCACCGTCACGTTGTGCGGCTTGCCGGCGATCCCCACCAGGTTGCGCACCGTGGAGGACGACGTGAACAGCACGGCGTCGAACCCGCCGCCCTTGATGGCCTCACGCGTCTCGGCCGGCGGCGGCGAGGCCCGCACGGTCCGGTAGGCGGTGACGTCGTCGACCTCCCAGCCCAGCTCGATGAGCCCGGCGACGAGCGTCTCGGTGGCGATGTCGGCCCGCGGCAGGAACACCCGGTCGATCGGGTCGAAGACCGGGTCGTAGGGCGGCCAGTCCTCCAGCAGGCCCGCGGCGGACTGCTCACCGCTGGGCACCAGGTCCGGCTTCACGCCGAAGGCGACCAGCGCCTTGGCCGTCTGCTCCCCCACCGCCGCGACCTTGATCCCGGCGAAGGCGCGGGCGTCGAGCCCGTACTCCTCGAACTTCTCCCGCACGGCCTTGACCGCGTTCACCGAGGTGAAGGCGATCCACTCGTACCGGCCGGTCACCAGGCCCTTGACGGCCCGCTCCATCTGCTGGGGCGTGCGCGGCGGCTCGACGGCGATGGTCGGCACCTCGTGCGGCACGGCGCCGTAGGAGCGCAGCTGGTCGGAGAGCGACGCCGCCTGCTCCTTCGTGCGCGGCACGAGCACCTTCCAGCCGAACAGCGGCTTGGACTCGAACCACGCGAGCTGGTCGCGCTGGGCGGGGGCGGACCGCTCACCGACCACGGCTATGACCGGCCTGCCGCCCTCGGGCGAGGGCAGCACCTTCGCCTGCTTCAGCGTCTGCGCGATCGTGCCGAGCGTGGCGCTCCAGGTCCGCTGCCGGGTCGTCGTACCGGCGACGGTGACGGTCATCGGGGTGTCGGGCTTGCGCCCGGCCGCGACCAGTTCCCCGGCGGCGGCCGCCACGGAGTCCAGCGTCGTGGACACCACGACGGTCCCGTCGGACACGCCGACCTCGGTCCAGCACCGGTCGGAGGCGGTCCGCGCGTCGATGAACCGGACGTCCGCGCCCTGCGCGTCGCGCAGCGGCACACCGGCGTACGCGGGCACGCCGACGGCGGCCGCGATACCGGGGACGACCTCGAAGGGCACACCCGCCGCCGCGCAGGCGAGCATTTCCGCCGCCGCGTACGTATCGAGTCCCGGGTCCCCGGACACCGCACGGACGACCCGCCTGCCGCCCCGCGCGGCCTCCATGACAAGATGTGCGGCATCCCGCACGGCGGGGGCCCCAGCGGTTGTTGACGTGGCGTCAACGAGCGTCGGATGCGGTGCGCCCGTGCCCGGAAGAGGGCCCGAGGACGGGCCGGCTTCCGCGTGCACGACGGCGACGCCGGGTCGGGCGTGCGTGCGCACGACGTCGAGCACCTCGTGCTCGGCGACGAGGACGTCCGCGTGGGCCAGCGCCTCCACGGCGCGCAGAGTCAGCAGTCCCGGATCCCCGGGTCCGGCACCCAGGAAGGTGACGTGCCCGTGTTCCGGAGCGGTGGGAAGAGTGGTGGGGCTCACTGTGCTCGCTCCCCCATCAGACCGGCCGCGCCCTGGGCGAGCATCTCGGCGGCGAGTTCGCGGCCGAGCGCCATTGCCCGGTCGTACGTCTCGGGCACGGGACCGGTGGTGGACAGCTGCACCGTGCGGGAACCGTCGGTCGTGCCGACGACGCCCCGCAGGCGCATTTCCTTGACAATCTGCCCGTCGGCCAGCAAGTCGGCCAGCGCACCCACGGGGGCGCTGCAACCGGCCTCCAGGGCGGCGAGCAGAGACCGTTCGGCGGTCACGGCGGCCCGGGTGAACGGGTCGTCGAGTTCACCGAGCGCGGCGACCAGGTCCGCGTTGCCCGCGGCACACTCGATCGCCAGTGCTCCCTGGCCGGGAGCGGGCAGCACCGTGTCGACCGACAGGAAGTCGGTCACCTCGTCGCTGCGGCCGATGCGGTTCAGCCCGGCCGCGGCCAGTACGACCGCGTCCAGCTCGCCGTCGCGCACGTACCCGATCCGGGTGTCGACGTTCCCCCGGATCGGCACGGTCTCGATGTCCAGCCCGTGGCCGCGCGCGTACGCGTTCAGCTGCGCCATGCGGCGCGGCGAGCCCGTACCGATGCGCGCCCCGCGCGGCAGGTCGGTGAACTTCAGCGCGTCCCGGGCGACGATGACGTCACGCGGGTCCTCGCGCTGCGGTATCGCGGCCAGGACCAGGTCCTCGGGCTGCCCGGTCGGGAGGTCCTTCAGCGAGTGAACCGCGAAGTCGACCTCACCCCGCGACAGCGCGTCCCGCAGCGCGGTGACGAACACGCCCGTGCCGCCGATCTGCGCGAGGTGCTCTCGGGAGGTGTCGCCGTACGTGGTGATCTCGACGAGTTCGACGGGCCGGCCGGTCACCTGGCTCACGGCGTCCGCCACCTGTCCCGACTGGGCCATGGCGAGCTTGCTGCGCCTGGTCCCCAGCCTCAGTGGGTTCGTACTCATGCCGCTCATGCCGGCCCTCGGTTCTCTGCGTTCTTCTCGGTGCTGTCCTCGGCGCGCGAGACGGAGGCCACCGTCTCCTGGTCGAGGTCGAACAGGGTCCGCAGCGCGTCCGCGTACCCGGCGCCGCCGGGTTCGGCGGCGAGCTGCTTGACCCGTACGGTCGGCGCGTGCAGCAGTTTGTCGACGACGCGCCGCACGGTCTGGGTGATCTCCGCGCGGTGTTTGTCGTCCAGGCCGGGCAGCCGTCCGTCGAGCCGGGCGATCTCGCCGGCGACGACGTCGGCGGCCATGGCGCGCAGGGCGACCACGGTCGGGGTGATGTGCGCGGCGCGCTGCGCGGCGCCGAACGCGGCGACCTCGTCGGAGACGATCCGCCGCACCTGGTCGACGTCGGCGGCCATCGGCGCGTCCGCGGAGGCCTCGGCGAGCGACTCGATGTCCACCAGCCGCACCCCGGCGAGCCGGTGCGCGGCCGCGTCGACGTCCCGCGGCATCGCCAGGTCCAGCAGGAACAGCACCGGCTCGGGCCGTAGCGGCACGGGGGCGGGCTCGGGCCTGCGGCGCTCGGGGATGCGGCCGACGGTGGCGGCGGTCGCGGCCAGCGCGGTGATCAGCTCGGCGTCGGCCTCGGGGCGGCGCGCGGCCTCCCGGCGGTCGACGGCCTGGCCGGCCGCCCAGGTGGCGTGCTGCTCCAGCGTGGCCGCGTCCATGCCGGCCACGGCGGCCTCCCCCATCAGGGAGAAGCCGGGCTGCACGGCGGAGAGGTCCAGCGGACAGTTCTCGTCGGTTCCCACGGAGGCCGGCGGCAGCGGCCGTACGTGCGCGCGCTCGGGCCGGTCGTCGGCGGGGGCGAGGGCGGCGGGCGTTCCGGTGCGGCCCTCGACGGCGGCGGCGACCGCTTCCGCCGTGAGGACGAGTCCGGTGGCGCCGGTACAGGAGACGGCGACGTCGGCACGTGCCAGTTCCGCCGGTACCGACTCCATGGGCACGGCCCGGGAGACGATGACCGGCTCGCCGTTCTCGGCGAGGATCTGCGCGAGGCGCTCGGCGCGGTCGAAGGTGCGGTTGGCGACGACGATCTCGGCGACGCCGGCGCGCGCGAGCGTCGTGGCGGCCAGGGAGGACATGGAGCCGGCGCCGATGACCAGGGCGCGCTTGCCCCGCGCCCACGCGGTGACGTCCCCGCCCGCCGCCAGCTGTTCCAGGCCGAAGGTGACCAGGGACTGCCCGGCGCGGTCGATACCGGTCTCGGAATGGGCCCGCTTGCCGACCCGCAGGGCCTGCTGGAACAGGTCGTTCAGCAGCCGTCCGGCGGTGTGCAGCTCCTGGGCGCGGGCCAGGGAGTCCTTGATCTGGCCGAGGATCTGCCCCTCGCCGACGACCATCGAGTCCAGTCCGCAGGCCACCGAGAACAGGTGGTGGACGGCACGGTCCTCGTAGTGCACGTAGAGGTAGGGGGTGAGCTCCTCCAGGCCGACGCCGCTGTGCTGGGCGAGCAGCGTGGACAGCTCGGCGACACCGGCGTGGAACTTGTCCACGTCGGCGTAGAGCTCTATGCGGTTGCAGGTGGCGAGCACCCCGGCCTCGGTGGCCGGTTCGACGGCGACGGTGTCCTGCAGCAGCTTGGCCTGGGCGTCCGCGGGGAGCGCGGCCCGCTCCAGGACGCTCACGGGGGCACTGCGGTGACTCAGTCCGACGACGAGGAGACTCATGCCGGCATCACAACGGGTACGTCCCCGTCGGGTCCCTGGTCGGTGGCGTCCGCGCGGCGCACGGCGGGGGCGGGGACGGCGCCGTCGTGCGCCGCGGCCTCCTCACCGGCCTTGCGCTGCTCGTGGAAGGCGAGGATCTGCAGCTCGATGGAGAGATCGACCTTGCGCACGTCGACGCCGTCCGGGACGGACAGCACGGTCGGCGCGAAGTTCAGGATGGAGGTGACGCCGGCGGCGACGAGACGCTCGCACACCTGCTGGGCGACGCCCGGCGGGGTGGTGATGACCCCGATGGAGACGCCGTTGTCGGAGATGATCTTCTCCAGGTCGTCGCTGTGCTGGACCGGGATCCCGGCGACCTGCCGGCCGGTCATCTCGGGGTCGGCGTCGATGAGCGCCGCGACCCGGAAACCCCGGGAGGCGAACCCGCCGTAGTTGGCCAGCGCCGCGCCGAGGTTGCCGATGCCGACGATCACAACCGGCCAGTCCTGGGTCAGGCCCAGTTCGCGGGAGATCTGGTAGACGAGATACTCGACGTCGTAGCCGACGCCCCGGGTGCCGTAGGAACCCAGGTAGGAGAAGTCCTTGCGCAGCTTCGCGGAGTTGACCCCGGCCGCGGCCGCGAGTTCCTCGGAGGAGACCGTGGGAACCGAGCGCTCCGACAGTGCGGTCAGCGCGCGAAGGTACAGCGGAAGCCGGGCGACGGTGGCCTCGGGAATCCCTCGGCTACGGGTCGCCGGTCGGTGAGTTCGGCCAGTTGCCACGGTGCTCCTGCGGGTAGAGCGGGGCTGTAGGCGGTCACACGTCACCGGACCGCCCCGTCGAATGCAGGCTATGTCTTTGTGAACGCGTGCACAAAGATGGTGTCCGATTTGCCCGGCCAACGTGACCGGGGTCACGCACCCCCGGCGCCTTCGCGGGGAACCGGCGCGGACCCGCGCGCGCTCCTTGATTATCGGGGGCAAAACCGCACACTCTCCTCACGAATCCCGCCCCCGAGATCTGGTCACCATCGATCCTAAGCGACTTTTCGCCACACTTGGACTGTCCGGTCAGTTCCCTGTGAGTTCCGCGCGCAGCCGTTCCTCGTTCACGCGCCAGAAGGTGTGCTGCCGCCCGTCCACGAGCACGACCGGGACCTGCTCCCAGTACTGCTCGTGCAGCCGCGGGTCCTCGGTGATGTCCCGCTTCTCCCACGGCACGCCGAGATCACCGCACACCTTCTCGATCACCTCCTGCGCGTCGTCGCACAGATGACATCCGGGCTTGCCGATCAAGGTCACGAGCCGGTCCCGCGGAGCGGGGCCCTTGCGGCGGAAGAGGGGACTCATGTCGGCCATTCTCCCGCGCGCCCCGCACGGGCGTCAGGACGCCTTCCTTAACGACACGGCCGCGCAGTGTTCACACCCTCCGAACCCCGCGGCCGACGGAACCTCCGGGCGGAATGGCTATGCTCACGCCATGGCCGCTCTTGGATGGCTCACCCCCCGTAGGCGCTCCGCCACGGCGCGGAGCGTGTTGGCAGGCGAGGCCTCGGCCGAGGCCGCCCGCAAGGACGTCTCGGCACAGGAACCGCAGTTCCCCGTGCAGGGCGACGACCTGGCCGCCGCGTTCTTCGACCTCGACAACACGGTGATGCAGGGCGCCGCCCTCTTCCACTTCGGCCGGGGCCTGTACAAGCGGAAGTTCTTCGAGACCCGCGACCTGGCCCGGTTCGCCTGGCAGCAGGCGTGGTTCCGGCTGGCCGGCGTCGAGGACCCCGAGCACATGCAGGAGGCCCGCGACTCGGCCCTGTCGATCGTCAAGGGCCACCGGGTGGCCGAGCTGCAGTCGATCGGCGAGGAGATCTACGACGAGTACATGGCCGAGCGGATCTGGCCCGGCACCCGCGCCCTCGCCCAGGCCCACCTGGACGCGGGCCAGCGGGTGTGGCTGGTCACCGCGGCCCCCGTGGAGATCGCCCAGGTGATCGCCCGCCGCCTCGGCCTCACCGGCGCCCTCGGCACGGTCGCCGAGTCCGTCGACGGCGTCTACACGGGCAAGCTGGTCGGCGAACCTCTGCACGGCCCCGCGAAGGCCGAGGCGGTCCGCGCCCTGGCCGCGGCGGAGGGCCTGGACCTCTCCCGCTGCGCCGCCTACAGCGACTCCCACAACGACATCCCGATGCTCTCCCTCGTCGGCCACCCCTACGCGATCAACCCCGACGCCAAGCTCCGCAAGCACGCCCGCGAACTCGACTGGCGGCTGCGCGACTACCGCACGGGCCGCAAGGCGGCGAAGGTCGGCATTCCGGCGGCGGCGGGCGTGGGCGCGGTGGCGGGCGGCACCGCGGCGGCCATCGCGCTGCACCGCCGCCGCCGCTAGCCGCTGCCCCCGGCGGGCGGCCGCCGGTGCGACCGTCCAACCGCGGTCACGCCGCTCACCCGGACGGGCAGCCGCGGCGAAACACGGCCAATCCCGCCGCCGTACGCCCGCACGCCCCCGGCCAGCCCAGTTGTCTGCGCACCGCCACAACATGCCCCCGTCCGGCCGAAAACACGAACCTTTCCGATCAACAAACGGTCACCCTGAGCAACCCGAATGGGCGTCAACAGGCTACGGAAGCGACGCAACCGGTGAATTGAGCAACTGGGTGTAGCAGGGCCTGCACGAAGCGTTATTCTCCTCAGACGCATTCCGGTACCCCTCCGTCGCTACGACGGGTGAAAGGTTCCGCACTGCACGTGATGGAAGCTCTGCCTCTGGGAGTCCCGTGTACCCACACGTCGGGGTTGACGCCTCGGGCCTGGCTACGCTGCGCGCAACGGTCGCTACGGTCCAGGACCTGTTGCGCGGCTTCGTCCCCACCGCGTACGCCGTCCCCGCCTTCGCCACCGTCGAGCCCGTGGGCCCGTGCTACGCACTGGCCGACGGCCTCGAGCAGGTGCCGGCGCGCGGCACCGTCGCCGAGGGGCGGCGGTCGGGCGACGGACGGGCGGGCGGCAGACGCGGACACGTGACCGGCGCGACCACCGCCCGCCGACCGGCCGCCGACAGCGACAGCGCCCGCATGATGGACCTCGTCGAGCGGGCCCAGGCCGGCGAGGCCGACGCGTTCGGGCGGCTCTACGACCAGTACAGCGACACGGTGTACCGGTACATCTACTACCGCGTGGGCAGCAAGGCGACCGCCGAGGACCTGACCAGCGAGACCTTTCTGCGCGCCCTGCGCCGGATCGGCACCTTCACCTGGCAGGGCCGCGACTTCGGCGCCTGGCTCGTCACCATCGCCCGCAACCTCGTCGCCGACCACTTCAAGTCCAGCCGCTTCCGGCTGGAGGTGACCACCGGCGAGATGCTCGACGCCAACGAGGTCGCGCGCTCCCCGGAGGACTCCGTCCTGGAGTCCCTCTCCAACGCCGCCCTGCTGGACGCCGTACGACGGCTCAACCCGCAACAGCAGGAATGCGTGACCCTGCGCTTCCTCCAGGGCCTCTCCGTCGCCGAGACCGCGCGGGTCATGGGCAAGAACGAGGGCGCCATCAAGACCCTGCAGTACCGGGCCGTCCGCACGCTCGCCCGTCTCCTGCCGGACGACACCCGCTGACCCGGCACCGGCCGCCCCCGCCCCCACCCCGCCTACTGTCGGCGACATCAACTCACGTTCAGTGAAAGCCCGTTGACTTCTCCATCCGATCATCCGCCGTCCGTAACCCAAGTGCCGCGCCAGTCGTTGTGCGGGATACAGGCTCCCTGTGGTCACGTCCTGGCCGGCCTCGATCACTCGTTCGCGTGGAAGCGGTCGAGGGCGTGCAACCCTCAGGACCCCCGAGGAGTCGACCGTCATGACGAGAGGAGGTGCCGCCAGTGATCGCGAACGTATCGGCGCACCGGCGGGCGAACGCCTTCGCCCAGGCCCTGGAGGAGCAGTCCGACCGGGGCACGGCGGCCGAGCAGACCGAAGGACCACCGCCGGCCCCGGCAGCCGCGGGCCAGACCGAGCAGGGCCGGATCCTGGCCCTCGCGACAGGTCTCGCCGAGCTGCCCAGACCGGAGATGGACCCCGAGGTCAAGGTCGTCCAGCGGGCGCAGTTGGTCGCCGCGATGGAGGCCATGCTTCAGGCGGGCACCATGGGCGAGGCGACGGACCGTTCGGTGCCGGAACAACGCACCGTCCGGGCGCGGGGTGCCCACAGGGCGACGCCGCTGGGCAAGTTCCGTCCGCGGACACGGCTCGCCAAGGGCCTCACCGCGGGCGGCCTGAGCGTCGGCGTGGCCGCCGGCGCCTTCGGCGGGGTCGCGGCCGCGAGTTCCGACGCCCTCCCCGGTGACTCGCTCTACGGCCTGAAGCGCGGCATAGAGGATTTCAAGCTCAACTACCTCGCCGAAGGCGAGAGCGAGCGCGGCCAGGCCTATCTCGACCAGGCCTCCACCCGGCTCAGCGAGGCCCGCAGGCTCATGGAGCGCGGGCGCGGCGGCGCCCAGCTCGACCACGAGTCCGTCGGCGAGGTCCGCCGCGCCCTGTCCGGCATGCGCTACGACGCCTCCGAGGGCCACCGCCTGCTCCACGAGGCGTACGAGCGCGACCCGGACTCCCTCGGCCCCATCCAGGCCCTGTCCACCTTCTCGCGCTCGCACCGCGAGGTCTGGGGCGCCCTGCGCGACCGGCTCCCCGTCCAGCTCGGGGACGTCAGCCGGCAGGTGTCGTCGGTGTTCGACGCCATAGACGAAGAGGTCGCCCCGCTGCGCTCCCTGCTGCCCCAGCCCCCGGCCCCAGGCGGCGGCCAGGGCAGCGGACAGGGCGCCGGCCCGACGTCCCCCGGCCCGTCGGGCACCGGCCGCTCGACCACGCCCAGCGCGGGCGGCGGCTCCCCGGCCACCGGCAGCCCCGACAGCGGCGGCCCCAGCAAGTCGGCCGACTCCGGCGAGGACGGCCTCCTCGGCGGCGACACGGGCGGCCTGCTCGACCCGCCGCAGGAGACCGGCACCTCGTCCCCGTCCACGACCCCGACCACCGAGCCGGACGTCACGCTGCCGCCCCTCCTCCCCGGCCTCCTGCCGGGCCTGGGCATCGACAGCGAGGACGCGGGCTAGCGAGACCTCCGCACGGGTTCGTACGGCCTCGTACGGCGGTGGGGGCGACCTTCTCAGGAAGGTCGCCCCCACCGCCGTAGGCATGTACGCATCCGGCTCAGAAGAACACCGAAGACTCAGAAGAACACCGACCGCCTCTGCACCAGCGACTTGACCCCTCCGTCTGCCGCACTCGCACTGCTACGCAGGCTTCGCACAGCTGCGCCGGACTCCGCCCGGCGACCTCACCCACCGTCCCCCAGACGCCGCACCTCAGCGGGACAGCACTCAGAAGAACACCGACCGCCTCTGCACCAGCAACTTGTAGAGCGTGTGCTGGATCTGTTCCCTGACCTGGTCCGTCAGGTTGAACATCAGCATCGGGTCCTCGGCCGCCTCCGGCGGATAGCCGTCCGTGGGGATCGGCTCGCCGAACTGGATCGTCCACTTCGTGGGCAGCGGGATCGCGCCGAGCGGGCCGAGCCAGGGGAACGTCGGGGTGAGCGGGAAGTACGGAAAGCCGAGCACGCGCGCGAGCGTCCTGGCGTTGCCGATCATGGGGTAGATCTCCTCGGCCCCGACGACCGAGCAGGGGATGATCGGGGCGCCCTGCCGCAGCGCCGTCGACACGAAGCCGCCCCGGCCGAACCGCTGGAGCTTGTAGCGCTCGCTGAAGGGCTTCCCGATGCCTTTGAAGCCCTCCGGCATCACCCCGACCAGCTCGCCCTGCGCCAGGAGCCGTTCGGCGTCCTCCGAGCACGCCAGGGTGTGCCCGAGCTTGCGGGCCAGCTCGTTGACGACCGGCAGGACGAACACCAGGTCGGCGGCGAGCAGCCGCAGGTGACGGCCGGCCGGGTGCCGGTCGTGGACGGCGACCTGCATCATCAGCCCGTCCAGCGGCAGCGTCCCCGAGTGGTTGGCGACGATCAGCGCACCGCCGTCCGCCGGGATGTTCTCGACGCCCTTCACCTCCACCCGGAAGTACTTCTCGTACACCGGGCGCAGCAGGGACATCAGGACCTGGTCGGTCAGCTCCTGGTCGTAGCCGAAGTCGTCGACGTCGTAGTCACCGGTCAGCCGGCGGCGCAGGAAGGACAGCCCGCCGGCGATCCGCCGCTCCAGGCCGCCGTCGCCGTCGCCGTCCGGCCGCGGCGGCTGTTCCTCACCGGTCACAGGAACATCATCCTGCGGAACGGCCCTGGTGGGCAGGGCCTGGACCGCACCGGCCTCAGCGGCCTCACCGATCTCACGGACCGGCGCCGGTTCGCCTGTCCCGCGCCGGTTCCCCGCGCCGCGGCGCCGCGACGGCCGCTGCACGGCACCCCCGCGGGACCGGTCGTCGTCGAACGGAATGACCTTGGCGTCCGCCATCGTTGATGCGCTCCTCAGTTGGCGCTCTGCGTCGGGGGGTGGCCGCCGCCCGCGTGGGGCAGCGCGGCGATCCGGTCGACGACCCCGGCAAGGGTCTCGGGGGGCAGGAGCCCCGGCCCCTGACTGTGTGCGAAGTCCGCGAAGGTCTCCGCGGTGGTGTACCTCGGCGTGAATCCCAGCGTCTCGCGCATCTGGTCGGTCGCCACGGCCCTGCCGTGCGTGAGCAGCCGGATCTGCTCGGGCGAGAAGTCCGTCATGCCCAGCGTACGCACCAGGGTGCCCGCCCAGGTGACGGCCGGCAGCAGGAGCGGGACGGTGGGCCGGCCGAGCCGCCGCGAGCACTGCGACAGCAGCAGCACGCCGTCGCCGGCGATGTTGAAGGTGCCGCTGTTGAGCGTCCCCCGCCGGGGTTCGTGCGAGCCGATCCTCAGCACCTCGATCACGTCGTCCTCGTGCACGAACTGCAGGCGCGGGTCGTAGCCGAACACGGTCGGCAGGACCGGCAGCGAGAAGTACGAGGCGAGCGGGGTCTCCGCGGTCGGGCCGAGGATGTTGGCGAACCGCAGCACGCACACGGCGACGTCGGGCCGACGCCGGGCGAATCCGCGGACGTACCCCTCGACCTCCACGATGTCCTTGGCGAACCCGCCGCTGGGCAGCGACTTGGCCGCGGTGGTCTCGGTGAACACGGCGGGATCGCGGGGCGCGGAGCCGTACACGTTGGTGCTGGACTTCACCACGAGCCGCTTCACGTTCGGCGACTTCTGGCAGGCGCCGAGCAGCTGCATCGTCCCGATGACGTTGGTCTCCTTGACCGTGGTCCGGCTTCCGCTGCCGAGCGCGGTGGCCGTCACGTCCAGGTGGACGACCGTGTCGGCACCGGTCTCGGCGAGGACCCGCGCGATGGTGGGCTGCCGGATGTCGGCCTGGACGAAGTCCGCGCCGCCGAGATGGTGTTCGGGCCGCACGGCGTCCACCGCGATCACCCGGTCCACGTCCGGGTCACGCTGGATCCGTCGTACGAACCGGCCCCCCAGCTGACGGGCCACCCCGGTCACCAGCACGACCTTGCCCAAGATCAGCGCCTTCCTTCCGCACTAGGTCCGGTCCTACCCTGCCGCACCGACCACCTTGCCGGGTTCCCCGCTGCGGGCCAACTTAGCGGGTCGGTGTCGCGCTGTGACGACCGCCCGATGCGCCACGTGACGGCACCGGCCGGTCGTACGACAGGATCAGCCACGCGCCCGTCCGGGCACACGCACGGGGTTCGGCCCGCCGCACGGGAAGCCGACATGCGTGTGGCCCCCCAGCCGGTAACCGGCTGGGGGGCCACACCACGCTTTCGCGGCTCGCGTCGAGCGAACTTACTTCTTGTTACGACGCTGAACGCGCGTGCGCTTGAGCAGCTTGCGGTGCTTCTTCTTGGCCATCCGCTTGCGCCGCTTCTTGATAACAGAGCCCACGACTACCCTCGCTCACTTCTCATCACTCGGTGCTGGGCGCCATGGGCCCATACGACCTACGAGGGGCTAGCCTACCCGCCCGAGCGCTGAGGTCGTAATCGAGGCGGCGGAGGGACCCCGAAGTGCCCGGTGACGCGGATCCCCCCGCCCTGCCGTCAGGCGGTTTCCACCCCCACGTAGCTCTCGCGGAGGTACTCGTGAACCGCTTGCTCCGGGACGCGGAAGGACCTTCCGACCCGGATCGCGGGCAGATGACCGCTGTGCACCAGCCGGTACACGGTCATCTTCGACACTCGCATCACCGAGGCGACTTCCGCCACGGTAAGGAACTGAACCTCGTTCAGAGGCCTCTCGCCAGCTGCAGCCATGACACACCTGAACCTTCCGCACTCGACTCGACGGCCACCGGCTTCCCCTTCCGGTGACTCTTCGTCGCTGCGTGCTCACTCCCCAATGTAGGGGCGGGTGATGCGAGTGGGGAAGAGGTGCACCCATCGGCGGCCTACTGTGACAGACACGCCCGATCGAGTACGTAGTGGGTGAGCGGCAGGTAGTAACCGGCGCGCGCGCCGTCATCAAGCGGAACGGCGACGGACACGACCCCCTCGGCCTGCCCGACGAAGGGCGCGGGATCGTCGCTGTCCGCCGGCCCGATCGCCTCGAACCCCAGTTGACCTGCTCCGCAGACCCAGCCGTGGTCCCCGATCACCAGATCCGGCAACGGCCCGCCGGCCTCCGCGGCTGCCGCCAGCGCCAGTCGAACCGGGAGGGGTGAGTGCGTGTGCACGCCGGTCGCACCACCGGGGCGCTCGGCTCCGGGTTCCCGCACCAACCCGACACCGCGTACGTAGGCGAGGTGGTGCGTACGTAGACCGAACCGGGTCGTTATGTCGACACAGCGACCCTGCGCCGGGGTGAGAACAACACATCCCGCCGCCGACAGGGCGTCTGCGATCCCTGCGTAGAAGCCGATCAGCCGGTGCGGATGCCCGGTCCCGAGCAACACGGCCCCACCACGCTGGGCAACCACGGCGAGCCGCTCGGCGAACGCGTCCAGCGCGAGAAGCGTCAGCCCGGGATCGATCACATCATGCCCTGAAGTGTGCTCCGGATCGGCCGAAACCCCACACCTCTCCGCCATGAGCGAGATCAACTCCCGCTCCGACCACACCCCTTCGGGGTCGATCCCGATCAACACCCGAGGGTCCCGAGCCGCGAACGCCCGGTACCGCCGAAGACTCCCCTCCCGCTCGGTCCCCACCACTCCCGCCAGCCCCACCCGAACCAGGTACTCCGCCATACCGCCCCGACTCAACACCCCGAAATCCTCCCGAACACCCCCCTCCCCCACCCCCCGAACCACCCGAGGCCCCCACGGTCGGCGTAAGACCGTCCCCCCATGGCGGGAAAACTGGGCGCGGGGCAGTGCCGGGGCCTCTGACGGCTGCTCGGGGCAGAGCCCCCGACGAAGGCGCTGGGACCGGTCGCGCCACCGGGGCCCCCGGACCGGCACCCCCGCAAGGGCACTGGGGCCACCACCCCTGGCAGGTCCAGGGGTGAGCCCCTCGTCGGCTCTCAAAACGGGACGGGCCCCCCTCACGGAGTGCCAGGGCAGGGCGGCCCCCCACACAGGACACAGGGCCGGCCCCTCACAGGGGCGCAGGGGACGGAGTCCCCGCCGGGACCAGGGGCGGAGGCCCTGATGGGGTCGGAGGGGCGAAGCCCCTGGGGACGCGGGAACAGGCAAGGGCGGCGGGGGCGAAGCTTTCACCCCCACCCCTTAGGCCAGCAGCCCCCGCAACGGAAACGCCGCCCGCCGAGTCGCCAGCACCGCCTGGTCCAACCGGTCGGCAGGGTCGTACCCCTCCTCCCAGGCCCCCCAGGACACCGGCCACCGCCCATCGGTCATCCGCATCGGCCCCAACTGCCGCGTACGGGCGAACACCTCGCGCCGCCACCCCTCGGGAATCACCGTCTCCGGCACCACGGGCCGCCCCGCCGCGATCCCCACCAGATGCGTCCACGACCGCGGCACCACCTCCACCACCGCGTAACCGCCACCCCCCAACGCGACCCACTTCCCCCCGGCGTACTCGTGCGCCAGCTCATGACAGGCGACCTGCACAGCCCGCTGCGCGTCCAACGACACCGCCAGATGGGCCAGCGGATCCTCGAAATGCGTGTCCGCCCCGTGCTGAGTGACCAGCACATCCGGCTGGAAGTCGGCGACCAGCTCCGGCACCACGGCGTGGAACGCCCGCAGCCACCCCGCATCCCCCGTCCCCGCCGGCAGTGCCACGTTCACCGCAGCCCCCGCCCCGTCCCCCGCCCCGGTCTCCTCCGGCCACCCGGTCTGCGGGAACAGGGTCCGGGGATGCTCGTGCAGCGAGATCGTCAACACCCGCGGGTCCTCCCAGAAGGCCGCCTGCACACCGTCCCCGTGATGCACGTCGACATCCACGTAGGCGACCCGCCGGGCCCCCAGCTCCAGCAAACGCGCGATGGCCAACGACGCGTCGTTGTAGACGCAGAACCCCGCAGCACCCCCGGGCATCGCATGGTGCAGCCCGCCCGTGAAGTTCACCGCGTGCAGCGCGTCCCCCCGCCACACCGCCTCCGCCGCCCCCACGGACAGCCCGGCGATCAACGAGGACACCTCGTGCATCCCGGCGAAGGCCGGATCGTCCACCGTGCCGATCCCGTACGACACGTCCGCCGCCCGCGGATCGGCGGAGGCGGCCTTCACGGCCCGGATGTAGTCCTCCCGGTGGACGAGCCGCAGCGTCGAGTCCCCCGCCGGCTTGGCGGAGACGATCTCCACCTCCCGGTCGAGTCCCAGGGCGTCGACCAGTCGCCGGGTCAGGGCCAGCCGTACCGGATCCATCGGATGGTCCGGACCGAAGTCATACCCCGTTACTGCCTCGTCCCACATCAGCTGTGCGCGGCCGCTCATGCCCGCCACCGTATCGGTCGGGTTGAGGCGTGAACGACCTGGCGTACCCGAACGTCACCAGCACCAACACCATCGGCACAGCCATCGCACCCCGGTAGCTCCACGCGTCCCCCAGCGCCCCGACCAGCGGCGAACCGATCAGGAAGCCGACGTAGTTGAAGACATTGAGCCGGGCGACGGCCGCGTCCGAGGCCCCCGGGAACAGCTTCCCCGCCGCCGCGAACGTCTGCGGCACCAGCACACACAGCCCCAGCCCCACCAGCGTGAACCCACCCGTCCCCGCCCAGGGCCCCGGCGCGACGGCCACCACCGCGAACCCCGCCGCCGCCACCGACGCCCCCACCCGTACGACCGCGACGGCCCCGTACCGCCGCACCCCGAGGTCCCCGATGGCCCGCCCGAGCAGCGTGGTGACCATGTAGACGTTGTAGGGGACGGTCGCCAACTGCTCGGAGCTCCCGAGCACGTCCTGGAGGTACTTCGCGCTCCAGTTGGACACGGTCGAGTCCCCGATGTAGGCGAAGGTCATCACCAGGCACAGCGGCAACAGCGCCTTGAAGACGACACCCCCGCTCCGCTCCACCTCGTCCGCCTCGAGGACGGCCTCGCGTCCGCCGCCGTCCGCGTCGACGTACCACCGGCTCCCCACCAGCACGACCGGCAGCAGCACCAGCACCACCGGCAGATACGACACCCACAGGGCGAGATGCCAGTGCGCCCCGGCCCACGCCAGTGAGGCCCCCACGATGCCGCCGAGGCTGTACACCGCGTGGAAGCCGAGCATGATGCTCCGCCCGTACCCGCGCTGGAGGCTCACCCCGAGCATGTTCATCGAGGCGTCCAGCGCTCCCACGGCGAGCCCGAACAACGCGAGCGCGATCCCCAGTTCGGCCATCCGCTCCCCGGCCCCCACCCCCAGCAGCGCGAGCAGCACGACCGGCTGGGACCAGCGCAGCACCCGGCTGGGCGGTATCCGCTTCACGAGCCGTTCAGTGGCCACGCTCCCCACCCCGGCCAGGATCGGTACGGCGGCGAGGAAGACGGGCAGCAGCGCGTCGGAGACCCCGTACCGGTCCTGGATGGCCGGGATCCGGGTCACGAGCAGCGCGAAGGCGACGCCCTGGGCGAAGAAGCCGAACGCCAACGAGGCCCTACCGCGCCGCAGCACTTCTGTCATGGCGGCGAGCGTAGGGCCCCGGCGTACTCGTGGGTAGATCCAGCCAAAGGTGAATTCCCCTCAGCTCTGCCGCGGGCTCACCTCAGCAGGTCGGCCAACTCCCCCATGCCGGCGAAGAGTCCGGTGGCACCGGCGAGCTTCGCGGCCGGCGTCATGGCGGTGAACCCGTACACGTCCATCCCGGCCGCCACGGCCGCCCGCACACCGAGCGGGCTGTCCTCGACGACCACACACCTCTCCGGCGCAACTCCCATCCGCTCGGCCGCGTACAGGAAGAGGTCCGGCGCCGGCTTGCCCTTGCCCACGTCCTGCGCACTGAAGATGCGCGCGTCCTCGAACCACCGGTCCAGCCCGGTCGCCCGGTGCCCCACCCGTATCCGCTCATGGCTCCCGGAAGAGGCGACACAGTACGGCACCCCGTCCGCGGCGAGCTTCTCCAGCACATCGGTCACCCCGGCCACGGGCCGCAACTCCCGCTCGAACGCGGCGAACACCCGGGCGTGAAAGACATCGTCGAAGTCCGCCGGCAACCGCTGCCCGGTCCGCTCCAGCACCAGGTCGTGGATCCGGTGCATGGCGGACCCCATGTAGTCCCGGATGGAGTCCTCGTACGAGGTCGGGTGCCCGAGTTCCGTGAGGTAGGCGGCCAGCAGCCGGTTGGAGATCGACTCACTGTCGACGAGCACACCGTCATTGTCGAAGACGACCAGGTCGTAGCGCATGACTCGATCCTAGAACGCGAAAAGCTCCCGGAACGCAGAAAACCCCCGTGCCATTGGCACGGGGGTTTCCCGGAATGATTGTTCGGCGGCGTCCTACTCTCCCACAGGGTCCCCCCTGCAGTACCATCGGCGCT
>NZ_JBICUZ010000026.1:0-46695 GCF_043198675.1 Streptomyces sp. NPDC048734 | reverse complement strand
CCCGGGTCGCCCGCTCGCCCGGCCCGGCCAGCGCCTGCGCACGGATCCCGTGCAACTCGGCGACACGCCCGCGCGCGTCCGAAGGCTCGGCGGTCACCTGGAGAATGTCGTTGAGGACTGTCACTGTGCCTCCCTCCCTCATGAGCGCGGCCGGACTGTGCCCAGATTAACAAACCGCACATGCGGTTTACAGGGGGGTGTGGTGGCACGCGCGTGAATCAGCCCTGGAAAAAGCGCCTGCCGGTCCGCGGCCGGGCGCTCGTGGCCCTATCGCCAGCAGTACGGGGAGCGCCATTCCGTGCCGGCGCGTCCGGGACGGCGCCACGACGGGACGACGGGAAGCGGCTCCTGCCCGTGGGTCCCCGCCGTCCGCCCGGCCAGTACGGAGCACAGCACGACGGCCACCGCGGCGAGTTCGTCATCGTCGGCCCGCCCGCGCTCGACCCGCAGTGCAAGGGGTGTGACGTCCGCTTCGCCCATGTCCGCTCCTCTCGGTTCCGGCCACCGTCCGGCACCGCGCTACAGAGGCACTTCAATGCCGCTCGAGAAGTGCCGGAGCGGGCGGTCCGAACCGCCACCCGGGCTGTGAGCTGGAAAAACGCAGGAGAAGGGGCCCGCTGCGCGCGACCGTGGCACCGGCTGCGGGCCACGACGGCGAACGATCCCGTGCGGAGGCTCCGATTCCTCTAGAAACCAAACCGGTTGCCCTCTATTTTTTCCCACCACAGCCATCTCCGATCTCGTCCAGGGGGAGCGATGACCGCGAGCACGTTCCGGTTCGAAGGTCCGTCGATCGAGCAGACGACAGCACGAGCCGCTCAGTCGTCTTTTCGGACAGCCACACTGCTTTACGGGCACCTGACCACCACGGTCCCCAGGGAACTGGTGCACCGGGCAGCCGTCGCCGAGGTCATGCTCACCGGCTGGCAGCGCCTGGGGGACACCCACTTCGCGATGACCGCCCAGTGGCCCCGGGGCCACAGCTTCTTCACTCCCGTGAACGGAACCCACCACGACCCTCTGATCGCCGCCGAAACGATCCGCCAGGCCGGTGCCCTGCTCGCCCATGCCGAGTTCGGTGTTCCCTTCGGCCACCAGTTCCTGCTGGACGAGCTGGCCCTCACGGTGCGTCCCGAGGAGATGCGGGTCGGCGGGACGCCCGCCGCGCTGGACCTCGACGTCACCTGTTCGGAGATCAGGAAGCGAGGCCACCGGCTGACCGGCATGTGTTACGAGGCCAGGGTGCTGCGCGAGGGGCGGCTCGCCGCGTCGGGACGGATCTCCTTCAGCACCATCGCTCCGGCCGTGTACCGGCGGCTGCGTCCGCAGCGCGTCTTCGACGCCGGGCACCGTCCCCTCCCGCTGACGGCTCCGGTGGCCCCGGCCGCCGTGGGGCGCTTCTCCCCCACCGACGTGGTCCTCTCCCCCACCGCCGAGCCGGACCGCTGGCAACTGCGCGTGGACACCCGCCACCCCATCCTCTTCGACCACCAGGTCGACCACGTTCCGGGCATGGTGCTCCTCGAGGCCGCCCGTCAGGCGGCGACCGCGGTACTGGGCAGACCCTCGGTCCTGCCGCTCGGCCTCGACTGCGAATTCATGAAGTACGCGGAGCTGGACCTGCCCTGCCTGATCGACGCCCTGCGCCTGCCCAAGGCCGCACCCGACGACCCGGAGACGGTTCTCGTCACGGGCCACCAGGAGGGCCGGCCCGTGTTCACCTCGACCCTGCGGGCCGCCCCGTTCGACTGACCGCGCCGGGGAGGGGCGGGCCGGAGGCCTGCTCCTCCCCGCCACGGCCGGAGGGCACGCACGCGCCCTCCGGCCCACGCGGCTGCCCCCGCACCTGATGAGAACGGGGCGGGCTGCCGGAAGGCGCGGCGGCGCCCACCCGGGGACCGGGCGGGCGCCGCGCCCCGTACGCGGCCCCGGTCCTCACCCGGCGCCGGGGCCGCGTGGGGTGCCGTGCCGTGCCGCACCCGCCTGCCGCGGCACGGCGCCGAACGCCGCGAGGTGGTCCTCGGCCCAGGTCGCGAAGGACCGGGCCGGACGGCCGGTCAGGCGGAGGACGGTGTCCTCCACGCGCGCCTTGGCCCCCGCCCGCTGCCGTTCCGCCGCGGCCAGCAACGCCTCGACGACGGCCGCGGGATGACGCTTCGCCAGCAGGACGCGTGCCCGGTCCGGGGACAGCTCCTCGAAGCGCAGGGGGCTGCCGAGCAGCCGGCCGAGCTGCGCCGTCTGCTCGACCGCGCTGATCGGTTCGGGTCCGGTCAGGGTGTGGACCCGCCCTTCGTGCCCGTCCTCGGTCAGCGCGCACACGGCCGCGGCCGCGACGTCCCGCGGGTCGACGCACGCGTTGGCCGACGTGCCGTACAGGGCGCGCACCACCCGGTCGGAGGCGATGGAAGCCGCCCAGGACAGCGTGTTGGACATGAAGGCGCGCGGGCGCAGCACCGTCCACCGCATCCCGCAGCCCAGCAGCAGCTCCTCGTTGGCGCGCTGCCAGCGGGTGACGAGGTCGTGCGCGTCGCCGTCCGCGACGGCGGCTGCGGACACCTTGACCAGGTGCCGCACCCCCGCGGACCGCGCGGCGCGGAGGAAACGCGCGTCGTCGTCGCCGCCGACCCGGCTGGTGAGGAGGAACGCGCGGCTCACCCCCCGAAGAGCACGGTCCAGCGACCGCGGATCGCCGTAGTCTCCGGCCACGATCTCAGCCCCGTGGGCTTCCTTCCCCACGCGCGCGGGGTCCCTGGCCATGACCCGCACCGGAAGACCCGCGGGAAGCTCCCGCAGCACTTCCCGTCCCACGGTTCCGGTGGCGCCTGTCACGAGAATCACCGATGTCCTCCTCCGCTGGTAAGGCACCGGAGTGCGAAGCGCCGGCCACCTGACTCTTGAGGCGGCGCACACCACCGGTTGTAAGATACAAACTGGGCGGTTTTTTTGATGGAGTCGGCCCGAGGCTCCGCCGGCCGATGTGATCTCCGAGGAACGGGAGGACCGCCAAGTGGTGAAGCAGGACCGTGCGATCCGCACGCGCAGGACCATCCTCCAGGCAGCGGCGAAGGTCTTCGAGGAGTGCGGCTACCAGGCCGCGACCATCTCCGAGATCCTCAGCACCGCCGGTGTGACCAAAGGGGCTCTGTACTTCCACTTCGAGTCGAAGGAACAGCTGGCCCAGGGGGTGCTCAACGAGCAGGACCAGCGGTTCGTGATCCCCGAGCGCGACTACAAGCTGCAGGAACTGGCGGACATGGTGCTGCTGCACGCCTACCGCCTGCAGTACGACCCGATGGTGCGCGCGGGCGTACGCCTGAGCATGGACCAGTACGCGAAGGGACTGGACCGCAGCGGCCCCTTCGTGCGCTGGAGCTCCGTGTGCCGCGGGCTGCTGGAGAACGCACAGGACCAGGGCGAGCTGCTGCCCCACGTCGTGCCCTCCGTGACCGCCGACATCGTGGTGAGCACCTTCGCGGGCATGCAGTCCATGTCCCAGGCCCTCAGCGAGTACCAGGACCTGCGGCCCAGAACCTCCGCACTGCTGCATCATCTGTTCCCCAGCATCGCCGTGCCCTCCGTGCTCGCCGTGCTGGACCTGTCCGAGGCGCGAGGCGAGGCGATCTACGAGGAGATCGAGCGGCAGCTGGACCGGGAGCCGGCGGCCGCCGTCAGCTGAACGCTCCCGCGCCCGTCATGGCCGGCTGCCGCACGGGCGGGGCCGGCCGGCTGCCGAAGTACATCTCGAGCGCGTCCTCCAGAGGGCCTGCGCCCGGGGCCGCGGCCCAGGCGACGTAGCCGTCGGGCCGCACCAGCAGGGCGTCGCACACGACCTGGGGGACGGGTTCGGTACGCACCGTGCTCACGACCTGGGCCCAGTCACGGGCCCGCTCCAGGTGGCGGCCGCCCTGCTCGCCGAAGACGAGCAACAGGGGTCTGCCGGCCCGCAGCAGCCCGACCACGTCCGTCCGGCCCTCCCGCGTCTCCAGGGACATGTTCTGCAGAAACCTTCCTTCCCAGGAGGAGGGCCGCCCGGTACGCCGTGGGAGGACCACGTCCTGACCGCTGATCAGGTCGCTGAGGTGCCGGCTCCCCCGGTCCGCCGCGACCAGCCCGGCGAACAGGGTGTGCAGGGCGTCGGTCTCGGGTCCCGAGCGCATCAGGGCGAGCTGGGCCCGCGTGTTGTCGATGACGCCCCGGGCGGCCGGCCGACGCTCCGTGTCGTAGGTGTCGAGCAGGTCCTCGCGCGCGAGTCCCCGCACGACGAACGCCAGCTTCCACCCCAGGTTGAGGGCGTCCTGCACGCCCGTGCTCAGCCCCTGGGCACCGACCGGGAACTGCATGTGCGCCGCGTCCCCCGCCAGGAACACCCTCCCCCACCGGTAGGAACGGGCGAGCCGGGCGAAGTCGCTGAACCGGCTGAGCCACCGCGGCCGCCGGAAGGCGATCTCCTTCCCCGCGATCCGGGCGAGTTCGTCGCGCAGTTCCCGCGCGGTGGGCGGCAGATGGCGCTCGGGGTGGGGTCCGGAGCAGTCGAGGGTCTTGACGTGCGTGTCGCCGCCCGGCATGGCGCGTGCGACGATCCAGCCGCGCGGGGTGCGGTGCCAGCCCGGCGGCAGATCGTCCGCGTCCTGCAGCGTCACCAGCCCGGCCAGCCCGGAGGTCGTGGCCGGATAGGTCTGCGAGGGGACCCCCGCCAGCTCCCGGACCGTGCTGCGACCGCCGTCCGCCCCCACCAGGTACCGGGCGGCGCACTCGACGCGCCCCGAGGGCCCTTCCGCCAGGACCCGGACACCGTCCTGGTCCTGGCTCACCCCGGTCACGCGGTGCTCACGCATGACCCGTACGCCCGTGGTGCGCGCCCGCTGCTCGAACAGATGCTCGAGTTCGGCCTGGGGGCGCTTCAGGACGGGGCCGGGCTCCGAAGCCGGGGCGGTGATGGACAGGCCGGGTATGCCGGCGAAGCGGAACGGGGCCTCGGTCTCACCCGCCGCCGTGGCGGCCCTCGGGACGAGTTCGCCGAAGTACCCCCGCCTGGCGAGTCCCTGCAGCGCCCTGGCGTGCAGCACCGAGGCCTTGGGGCGCTCCGAGACGGACGCCTCCGCTTCCAGCAGGACGGTGCTGACCCCGTAATCCCCCAGTTCGGCCGCCAGCAGCATGCCGACGGGGCCTCCTCCCACGATCACGACCTGCGCACGCAGACGGCTGTTCACCGTAGGACCTCCCCTTGACCTCGATGTGCAGCGGCAGGGGTCCCGGGACACGGCCAGGACCCGTCGGATCCGTGACGAAAGCACACGCTGCACGCCCCTCCCCCCGTGACGTACGGAAGCCGACCCGTCGCCTGCGGTGAGCGGGGCGGCTGACGCCAAAGAAATATACCGAGTGGACGGTTCTTTTCAAGGCCCGCACAACGTCCGGGTGGAGAGACCTGTCGCCGCACGTCCCGGAGGCGCCCGTCCCTCCTGCTCACAGCGGTTCCCGGCAGCAACGCGCACCCCGGTGCGCTGCCGGTGTCACGGCCGAAGTGAAGGTTCCGTGACCACTCCCCCGGCCGGTTTCGCGCGGGTGACCGCCCCTGCCGGGGCGCCTCGGTCACCGACCGCCGGAGCGGGGCACGCGCTCAGTCAGAGCGACAGCCTCTTCCCGGGCTCCCCCACCGCCGACGACAGCGGACCGCCCTCCGACCGCTCCGTCTTGCGCCCCTTGCGCCCCGGAGACAGGGTGCGCGGGTCGACGGCCTCCGCGGGCGCGCCGGTGGCGTACAGGCCCTGGGGATCCGCGTCCCGGTCGTGCGGCAGCAGCCAGAAGACCCGGCGGCGGAAGGTGCCCGACGAACGGGACGGTTTGGCCTGCGGGCCGAGCAGCGCGTATCCGACCATGCGTCCGTCGCGGTGGTAGGCGGGCCTGCCGCGCCGGGTGGGCAGCCGGTCCAGGCTCTGACGGACGTAGTCGAGAGCGGCTGTGTCCTCCAGCCAGACCAGCTCGGCCTCGTGGAGGATCTCGTCCTCTCCGATGAGAGCGCTCATGCTGTCTCCTCGTCGGCCACCAGTCCGATACCCGGGTAGTACTTCCGCTGGTTGGACAGGATCATCTCCTTGGGCGAGGCCAGTCCCACGACCTCCCGGACCCTCGCCGCGAAGGCGCGGGACGAGACGGCCGGGGCCCCGTCATTCTGACACCAGGCCTTGTAAGCGGCGTACAGGTGAGCCTGTTCCGACCGCAAGGAGGGCTCGAGTCGGCACGACTCGCTCAGGAACCGGCCGGTGTGGTCCTCCGTCTCGGCATAGGCCGTCGTGGCGATCCTGACGCGCTCGGGGCCGGCGAGGTCGCGCTCCCCCGCCAGGTACCGGCGGGCGCCCGTGATGAGCCAGTTGAGGATGCCGGGCCCCTCCTCGGTGACGAGGACGTCCGCGAGGTTGTCGATCTTGCGGTCGTCGGACACCACGCGCTCGAACGGGATGAGCCGCATCCGGCGCCAGAACGCGAAGCCTCCCGTGCCGACCTCGGGCCGGTGGTTGCCCAGCAGCCACAGCTTGTGGGTCGGTGCGAAGCTGAAGAAGTCCTGACGCATCCGGCGGGCCTTGATGCGGTCCCCGCCGGTGAGCAGCTTCACGCGGGCCTCGTCGAACCGGTCACCGGGCTTGACCTCGCTGCACACGATGACGCGCCGGCCGTGCAGTTCCGCGAGGTCCGTGGGATGCCCCTCGTAGGGGCGGGCCATCAGGAAGCCCGGCGGCGCCGCGTCGGCGTAGTCGCCCAGCAGCTTCATCAGCACGTCCAGCAGCACCGACTTGCCGTTCTTGCCGGAGCCGAACAGGAACGGCATCACCTGGCCGCCCACGTCCCCGGTGATGGAGTAGCCGAGCAGCAGGTGCAGGAAGTCGATCATCTCCGCGCCCTCGGACCCGTCGCCGAAGGTGTCGGTGAGGAACCGGTGCCAGCGGGGCGTGGGTATCGGTTGCGGGGCCACGGTGGTGGACCGGGAGTGGAAGTCCCGGCCCGGATCGGGCGTGCGGATCGCCCCGGTCCGCAGGTCGACGACGCCCCCGGGAGTGCACAGCACGTACGGGTCGGCGTCCAGCAGCCCGGCGGCGAGGACCATGCCGGGCGCGGACCTGGCCTGGGTCAGCATCGCGTTCATGCCGCTGGTGCTCAGGGCCCGTCTGCGGTGCTGCTGCAGGGCCGCCGAGGTGAAGTGGCCGCGGGAGTCCGTCGTCGCCAGGGACTCGGCCAGGTCGCCGGCGGCCCACATCACGGTGTCGTCCTCGTCCATCAGCCAGCGGGTGCCGTCCCACCGGAACCAGCCGAGCCCGGGGACGTGCCGGTAGTCGCCGGCGTACAGCTTGACGAACAGCTTGGCGTTGCCCCGGTCGCTGAGGGTGTCCGGCAGCAGCCCGTCGGCGGTCACTTCGCCGTGCCCCGGCGTTTTCCGGCCCCGCGTACCGTCCTCCTGGCCGTTCGCACCGGTCGGCAGGGACCTCTGCTCGGGCTGGGCGCACAGGATCTGGGCCGCCACCGCCTGCGGATCGAAGAGGGTGTTGCCGTTGCCTGACGTCATGAGCGCCCCTCCGAGTGCAGCGGCCGCAGCGTGCCGGCGTTCAGGCCGCCGCGGATGATGGCTCCGTAGCGCCGCCGCTGCCCCGGACGGGCCAGCTCGGCCGTCTCACTCAGCAGACGTTCCGCCTCCGCGTCGTCCAGCCGCCCGGCGGCCACCAGGCCCCCGGCGGTGTACGAGGCCCGGTTCAGCTTCTCGGAGAAGCCGGCCCCCTCGGGGGTGGCGGCACAGGCGGCCACCTCGGCGAGCAACGCGGCCAGCAGGCGGGTGGCGCCGTCCCTGCCGCCCCCGGCGGCCTGGACGGCCTGTCGGGCCCGTGGTGGCACCGGCCTGGGCGGCGGGACGGACACGGGCGGCAGATGCCCGGTACGCGCGAGTTCGCGGGACAGCCAGTCCGGTAACAGGGCCGGCTCCCGTACGGCCCCCACAGGCCGGTACGTCCCGGCCCCGGTCACCGTGCCGGGGGCGACGATGTACCCGCCGTGCGCCCTTACGTCGACCTGCCAGGCCAGCGCGCGGGCGCCCGACCCGGTGGAACACTGCCAGCGGTGCCCCCGATGGGCCCGGTACCACACGTGCAGACCTCCTGAAGGGGTGCGGACCCGCAGAGTGGTGTCGTCGTCCGCCGGACTGACGGCGCCCCGCAGCGCGGCCAGGACGCCGATGGTGTGGAAGCCGTCGGCCAGTCCCGTCAGGTCGACGCCCGGGGAGATCTCGATGCCGGGCAGCAGCCGGTCCCGCTGCGGCAGCCGGTGTCCGTGGGCGTCGACGTCGAGGACGACCAGCCCGGCGGGCCCGCAGGCGATCCCGACGCCCAGGCCCGGGTGGGAGCCCCACCACTGCTCGATGCGGGCCGGGTCCAGGGTCGCGGCGTGGAAACCGTGACACCAGCGACCGGCCACGGCGCAGCCGCACCCCCGGTGAGTGTGTCCCGGTGTCCGGCAGCCGTCGCAGTTGCCCGCAGGGGTCTTGCGTCCCGGCGCGAGCGGATGAACGGGCCAGCCCCGGGCGGCGCACCATCGGGCGATGGCCAGCGACCGTCCCGCGGACGCCTGCCGTGGCACATGACTCGGACAGTCCCCCAGCTCAGAGGCCATCGCACCCCCCGTCAGCGACCCAAGCGACTGAGCAACGAGGACAGAGTAGCGAAGCGAACGAGCGGCCAACGGCCATAGTCCGGTGGTCCAGCGACCCAACTTTCACAGCCCAGCGACCCGCGCTTCCTCGGTCGCTTTTTCCGTCGAGGAAGAACCCGCAGATCACAGCGTCGGAAATCCCCGGACAGCGACTGAAGCGACTCAAGATCTCTATATATGACGCGCACGCGCACACGCACGCACGCGCGCCGATGTCCTCATATACCCGCCCCTTGAGTCGCTTCAGTCGCTGATCTCGCCAATTCAGGCCTCTGACCTGGTACTTCTTGTCAGCGACCGAGAGCGACCCATGTCCCGTCCGGCCGCTGGGCTTCAGTCGCTGCCCCGTCTGCTCGATCCGGTCCCGGTGAGCGGAGCGGCGGCGGGTTTTCCGCAAGACCGTCGACAGCGACTCAAGCGACCCTGCAGCGGATGTCCACCACGTGCGACGGATGCCGGCAACGAGAGCGGACTGCCGCAGCAGGGGATGCCGATCACCCGCTCTTGTACGGAATCGCCGTCGAGGACCTCGGCCTGACGTACTGCCAGAGCCACTCAGTGCACCGACGCGTTCCCTGTCCGGCACCCAGGACCATCGATGGGGAACAGGTCCGCCTCCGGCTGCGGCGCCGACGTTTCCCGAATAGGCGTGGCTGGGCTGAGTGGGTGGTGCAGGTACCTCCGTTCGCCGACGAGCAACTGCCCCGCCGCGGTGGTTGCCTTTCGGTGGTGCGGGTCAGTGATGGGCTGTCAGAAGGCTCGTGTCCAGGGGTCGGTGCTGCTGTCGCTGGTGCTGTCGTAGGTGCTGTCGTAGGTGCGGCCGGTCACCGGTGCGGCCTCTTTAATAAGAGGCCGCACCGCTCGCACGCCTCTGACCTGCGGGTTTGTGGAGGTCATGTTGTCCTGGGGGACACATTTCGCGCTCTGAAATGTGAATCTGGCGGCAACATTTGGTGGGAAAACTCAAGCTGAGGTTGATTTTTTCCGATGGCTGCGACCGCTTACAACACCGCAGGTCAGAGCCTTGACGCGAACACCCCAATCGGGCGATCGAGCCCCTGAGCGACCGCTTAGTCGTGTCGCTATTGGGGCACGTTTTATCAACCTGGGCTTGATTTTCGGCATGGGGAGGCCCTCGAACTCAAGCTGTGCTTAACTTCCGGGCCACCCCGCGCCGGGCATGTCGTACGAAGCCACGGCCCGGCGTGCCGTCCGCCCAAAAGACAACTCCTACTTGATTTTCAGCTAGTGTCTGGACCGCCTGAGTATCAAGGGAGGTCCTGTGACAGCCGATCCACCAGCACGACGACGGCCCCGAGCCGTCCCTGACGCCGCATCGGGCGACGAGGGCTTCGACGACCTCCTTCAGGTCCTCGGAGAGCAACTCGGGGAAGCCACCCAGAACACCGATCCCCGCAGCCGCCGCAAACTCAAGAACGTCACCTTCGAGTACGAGCCCGACCACACGGCCGTCCACGACATGGCCGGAGACGCCGGCTACAGCCTGGCCTCGAACTGGTTCACCCAACTCCTGGCCCAGCTCGCCGTCGCCAACTCCATCACCAAGTCCCAGCTGTGCGTGTTCCTCTACGTCGCCGGCGGACAGCAACGCGGCACCGGCGTCGCCCAGTACACCCAGCAGGAGATCACCGACGGGCTCAACCGGATGGCCGACCAGAAGGGCGGCAAGCGGATCACCCGTTCCACGGTCAACCGTGCCATCAAGGCCCTGGTCGGCTACAAGTGGATCGAGCAGTTGGGCAACGGAGCCATCCAGCTCAACGTCCGCCTGTGGTTCCACGGCAACAGCAGCGCCCAGCACGCGGTTCTCGAGAAGCTCGCCGCCCAGCACGACCGCGACCCCGAGGCCTTCCCCCGCCGCATCGGCCCCGACGCCCATCAGGAGGAGCTGGACCTCGACCTCGGCGCGCAGCGACACCCGGACTACGAAGCGGGAAGGCGGACAGGGTGATACACAACCACCAACCGCTCCGCCCACTGGCACGCAGAAGGGATACCGATGGCTGAGGTCATGTCACCGGTCGTGTCCGAACGCATCTGGGCCCTGCCCGTGTCCGGAGCGACGGTGAAGTTCTTGCAGTACCTGCTCTACCGCAGCGACTTCGGGGGCCACCTTCCGGTACGGCAGAAGGACATGGCCACCGAATACCGCGTCACCCCGCAGGCCGTCAGCAACCTCATCGCGCCCCTGTGCGAGCTGAACATCGTGCTGCGCCCGAAGAACGAGGACGGCAGCCGCGGCAAGGGCAACTCGTACCGCCTCCACCCCCTGGCGGCCAAGTACGCCAGCCCGCAGGACATGGAAGCGGCCTTCCGCTCGGCGATCGCCAGGATCAAGGCCGGGGACCTCCCGAACCTGAAACTGCCCGCCTACGCGGCCGTGCCCCCGGTGGCAGAGGGACGCCCAAACCTCCAGGTCGCCTGACCACGGACAAAACCGGGGCCCCGCCGGAAAACCGGCGGGGCCCCGATGCCTGAGTGGAGGTGTACCGCCACTATACCCAGCTGTCCCCGGCTCACCGCGCAAAGGTTCCACCATCCGGGCCGGCCCGCCGTCGGTCTGGCGAACGGCCCCCTTCCGCGCGCTGGTTCCGGCGCTGCCGTTTCCAGGACCGGGCGATCTCGCCCTGCCGGGAGAGAAAACGTCCGGCGCCAGGCTTCACCGGCCACCCGACGCTGGGCCCTGTCACCGTGGACCGCGACGTCCTGACCGACGGCGGCTACCAACTCAAGACCGTCATCATGACCGCCGTGCCCGGCAGCGAGGACGACACCAAGCTCCAGCTCACCGCCGTCGCCGGCCCACCTGCCACCACATGCGACACGCGCCCTAGCCGACTGCCCGCTTGACCAGCGCCGCGATCTGCTCCTCCACCTCGGCCGTCACTTCGGTCAGGGCGAAACCGGTCGCCCACATGGAGCCCTCGTCCAGTTTCGCCTGGTCGTTGAACCCGAGCGTCGCGTACCGCGCCTTGAACTTCGCCGCGCTCTGGAAGAAGCAGACGACCTTGCCGTCCAGTGCGTAGGCGGGCATGCCGTACCAGAGCTTCGGCGTGAGCTGGGGCGCGCCGGCGGTGACGACGGCGTGGACCCGCTCGGCCATGACCCGGTCCGTGTCCTGCATCTCGGCGATCTTGGCGAGTACGTCCTGCTCCGCCAGCGCAGCCTTGTCCGCCCGCGAGCCGCGCCGCGCCGCCGCTTTCTGCTCCTGGGCGTGCTCCTTCATCGCGGCCCGTTCCTCGGCCGAGAACCCCTCGTACTTGTCGCTCTTGGTGTTGCTCATGCTCTCTCCCGTAGCCCTTGGGTCACGAAGACCGACCCGGTGCGCTCGGCCGAGCCCGGTCCCTGCGGCCAGTACAACATCCACCGAGCCCCAAGCCCTTGAGTCACGCTGGAGAACCACTGGAGCCTCACACCTGGCCGTACGCCGAACGGTCCCGTTTCCCTGTCGTAGGAGCAGGGTCGGGACCGTTGGCAGCAGCGGGATTTCAGTCGACTCGCGTTGTGGTCTGCTCCACAAGAGTTCGTACCAGTTCCCCCATCCGGGCGGGATCGCGCTTGATGCCGTTGGCGCTCAGGAACCGAAGCAGAGCGAAGTAGGTGTCGTTACTGGTGATCTTGCTGTCCAGGAGCATTGCCAGTTCGCCAGGCCTGTCGTACGGCACCTTCCTGAGCCGCTGCTCCTCACCGGCAGCTTTCGTCCGAGCGCCGTCCGGTTCAGGGGAGTCGGCACGTGGTTCGGGAATTGATTCCGTCGCAGACACTCCCTCGGTCGCGGTCGCCGACGGGGCGTGGGAGGCGCCGGTGATTACGCCGTAATCACCGAGGCCTGCCGTCCCTGTCGTCTCCTCGGCCGGAGTGCCCTGCCCGTCGCCGGTGATTACGCCGTAATCACCGGCGAGCTGAGGCCTCGTCGTCTCGACGGGGTTGCCCGCCGTCCGTCGACTCGGGGCGGCGCCGGCACGGGTCTTCTGTTCTTCCTTGGCCGCCCGCTTCGCCTTGAGCTCCTCGAGGGCGGCCGCCTGCTCGCCAGCAGGCTTGTTCCCCACCGCCCGAAGCAGGTCGATGGGTTCTTCCTTGATTCGGGCCTGGAGTTCGGGGGTGAGACCGAGGAGGGCGAGGCGCTGGGACACCCATCCCTGTGAGCGGTGGAGGCGTCTGGCCAGTTCCCTCTGGCTCCCGTGGATGGCCAGGAGCCGTTGGAGGGCCCGGGCTTCGTCGAGTTCTTCGAGATCCTGGCGGTGGATGTTGGCTACGAGGGCGGACTCGAGCAGTTCCTCTGCGGTGGATCCCTGGTCGTCGCTGACCATGACCTTGATGCTGGCGATTCCGGCTTCGCGCGCGGCGGCGAGACGGCTGCTGCCGTCGACGACGACGTGGGTGGTGTCCGGCTCGAGGTCGGCTTCCTGGCTGGGGTTGGCCTGGAGGTAGGCGTCCCGGTTCATCACCGTGATCGCCACCTTCTGCCCGTGCGATTTCAGGCTGCCGGCGAGGTCGGTCAGGTCACCGAGTGAGGAGCGCGGGTTGTCGGGGTTGAGGCTGACGCGGTCGACAGGAAGCTCGACAGGAGGGGCTACGCCTTCGGTGGGGACTCCGGTCGCTGCGGCGACGGCCTGCCGGCGGGCGCTGACTGTTCGCACTCCCCCGCCGAATCGGCCTGCTCCCAGCTGATCGGCCTTGCTCACAGGACCTCCCTGGCCAGGGCGCGCATGCCGACTGCCTGCTGTGACTTGGGGGCGTAGGACAGCAGCGGTTTCTTCACGCGGACGGCTTCCTTCTGTTCCTTGAGGTCTCCGATGAGTCCCACGACTCGCGGATCCTTTATGTCCACCCAACCCTGAAGGGAGGAGGTGGCGATATAACCGCGGCGGGAGTCGTACAGGTTGACGACGATGCCGAGGTAGTCGATGTCGACCTGGAGGTCGCCGCGCAGGTCGTCGACCTGTGTGGTGAGCAGTTCGTAGGCGTCGGCGGAGCTGTCTTCTGCCTGGACGACGATGAGTGCGCCGGACTGGCCGGGCTTTTCGCCATCGCGGCGGCGGCCGTAATAGGCGGCGGCGTCCATGCTGAGGCCGAGGCTGGGCGGGCAGTCGACGATGATTACGTCGTAATCAGCCTCGAGGGGGACAAGGGCCCGCTCGAGCGCGGCTTCGCGGGCGCGTACGGCTGAGAGTCGTACATCGAGCAGGAAGGCGTCGTTGCAGGCCGGCAGGAGGTGCAGGCGGCCGGCGAAGGTGTCTTCGTCGACGGAGACAATGAGGTCGCGCAGATCACCCTTGGGATCGCCGGCCATGTGGTTGGTGAGGCTGTCACCATTCATCGGCAGCGGAGCGGCGCCGAGCTGATTGGTGAGGTGGCACTGCGGGTCGAAGTCGACGAGCAGGACGCGCAGTCCGGGGCCGGGGAGGTTCTCGATGTCGAGTGGATCGTCGTCCACCTCCGCGGTGTCCGAGTGCGACTCGCTCGCGCGCAGGGCTTTGGTGAGGGCCTTCGCCACACGGGCGGGGTGCAGCTTGTTGGAGTCTTCTGCCAGTGCTTCGCCCAGGCCGGCGGTGATGGCGGTTTTGCCGACGCCGCCCTTTTGGTTGCAGACGACGATGCGGCGGGTGATCGAGGGCCTCTCGATGTCCGGTGCCGGGTTGGTGTCGAGCCATAGCTGCACGGACTGTGCGAGGCCCTGGATGAGGGAGACGCGCCGGTCGGCGGCGATCTGTCGGAAGTCTTCCCACTGGCCCGGGGGCAGGAAGGTGGAGAAGGAGTCGGCACCGGCGGTGTCGACGGTCGCGGGGGTGGAGGCCAGGGTGCACCAGGCGCTGATGCCCTGTTCGACGGCGGCCTGGATCTCGATGCCGTGTTGAGCGGCTCTGATTTTCAGGTTCTGCCGGAGCCATCCCGGCAGTTTGGAGACGACCTTCTCGCGGTCGCTGGAGGTGGCTGGCGAACTCATGGGGGACACCATACTAACGTCCATGATCAATCACAGCATCAACACGTTAGTTAAACCATGTTGATGTCGAAGCGTGAACCCCCATGGCTGATTACGCCGTAATCAGCGCTCCGGGCAGCCGCTCTCCCATCCCGGCTCCGACAGCCCGGTTGTCCTTGTCGAAGTCGGTCGCCCCTGACGCGTCCGCGCTCCGGTCACCCGCCGGCCACGCCCCGCTGCTCCAGCGCCTTGCGCAGGGCCCGCACGGCGTAGAAGGCGCGGCTCTTGACGGTGCCGGGCGGGATGCCGAGGTGCCCGGCCGCCTGGGCCACGCTGCACTCCAGGTAGTACATGAGCTGGATGACGGTCCGCTGCTGCTCGTTCAGCTCCCGCAGCGCCTCCCGCACCACATGGGAGGTCAGGGCGGAGTCGGTGCCGTCGCAGGAGGCGTCCAGGTCCTCCACGGGCACCAGCTCCAACGGCCGGATCTGCCGGGCCCGGTGGTGGTCGATGACCAGGTTCCTGGTCACGGTGAACAACCACGGCCGCAGGTGTTCGCCGCGGGTGCCGAGGAACCCGGCGTGCTTCCAGGCACGGGCCGCCGTCTCCTGGAAGACGTCCTCCGCCTTGTGCCAGTCACCCTCCAGCAGCCGCGCGGCGTACCGGATCAGCAAGGGTCCGTACTGCTCGTAGATGTCTCGGAGGAAGGCGTCGCAGTCGGCGTCCGACGCGACGTGCCGGTCATGTGTCCCGGCTGGAGCGAGGGGGGCGACCTCCGCCTCCAAGGTCCCGTTCATGGGTGGCGCTCAATCCTGTTCAGGTGTTCTGTGGTCCGTGCTCCCGCAGGGGCGGGAGCACGGACCAACCCTGTGCGGATCGCCTTGGCCAAACCTTGTCGTCTTCTTGTCGCGCCGGCCGCACACGTCACACCGCCGTCGCGCCCGGCACCTCGCCGCCGAACGCAGGCGTCCGCCGAACGCGGAGGAGGGGAGCGAGGGCATCCGGCGGTGCCGGCCCGTGATACGACCGGGGTGAACCCTCGGCCGCCCCGGAGACCGGCACGGAGACCGGCACGGACTGCGAACGCGCCGAGGGCCCGCACGGTTCACCGAGGATCACTTTGGAAAACTTCCGCGAGCCGTGAACCGATCGCCGTCCGGCGCCGTTCCTCGCGGTGAGTGCTCCGCTTCGTACACGGGGCACATCGGCGCGGCCGGTCCGAACCACCCTGACGACCGGACGCGAAACCCGTGCCGCCGCCCCCCGACGCCAGCCCCACCACGCGGCCCGCCTCCGGACGCCAGGCCACTCGAGGCCCCCGGACCGTCCGCGACGACATCACACGCCGCTCCGCCCGGTGGCGCCTCGCCCGTTGCGTCAGCCCCACCGCGACAGCACCACCATCCGAAGGACGTTCACCATGCACTTCACCTCCCTGCCCCGTCCGAGCCGCCGGCTCGCCCTGTTCGGTGTCACCGCGGCCGCGGTCCTGTCCGCCACGGCCGTCACCCTTCCCGGCGCGGCCGGTGCCGCCCCCCGCCACCAGGAGCGGCCGACGATCGTGCTGGAGCACGGGGCGTTCGCCGACGCCTCGAGCTGGGACGGGGTCGTGAGGCGCCTGCAGCGCGCCGGCTACCCGGTGGTGGCCGCGGCCAACCCGCTGCGCGGCCCGGCCACCGACGCCGCCTACCTGCGCAGCGTCGTGGACGACATCGACGGGCCGGTGGTCCTGGTGGGCCACTCCTACGGCGGCACCGTCATCAGCCAGGCCGCCGCCGGCCTGGAGGACAAGGTCAAGGCGCTGGTCTACATCGCGGCGTTCCTCCTCGACGCGGGGGAGAGTTCGCTGGGGCTGACGAACAAGTTCCCCGGCAGCACCCTGGGGCAGGCGGTCGAGTCGGTGAACTACACGCTGCCCGACGGCAGTCGGGGAGCCGACGTCTACATCAAGCAGGACACGTTCCGCCGGCAGTTCGCCGCGGACGTCCCGGCGGACCAGGCCCGGCTGATGGCCGCCGGGCAGCGTCCCATCGCCGCCGCCGCGCTGGAGGAGAAGTCCACCCAGGCAGCCTGGAAGACGATTCCCTCCTGGTCGCTGGTCACCACCGAGGACCTCAACATCCCCGTGGCCGCCCAGCGCTTCATGTCGCAGCGGGCGCACGCCCGCACCACCACGGTCGACGCCTCCCACGCGGTGTCCGTCTCCCGCCCCGAGGCCGTCACCCGCATCGTCGAGCAGGCGGCCCGCACGGTCCGCTGACCGGCATCACCCCCGATCCGCACCCACCTCCCGCACCACCTCCCGTCAGGAAAGGCAGCAACCGCCATGGCGTTCATCACCGTCGGCCAGGAGAACTCCACCCCCGTCGAGCTGTACTACGAGGACCACGGCAGCGGGCAGCCGGTCGTGCTCATCCACGGCTACCCGCTGGACGGCCACTCCTGGGAGAAGCAGGCCGCCGCCCTGCTGCGGGCCGGCTACCGCGTCATCACCTACGACCGGCGCGGTTTCGGCCGCTCCAGCCGGCCCACCACCGGCTACGACTACGACACCTTCGCCGCCGACCTGCACACCGTCCTGGAGACCCTCGACCTGCACGACGCGGTCCTGGTCGGCTTCTCCATGGGCACCGGCGAAGTCGGCCGCTACCTGGGCACCCACGGCTCCGCCCGCATCGCCAAGGCCGCCTTCCTGGCCTCCCTGGAACCCTTCCTCCTCAAGACCGACGACAACCCCGAGGGCGTCGACGGCACCGTCTTCGAGGGCATCGAGCAGGCCGTCACCGCCGACCGCTACGCCTACTTCACCGCGTTCTACGAGGACTTCTACAACCTGGACGAGAACCTCGGCACCCGCATCAGCGAGGAGGCCGTCCGCAACAGCTTCAACGTCGCCGCCGGCGCCTCCTGGTACGCCTCCCTGGCCTGCGTGGCGACCTGGACCACCGACTTCCGCGCCGACCTTCCCAAGATCGACGTACCCACGCTGATCCTGCACGGCACCGCCGACCGCATCCTGCCGATCGAGGCCACCGCCGAGCCGTTCCGCCGGGCGCTTCCGCAGGCCGAGTACGTCGTCGTCGAGGGCGCCCCGCACGGTCTGCTGTGGACCCACGCCCAGGAGGTCACCGACGCCCTGCTCGCCTTCCTGGCCAAGTGACCGGCGGCCGGCCGGCCGCTTCCCGCCGGTGACGGACGCCGCGGGCCCGGCGGTGGCCGTCGCCCGCACCTGTGCGACGGGTGCGTGGCCGGCCGCCGAACGGGCCCGCCGGTGCTGCCCGGCACGCGCACCGGGGCTGAGGAACAAGACGGAAGACGGTCACCGGCGGACACGCCCGGCCGGCGACCCGGCGCAGCCCGAGGACGCGCTAACCCCGCATCGAGGGACGGAGCTCGCCCGCAGGATCACCACTGGCCGGCGTCGGGAGCCGATGGCTGCCGACGGCCCTCTCCGGCCCGGCGGGCGCGGGGTCCGCTTCGGTGTCCAGGGCGGCGAGCCGGTCCCGGACCTGCTGGGCGCTGGGGGACAGTGCCCGCTGTTCGGCGTCGGCGAGCGCGCGGACCCAGTAGGCCCGGGCGGCCTCCCGGTCACCCATGGCCAGGCGGGTGTCGCCCAGTCGCATCAGCACGCCGACGGCGTTCCTGTGGTCCCCCAGCTTTTCGAACGCCTCCAGCGCCCGCCGGTAGGTGGCCACCGACTCCTCGTACCGGCCGAGCTGACGGAGGGCGTAGCCCAGGACATCCCAGCTCTGAGCCTGCTGCCACGGGGCGTCCAGGCCCTCGAACATGGCGAGGGCCTCCTCGCTGTACACGAGGCTCTTCTCCAGCTGCCCCAGGTTGGAGTGGAACCAGGCGAGCTCGTTGAGGCACTCGGCCGTCCACAGCTCGTCCCCTGCTGCCCGGGACAGCGCGAGTCCCCGCTCGGAGGACGCCACGGCCTCCGGGATCCGGCCGAACAGGTACAGCGCACACGCCGTGCCGTAGTGGGCGCGGGCCTGTTCGGTGACCGCGTCGAGTTCTTCGAGGATCGTGGTGGCGTGTCGCAGCTGGCGCAGGGCCTCTTCCTGGTGGCCGAGGTAGCCGTTGATGCTGCCGATGTGGCGCAGGCAGCGACCTTCCTCGAGGCGGTCGCCCCGGCGTCGGGCCACGTCCAGGGCGGGGGTCAACGCGGTGATGGCCTCCGGCCAGTACTCCTGGCGGTTCAGGTATTCCTGCAGCGACCAGGCCAGTCCGCTGATGTGACGGTCCAGCTCCTGGCTGACGGCGGTGTGCAGCAGGCCGGCCAGGACCCGGTGTTCGGCGGTGAACCACCGGTTCGCCTCTTCCACGCCGGCGAAGGTCTCCGGGACGACGCCCGCGCCGGGGGAGCCGAGGTCGAGTTCGGGCGATGAGGCCTGCTTGAGCAGCAGGTTGGCTTCGTGGGCCGTGAACAGGTAGTGGTCCAGCACCCGGCAGGTGGCCGCGTGGCGCTCGCCGGCGTCGTCGTGGGTGTGAGTGAGTTCGCCGGCGTAGACGCGCAGCAGGTCGTGGAGGGTGAACCGGCCGGGCCGGGGCTGTTCGACGAGGCAGGCGCGGGTCAGCTGGTCGAGCAGCCGGCGTGTCCGGGACAGGGGGAGCCCGGCGAGGCCGGCGGCGGCCGGAGCGGTGATGTGGGGTCCGGGGTGGAGGGCGAGGAGGCGGAAGAGGCGGGCGGTGGGCTCGTCCAGGGACCGGTAGGACCAGGAGAACACCGCCCGCACGTCGGTGGCGCTGTCGAAGCCGGTGAACGCGTCCAGGCCGCCGTGGGCATCACGCAGGTCGTCGGCGATGGCGTGCAGGGAGAAGGCGGGGTCGAGTTCGGCACGGGCGGCGACCACGGCGAGTGCCAGGGGCAGTCGCCCGCACAGGCGGACGATGTCGGCCGCGGCGGCGGGCTCGGCGGCCAGGCGCTGCGCCCCCAGTCGTCGTTCGAGTGTCTGGTGGGCCTCGGTCCGGGAGGGCAGGGGGAGGGCGAGGGGCTTGGCCCCGTCGGTCGCGATCAGGCCGGCGAGCCGGTTGCGGCTGGTGATCAGGGTGAGGCAGCCGGTTCCCGCGGGCAGCAGGGGGCGCACCTGTTGTTCGTCGCGGGCATTGTCCAGGACGAGCAGGACGCGCCGGTCGGCCAGGAGGCTGCGGAACAGGGTGCCGCGGTCGGCGGTGTCCTCGGGGATGCGCTGGGCGGGAACGCCGAGAGCGGTGAGGAAGCCGTGCAGGGCGTCGCCGGGTTCCACGGCGGGCGCGTGCGGATGGAACCCGCACAGATTGACGAAGAGCTGTCCGTCGGGAAAGAAGGACGCGATCTGGTGGGCGTGGTGGACGGCGAAGGTGGTCTTGCCGACACCGGGGGCGCCGCCGATGACGACGACGGGCGCACCGGCCGGTCCCGGCCGTCCGGGCGCACCGCTCACGGCGGACAGCCATGCGCTCTCGGTCGTCCGCCCGGCGAACACCGGCAGATCACCCGGCAGTTGCATCGGGCGCACCACCCGTGGCAGCCTGCTTGCACCCCCGCCCCCGGCCGGGTCACCGCCCGCACCGGACGCGTCCGCCGAAGCGGCGGACGCCCCGGCACCCGCACCGGGCGGCGCCGCGTCGGCGACCGGCGCGCAAGACACGCCACCGTGGGCCGCGGCGACAGACCGCGCGCCCGGCGGGGCGGTTTCGTCCCGTCCTTCCCGTGCCCCGGATCCTGCCGAACGGCCCGGAACACGGCTGCCTGCCGTGTCTGCCGCGCCGGTCGTGTCCGCTGCGCCTGCCGAACCGGCCGTGCCGGTCGTGTCTGCCGTACCGGCCGTCGGGCCCGCCGCCTTCGCCGTGCCCGGCAAGGACAGCGGCGGCAGGTCGTGGCGCAGGATGCCGTCGTGCAGGGCGCGCAGCGGCGGGCTGGGATCGAGGCCGAGTTCGTCGGCGAGATGCCGGCGCAGATCCGCGTAGCGCCGCAGCGCCTCGGGGTGCCGGCCGGCCAGGTACAGGGCGCGCAGCAGCAGGGACCAGCCGGTCTCCCGCAGCGGGTGCTGCGCCGTCAGCTCCTGTGCCGCCGCCAGGGCTTGCGGTATCCGTCCGCTCAGCAGCAGGGCGGTGGCACGGATCTCCCGGGTGGTCTGCCGCAGTTCCTCAAGGCGTGCGGCCTCGGGAGCGGCGAACAGGTGGTGCGCGGCGTCGGCGAGCGCGGCACCGCGCCACATCTCCAGGGCCCGGCCGGCCTCCCGCACCCCCTCCGCGGGCCGCCCCTGGTCCAGCAGCCGGTGCGCCAGGGCAACGGCCCGCTCGAAACGCACGGTGTCCCGGCACTCGGACGGGACGCGCAGGGCGTAGCCGCCGGGCCTGGTGACCAGCACCTCGAACGTCCCCCGCCCGCGCAGGTGCTGGGGCTCCAGGACCGCGCGGACCTTGCTGACGTGGGCGTGCAGGGAGGCCGTCGCCCCACCCGGTGTCCGCCCCGGCTGCTGCGGCCACAGCTCCTCGCACAGCGTCTCGGGAGCGACCGTACGGCCGTCGGCGAGCAGCAGCCGGATCACCAGCAGCCGCTGCTTGCGCCGCCCCGGATCCAGCACCGCGCCCGCCCGCCGCACCACCAGCGGACCCAGCAACTCGAAGTCGAACTCATGTCTCACAAACGTCACCGCTTTCCCCACATCCCGCACAACTGTCCCACCACCCGCACCCGCACGGCTCGCCGGCACGTGCACGACCCGCTCCGGCCGCGGACCGCCGGTCTGCCCGGGCGGTCGTCCCGCGGGCGGGGGCGACGAACACCGGACACCGTCCCGCCCGGACATCCGCGCGCCCCCTCGGCCGGCCCGGGACGAGTCCGCCCGGGCCGGCCCGCTCCCTGTCCGCGGCATGGCCCCGGCCGGGCACCCGTCGGCGAGGCGGCCGCCGCGCCGCACGTCGGCGCCGGGTCAGCGCCCGACGTCGAACGTGGCGGCGCGGGGGAGGAACACCGTGCCCCCGTCCTCGGCCACCGCCAGCGCCGAGACGTACCAGGCGCCCCGCTCCAGCTCGGCCGCCTCCTGCTGCGTCACCTTCAGCGTGTAGGTGCAGCGCGAGGTGTCGTCCGAGGTGCTGCGGCACGTGGCGTCGTCCACGTGCCGCAGCTCCGCCTCGGTCGGGTCGAGCTTCGAACTCGCGGGCCACGCCAGGACCTTGAGGCCCCGCACGCCCGAGTCGTCCCGCACGTCGGCGGTGAAGGTGAGCGAGCCGGCGCTGCCGCCGGACGGCGCGACGTAGCGGGCCGAGCCGCCTTCCAGGGCCGGCTCCGTGGCGGTCGAGGCCATGGCGAGACCACCGGCGGCCACCGCGCCGAGGACGGCGACACCGATGAGCGACGAGACGACAACGCGCTTGGACATGACAGATCCCCCTGGACTGCTGTGGGAGCAGGCGTGGCCGGCCTGCGGGACGGAGCGGGAGGCGAAGCACGGCACCGAGCGCCAGAACCGCCGGTGGAGCCGGTGGCCGGCCGCTTTCCCGATGTGTTCGAGACTACGGCCGGGGCACGGCGCGGTCCTCGGACGGCCGGATGATTGCCGGGTCTAACCAGAGGTGGAGAACGCCCGCGGGCGTCCACCGGCCGGGCCCCGCCGCCGGTGCACCCCAGGTAAGAGACCGGAATCCGCCTCCAGCCGGAGCCGGGCCGCACACCTGCGGCCATAGCCTTGTCCCGGCAGCGGGGCGAACAGGCGGCCGGACCGTCCCGGTCCCGGCCCCGTCGTGCCGATCTGCGCAAGCGCGCCACCGCGTGAGGAGGGAACAGCGACGGCCCTCGCGCAGACGACCTGGGGGCCCGGCCGCCCGAAACCACCCGGCACCCGCCCTCCCCGCCCCGCGCCACGCCCTCCCCGCCCCGACCACTGCGCCTACTACGACCACTGCGCTCACCACGACCATTGCGCCTACTACGACCCAGGAGACCTCCCCGCCGTGACCGATTCCCGCCGATCCCTGACCCGCCGGCTGCGCCGCACCTTCGGCAACGCCTTCGCCCTGGCCTATCTCGCGCTCTGCGCCGCCCTGTTCGTGTGGGCGATTCTGGTGAGCGTCACAGACGACTCGGGGGAGTCCATGGCGATCATCTTCCCGCTGCTCGCCACCGCTCCGACCAGTTTCGCGCTGTTCCTCCTGCCGGGAGGCCTGGCGATGGTCACCGTCGTCGTCGTCCTCGGGGCGCTGGTCAACGCCGCGGTCATCGGCTGGTGCGCCCGCGTACTGCGGCGCGGCGGCCGTGTGGACCCGGTGTCCTGAGCCTCTGCGGACCGGCATGAACCAAGGCGCCCCTCACCCCGTTGAGTGATCGAGCGAACGTGGTCCACAGGAGAGGAAGTCATGGTCACCGTCGAAGGAACCAGTACCGCCCGGTTCGAACCGGTCCGAGCGGCACTGGCAGCGCACCTCGCGTCCGGCGAGGAACTGGGAGCGTCGATCGCCATCGACGTCGACGGCGTCATGGAGGTCGACCTGTGGGGCGGGCACGCCGACGAGGCACGCACCGTCGCGTGGCACCGGGACACCGTGGTCGGCCTGTGGTCGACCACCAAGACTCTCAGCAGCCTGGCGGCCCTCGTCCTCGTCGAGCGCGGAGCGCTGGACCTTGACCGCCCGGTCGCCCACTACTGGCCCGAATTCGCCGCCCGGGGCAAGCAGGACATCGAGGTACGGCACGTCCTGGCGCACACCTCGGGGCTCTCCGGCTGGCAGCAGCCCTTCACCATGGACGACCTGTACGACTGGCCGACGGCGAGCGCCCGGCTGGCCGACCAGGCGCCCTGGTGGGAGCCGGGGAGCGCCTCGGGCTACCACATGCAGACCCAGGGACAGCTCGTGGGCGAACTCGTCCGGCGGGTCAGCGGCCGCACCCTGACCGAGTTCGTCGACACCGAGATCGCGGGGCCGCTGGAGGCCGACGTCCAGATCGGTGCGCGGGAAGCCGACTGGCCGCGTATCGCCCCGCTGGTGTCACCGTCGTCGCCCTCCGCACCGCCGGCCGGCCTCGACCCCGAGGCGGTCTTCACCAAGACGCTGCTCGGAAGCCCCGCCCGCGACGAACACGTCGACACCCCGCGGTGGCGCCGCGCCGAACTCGCAGCCGTCAACGGACACGGCAACGCACGGGGCATGGCCCGCGCCCTCTCCGTGATCTCCCGACGCGGCGAGGCGAACGGCCTGCGCCTGCTGTCCCCCGGCACGGTCGACAAGATCTTCGACGTACAGGCCGACGGGGTCGACCTGTTCCTGGGCGTCCCCGTGCGCTGGGGCATCGGCTACGCGCTCGCCGACCCCAGGACGATGCCGCACATGCCCACCGGAACGGTCTGCTTCTGGGTCGGCTGGGGCGGCTCGATCGTCATGATGGACCTCGACCGGCGCATCACGTTCGCGTACACGATGAACCGCCTCGGCGAGGGGATCCTCGGCTCGCAGCGCACGCACGACTACCTCAGGCACGTCTACGAAGCCCTCGGCGCCGCCACCTGAGACCCGCCTGCCCGCCGCCTTGTTCATGCCGGGTGGCGGGCAGGCGGAACCCGTGCGGGCGCCGCCGCCGCAGGGGATGAACCACCCTTGTGCGGCACGCACTTGTCCAGACGACGCGCCGCACCCGATGCCCGAGTGCGGCGCACGGTCGGCTGCCGGGGCCGGCCGACGGGATAGGACCTCCCGTTCGGATCATGCCGGGCTCGCGGGGTCCGGCATGATCCGAACGAAAGACCCTAGGAGACGGGAGCGATGATCACGGCCGTTCCGTAGGCGCAGACCTCGGTGCCGACGTCCTGGGCCGTGGTGACGTCGAAGCGCATGGCGAGCACGGCGTTCGCGCCGCGGACACCTGCCGCCTCGACGAGACGCTCCATCGCCTCGTTCCGGGTCTGCACCAGTGTCTTGGTCAGCCCCTTGAGCTCACCGCCGATCACCGACTTCAGCCCGGCGCCCAGCTGGGAGCCGAGATTGCGCGAACGCACCGTGAGGCCGAACACCTCTCCGATCACCTGCTTCACCTCGTACCCCGGCACGTCGTTGGTCGTCACGACCAGGACATCCGAACCCTGCACCGCGCCGCCGGTGTAGTCATCGATGGGCATGGGAGCCGCCTCACATGTAGGAAGGAATGAAAAAGGATCAGGCACCTGCCACAACGGCGTCGGCGTGGCGCGGGTTCATCCGGTGCCGCAGATTCTTCGGCCGGTGGAGCAGCACCGGTTCTCCCGCGCGGGGGGCGGCCCCGCTCCGCCGGGCCGCCGTGACCGTGCGGCCCGGCGGAGCGGGAGAGCGGTGACTACTTGCCGAGCCGGCCGTACACCTCGAAGGCCGTCATCAGGTGTCCGGCGGCGTTGGGATGGGCGGAGCCGGGCGTCTGCGGCAGCAGCGGATCGATCCACCGCCTGGACGAGGACTGGCACATGTCCCTGCCGCGGAACACGGAGGACGTGCCGACGAACTCGGCCTGCTTGAGGTAAGCCGCCGTCTCCAGCAGGAGGTTCAGCCGGTTCGTGGCCTGGTTGAGCCAGGTCATGTCACCCTTGGCCAGCGGGACGGAGGAATCGCAGGCGCTCCCGTCGGCGGGGAACAGGTTCGGATACCCGACCACGACGACACGCGCCCGGGGGCTGCGCCGCTTGATGTCGGTGAGCATGTCGGGGATGCGTGTGCTCAGTTTCGCGAAGTCCGCGTCCAGGTCCTTGCCGCCGGCGGCCAGCCGGTCGCGGCAGGGAGTGCCCTCCTTGGTGGTCAGCCCGGCCAGCACGCACGTGGTGAGCACGTCGGAGAAACCGAGGTCGTTGCCGCCGAGCGTGACGGTCACCAGGTCGGTGTCCTCGGTGAGGGCATCGACCTGCGGCGCGGCCGGCCCCTGCTTGTTCCACAGCGAGCGCGTGGTGGCGCCGCTGCAGGTGACGTCCTTGAAAACGGCCGGCTTGTACGTCTCGGCGATCCACGACGGGTAGCTGCCCGCGGAACGCCCGCACTGCGCGTCCGTCTGTCCGGGCAGACCCGTGCCGGCGGCGTAGGAGTCACCGAGGGCGACGTAACGGCCGACGGCCGCCTGCCCGGAGGCACCGGCCGCCCCGGCCGGACCGGTTCCGCCCACCAGCAACGAGGCCGTGGCCGCGGTGAGGGCGGCCGTCGTCACCGTCCTGGTGCGCAGCAGAGAGAACTGACGGGAATGAGGCATCGGTTTCCCCAGGGATGGAAGGAAGAAGAGGACAGGCCGTCGGCCCGCCGGTCGGCGCGCGACACGAGGGCCCACCTGTCGTCGTCTCAACGGCACCGGCACCCACCCGGTTCACCACGCGCACCACGTCCCGTCCCGCGCGCACAGCTTCCCGCTCTCGCGCGGGGACAGCGACGGACCGTGTGCCCGCCGGCCCGCACCCTCCCGCCCGCACCCTCCCGCCCGCCCGCACCCGCCCTCCCGCCCGCCCCCGGCGGGCCGCACCCGCCAGCCCGCACCCGGCGGGCCGCGGCCACACCGACGGCGAACAGCCGTCCCGGCCCGGGCGGCGGCCGCCCTCCTTCCCGGCGGCCCCCGCTGCCCGCTGGACGAATCCCACCGGTCCCCACCGTGACGCATCCGCCGGCGGATGACGCCGTGTCAACGGCGCCGGTGCCGCCCCGACCACGGCCTTCAGCGGAGACGGGGAAACCGGCCGGGAGCCGGGCCGGGTGGTGACACGGCGCACGTCACACCGACCGCTGTGGCGGGACGCCGGACGTCCACGACACCGTCAGAGGCCACCAAGAGCAGGTCTGCACGCCCGTATCGGGGGCATGCGGCGGTGCATCGGCCCGACACCGCGGGCCGACACGCCGTACCGCGCCTACCTGTGGGAGACCTGATGCCGACCGCCGCACCGGAAAGACCGGCCGGACTTCCCGGCGGGAGACCGGGAGCCGACCCGGCCGGCCGCTCGTCCACGCTGCCCCGGGGCACCGGCCGCACCGCCGCCCGCATCGCTGCGCTCACCGTCTGCCAGGGCGCGTTCATGGTGGGACTCGGGCTGCTGATCACCGGACCCGCCCGCGGACTGTGGCCGATGACGGCCGAGGACGACGTCAACGAGGGACTGGAACACGCCCGGACCACCACCCTCACCACCGTGTCCCTGTTCGCGTCGGAGGCCGGCAACACCCTCACGGTGATCGCCGTCACCGTCCTGACGTGCGCGGGACTGCTCCTGATCCCCCGTCTGCCGATGTGGCGTCAGGCGTCCTTCCTCGCCGTCGCCGTGTCACTGCAGTCACTGGTCTTCCTGGTCATCACCGAGGCGGTGGACCGCCACCGGCCCGAGGTGCACCGCCTCGACGCCTCCCCGCCCACCTCCAGCTACACCTCGGGCCACACCGGGGCTGCCACCGCGCTCTACGGCGGACTCGCGGTGCTCGCCCTGTCCCGGCTCCGCGGGCCGTGGCGGCGGATCGTGGGCGCCGTGCTGCTCGTCGTGCCGCTGCTGGTCGCCCTCGCCCGCCTCTACCGGGGCATGCACCACCCCACCGACGTCATGGGCGGGCTGGCCAACGGCAGCCTGTCCCTGCTGATCGTCGGCCGCGCCCTGCTCACCGGCGCCACCGTGACCGCTCCGGCCGCGGCGGGTGCGGCACCGGCCGCGGCGGGCCCGGCACCGTCCCCGGCGACCACGGAGAAGCGCCCGGGCACACCCGGACCGGGCCGGACCGCGGTCGTCTTCAACCCCACGGTGACCGCTGAGGCCGACCGCGAGGCGCTGCGGCAGGTCCTGGAACGCCACGCCCACCACGCACCGGTGTTCATCGAGACCACGGCCGAGGACCCGGGCACCGGCCAGACGGCCGGCGCGCTCCGGGACGGCGCGGAGCTCGTCGTGGTCTGCGGCGGCGACGGCACCCTGCGGGCGGCCGCGGACGCCCTGGCCGGCAGCGGCGTGCCGCTGGCCGTCGTGCCCTGCGGCACGGGCAACCTGCTGGCCCGCAACCTCGGACTGCCCCTGGCCCCCACCGACGCGCTCGACGCCGCACTGCGCGGCACCACGCACCGCCTCGACCTCGGCCGCGTCGAGGGTGACGGCCTGCCCGCCACCCACTTCGCCGCCATGTCCGGAGCCGGCCTCGACGCCGCGATCATGGAGAACACCGACGACCGCGCCAAGTCAGTCCTGGGCTGGCCCGCCTACGTGCTGGCCGGCATCACCGCCCTGCGCACACCGCGGATGCGCCTGACCCTCCGGCTCGACGACGCACCCGCCGTGCGCCGCACGGCCCGCATGGTCCTCATGGGCAACGTCGGCACCGTGCAGGGCGGGACGACGCTCCTGCCCGCTGCCCGCCCCGACGACGCCCTGCTCGATCTGCTGATCCTCGATCCGCGCGGCATCGGCGGCTGGACACGCGCGCTGACGACACTGGTGCGCGGCGGCACGAAGGCACCGAAGCCGTCCGGCGCGCACACCGCTGGCGCGCACGACGGCGACAAGAGCGGCGTACCGGTGGAGTTCCTCACGTTCCGGCGGGCCGAACTGGCCTTCGACTCCCCGCAGTCCCGAGAACTCGACGGCGACCCGGTGACACCGGGCCGCCGCCTCACCGCCGAGGTCAGGCCCGGTGCGCTGACCGTGCTGCTGCCCGCCGGAGGACGGTGACATGGGCACCGCGACCAAGGTCCCCGAGACCCGCGACATGACCGGCGACGAACTCTCCGCCGACGAGGCACTGGTGTCGCTGCGCCGCTACGGCCGCTGGGCCCTGTTGCGCGACGCCTTCGTGCGCTTCCGCTACGCCGACGGCTTCACCCACTCCCGCGCCCTCGCCCTGCAGACGGTGCTGTCGGTGGTTCCGCTGGCCATCGCCTTCGTCGGACTCTCCACCACGCTGCACACCGAGAACATCGGCCGCGTCGTCGAACTGACGATCCACCGGCTCGCCGAGGGCCCCAGCGCCGACGTCGTCGACGACGCGCTGGACCGCAGCCGCCGCACGGCCGGCGACGGCGCGAAGGTCGCGCTCTGGTTCGGCCTGATCTTCTCCCTGGTCAACACCACCACCGCGATGTGCCAGGTGGAGCGCGGCGCCAACCGGATCTACGGCAACGAGCGCGACCGCCCCTTCGGGCACAAGTACCTGCGCGGCCTGGTGATGTCCGTCGGCGCCGGACTGCCCCTCGGACTCGGGTTCATCGTCATGGTGGCCGGCGGCGACCTGGCCTCCGCGGCGGTGACCGTCTACCGGCTCGACGAAGACGCCCGGACCGCCTGGGAGATACTGCGCTGGCCCTTCGGGCTGCTCCTCGCGCTCATCTCGGCCAGCGTGATCTTCCGCAGGTCGCCCCGCCGCAGACAGCCCGGATACACCTGGCTGGCCTTCGGCGCCGCCGTGTACCTGGTGCTGTGGACGGCACTGACCTGGCTGCTGAGCCTGTACCTGCGGATCAGCGGCTCCTTCGACACGGTCTACGGCCCGCTCAGCGCCTTCATGTCCCTGCTGCTGTGGGCCTACCTGACCTCCGTCGCCCTCTTCCTCGGACTGGCCTTCGCCGCGCAGCTGGAAGCCGCGCGGGCCCTGCGGTCCGAACCGATCGAACCCGACCCTGGAGTCTGAACATGGTGGTGCGAGCCGCGGTCCTGCACCTTCGAGACCGTCGTCGCCGGGCGGCCGACCGCAGATTCGGCGCCCGCCTGCTGGGAGCGGCCGTCGTCGCCGCCGTCGCCGCGGTGCCCTTCGCCCTGCTGCTGGTCCTCGTCGAGGGCCGGTGGCAGCCGCTGCGCCGCCTGGACGCCGGCGCCGCCCAGCGACTGCACCACACGGCCCTGGCCCATCCGGCGTGGACGAGCGTCCTGCGCTTCTTCTCCGACTGGGTCTGGGACCCGGCCGTCCTGCGCACGGCCGTCGCGCTGCTGACCCTCTGGCTGCTGTACCGCAGGGCCTGGCGGCTGGCCGCCTGGTCCGCCGTGACGGCCGTGGCCGGCGGACTGATCGGGCTGCTGGTCAAGACGGTCGTCGAGCGCGCCAGGCCCTCCCTTCAGGATCCGGTGGCGCACGCGCCGGGCTTCTCCTTCCCGTCGGGTCACGCGATGACGGCCACCACGTCCTTCGCCGTCCTGCTGCTGGTCCTGCTGCCCCTGGTGCCGCGCGCCTGGCGGCCCCTGTGCTGGTGCGTGGCGGTGGTCTCGGTGATCGGGGTCGGCTTCACCAGGGTCGCGCTCGGTGTGCACTGGTTCAGCGACGTGGTGGGCGGCTGGCTGCTCGGCCTGGCCGTCGTCACCCTCACCGCCTGGGCCTTCGAGGCCTGGCGCGTGGAGGCCGGCCGGGCCCGTACCGAGGTGCGCGACGGACTGGAGCCCGAACTCGTCGACGCCCACCCCGAGCCCTGACCGGCGACAGGACCGGGAACCGTGCGCTCTGCCCGGCCGCACCGCGCGGGACCGGCGGTGCGGCGGGACCGGTACGACCGGGTACGGCAGACGGCAGACGGCGGGCAGCCCGCTGCGACGCGGTGCCGACGCCGAGCACGAATCCGCAGCCGCCGCGGCGCAGGGCGACCGGCTCGGGCACGGCGTTCATCCACCCGGCGAACGGTCCCGTCCCGTCCCGGCCCGGCCCGGGCCGGACCGGGGCCGACTGGCCCGGCCTCGGAGCGCGTCATAGCCTGAGGTGACAACCCCGGATCCCGGCCCCGGCAGCAGACCGTCTCCCGACCAGCGGTCGCCGTCGCCGGCCAGCCCCGTCGCCCCGCTCGAAGCGGCCTCCGCCCCCGGCCTCCGCCCCGCCGCCGGCTCGGGCCGGCCGCTCCGACGCCTTCGCGTGAGCACCGCGCTACGGGGTACCCCGACCGGATCCACCCGTCCTCGCCGGAGGTACCCGCCATGCTCTCGGACACCGCTCGGCCCGTCGTCGCGGCCACACTGCCGGTCGTCGCCGACCACATCGGAGAAATCGCGCAGCGCTTCTACGGGCACATGTTCGCCGCGCACCCGGAACTCCTCAACGGCGTCTTCAACCGCGGCAACCAGGCGCACGGAGACCAGCAGAAGGCACTGGCCGGATCGGTGGCGGCGTTCGCGAGCGGACTGGTGGAGTCGCCGGAGCACATTCCCGAGCACCTGCTCTCGCGGATCGCGCACAAGCACGCCTCCCTCGGCATCCGTGCCGACCAGTACCGGATCGTCCACGACAACCTGATGTGGGCGATCGCCGACGTCCTGGGCGACGCGGTCACCCCGCAGGTCGCCGCCGCCTGGGACGAGGTCTACTGGCTGATGGCCAACGCCCTGATCAACCAGGAACGCGGCCTCTACAGCGCGCGCGGGGTCAGGCCGGAGACGGTGTGGCGGCAGTGGAAGGTCGAGAAGAAGATCCGCGAGACCCACGACGTGGTGACCTTCGTGGTCAAGCGGACCGACGACCGCCTGGTGAAGACCTCGCTGCCCGGCCAGTACGTGACGGTGCGGATGACGATGCCGGACGGGGTGCTCCAGCCGCGCCAGTACAGCCTGACCCGGGCCGACGACGGCGAACACCGCCAGTTCTCGGTCAAGCGGGTCCGTGGCGAGGGCGACGAGCCCGACGGGGAGATGTCGGCGCTCCTGCACGACTCGGTGGGCGTGGGCGACGTCCTGACCCTGTCCGTGCCGTACGGCGACGTCGTGCTCGACGACTCTGGACGGCCGGTGGTGTTCGCCACGGCGGGCATCGGGATCGCCCCGGTGGCCGGGATGCTCTCCCACCTGGCCAAGGCGGGATCCGGTCTGGACATCACGGTCCTGCACGCCGATCTCGACGAACCCTCCTTCCCCCTGCGCCGCCAGGTCGTCAGCGACGTCCTGGAGCTGCGGCGGGCGACGGTGTACGCCTGGTACGAGAAGAGCGTGGAGAGCATGGAGCCGCTCGACGGAGTCTTCGAGGGGCTGATGGACCCCGCGGCGGTCGACCTGCCCGACAACGCCCTGTACTACCTGTGCGGCCCGCTGCCCTTCATGCAAGGAGTGCGCGGCAAGCTGCTCGAACGGGGCGTCGCGCCGCAGGACATCCAGTACGAGGTGTTCGGCCCCGACCTGTGGCAGGCGGACCTGGACTAGCGGTTCGGGGCGGCGAAGCCCTGGCCGCCGGTGACGCCCGCCGCCGGCGCGCCCGTCCGGGCTCACGCCAGGGGCCCGAACGCGAGCAGGATGAGGGCCGAATGGGCCGGCCGTCCCTTCGCGGGGGGCAGGGCGCCGAGACCGCGCAGCATGTCGTTGCGCCGCGCCAGAACCCGGGCGGTGGTGGGGAAGACTACGGCGCCGCCCTCGCTGACCCGGCCGCCCTCGCACCCTCCCTCCGAGGCCGTAGCCGTCCCGGCCGAACAGCGGCAGGGGCCGGTGTCCGGCCGGGAGGAGGGCTGCCCGTGCAAGAACCGCACGTCCTCGTGCAGCCTGGTCAGCGCAGCGGCCCTCGCGTCACCTTCGCCAGAACAGGTGGTGCGTCACGCCGCTCGGGCTGGGTACGACCTCCCGGTGGAACCGGTCGAGCAGCTCGTCGGGGGAGTCCCACAGGCGCAGTCCGGACCCGAGTTTCACCGGCGAGACCGCCACGTGCAGGGTGTCGACGAGGTCGGCGTCGAGGAACTGCCGGACGGTGGTGATCCCGCCGCCGAGCCGGACGTCCTTGCCGCGCGCCGCTTCCCGCGCCCGTTCGAGGACCGTGGCCGGGCTGCCGTCGACGAAGTGGAACGTGGTGTCGGAGAGCGTGAACGACGGACGCTCGTGGTGGGTCATGACGAACACCGGTGTGCGGAACGGGGGCTCCTCGCCCCACCAGCCGCGCCAGTCGTGGTCCTGCCAGGGTCCTCGCTGGGGCCCGAACTTGTTGCGTCCCATGATCTCGGCACCGATGTCGCGCGCGAAGTCCCGCGTGAAGTAGTCGTCCAGGCCCCGGCTCCCCCCGGGGTCCGTGCGCATGGGCCAGCTCGCCGTGGCTCCGGCCCAGGCGAACAGCCTCTCGGGGTGATCGTGGCCGAACGGCCGCTCGGGACTCTGGTGCTCACCGGCCCCGATCCCGTCACTCGAGACGCAGAAGTTCATCACTCGCAGCAGTTGATCCACGGGTTTCCTCACCAGGTCCTGTCGCGTCGTCGTGCGGCGGGGTGCCGCACACCAAGACGTCGAACGGGACATGGCCGGATCGACAACGGCCCGCGACCTTTTTCGAGGCGCGTCAGGAAACGGCTCCGCCGGCGATGTGACCGTGGCGGACGCGGGCGGCATCGAGGCGGCCGGGCCGGCCGTCGTGGACCCGGGTGCCGCAGCCCCAGTTGCCGTACCGGACGATCAGACTCAGGGACCCGTCCTCGGGGCTGTAACGGTGGACGGCGATCTCGTCCGGCGAGATCGGCATCCTGTGGTCGCAGCCGTCGTCCTTGCCGCCGGCTGCCGCGGAAGCCGATGCCGCCGGTGAGCCCGATGCCGCGGGTGAGGCCGACGCCGCCGGTGAGGCCGGCGAGGCCGGTGAGCCCGGGGGAGAGGACACCTCGCTGCCCGCCGTCGGCGAGGTCTTCCCGCCGGGGGACCGCCTCGGGGGAGGCGGCCGGTGCCGCCGTGCCGTCCGCGTCCGGGGAGGCGGGGGAGCAGCCGGTGAGCGCCAGGACACCGGCGGCACACGCGCCCAGGGCGAGGGTCCGCAACGCGATCGGTCCGTGACGGCGCGCAGTCGGCATCATGAGGGGTTCCCCGTCGTGGCGGCGGCCGCCTGTGCAACCGCGTCGGCCTGAGGGGCCACATTCAGCCACACCTCGGTTCCGCCGCCCCTCTGCGCGCAGTCCGTTGCACATCGGTGACCGGCCCCGCCCCCCGAGGTCCCCTGACCGGCCGTCCGGCGATGTCGAGAACCCGTGTCCGGCTCCGTCCCCGGGGTGAACGCGACCACAATGGGTCGCACGAGCACCGAGGAGAACCACGATGGCCAAGTACCTGCTGCTGAAGCACTGCCGCGGCGCCCCGGCCGCGGTCAACGACGTGCCGATGGACCGGTGGACGCCGCAGGAGATCTCGGCGCACATGCAGTACATGAACGACTTCGCGGCCCGGCTGGAGAAGACCGGCGAGTTCGTCGACGGCCAGGCGCTCGCCCCCGAGGGAACGTGGGTCCGCTACGACGGTGAGGGGCGCCCGCCGGTCACCGACGGGCCCTTCGCGGAGACCAAGGACCTCATCGCCGGCTGGATGGTCATCGACGTCGACAGCCACGAACGCGCCGTCGAGCTGGCCGGGGAGCTGTCGGCCGCCCCCGGAGCGGGCGGCAGGCCGATCCACGAGTGGCTCGAGCTGCGCCCGTTCCTGACCGCGCCGCCCACCATCATGGAGTGACCCCGTCCATGGACGAGGCCCTGCTGCGCAGCCTCACGCCGGGCGTGATCACCGTCCTCGTCCGCCGCGGAGCCGACTTCGCGGCGGCCGAGGACGCCGTGCAGGACGCCCTCGTCGAGGCACTGCGGGTCTGGCCGGCCGACCCTCCCCGGGACGCCAAGGGCTGGCTGGTCACCGTGGCCTGGCGCAAGTTCCTCGACCAGGCCCGCGCCGAAACCGCCCGCCGTCGGCGCGAGGACCGTGTCGAGGAGGAACCGGCACCCGGCCCGGCGCCCGCGGCGGACGACACGCTCCAGCTCTACTTCCTGTGCGCCCACCCCTCGCTGACCCCGGCCTCGGCGGTCGCGCTCACCCTGCGCGCCGTCGGCGGGCTCACCACCCGCCAGATCGCCCGGGCCTACCTGGTGCCCGAGGCGACCATGGCCCAGCGCATCAGCCGGGCCAAGCGCACCGTGGCCGGCGTGCGCTTCGACCGGCCCGGCGACGTCGCCACCGTCCTGCGCGTGCTCTACCTGGTCTTCAACGAGGGCTACTCCGGCGACCTCGACCTCGCCGCCGAGGCCATCCGCCTCACCCGGCAGCTCGCGGCCCGCGTCGACCACCCCGAGGCGGCCGGGCTGCTCGCCCTCATGCTGCTCCACCACGCCCGGCGTGCCGCCCGGACCGCGCCCGACGGCAGCCTGGTACCGCTCGCCGAGCAGGACCGCGACCGGTGGGACACCGCGTCGATCGCCGAAGGCGTCGACATCCTCCAGGCGGCCCTCGCCCGCGACCGGCTCGGCGAGTTCCAGGCCCAGGCCGCCATCGCGGCCCTCCACGCCGACGCGCCCACCGCCGGGGAGACCGACTGGGTGCAGATCGTCGAGTGGTACGACGAGCTCGCGCGCCTGACCGGCAGTCCCGTCGTCCGGCTCAACCGCGCGGTCGCCGTCGGCGAGGCCGACGGCCCGCGCGCAGGCCTGGCGGCACTCGCCGAACTGGACGTCTCACTGCCCCGCCACACCGCGGTGGCCGCCTACCTCCACGAGCGCGACGGCGACCTGGCGACGGCGGCACGGCTGTACGCCGAGGCCGCCCACAAGGCACCCCACCTCGCCGAACGCGACCACCTGACACGCCAGGCCGCCCGCCTCAACGCCCGCCCACCCCGCTGACAGCCCACGCCCGGACGTTCCGCGGCACCGGGCGCGCCCCTGCGGCCCGAGCGGTCGCCTCACAGGGAGCGGCGGGCCGTGACCGACCGCGGGCCGCCACCGCACCCCACCGAAAGCGGGGCAGAAGCGCGAAATGTTTTGCCCATCACCACACACCACAGCGCCTCGGCCATCCGCGGCGGTACCCGCCCACGCGGCTCGGACCGCCGGCGCATCCGCATCGCGCGCAACCCGCGAGTCCCGGCGGCCGCACCCGCCCGATCCCCGCCCCGCCGGGCGGACGCGCCACATCGCCGCCCGCCGGACCTGCCTGCCCACGTGAGGCACCTGCCGCGCCCCCGGCCCCGCGCGACCCCGAAAGCCTCTTCCCTGAACCCGAAGGACACCTTTGTCCAGGCCGGGGGCAGAGCCGGCATCTCGTCCCCCGGCGGTGTCGAACGGCCCCGTCCCGGGACGTACCGGTGCTGCTGTGGGCGCGGCGCACGGGAGCGAGACGCTGTCCAAGGTCTTTCCGAGGCCCGTGCCGACGGACGGCTGAAGGGGCATCACGTGCCCGGCAACGGCATGAGGGGAACGAGTTCATGGCTGCGGTGACCGCCATGCTGGAGGAGCTCCGGGACGCGGTCCCGCTGACCGCCCGGGGCGCGGCGGGGAAGTTCGTGGCTCAGGAGTGGACGCCCGGGGGCAAGCCCCGCGACGGTGTGGAGACGTCCTGGCGCAAGGACGGCATCCGGGGGTGGACCCAAACGTTCCGCAGCGGAGCCGTCCGTGTCTCGTTCGCCGTCTGGGTCCGTGATGTCGACGAGTCCGGTTGCTTCGACGACTTGGACGCCGTCTACGAGCAGGGCGAGCAGGCGCTGGCCGCGTTCCTTCCCGAGATCGAAGGCTCCCCGCTCGCCGGCCACCTCGCCGAGGCCGAGCTGACGGCCGCGGACAAGGAGGAGTTCGTCGCGGCCCGCAAGTGGGCCGTCGACGGACGGGTCCTGACCGCCGGTGTGGTGCAGCAGGACACCGATCTCCCCGTGATGGTCGTGGTCGTGCTGGAAGCCAGGGAATCCTCGGGAGCCGTGAGCCTTGTCCGCGATCACACGGCCGGGCCGGCAGGGCGACCGGCCGAGGCCGGCGCGCGGGACGCCGATCCGCTCCGGCAGGGTCGTGCCCGCACATGCCGTCGTGCCGCCGACCCGGCGTGACGAGGACGGCAAGAGGCCGCCCTCCCATCGGAGGACGCGATCCGTACGCAATCAGTACGATCGAATTACGCTTTGTGTACGCTTGTTGGGGTAGGGTGTGGCCAGGAGGTGCCCCATGTCCGAGTTGTTCGACGCGGTCGACGCGCTGGTGGCGTCCCGCTCTCCCCTGCCGCCGGCGCAGGAGCGCAAGCGGCTGCGGGTCGCGCACGGCCTGACGCTGGACGAAGTCGCCGCTGCGCTGAGGGTGCGCCGAGCCACGGTGTCCGGCTGGGAGTCGTCCAGGAAACCGACCGAGCCGCGCGGCCCGGAACGCGAGGCGTACGCCCGGCTGCTGGACAAGCTCGCAGAGCTCTACCCCTCTCGCTCGGTCACGGAAGACCCGGCCGCCCCGGCGGTACCGACCGCCCTCACCGCCGCGCCCGGCCCGGCTGAAGCGCCCACTCCGTCCCCGGGACAGGCACCCGAGGCTGCGGCACCGACCGCGGCCGAGAACTCCCCGACCAGTCCTGCCGCTGCTCCGGCGACCGCGCCGCCTCCGGCGCGCACCGCCAGGCCGGCATCGACGTCGCGTCGCTCCGGCGCGCAGAAGGCGGCCCCGGCCGACATCCCGGCCGGCGACACTGACCCGCGGTTCGTCAACGGGCCGCTGGCGGTGGTCGACGTCGAGGACGGCCAGGCGTACGCGTACTGCACCGGCGGCCTGGTCCTGGACGTGCCCGCCAAGTCGCTCCCGGCCCTGGTGGACTGGACGCTGCGCGAGGCGAAGCTCGGGGCGCCGAAGCTGTCCGGTCCGGGCAAGGACGCCGACCCGCTGCTCGTGCTCACCGAGGCCGCGCTGGAGCGCTACGGCCTGCCCGTCGCCCTCACCGAGGAGGAGCGGCTCGCCGGGCGGATCCCGGAGGGCCACAAGGTCGTCAAGCAGCTGACACGCGCCGACTGGAAGCTGACCAAGCGCGGATTCGGGCCGTGGGCGCGGATCTACCGCCCCGCGCAGGGGTCGGAGCGGACCTGCGTGCAGCTGTGCATCCCGGCCTGGCACGCGCTGGACACCCGGCACTGGGGCGAGGCCGGTCAGCTTCCGCCGGCGGAACTCGCCCGCGTGCTGGGCGTGTACGCGTCCCGGGTGATGACACCGCGTGGCTCGACCGCGGTGACCGGCCTGGAGCTGATGACCGCGCTGCATCCGCCGACCCGCGCATCCGGGCCCGACGCGGCGGGCAAGCGGCACTCCGAGCACAATCCCGGCTCGCTGGGCAAGGACCCGGTCGACTGCGCGCCGTGCGAGGCCCCCGACGGGCACCCGCTCCTCAAGGACCTGCCGCGCTTTCACGTACGCGGCCCGGCGGAGAAGCTGTTCGAGGAGGCGTACGACTGGGCCCGGCCCATGACCGACGCCGAGTGCACCCTGCGGCACCTGGTCGGCATCGACGTGAACATGGCCTTCGCCGCCGGAGCCAACGGCCTGGTCGTCGGCCTCGGCGCACCGACGCACCTCAAGGCGCCGGTGTTCGACCCGAAACTGCCCGGCTCCTGGCTGGTCGACCTCTCCCACGTCGACCTGTCCCGGGTGAAGGTCGGCAAAGAGCGGTTGGAGCTGGACGGCTCGCTGCTGCCCAGCCCGTTCACCCCCAAGGGGGAGCACCCCGAAGGGCCGGCCTGGTACGCGACACCGACCGTCGCCTACGCGGTGGAGCTCGGCTACGACGTCGCGCCGATCGAGGCGTACGTCCGGTACGAGAACGGCCGTTACCTGGACGGCTGGTACCAGCGGCTGCGGGACGCCTACCTGGCCACGATGGCCGACCTCGGTGTGCACGCGGACATGACGCCGGCCGCCTTCCTCGCGGCGATGGACGGCTGGCGCGGGCGTGACCCGGAACTGGCGATGGTCGTGGACGCGGTCAAGGCGACCGTGAAGGGCGGCCTGGGCAAGCTGCGCGAGCGCCCGCGCGGGGAGGGCTGGCGGCCCGGCGAGCCGTGGCGCGCCCTGTCCCGGCCCACCTGGCGGCCCGACATCCGCGCGGCGGTCATCTCCCGCACCCGGATCAACCTGCACCGCAAGATCGTCAAGCACGCGGCGTTCACCGGCCGGTACCCGGTCGCGGTCCTGTCCGACTGCGTCGTCTACGCGGCAGGCGGCGAGAGTCCGCTGGACTTCCTGCCCTACCGGGACGGCAAGCCGCTGCCCGGCGGCTTCAAGCTCGGCATCAACCCCGGCCTGGTCAAGCACGAGGGCACCCAGAGCGTCCTGTGGGGCGAGGAGGTCCGCGAGCGGTTCGACGCCCCCGAGCTCAACCTCGCCCGGTACATCAAGGACGGTACCGTCACCGGCGCCGACAACGGAGAGTAGGAGGAGGCGACGATGACCCTGTTCGGGGACGGCCTGGAAGCCGCCGTGCACAAGGCCTTCACCCGCCCGGCGCCCAAGAGCGCGGGCGCGCAGATGCGGTACCTGGTCAAACAGCTCAAGGGCACCAAGGCGGTCGCCCAGCTGCTGCGGATCTCCCAGCGCACCGTCGAGCGGTACGTGAAGGACCAGATCAAAAAGCCCCGCCCCCACCTCGCCGCGCGCCTGGAGCGCGAGGTGAAGGCCCGGTGGCAGCCGCAGATCCGCGCCAAGGCCCGCCAGAAGGCGGCGACTACCGACGGCATCGTCATCGACACCCGCGCCAGGCTCGGCTACACCGCGCCGATCGGGTCGACGGACCAGGACCGCGTCCGGCACCTGACCGTCGCCCTCCCGCCCCGCCACGCCGCCCGCCTCTTCGACGCCAAGGAAGCCGGCGCCGGCGACCAGGAGCTCCGGCAGATCACCGCCGAAGCGCTCAAGGAGGTCTACTTCCAGGACGGCGGCCGCCGTGCCGGCCAGTTGGAGGAAGTGCGCTTGACCGACGTAGAGCATGTGGAGTTCGGCTTGTAGGGGCTTTTGCCTGAAGATCCGTTGATGCTTGATCCTGTATCGGTGAGGGTTGGTCGGGCTCTCTGCCGGGCGGTGCCGATCCTGTCCATGCTTGCGTGGGTGTTTTTCTCGAGGATGAACGCGTCGGTCTTGGGGGTCACGCGGGCGCGGCGGAGGCCGGTGGGACGGTGCCTGATTGCTGTCCACCCATCCTGTGCGGTTCTGCCGATACCGTCGCGGTGTCCTCCTGTGAGTGGAGCAGGCAGGCAGGTCACGCGGTGGCGCTCTGCCGGGCAAGCTCCCGTGCCCCAGATCGCGGCTTGCCCGGCGTGGGTCTCGTCGTGCCCGCCATCGGTGAAGACCGGCCGTGGGCCGGTGCATGGGGCGGGTGTCGCCCGACGGGCACGGTTCCAGGCGGGCCGGCCGTCCGTGTGCGTTGTTCTTCGGCGCCATCACGCTGATGGCGCCGGGCGTGCATGTCGCGTACACGCGGCGTGCGCTGGGCGTCTCTTTTCCCGGTACATGGCGTGCGCCGGATGAGAACCGGTCCTTGCGGGGGACGGGACCGTGGACGGCGCGGCTCGGCGAAGGGGAAAGAGGTCGGCTCCCACTGTGGGGAAGGCGCGGGCCGGTGCGTTGCGGGTGCGGGGGTGCGCGCGGACAGTGACGGTCCGGCGGACGGCTCAGGTGAGCCGGGCAGAGGACCGGGGCGGCCGGTCGTACGTGCGCGGGGCGATGAAGGAGCCGGTGGGGCGGTGCCGAGTTCCCGCCCCGCCCTAAGGCCGGCGCCGGTGTGAGGGCGGTGAAGGGGGGGCGGGTCCCTTGCCCGCCCACCGCCCACGAGATGCCCGGCGAGCCGGAGACGTCCCGGAACGAACGGCCCGGCATCTTCGCCCCGGCAGGCTTCGAGGTGTCCCTGCGCACACGGTCACCGACGCCTGACCGCATCGCCCCGCATGCCGGGCACCGAAGGGTTGCGGGGAAGGCCAGTGACATCCCTCACGTACCCGAACCCCATCAACGTGCCGCGATAGTACGTGGCGTGCGGGCGACATAGGCGGATCTTGTATACGGAAGCAGGCATACGCGGCACCTCGTCCGAGGTCACCGGCCGGGGGACCGGCCTCGGGCCGCCGGACCGCCCCTGCCGTCCTTCTGACGGAGCGTGAGGCGCCGTCGGCGTCCGGCGCGGCGGCCCGGCACAATCCCGGGTCGGATTCAAGGGCTTTCTCGCCTACTAGGCGAGGTAGTGCAAGCCCTCGTTGCCGTGCGCTCACGCGGCTTTTAACAATGACGGCCCCACAAGGCGTCCCCGCAGGTCAAGCGCAGTGTCTGTGCGAAACCGAGCCTGCCGGAGGCGCACGGAGAGTCGACCGAACGAGGTCCGCATGAGGAACCACCGGAAGCACCGCAGGAAGACGCGCCGCCGGCCCATGGCCGTCGCCGTCCTGGCGATGGGCGCGGTGGCGGTGCCGTCGGCCGCCATGGCGTGCAGGGGAGACGCAGGAGCCGAGTCCGTCACCGCCACGTCCAGCGGTCTCTGGGCGGAGGGGAGGAAGACGTCCTGGGACGGACACCGGGGGCGGGACGTCCGGACCGCGAAGCCCGCGGCGACAGCCTCGCCGACGGCCTCTCCCGGAACTGCGGCACCCGCCCCGGCGAAGCCCAAGGCGCCCGTCTCCAAGACGACCACCCCGCCCGCCCCGACGACGGCCGCCGCGCCGAAGCCGCCCGCCGCGCCCTCTTCGACGACGGCCGCCGCGCCGAAGCCGCTCTCCACCACCCCCGCCACCGGCACAGTGCCCCCCGCCACCGGTACGGCGTCCCCCGCGTCCGCCGCAGTCGCCCGCGTGGTCGCTCTGGTCAACAGCGAGCGCGTCAAGGTCGGTTGCTCCCCGGTCACCCTGAACGCGAAGCTCTCGCAGGCCGCCCAGGCACACAGTGCGGACATGGCGAGCCACAACACCATGTCGCACACCGGTTCCGACGGGTCCGACCCGGGACAGCGGATCACGCGCGCGGGCTATCTCTGGAGCACCTACGGCGAGAACGTCGCGTACGGGTACTCCACGCCCGAGCAGGTCATGGCGGGCTGGATGGCCAGTGCCGGCCACAAACGCAACATCCTGGACTGCGGCTTCAAGGAGATCGGCGTGGGGCTGGCGCAGCCCGGCAACTACTGGACGCAGGACTTCGGCACGGCCCGCTGACGCTCACGGGGCCCCGCCCATCACGGCCTGTATGGATCACGGGCGTTCGATTCTTACGGCAGAAGGAGGGACGGGAGGCCGAACCGTCGGCCTGTGTGATCGACGCGCAGAGCGTGAAAACTTCCACCGGCGTGCTCGTCTCCGGCCAGGGCATCGATGCCGGGAAGGAGATCGTCGGGAGGAAGCGGAGCATCGCCACCGATACGATCGGGCTTCTCCTTGCCGTGCTGGTCACAGCGGCGAGTGTGCGGGACTCCATCGCCGGCACCCAGTTCCTGGACCGGGCTGTGCGGTCTCCTCGGCCTGGCCCTGGCCGTGCTCCTGGTCGCAGAGGCCGCGGGCTTCGGTGGCGGGCTGCCGGACAGATCTCCCTTCGGTCGTCGGGAACAGCCGAACGATGCAGGCCGCAGACGAAGGAGACGAAGGAACAGTGGTCCGAGGAACCTGCCCTGCCCCGGCTACCGGCTTTGTGCCAGTCGGGTTCCTTCGGGGGTGCGGCGGTAGAACACTGATCGGCCGGCTCGGGTGCGGGTGACCAGGCCGGCTCGGTGCAGGACGCCGAGGTGGTAGGAGACGGTGGCGGGGCTGAGGAAGTGACGTGCCGCCAGCTGCGCGGTGGAGGCCGGTTGTGCCAGTGCGGCGAGCAGGCCGGCGCGGGTGGAGCCGAGCAGCCGGGCCATCTCGGCGGAGGGGACCGCGGGAGCGACAGCGCCGGTGACGGCCTTGTCACGTACGGGATAGATGAGCATCGGGGGCCGGTCTTCATCGCGGGTGGGGTCCACGGCCACGCCCGGCCGAGGCATGACCAGTGACGGCACGACGACCACCATGGACACCGGCAGCGCGATCCGTAACCGGCTCTCCACGCGCAGGTTGCTCTCGGCCCGCTCGACCACGGGTCGAGGAACGATCGCAAGGCCCCTGGGCCTCGCCCTCCCGCTCGCCGGGCACAACGCGCGCGGACCGTCCCGGACCGTCTTCCAGGGGCGGCATGAGATCCGTCTGGACACCATCTGCGACCTGGCCCTCCATCTTGAGGGGCACAGGGCCTGGGCGAGCGTCACCACCGCAGACCTGGAGTCCTTGCTTGCCCTGGCCCTGGCCCGCCGCGCCTTCCACCTCGTGGGCGTGCGTCAGTTCTTCGTTCACGCCCACCACTCCAGGGCCGTCCTCCACGACCCCATGGACCCGATCACCGCTGTCCAGCAGAGGGGATTTCACGGACTCGCCCTTACTCCGGCCAGGCAGTGCACCCTGTACGAACGGTGGGCCACCCGCTACGACATCCACCCGCACGAGGCCTTCTTCGGCCTTGCCGCTCTCCTCCACGCAGCAGCCATCACCGAGCTGCGCCGGTTCACCGACGCCGACATCGACCCCGACCGCCCCAGCGTCCGCTTTCCCGGCAGATCAGTGCATCTCCCACGGGACAGCGCGACGTGGAGGGCGCTGCAGCGCTGCCGGGAGCACCGGCGCCGACTCGGTACGGGCAATCGCCACCTGCTCGTCACCAGGTTCACCCGAACACACCACGGACCTGCCGGCGCCGCCCATGTCCGCGACAGCCTCGCGCCTGCCGGCCTGCTGCCCCGGGTTCTGCGCTCCACGCGTCCGCTTGCTCTCGCCGACGAACTCGACGTCAAGATCCTCACCGTCTGCCTGGGGATGTCTTCCGCAGGAGTCGCTCACTACCGGCCCTACCCAAAGCTCACCAGACCTGTGTGACGGGCCAGACTCAATTCCGCTGCGCCCGAACTGTTCGTCATGCCCAGTTGATGCCCAGCTTGGCGAGGGCGGCGAGCTGTTCGGCGCTGAGCTTGTCCCGCCTGGCGCGGGTGTTGGAGATCCATACGCCCAGCCGCACTGCCACGGGCTCCGTCTGCCCGTCGACGGTGATCTGTTCGCTGTGGCCCCTTGGCACCGGACGTCCGCCTTCTCGCTCGACCCATTGCGTGAGGGCCGCCAGTCCGCGTTGGAAGGCCTGCTGTGCTTTGCCCGGGCTCTTCGCCGTGCCCTGGGCTGTGGGGGCGGGAGGCGGCGCCTGAAGTGGCATGATGCCCAACACGGTCAGCCGTTGCTGCTGCTCGGTGGACAGCTGCGCCCAGGTGGCCGGCTGGGTCTGCCGCTTCAGCCACCTGCCCAGGTCGTCGCCCTCGAACAGCACGCCGGGCTGGATTTCGGGCAGGCTGCCGTCGGTGGCGACCAGGTCGGCGAGGTGGCGGTAGTGTCGCTGCCAGTCCAGCGGCCACGGGCAATTCCAGTCGGGGTCGACTGCGGCCAGCTGCTCCGCGCGTACTCGCACCCGTTGCGGGTCCTTGCCGAGGCCGCCTTTCCTGCGGAGGTTGGCCATGTGCTGGCCGACCGGAACCAGGCCCTCGGCTTCGCTCTCGCCCCACACGGCGTTCTGGCGGGGTGCGAGGTGCCCCATGGCCCGCCGGTAGGACCGCAGCGCGGCGAGCTTGTTCTCCCACGCTTCCTCACCGGGTTCCCAGACCATCCCGGCCTCGGGGGCATCGAGCAGCGTCTTGCGCCGTGGCTCGAGTTCCCCGGCCCGCAGGGCCTTGCGCTGCTGGTGGACCCACCGGCCAAGCGGAAACGCCTTCGTCGCCCCCACTTCGACCTCCACGTCGTAGGGCACGGCGTAGACACTGGTGATCCCGTTCTCCGCCCGCCACCGCAGCAGGGCCTGGTAGCCCTCCAGCCACACCAGCGACTCCGGCCGGTAGACCCGGGTGCGCAGGAAGGCCGCGATAGTCGCCGCGTCGCGTGGGCTGGAGAAGTGGAGCAGGGCTGACTCGGCAGCGGCATCGGTGCCGTTCTGCGCCTGGTCCTCGCCGTCACTCTCCCTGCCGGCTCCGATGATCCGCCCGTCCTCGTCACGCTGCACGTGGACTGTGCGCTTGCCGCTGGTGAGCGCGCGTGAGGCGAGCTGCTCGACCAGGCGCTCATCGTGGCTGCGTAGGCCTTGGAGCACAGCGACCAGCCCGGCATACGAGGCGGAGGCGACCATGTCGGTCGGGTCCTCGCCGGGCTCGAGGAAGACGGGCACGATGATCCGCGCGACCTTCGTGGAGCCGTCCTTGTTGAGCCGGAGCGCGCGGCCGATGTTCTGCACGATCTCGACCTGGGAGCCGCGGGTGTCGGCGAAGCAGATCGAGTCGACTCCCCGTTCGCCGGTGATGTCGACGCCTTCCCCCAGGACGCGGCAGCTGGCGAGGAACGCCCGGTGTACCCGACGCCCGGCCGCGTCGATGCCGTCGGCGAACTGCTGGAGCACCTCGCGGCGCTCGGCGACGAGGTGGTCACCGCACAGCCATGCCGACCACACCCGCTCCGGGGAGACGTGGCGGCCCGGCTCCAGCTCGTAGAAGGCCGCGTCGATCGACGACGCTGGCAGCTTCCCCGCGGCCGCCAGGTCCTTGTCCGAGGCATTGTTGGCGTACAACTCGGCCGCGGTTTTCGGCAGTTTCTCCGCGAACGCGGCGGCTTCCTCGACCTTCTGGTGAAACGTCATCACCGTACGGAGGTTGTACGCCGCCGCGTGCTCCAGGAGTGCGGTCTGCAGCAGCGCCAGGCGCCGGCCCCGCCGGGCCTCCTCCGATTCCCCGAGGACGGGGAAGGGGTCGCGGATCTCAAGGACGTCGATCTCGAACCCAGCGAGGATGCCCCGCTCGATCGCCTCCGAGAGTCCGAGCTCGGCGAGCCACGCGCCGTAGGTGCCCCCCGGGTCGTCGGCCATGGTCGCGATCTCCGCCTCCTGGCCGTCCGCGCCCTTCTGCGGCCGGGGCGCGGCGAGGATACGTGGAGTCGCGGTCAGGTAGAGCCGGAAGTTGGCAGGGATCCGCTGGTTGTCGTGGATGGCCGCCCACGGCCGCCCCAGATCACCGGCGGTTCCGTGGGCCTCGTCCACGATGGCGAGGTCGAAGCCTGCCATCTGCTGCCCGTACAGCCGCTCTCCGCCCGCCAGAGCGGCCTCCAACGGCCCGCGAACCTTCCGCTGCCCCTCGGGGGCGTCGATGTCCTCGCGGTCCACGAGAGAGGCGTACGTGGCGAACACGATCACCTGCCCGCGCCCGGCCCACAGGGCGAGCTGGATCGGGTTCGTAGTGGTGCGCACCCCCAGCTCGTTGAGAACCGTGTCGTTCTCCAGCGAGCACACCGCGACCATGGGGGAGCGGTGACCCACCGACCGCCACGCCTGAGCGGTCTGCACGAGCAGGTCCAGGGTCGGCACGGTCACGAGGATCCGACTCTCGGGGAAGCACTCCAGCGCGCACGCGGCAGCCATGATCGTTTTACCAGACCCGGTCGCTGACACGATCGTCCCACGGGCACCCTGAGGCGGCACAGATGACCTTGCAGGAAATCCGACCCACTTTCGGAAACTCGACTTCTGCTCTACCTGGTGCTCCCTGAGCTGAATCACAGACCCTCCTCACCTCTCCAACCTCGGCAATGATAAAGACTCAGTAGAACGTCAGATGTGATTGCGGTGGAGGATGGCACGAACAGCAGTTTCGAACTCACGCACCGCCAAGCCGTGTTCATCGCGAGCCGCGGCCCAGGCCGAATCCTGCCCGTATGAATCCCGAAGCCGATAGTACGCATCCATCAGACGGGAAGCCTGAGAGCGAAGCTGTTCACTACCAGGAGTCATGAAAAACTGGGTCGTTACCTCGTAGCGGAGAGGATCTGCAACGGCCAGATCTGACACCGCCACACCAGCTGTAGAAGCGTCAAGGAGCAGCCCACACAGCCGGTTGTACATGGAGGAGAGTCGCACACTTACTTCTACGAGTCGATTCACTTCCTCTTTGCGCCTTTCGACTCTGCGTCGAATAAAATCACCTAAGAGAACTAGAGTTCCACCGAGAATTGCTCCAAGCAGTGTCAGCACACTTTGCACTTCATCACTCCGCAACGTAGGATCCCCTGTGGTTTTTTCCAACACTACATGCTGCATCATTCGACGTGTGCGATACACCGGAACCCACACGAACGGGCACCTCCCACAGCCAGGTTCACCCCAGCCACCCCTCACCCTCGTCGCCCGGGCCGCAGGCCCGTTGGCCGACCCGCGCAGCGGAGGCCACCTTCGCAGGGCCGCAGACTCGCAGTTCCGGGAGCGCAGCGGACGGAACGTCACCGACCCGGCGCAGCCGGGTCGGTGGACTGCTCGCGCAACGAGCAGCAGCGCTCCCGCTCCGCGGGAGCGCAACACCCGGGCGCAGCCCGGGTGTTCGCTTGCCCATCGCGCAGCGATGGGAAACCCGCTCCGCGGG
>NZ_JBICUZ010000025.1:0-64244 GCF_043198675.1 Streptomyces sp. NPDC048734 | reverse complement strand
TTCCGACTCTACCAGACCGTTTCCCGGCCCGATTTCCTCGGCGCTTTCCAGGCTCCCGCTTTTGTTTCGCGGTTTCCTTTCCGGCGGTTCCGACTTTATCAGAAGTTCTGAGTCGGTTTTCCCGGCCCTTCCCGGTTGGCCGGTCCGACACACAAGGCGTCGAGGGCTTCCCGTTCAGGCGGAGTCGTAAACGTACTGGAGCGGGGCGCCCCGATGCAAATCGAGGTGCCCCGCCCCAGGTTGACGCCGGTGAGGGGTCGTCAGCCCGTCAGACCTCCACGACGACCGGGAGGATCATCGGCCTGCGCCGGTAGGTGTCGGAGACCCATTTGCCCAGGGTGCGGCGGATGAGTTGCTGCAACTGGTGCGGCTCGACGACCCCGTCCTGGGCCGACCGTTCCAGGACCTCGTTGATCTTCGGCACGACGGCTCCGAAGGCGGAGTCGTCGATACCGGACCCGCGGGCCTGGATGTGCGGGCCGGCGGTGATCTTGCCGGTCGAGGAGTCCACGACCAGGAAGACCGAGATGATGCCCTCGTCCCCCAAGATCTTCCGGTCCTTCAGCGCCGGCTCGCCCACATCGCCGACCGAGAGGCCGTCGACGTACACGTAACCCGCCTGGACCTTGCCCGAGATCCTGGCCTTGCCCTGGACGAGGTCGACGACGATGCCGTCCTCGGCGATGACGATCTGGTCGTGCGGGACGCCGGTGAGGGCGCCCAGTTCGGCGTTGGCGCGCAGGTGCCGCCATTCGCCGTGGACCGGCATCAGGTTCTTCGGCCGGCAGATGTTGTAGAAGTACAACAGCTCGCCCGCGGAGGCGTGGCCCGAGACGTGCACCTTGGCGTTGCCCTTGTGGACGACATTGGCGCCCCAGCGGGTCAGGCCGTTGATCACGCGGTAGACCGCGTTCTCGTTGCCGGGGATGAGCGACGACGCCAGGATCACGGTGTCGCCGTCGACGATGCGGATCTGGTGGTCACGGTTGGCCATGCGGGACAGGGCGGCCATCGGTTCGCCCTGGGAGCCCGTGCAGACCAGGACCACCTCGTGATCCGGAAGGTCGTCCAGGCTGCGGACGTCCACCACCAGGCCCGGCGGGACCTTGAGGTAGCCCAGATCGCGGGCGATGCCCATGTTGCGGACCATCGAGCGACCGACGAAGGCGACCCTGCGGCCGTACTCGTGGGCCGCGTCCAGGATCTGCTGGATGCGGTGGACGTGGCTGGCGAAGCTCGCCACGATGATCCGCTTGCTGGCGTTCGCGAAGACCGTGCGCAGGACGTTGGAGATGTCGCGCTCGGGCGGGACGAATCCCGGGACCTCCGCGTTCGTCGAGTCGGAGAGGAGGAGGTCGATGCCTTCCTCGCTGAGCCGGGCGAACGCGTGGAGGTCCGTGAGGCGGTTGTCCAGCGGGAGCTGGTCCATCTTGAAGTCGCCCGTGTGGACCGCCATGCCGGCCGGGGTGCGGATGGCGACCGCGAGGGCGTCCGGGATGGAGTGGTTGACCGCGACGAACTCGCAGTCGAACGGGCCGATGCGCTCGCGGTGCCCCTCCGCCACCTCAAGGGTGTAGGGGCGGATGCGGTGCTCCTGGAGCTTGGCCTCGATCAGGGCGAGGGTCAGCTTGGAGCCGATCAGCGGGATGTCCGGCTTCTCCCGGAGGAGGTAGGGGACGCCGCCGATGTGGTCCTCGTGGCCATGCGTGAGGACGATGCCCTCGATGTCGTCGAGGCGGTCCCGGATGGACGTGAAGTCCGGCAGGATCAGGTCGATTCCCGGCTGCTCCTCCTCGGGGAAGAGCACTCCGCAGTCGACGATCAGCAGGCGACCGCCGTACTCGAAGACCGTCATGTTGCGGCCGATCTCGCCGAGGCCGCCGAGCGGGGTGACCCGCAGGCCTCCCTCGGGGAGCGGCGGGGGCGGGCCCAGTTCGGGGTGCGGATGACTCAAAAGACTCTCCTCAAACACGCGCGCCACGTACCGGTGGGGCACGTGGCGCGCGTGACGTTCGTGCAGAAGCAGTTGTGGATGTGCGCAGGCACCGGTGGCCTGCCGTATTCAGTTGTGAAGTCTGGTGTCAGAGCTGTACCCCGCCGGCGGCAAGATCGATCTTGAGCTGGGCGGTCTCTTCCGCGGTGAGTTCCACCATGGGCGGCCGCAGCGGGCCCGCGGGCAGGCCCTGAAGGGTGAGCGCGGCCTTCGTGGTCATGACGCCCTGGGTGCGGAACATGCCCGTGTAGACCGGGAGCAGCTTCTGGTGGATCTCCGTGGCCTTGTGGACGTCACCCGAGGTGAACGCGTCCACGAGGGCGCGCAGGTCCGGGGTGACGACGTGACCGACGACGGAGACGAAGCCGACCGCGCCCACGGAGAGCAGCGGCAGGTTCAGCATGTCGTCGCCGGAGTACCAGGCCAGGCGCGAGCGGGCGATGGCCCAGCTCGCGCGGCCGAGGTCGCCCTTGGCGTCCTTGTTGGCGACGATCCGCGGGTGCTCGGCCAGGCGGACCAGCGTCTCGGTACTGATCGGGACGCCGCTGCGGCCGGGGATGTCGTAGAGCATGACCGGCAGCTCGGTGGCGTCGGCGACGGCCGTGAAGTGCCGGTAGAGGCCCTCCTGCGGGGGCTTGTTGTAGTACGGCGTGACGACGAGCAGGCCGTGTGCGCCGGTCCGCTGCGCCGCGCGCGCCAGCTCGATGCTGTGGTGGGTGTCGTTGGTGCCGACTCCGGCCACGACGTGGGCCCGGTCTCCGACGGCCTCCAGGACAGCTCGTACCAGGTCCGATTTCTCCGCGTCGCTGGTGGTGGGCGACTCACCGGTGGTGCCGTTGACGATCAGGCCGTCGTTGCCTGCGTCCACCAGGTGGGTGGCGAGCCGCTGTGCGCCGTCGAGGTCGAGTGCGCCGTCCGCCGTGAAGGGCGTGACCATGGCGGTGAGGACCCGCCCGAAGGGGGTCTGCGGAGTGGAGGTCGGAGCCATGGGGAACACGCTACTCGTTGCTCGGGGCGGGGTCTGCCCTCGGGGCGGACGACAAGTGGTGACAAATGCGGAGCCCGGCACTGCCTGCTCGGGGGTTCAGGCAGTGCCGGGTCCGTTTGATCAGGCTAGATGAACTTCTCCAAATGCCGCAATACGGACACTTCACGCGGATGATCCGCACATACGTCTCCGTTGCAGAACGGCTGACCGAAGCGGCTTACGGGGCGACCCTGCCGTTGGCGTTGAAGGCCGCGTGGGTGAGGGGCATGAGCTTCGCCCACTCGGCCTCCATCTTCTCGCCGACCATCTCGATCTCCCGCTGTGGGAAGGACGGGACCTTGGCCAGTTCGTGCTGGGTGCGCAGGCCGAGGAAGTGCATCAGGGAGCGGGCGTTGCAGGTGGCGTACATCGAGGAGAACAGGCCGACCGGGAGGACCGCACGGGCGACCTCGCGGGCGACGCCCGCGGCGAGCATCTCCCGGTAGGCGGAGTAGGCCTGGCGGTAGGAGTCCTCCATCGTGCGGCTGACCAGTTCCTGCTGGTCCTCGCTGCCCTCCACGAAGACGTACTTGCCGGGGCGGCCCTGCTGCACGAGCTTGCGGGAGGCGTCCGGGACGTAGAAGACCGGCTGGAGCTCCCGGTAGCGGCCGGACTCCTCGTTGTACGACCAGCCCGCGCGGTGCCGCATGAACTCGCGGAAGACGAAGATCGGGGCGCTGATGAAGAAGGTCATCGAGTTGTGCTCGAAGGGGCTGCCGTGGCGGTCCCGCATCAGGTAGTTGATGAGCCCCTTGGAGCGCTCGGGGTCCTTCTTCAGCTCGTCCAGGGACTGCTCGCCGGCGGTCGAGACGCGGGCGGCGAACAGCACGTCCGCGTCGGACGCGGTGTGCTTGACCAGTTCGACGGTGACGTCGCTCCGGAGTTCGATCTTGGCCTCGTCGTCGGGGGTGGGGGTCACGGTTCGGGGGTCCTTCCATCGCGTCTGCGGAGCGGCGCCAACTTTACGACGGCCGCCGGGCCGGGAGTTTCACGGGCGCCGCGGGATCCGCACAGGACGTCTGCCGATATGGGGCACGTTTTCGGGCACTCGCTCGTCTGTACCGGTGACGGCCGTCATCGGTGACGGCCGTCGGTCGCCGAGTCCACTCGTCAGCTCCCAGGAGGACGTACCCGTCATGTTCCGTCGGCGCGAGCCCGTACCCTTCGCCTTCCTCGCCGAGGACGACAGGTTCCGTAGCAATGTCGCTCCCCCGCCTCCTGAGCGGTCCTCCTTGGGGCAGCTGGCCGGGCGCTGGCTGCTGGGGCTCACCATCGTGGCCTCCCTGGTGGGTTCGCTGGTCATCGGGATGCCGGCGCTGTCCGCGGACCACTCCGTCCCCGACCAGCAGTCACAGGCCTCCCGGGGCCGCTGACCCCGTCCGGACCCCCGGAGGTGGTGAGCGGGGACACAGGCGGATAGCCTCACCGGCACAGCCCACGCATGGACGAGTGAGGACCAGCCGTGCCCCTGCCCTTCCTGACGGCCGACCGCGCATTCGAGGCAGCGGACGAGGTCGCGCTGCCCTTCGACGACCGTGAGCACTGGCGGCGGCCCTACCGGCCCGGCCCGTGGCGGGTCGCGGCGGCCGCGCTGTGCCTGCTGCTCGCGTCGTACGTGCTGTTCGCGGCGGTGATCATCGCGTTGACCGGCTCGGTGTCCGAGGCCGGCATCGTCTTCGGTCTGTCGTTGCTGGTGATCGGCGGCGCGCTGCGGCTGCTGCGGATGGGGGTGTGGGTGAGCGCGCGCGGGGTGCGCCAGGTGAACTTCCTCGTCACGCGGACGGTGACCTGGAACCGCGTCGTGGCCGTGCGGACCGTGCAGCAGCCCGTGCGCTGGATGGGTCTGCCGCGCACCGTGCAGGGCCAGGCGCTGACCCTCGTACGGCGGGACCGGGCCGCGGAGGGCGCGGTGCCGCTGCTCACCTCGCACGGGGCCGACTTCCTGGCACGGCCGGAGGCGTTCGACCGGGCCGCGGACTCCGTGGAGGCGTGGGCCGACGAGTACCGGCGGCCCTGAGGACACACCTGAGGCGGCCCGGTCCGGAGGTGCGGACCGGGCCTTCTCGTGCACAGGCTCAGGACGAGTGCGCGGCCTCAGGACGACTGCGCGCGGTCTCAGGAGGAGGCCGGGTGCCGTGTGGTGCCGTGCAGGGTGATGGCGCGCTGCATGGCCTTGCGGGCGCGCGGGGTGTCCCGGGCGTCGTGGTAGGCGACGGCGAGGCGGAACCAGGTGCGCCAGTCGTCGGGAGCCGCTTCCGTCTCGGCCTTGCGGCGGGCGAACACCGCGTCGGCCGAGTCGCGGTCGACGCGGCCGCTGGGGGTGCGCTTCAGCTCGTCGACGGGCAGGCCGCCCTCGGCGTCGAGTTCGGCGGCGAGCTGGTTGGCCCGGCGGACGAACTGGGTGTTCTTCCACAGGAACCAGACGCCGATGACCGGCAGGATCAGCACCGCCACGCCGAAGGTGACGGTGAGGAGCGTGCCGGACCGGATGAGCATGACGCCGCGGCTGCCGGCCAGGACGAAGTAGAAGACCAGGACGGCGGCCGTGAGGGCGTAGGAGAGCTTCGCACGCATGGCAGTCAGGGGCTCAGTTCAGGTCCAGGAAGTGTTCCAGGCCGAAGGTCAGGCCCGGAGTCGTCACCACGCGGCGGGCGCCCAGCAGGATGCCCGGCATGAAGCTGCTGTGGTGCAGGGAGTCGTGGCGGATGGTCAGGGTCTCGCCCTCGGCGCCCAGCAGGACCTCCTGGTGGGCCAGCAGGCCGCGCAGGCGGACGGCGTGGACGGGGACGCCGTCGACGTCCGCGCCGCGGGCCCCGTCCAGGGCCGTCGCCGTGGCGTCCGGGGCGGGGGCGCAGCCGGCGGCGCGGCGGGCCTCGGCGATGAGCTGGGCGGTGCGCGTGGCGGTGCCGGAGGGGGCGTCCACCTTGTTCGGGTGGTGCAGCTCGACGACCTCGACCGACTCGAACCACGGCGCCGCGATCTGTGCGAACTTCATGGTCAGTACGGCCCCGATGGAGAAGTTCGGCGCGATGAGCACGCCCGTCTCCGGGGACCGCTCCAGCCAGCCGGTCAGCTGCGCGAGGCGTTCCTCGGTCCAGCCGGTGGTGCCGACGACGGCATGGATGCCGTGCCGTACGCAGTAGTCGAGGTTGTCCATGACCGAGGCCGGGGTGGTCAGTTCCACCGCGACCTGGGCGTCGGCCCCGGCCAGCGTCTCCAGCTCGTCACCCCGGCCGAGGGCGGCCACCAGCTCCATGTCCTCGGCGGCCTCGACCGCCCGGACCGCTTCGGCGCCGATGCGGCCCTTGGCGCCGAGGACCGCCACGCGCAGCTTGCTCATCTGTTGCTTCCTTACGGGAGGGGTTAGGCGACGGCCTCGTGCAGGCGGGACGCCTGCTTGTCCTTGAGCGGGCCGATGACCGACAGCGACGGGCGCCGTCCCAGGATGTCGCGGGCCACCTCGCGGACCTCGTCCGGGGTCACGGCCTCGATCCGGGTCAGCATGTCGTCGACGGACATCTGCTCGCCCCAGCACAGCTCGCTCTTGCCGATGCGGTTCATGAGCGCGCCGGTGTCCTCCAGGCCGAGGACCGTGGAGCCGCGCAGCTGGCCGATGGCCCGGGTGATCTCCTCGTCGGAGAGGCCGTGCTCGGCGACGGTGTCGAGTTCGTCGCGGCAGATCTTCAGCACGTCGTGCACCTGGCTGGGCCGGCAGCCGGCGTACACGCCGAACAGTCCGCAGTCGGCGAAGCCGGAGGTGTAGGAGTAGACGCTGTAGGCCAGGCCGCGCTTCTCGCGGACCTCCTGGAACAGTCGGGAGGACATGCCGCCGCCGAGAGCGGTGTTCAGCACGCCGAGGGCCCAGCGGCGCTCGTCGGTGCGGGGCAGGCCGGGCATGCCGAGGACGACGTGCGCCTGTTCGGTCTTGCGGCCGAGCAGTTCGACGCGGCCCGCGGTGCGGATGGTGCGCCGGCCGTCGCGCGGGGCGATGGGGGCGGCGTCGGTCTCCTTGAGCGCGCCGGCCTTCTCGAAGGCGGCGCGGACCTGCCGTACGACCTTGTTGTGGTCGATGTTGCCCGCGGCGGCGACCACCAGGTGGGTGGGGTCGTAGTGCTTCTTGTAGAAGCGGCGGATGCGGTCCGCGGTGAGGGCGTTGACGGTCTCGACCGTGCCGAGGACGGGGCGGCCGAGGGCGTTGTCGCCGAACATCGTGTGCGCGAACAGGTCGTGCACGCAGTCGCCCGGGTCGTCCTCCGTCATCGCGATCTCCTCGAGGATCGCGCCGCGCTCGACGTCGACGTCCTCCTCCCGGATCAGGGAGCCGGTCAGCATGTCGCTGACGACGTCGATGGCGAGCGGCAGGTCGGCGTCGAGCACGCGCGCGTAGTAGCACGTGTACTCCTTCGCCGTGAAGGCGTTCATCTCGCCGCCGACCGCGTCGAGGGCGGAGGAGATGTCCAGCGCGGACCTGCGCCGGGTGCCCTTGAAGAGCAGGTGCTCGAGGTAGTGGGTGGCGCCGTTCAGCGCCGGGGTCTCGTCGCGGGAGCCGACGTGTGCCCAGATGCCGAAGGTCGCGGAGCGGACCGAGGGGAGGGTCTCGGTGACGATGCGCAGGCCGCCCGGGAGGGTGGTCTTGCGGACCGTGCCGATGCCGTTCTCGCCCTTGATGAGGGTTTGGGTACGGGCGACGGCCCGCGCCTCCGAAGAGGGGCGGGCCGTCACCTTGGAGCTACGGGACGTCACTGCTCGGCGTCGTCCTTCTTGTCGTCGTCGGACGCTTCGCCCTCGATCACGGGGATGAGGGAGAGCTTGCCGCGGGAGTCGATCTCGGCGATCTCGACCTGGACCTTGGCGCCCACGCCGAGGACGTCCTCGACGTTCTCCACGCGCTTGCCGCCGGCGAGCTTGCGGATCTGCGAGATGTGCAGCAGACCGTCCTTGCCCGGCATCAGCGACACGAACGCGCCGAAGGTGGTCGTCTTCACGACCGTGCCCAGGTAGCGCTCGCCGACCTCGGGCATCGTCGGGTTGGCGATGCTGTTGATCGTGGCGCGGGCGGCCTCGGCGGACGGGCCGTCGACGGCGCCGATGTAGATGGTGCCGTCGTCCTCGATCGTGATGTCGGCGCCGGTGTCCTCCTGGATCTGGTTGATCATCTTGCCCTTGGGGCCGATGACCTCGCCGATCTTGTCCACGGGGATCTTGACGGTGATGATCCGCGGGGCGTTGGGGGACATCTCGTCCGGCGTGTCGATCGCTTCCATCATCACGTCGAGGATGTGGAGGCGGGCGTCACGGGCCTGCTTGAGGGCGGCGGCCAGGACGGAGGCGGGGATGCCGTCCAGCTTGGTGTCGAGCTGGAGGGCGGTGACGAACTCCTTGGTGCCGGCGACCTTGAAGTCCATGTCGCCGAAGGCGTCCTCCGCACCGAGGATGTCGGTGAGGGCGACGTAGTGCGTCTCGCCGTTGATCTCCTGGGAGATCAGGCCCATGGCGATACCGGCGACGGGGGCCTTCAGGGGCACACCGGCGTTCAGCAGCGACATGGTGGAGGCGCAGACGGAGCCCATGGACGTCGAGCCGTTGGAGCCGAGGGCCTCGGACACCTGACGGATCGCGTAGGGGAACTCCTCGCGCGTCGGCAGCACCGGCACGATGGCGCGCTCGGCGAGGGCGCCGTGGCCGATCTCGCGGCGCTTGGGGGAGCCGACGCGGCCGGTCTCGCCGACGGAGTACGGCGGGAAGTTGTAGTTGTGCATGTAGCGCTTGCGGGTCACCGGGGAGAGGGTGTCCAGCTGCTGCTCCATGCGGAGCATGTTGAGGGTGGTGACGCCCAGGATCTGGGTCTCGCCACGCTCGAACAGCGCGGAGCCGTGCACGCGCGGGATGGCCTCGACCTCGGCGGCGAGCGTACGGATGTCCGTGACGCCGCGGCCGTCGATGCGCTTCTTCTCCTTGATCACGCGCTCGCGGACCAGCTGCTTGGTGAGCGAGCGGTACGCGGCGGAGATCTCCTTCTCGCGCCCCTCGAACTCCGGCAGGAGCTTCTCGGCGGCGAGCGCCTTGACGCGGTCCAGCTCGGCCTCGCGCTCCTGCTTGCCCGCGATGGTCAGCGCGGCGGAGAGCTCCGGGCGGACGGCGGCGGACAGCGCCTCCAGGACGTCGTCCTGGTGGTCGAGGAAGATCGGGAACTCGCCGGTCGGCTTGGCGGCCTTGGCGGCGAGGTCGGCCTGGGCCCTGCAGAGCACCTTGATGAAGGGCTTCGCGGCGTCCAGACCGGCGGCGACGACCTCCTCGGTCGGCGCCTCGGCGCCGCCCTCGATCAGCTTGATGGTCTTCTCGGTGGCCTCGGCCTCGACCATCATGATCGCGACGTCGCCGTCCTCCAGGACGCGACCGGCGACGACCATGTCGAAGACGGCGTCCTCCAGCTCGGTGTGCGTCGGGAAGGCGACCCACTGGCCGCGGATCAGCGCGACGCGGACGCCGCCGATCGGGCCGGAGAAGGGCAGGCCGGCCAGCTGCGTGGACGCGGACGCGGCGTTGATCGCCACGACGTCGTACAGGTGGTCGGGGTTGAGGGCCATGATCGTGGCGACGACCTGGATCTCGTTGCGCAGGCCCTTCTTGAAGGACGGGCGCAGCGGGCGGTCGATCAGGCGGCAGGTGAGGACGGCGTCCTCGGAGGGGCGGCCCTCACGGCGGAAGAAGCTGCCGGGGATCTTGCCGGCGGCGTACATCCGCTCCTCGACGTCCACCGTGAGGGGGAAGAAGTCGAGCTGGTCCTTGGGGTTCTTGGAGGCGGAGGTGGCCGACAGCACCATGGTGTCGTCGTCCAGGTAGGCCACGGCCGAGCCGGCGGCCTGGCGGGCCAGACGGCCCGTCTCGAAGCGGATGGTGCGGGTGCCGAAGGTGCCGTTGTCAATGACGGCTTCGGCGTAGTGGGTCTCGTTCTCCACTAGCGTTTTCTCCTCGTCTTCGTCCCCTGGGCTGCCCGTGTGGCAGGGGGACGGTGGCGGAGAGGCGCTCCGTGCGGTGCGGGCCGGTCTTCGATCGAAGCACCCGGGGCTCGCTTTCCCCCGGGGGCCACTACCGAGGACCGGCGGCGGCTACGTGCGCCTCTCCTCGTCTGTTCGTCTGTCTCGTGCCTATTGCGTTCTGCTACCACACTACAAAGCGTGGGTGACACTCCGCACGTTTGCGCACGTACGGCAAAGGGAGCGGTCCCCGCATGATGACGGGAACCGCTCCCTTCATGGCGTCCTACTTGGCGCCGCCGGCCGCACCGCGGCGGATGCCGAGGCGGTCGACCAGGGCACGGAAGCGCTGGATGTCCTTCTTGGCCAGGTACTGCAGCAGCCGGCGGCGCTGACCGACCAGGATGAGCAGACCACGGCGGGAGTGGTGGTCGTGCTTGTGGGTCTTGAGGTGCTCGGTCAGGTCGGAGATCCGACGGGAGAGCATGGCGACCTGGACCTCGGGGGAGCCGGTGTCGCCCTCCTTCTGGCCGAACTCGGCGATGATCTGCTTCTTCGTAGCGGCGTCGAGCGACACGCGTACTCCTCGTAGTCCGTGGTGGGCCACCGAGTGCCCCCGGTCTGTGTCTCGGGGGAGCTTCCGTTACTCGGGAGGCGGGGATCCGCTGGGCGCGGCCTCCAGGACCATCAGGGACCATCAGGTCTGCTGAGGGCGATCCGGGGGTGCGTACACAAACGTCCGTCCATCAGGGTACCAGGAGGTGGCGGGCGCCTTCGCCGCGGTCCGCGAACCCCTGAGGAGGCGTCGGGGTGGCCACTAGGGTGGCGCTCGGATCGTTCTTTCAGGGAAGCAACGTTGTTCGTCCGTACGTCGGGAAGGGGTCGCTGCGACATGGCGGAGACGGCAGAGGAGACCAAGGCGCGCAAGGAGCGGGAGAGGGACGAGCTGTACGCCCTCGACATCTCCGGCGTCGAGTGGCACAGCGCGCCCGGCACGGAGGAGCACGAGGAGCGGGTGGAAATCGCCTACCTTCCCGCCGGCGCGGTGGCGATGCGGTCGTCGCTCGACCCCGGCACCGTGCTGCGCTACACGGAGGCGGAGTGGCGTGCCTTCGTCCTGGGAGCGCGGGACGGCGAGTTCGACCTGGAGCCGGCGCCGCACAACGGCGGACAGACGGCGCGGTAGGCGGCGCGACAGGCGGCTCGCGTCCGCGCCGTCGCCTTCCCGCCACCGCGCCCCGGGGGCCGGGGACCGGGGACCGGGCAAGTCCGCTTCGGCAGGCCGGCGGCGGGCCCCGGCCTTCTTGACGCCGGAGAAGAGGCGGCCGTTCTGGACGACGACGTTGTGGTCGGTCATCGTCGTCAGCGCGGCCTCGGCCCGCAGGCCGAAGGGGAAGTACGGCCTCTCGTCGCCGGTCTCCGGGGCCGGGGGCGCCCGTGCGTCGAGCGTGAGGTGGTCGTCGCTCACACGTACGGCGAGTGACCGGACACCCTCGGCGGTCCCGGTCCTTGCCCGTGACGGTCTGGTCCTGTCGTGGCCTGATCACCGTCATGACCTGATCGCTGTCATGACCTGACGGCTGTCATGGCCTGACGGCTGTGACGTCGCCCCGCCGCCCCGCCGCCCCGCCGGGGCGGTGGGGCGGCGGGGCGGCGGTCGGCCGACTTGCCGACCGGTCAGCTCGTCATCGCGCGGGCGGCCGCGTAGACGTCGAAGACGGCCAGCGCCAGGGGCACCAGGGTGAGCAGGACGAAGCCTTCGGCGATCTCCGTGAACCGTCCCCAGAACGGCGTGAGACCGCCGCGCGAGCCGATCAGGCCGATCGCGGTGACGAGCGCGGCCGCCGCCGCGATCGCGGCGACCAGCCAGATCGTCCGCACGTCCAGGTCGGTGCGGTCGCCCGCGAGGGCGTCGCGGAACACCGACACGGGCGGGTTGAGCGCCAGCCCGAGGCCGAGCAGCACGAGGGAGGCGAGGCCGGCGGCGAGGACGGGGGCGACCTGCGCGGTGTAGCGGAAGAGGTGGGCGCGCATCAGCAGGGCGATGCCCACGGCCAGGGCGAGCAGCTGGGCCCAGAAGCCGTCGGAGAAGCCGAGGACCGAGCAGGCGCCGACCGCGATCAGGGCGCAGCCGCCGACCAGTCCGACGAGCAGTTCGTGGCCGCGGCGGGCCTGGGCGGTGATCCGCTCGACGTCGACCGGCTCCTGGGGGGCGGGATCGGCGCCGTACGCGCTGCGCCGGGTGGTGTCGGGGGTGTCGAAGCCGATCGGCAGCCGGGCGAAGCGCATGGAGAGGCCGGGCAGGAAGGCGAGGGCGCCCACGGCGACGGGCGCGCACAGGGCGGCGGTCTCGGACGGCGTCCAGTGCGCGAGGATCGCCGCGAACACCGCCGCGAGACCGGCGCCGGACGCCACGACGAAGGCGACGAACGGGCCGTCCCCGCCCGGCGAGCACAGGGTGAGGAGCACCGCGGCCAGCAGGACCGCCGCGCAGGCCAGGAGGAACTGGAGTTTGCCGACGCCCTGGCCGTCGGCGAGCGGGAGGAGTCCCGAGCCTGCCACGCCGACGTTGGGCAGCGCGCCGAGTCCGAGGGCGACGGCGGAGGGCCGGTCGTCGTAGACACGGGCGCGGACGCAGGCGAGGGCGACCAGCAGGACGCCGACGACCGCGGCGAGGATGCCCGGCAGGGAGTGCATGTCGTGGCGCGGGTCGCCCGTCCAGGCCACGAAGGCGAGCAGGACCGGCAGGACGCCTCCCCCGACCAGGCCCGCGGCCCGGGTCAGGTCGCCGCCCCACAGGGCGTGCTCGCGGGTCACGGCCGCGGCGACCGCCTCGGAGACGTCGTCGAAGACGGCGGGCGGCAGCGACTCCGAGAAGGGGCGCAGCGAGAGGAGTTCGCCGTCGAGGATGTGCTGCGCGGCGAACGAGCGGGAGCCGTCCAGGACGGTGCCGTCCCGGCGCACGAGGTGGTAGCCGACCGGGGCGCCCTCGGCGGGGCTCTGCCGGGAGAGTCGGAGGATCTCCGGGTAGAGGTCGACGACCGGGATGTCGTCGGGCAGCGCCACGTCGATCCGGCTGTCGGGCGCGACGATCGTGACCCGGCAGAAGCCGAGGCCCGTCCCGGAGGCGGCGCCCGGTCCCTGCCCTCCTCCAGTGGCTGCCGCGGAGGCCGTGATGCTCACCTGCTGCTCCCCCTCAGTGATGGTTCCGCGTCGGCGGTGTGAAAATTTCCGGTCCGTGCCGTGCCGCGTGGGACCGGTGGGTCCGACCGGGCGGCGAAACGGCCGCCGTCGGGCGGCCGGAGAGCGCCGAACCGTTCCCGTTCTCACGGAATGTCCCGGCTCACCCGGACCGACTCGCATGTGCTCACGCGAACATCCGGCACCCTACCGCCCCCTCGTCGCACGGGAAGTCAGTAGGATCACGCGGCGGCCCGCGTCCGCCTGACACGGGGTGGCGGACGGTACTTACCCGGGGCCGGCAAGGGAATTGGTGAGCAGTGAGCCACATCGTCGTGAAGCGCCCTCCCCGGGCACTGCCGTCCGAGGTGCCCACGGGCGAGATCGCCGTGCAGCCCCCGCCCGAGCTGCCGCGGGGGCATCAGGAGAGCGTGCTGATGCAACTGCTGCCCACGCTGGGCATGGGCGGTTCGGTCGTCTTCTTCTTCACGAGCGGACAGCCGTTCATGCGCATCATGGGCATGATCATGATCGCCTCGACGGTGGCGATGTCCATCGCGATGGTGGTCCGCTTCCGCCGCGGCACGCAGGGGCAGTTGGCGGACCTGCGCCGCGACTACCTGAGCTATCTGGCGCAGACCCGGCTGACGACGATCGCCACCGCGAAGGCGCAGCGGGACGCCCAGTACTACCTGCACCCCTCCCCCGAGCAGCTGTGGGCCCTGGTCGCCGAGGGCAGCCGGGTGTGGGAACGGCGGCCCGGCGACGAGGACTTCGCCCAGGTCCGCGTCGGCCTCGGCGCCCAGTCGCTGGCCACCCCGCTCGTCAGCCCCGAGACCGGCCCCGTGGAGCAGTTGGAGCCGCTGACCGCGGGCGCCTTCCAGCGCTTCCTCGCCGTCCACGGCACCCTGGACGCCCTGCCGATGGCGGTGTCGCTGCGCGCCTTCTACCACGTCACGGTGAGCGGAGATCCGCAGTCGGTACGGTCCTCCGCCCGCGCCATGGCCGGTTCGCTGGCCGCACTGCACTCGCCCGAGGACCTCGTGCTCGTGGTCGCGGCGGGCCGGGACGAACTCGCGCACTGGGACTGGGCCAAGTGGCTGCCGCACGTGCAGGCGCCTGGCACGGTGGACGGCGCGGGCAGCCGCAGGCTGATCGGCGGTGACACGCGCGAACTGGAGAACCTGATCGCCTCCCGGCTCAGCGGCCGCCCGCGGTTCCACCCGGACGCGGCCCCGCTGCCGGAGGAGCCGCACATCGTCGTCGTCCTCGACGGCGTCTCGCTGCCGCCCGACTCGTTCCTGGCCAACCCCGAGGGGCTCCAGGGCGTGACGGTCCTCGAGGTCGTCCCCGGCGAGCTGTCCGGGCCCGGCGGCGAGCTGTCCATCGTCGTGGAACCCGGTGTGCTGCACCTGGAGTCGGGGCACGGGACCGTCTACGAGGGAACGCCCGACGCGCTGTCGTACGAGTCCGCCGAGGTGCTCGCCCGGCAGTTGGCGCCGCTGCGGATGGCCTCCGGCGGCGACGACGACGAACCGCTGCTGGCCAACCTGGAGTTCACCGACCTGCTGAACCTCGGTGACGCGGCGTCCGTGGACCCGAAGCGCACCTGGCGGCCGCGTTCGCTGGCCGAGCGGCTGCGGGTGCCGATCGGCGTCGGTGAGGACGGGCGTCCGGTCATGCTGGATCTCAAGGAGGCGGCGCAGGAGGGCATGGGCCCGCACGGTCTGTGCGTCGGCGCCACCGGCTCCGGCAAGTCCGAACTGCTGCGCACCCTGGTGCTGGGCCTGGCCGTGACCCACTCCTCGGAGACCCTGAACTTCGTCCTCGCCGACTTCAAGGGCGGCGCGACCTTCGCGGGCATGGCACAGATGCCGCACGTCGCGGCCGTGATCACCAACCTGGCGGACGACCTGACGCTGGTCGACCGCATGGGCGACTCCATCCGCGGCGAACTGAACCGCCGCCAGGAGATGCTGCGCGACGCGGGCAACTACGCCAACATCCACGACTACGAGAAGGCGCGCGCCGCCGGCGCCCCGCTCCAGCCGATCCCCTCCCTCGTCCTGGTGATCGACGAGTTCAGCGAACTGCTCACCGCAAAGCCGGACTTCATCGAGATGTTCGTGCAGATCGGCCGCATCGGCCGTTCGCTCGGTGTGCACCTGCTGCTGGCCTCGCAGCGCCTGGAGGAGGGCCGGCTGCGCGGCCTGGAGACGTACCTGTCGTACCGCATCGGTCTGCGCACCTTCTCGGCGGCCGAGTCGAGGGCGGCGCTGGGCGTGCCCGACGCGTACTCGCTGCCCAACGTGCCGGGTTCCGGCTTCCTGAAGTTCGGTACGGACGAGATGCTGCGGTTCAAGGCGGCGTACGTCTCCGGCGTCTACCGCTCCGGCCCGCAGCGGGCGGCGCTGGGCGGCGGTCAACTGCCGGTGGACCGGCAGCCGGTGCTGTTCACCGCGGCCGAGGTGCCGGTGCGGTACGCGACCGTGCCCCAGCAGCGCCCCTCCGGCGACGGTCCCGAGGTCGACGAGGCCCTCGCCGACACCGTCCTGGACGTCATCGTGCGCCGGCTGGAGGCCCAGGGTCCGGCGGCCCACCAGGTGTGGCTGCCGCCGCTGGACAGCCCGCCCTCGCTCGACGCGCTGCTGCCGGGCCTCACGGCCGTGCCGGGCCGCGGGCTCACCCAGCCCGGCTACGAGGGCGCGGGCCGCCTGGTCGTTCCGGTCGGCCTGGTGGACAAGCCGTTCGAGCAGCGCCGTGACGCCCTGTGGGTGGACTTCTCCGGTGCCGCGGGCCACATGCAGATCCTCGGCGGCCCGCAGTCCGGCAAGTCGACGCTGCTGCGCTCGCTGATCTGTTCCTTCGCCCTCACCCACACACCGCACGAGGTCCAGTTCTACGGCCTCGACTTCGGCGGCGGCGGCATGGCCTCGCTGGCCGGACTGCCGCACGTCGGCGGGGTGGCCTCGCGGCTGGACCCGGAGCGGGTGCGGCGCACGGTGGCCGAGGTGTACGGCGTGCTGACCCGCCGCGAGGAGTACTTCCGCTCCGCGGGCATCCCCTCGATCGCCGACTTCCGCAACAGGCGGGCCCGGGGCGAGATCTCGGTCACCGACCAGCCGTGGGGCGACGTCTTCCTCGTCATCGACGGCTGGGGCAACTTCCGCTCCGACTACGAGGCGCTCGACCAGATCATCCACGAGATCGCGGGCCGCGGCCTCGGCTACGGCATCCACCTGGTCCTGACGGCGTCCCGCTCGATGGAGGTCAGGGCCGCCCTCAAGGACCACCTGATGAACCGCCTGGAGCTGCGGCTCGGCGACACGATGGACTCCGAGATCGACCGCAAGGCAGCCGCGAACGTCCCGACGGGCGTTCCCGGCCGGGGCCTGTCCCCGCAGAAGCTGCACTTCATGGCGGCGGTGCCGCGCATCGACGGCCTCGCCTCCGACACCGACCTCGCCGACGCGACCCAGGCGCTGTCCGCCGAGGTCTCCCGCCACTGGGAGGCGCCCGGCGCCCCCGACGTACGGCTGCTGCCGCGCGAGTTCCCGGCCGAACAGCTCCCCGCGGGCGACCGGTTCCCGCGGCGCGGGGTCGCCTTCGCCCTCGACGAGGACAACCTCGAACCGGTGTACCTCGACTTCGAGCAGGACCCCTTCTTCCTCGTCTTCGGCGAGAGCGAGTCGGGCAAGTCGAACCTGCTGCGCCTGCTGATCAAGCAGCTCTCGCAGCGGTACGCGGGCGACGCGTGCAAGTTCTTCGTGGTCGACAACCGGCGCTCCCTGCTGGACGCGACGCCGGCCTCGCACCTGGCCGAGTACATCCCCATGTCCAACGCCATGGACCACCACATGTCCGCGCTGGCCGACCTGATGAAGCGCCGCTCCCCGACGGCGGACGTGACGGCGCAGCAGCTCCGGGACCGCAGCTGGTGGCGCGGACCGACCGTGTTCGTCGTCATCGACGACTACGACCTCGTCGCCACGTCCAGCGGCAACCCGCTGGCGGGGCTGACGGAGCTGCTCCCCTTCGCCCGGGACGTCGGCGTCCGCTTCATCGTCGCCCGCTCGACGGCCGGCGCCGGCCGTGCCTCGTACGAGGCGTTCATGCAGCGCATCAAGGAACTCGGTGCCCAGGGCGTGGTGCTGGCCGGCGACCCCGGGGAGGGCGACCTCCTCGGCGGGGTACGGCCGCGTCCGATGCCGGCGGGCCGGGGGATCTTCGTGTCCCGGCGGCGGGGGAAGCCGTTGGTTCAGGTGGGGTTGATGGCGGACGGGACCGAATGAAGTGCCCTGACGGAGAGCCGGTTTGACGTACCGGACACGACCGGGGTGTCGTGTCCGGTATCGGGAGGGACGTACTGATGGTCGGTGTGGGGATTTTCCTGCTTCTGTTGGCTCTGGTGATGGTCGGGCTCGGCTCGGCCGACCAGCGGGCGCTGTGGTGGCGCTTCCAGGCGAGGCGGTTCCGGGATCCGGCGGCGAACGAGCCGTCGGACTCGGCGTACCGGTCGCAGCGGGTCGCGGCCTTCCTGTGTGCGGCGCTCATGGTGGGCATGGCCATCTGGACGTTCTCTCTGGCCGCTGAGATGTGAGACAGGTGGGGCGCGAGACGGGGCCGATGCGGTCACGGTCCGCCACCCTCCGTCAGGACTCACCATCACGGGAGGTATTCGCACGTGGCGTGGGACGAGTGGGAGCAGCTCAAGGGCGCGGCGGCGGAGCGGCAATCCACACGGATGCAGCTCAACCAGTACCCCGCCGACCAGGGTGGGGACGGCACTCAGGGAGACCTCGTAGCGGGTCATCAGGATCTCGAGGCGGTCGGCAAGGCGGCCCATGACCTGTTCGAGGACTTCACGACCTACAGCGGGCACGCGCGCGTGGCTTCCGCGGCGGCCGCGGGCGGCCTCAAAGGGGAGGGCTTTGCCCTGGGAGCCGCGCTGGATCATGTGACGGAGCGCTGGAGCGAGCAGACGAAGTCTCTGCTGGACGCCTGCGCCCACATCTCCAACCATCTGCGGTTCACGAAGAACCAGCATGCCGCCGACGACTCGTACATCTCCGGCACGGTGAGCAGCATCTCCCTGCTGGACGAGGGCTTCGACGACCGGAAGGGTCACTGACACCGATGGACCTCGACGCCCTGCGCTACGGGGATTTCTCCAAACTCGGTGAAGCGGTCACCGACTGGGAACAGATGACGAAGAAGCTCGCGGACCTGCAGAAGGACGCCGAGAACAACCTCAAGGCCAAGGCCGACAAGGCTAAATGGGCCGGCGTCAACGCCACCGTCAGCCGCGAGTTCATCACCAGGACGGCAGCGGAGTTCGCCGACGCGCACACCCAGGCCGACTCCATCACCAAGATCCTCAGCGATACCCGCGGTGAGCTCATCGGCTACCGCACGCAGTTGAACGACGCGATCACGCGGGCCGCGCAACAGAACCTGACGGTGGTCGACACCGGCGAAGGCACGTTCACGGTCACCGGCAACACCCGGCCGGACTGGGCCTCCGACCCCAGCGGAAAGACCGGCGCGACGGACCAGAAGGCGGTGAACGACCTCCGCGACGAGATCCAGGGCATCCTCACCAAGGCGACGCAGAGCGACAACAGTGCCGCGAAAGTCCTGCGCCTGCTCGTCGACCAGGCCAAGTACGGCTTCGCCGACGCTTCCTACGCCGACCGGGACTCCGCGGCCAGGGCCGTCGCGGCCGCGGAGAAACTGGCGAAGATGGCCAAGAACCCGGCCGACATGAGCCTCGACGACATCGCCGACTTCAACCGCACCCTGGAGCTCTACAACGGCGACTCCCTGTTCGCGGAACAGTTCGCCACCCGCCTCGGGCCCAAGGGGACGCTCCAGTTCTGGACCGAGATGACCTCTGCGCACGCCGGTGCCAGGGGCTCGGAACTCGACACGATGAAGAGTCTGCAGAGCAATCTGGGTCTGACCTTGGCCACGGCGTCGTTCTCCGACTCGGAGGCTATGCAGGACTGGAAGAAGGACCTCGTCGCCGAACGGAACACCAACTTCCGCGCCACGAACTCTTTCAGCCCCGTCGGAGCCCTCGGCTCGCAGGTGATCAGCAGCCTGATGCGGGAGGGGCAGTACGACACCGAGTTCTTGGACGACTACCGGAAGACGCTTTTCAAGGCGGACAAGGTAGGGGGAGAAAACAACACCGATGCACTGTGGGTAAAGGGGTACGACGCTCTCGACCTCGTCTTCGGAGATGGCAACGGCCGAGATCCACTAGAAGGACTCTTCGAGGGGCTCTCTCACAACCCGGAGGCAGCGGTGCATGCCTTCGAGTCCAGGTCCGATCTCGATCGTTTGCTGGCCACGACCGCGTACACGGACCGAGGCCACTCACTGGGGCATGCGCTGGAAGCCGCAGTGACCGGAATTGGGTTGGGGGACTCAATGGAGGCAGCTCCACCACACAGCGAAGCCCAGGTCCAGATCATGGCAAACGTCATGCACGCTGTGGCGCAGTCCGATGGCGGCGCAGACCTCGTGGGACGCGGAATGGGTGAAAGTTTTGGGCACATGGCAGCCTCCTACATGCCGGAAATCAGCCGGGCGTTCGGAGGGCCAAACTCCGAAGCCATTTTCCTTTCGCCGAGCGATGCCCCCACAGGCCTCAAACAGACAGATGTAACGAGATTCCTGTCAGCAATCTCATCAGACCCGTCAGGAAGGGCAGGAATCGTTTACGGAGAGAGCATCTACACCGGCAGCCTCCTTGATGCGCATCTGGCAGACCCTTCCTTGTTCGATGGAGACCGCAACCAAGTCCTTCAAGGCGTCGGGAGAAATGCAGGAATAATCGAAGGTATCGTCGCCCGCTCCGTCGCGAATGCAGATATCGAATCGTCGGTCGGGACAGAAAAAGAGTTCAATGACAGCTTGGAGGCTCAAGGCAACTTCTTCAATACCGCACTATCGGCCGGCATCGGGTACGGCACTGCCGCACTGGCTCCAGCGGGACCGGCGGGAGCCGCTTACGCCGGAGCTGGAGGGTTCATCACCGGCGCCGCAGGAATGGCCGTCGGCCGCTTGCTCGAGGGTAGGGAATTGGACGGCGCACTGGACGAGGCAATTTATCGAAATGGACAGGACCTCAGCAGCACTCAGGAATCGGTCAGCCAGCAGACACAATGGTCGGTTCAGGATGCACTGAAGCGACACCATGTGAACCTTCCGATAGACGGAACCAATACAATGATCGGAAAAGCTGTAAATGAAGGCTGGGAATCGAGCGAAATCATTTTGAGGTCCAACAAGCAGGTCCCGAACTGAGGAAAATCCGACAGGATCCCCATGGACAAGAATAAAAAAATCGCGATTACCGGAACCGCAACATTGGCTCTGGCGATTGGAGCTTGGTTCTCTTATCAAGAATTCTTCACCAAAGGGCTCGATAACCTTCCGAGCAGAGTGTGCGATGAAGGAGTTGAGAGGGATACGGTGAGACGGGTCCTCCCGGACACCAGGTCAGCCGAAGAAGGTGCGGACATCAACGGATCCGGGGACAGCTTCATCTTCAGCTGCCGTATCTACACCGCCAACGATTCCATCTTGTCGGGAGAAGCGAAGATCCAGGATTCTTCCCAGAAAACATGGGAAAAATACTATAAATCCTACGGTGGAGAACCGAAAGGGGCAACCGTACAGACTTCCTCGGATGGAATTTACGCTCTCGCAAAAGAAGATTTTGCCAGCGTATACACGCCGTGCGTCCCTAATGAAAGTAGGTCGGATGACGCTTCTCAAGAATACGCCCTGGTAACCGAAGTGCGTGTCATCGGAGAGAGCAGAACTACTGGTATCGATCTACATCAAGCACTGACCGACTTCGCCTACCAGATCACCCGGCGCGCTTACTCCTTGGGGGATTGCCAGAGTCCCCAAGATTTCCCGGAAAAGCTTCCTCGTTTCGGAAAAAGCTGACAACCGACTCACATGAATCTGAATCCTGCCGGAACGGATACACCGGAATCACATTCATCGCAAGTTTAGTCGGCACTGCAGCGGCAGGATATCCGACACTATCAGCAGCATGACCTTAGAAAAACTATTCCAGAACGCAGGAGCTTCAGAGAAGCTAGCACGAACACCGTGCACATGACATAATTCATCGACACCGACATCTAGCTTGCGCGGGAGAGCGCCCTTTTTTGTTCAGGAAGCGACCTGGCCATCTCGCACGAATCATCCAAGTTCCGACTTATGCCGTCGTCGCACTGACCGGAGCGCTGGAAATTTTTGCTTGCTCAGGCGGAGCTGAAGAAGAGGGAAAGAAGTACACGATACCCAACGCCCCCTGCGGCATTCCACTCGACCCCTGGTTACTCGACGCTTTCCTTCCGAAGGTAATTCCTTCGCCGTGAAGCCCTCGTCACCCAATGGGGGGACGAAACGCTGTGACCTCGTCGTCGACGGCGATGTCTCAGTCCGGCAGACCCAGACGTGGTGGAGCAACGGGGAGGGCGCGTCTACCGTCGCCGCCGCGTACGACAAGATCGACGACGGCCAAGTGACCGACGACAATCGCTATCTCTATTCGGGCACGGGCGCCGTGGGGAAGACCGCGACATCGTGCAGGTCCTCGGATCATCCCGATCAGAACCTGTATGCCGTGATCCAGGTGTTCACCCCCGATCGATCCGACTCGGGCGCGATGAAGAAACTGATCATGGCCTATACGAAGGCGCTCGAAGACTCCGATGAGTGCGGCTGATCGCTCTCCGGACCACTTCTCACCACAATGCGCGGCCGAAGCGTAGCCGACCTGAAGTGACGTGACACAGCACCGGGGTGGGCACCTCCCGTGCGTGCCCACCCTGGTGTCGTGTCTGCGCGCTCTCCTACTGGAAGTAGCTCGCGCCCTTCAGGTCGCCGCCGCGGTAGTCGCCGCCGGCGGTGTGGACCTTCTGCGAGATCTGGACCAGCGCGGTGTGAATGCCACGCGCGTGCTTGTTCCACTCCTCGCTCTTGCCCTGGAACGTCTGGAACGCCTCGCCGCCCCAGCCCGCGGACACGTTGAGCACGGCCTGCCGCAGGGCCTCGAGGTCCTCCTCGAGCTTCTTGGCCTGGTTGCCGAGCTCGGTGGCGAGCGCGTCCATGGTGCCGTACGTGACGGCAAGGTCGTCGTAGTGGGCTCCGGACATGTTTCCTCGTTTCTTTGAAGATTTTCAGCCGGACTGCACAGCCCGGACAACGGTGTGGCTCAGTACCGCCACCGAACCGTCAGTAGCTGTTCAGCGCCGACGTCTTCCCGCCCAGGTCCTCGACCGAGATCTGCTTGAGGTCGGCCTCGATCTGGTCCTCGAGGTTGCGCTTGTCGGTCTTGTTCATGTGGATGCCCTCGAGGAAGTCGTCGAGCATCTTGCCGATCGCGACCATGTGGCCGTTGATCTCCGTCTGCTTGACGTTGAACGCGTTGGCGCCCTGACCCGTCCAGGCCTTCTCGATCATGTCGATCGTGCCCTGCAGCTTCGCCAGCGAGCCCCGGATGTTGTCGTACCGGTCGATGACTTCCGTCTGGAGCTTCTGTACGTCGCCGTCATTAAGCTTGCGGTCGACCATTTCGGCACCCCTTTTCGTATGAGCTGTGGTTCGTCTCTGCGTGCGTTTCCGCACCAGAACGGTTGTGTGTGGCTGGTCGTGGTACGTCGCCCGTCATGCGCCGCGCCGTGAACGCACCATCGCGAAGGCGCCACCGCCGATCACCAACACGGCCGCCGCCGCTCCGAGGGTGACCCACATCGTGGTGTTGTCGTCGGAGGAGTTCGCGCTCGATCCTGCCGCCGAAGTCTGGCCACCTGAAGGGGTCTTCGGGAGCTGTGACGAGGTTGATGCGGACGGGGAGGTCGAGGTGTCGTCGCCTGTGACGCCCACCGTGTTCTCCTTGGCGAGCGGGTCGGTGTCGGCCGCGCCGGGATTGAAGTTGCTGTTCTCCAGCACCTTGCGGGGGCGGATCAGTCCGTAACCGAGGTACGTGCTCGGGTCGTCCTTAGCCCAGTCACGGCCTGCGGTGTCGATCAGGCTGGCGAGGACCTGGTTCGCCGTCCAGTCGGGGTGGGCGGACCAGATCAGGGCGGCGGAGGCGGAGGCGATGGCGGTGGCTTGGCTTGTGCCCTGGCCTGTGCAGTATGAGCGGAAGGTCTTGTCGCACCATGTGGGGACGTTCAGTCCAGGGGAGGCCAGGTCAACGTAGTTCCCGTACTCCGAGAAGTCTCCGGCTTTTCCGTTCTCGTCCGATGCGGCAACTCCCACGACATAAGGGTACGCAGCCGGATACCCAATAGGGGCCTTGCGCTCCGCGTCATTTCCCACGGCCGCAAACATCAGCTTGCCCTTGGACTGAGCGTATTTGACGGCCGCCGCCTCCTCCGGGTTGTCGCCAGGACTCCCGTAGGACATGCTGATGATTTTGGCATCACTTTCAGCGGCGGCTCTGATCGCCTGGGCAGAGCTTGCGGTCTTATTTCGCTCTACCGCGCCCTTCAGATCGTCGGTCTTGATGCGGTAAGGGACAATCTTGGCTTCGGGGGCAAGGCCCTTAAGTCCCTCACCAGCACCGGTACCGGCGATCAGTTCCGCCATGGTCGTTCCGTGGCCCAAGTAGTCCCGTGTTGCGCCATACCCCACGACCGGAGGCACCTCATTGGCAAGTACCTGCCCCTTAAGAGATGGGGTATCAGGGTTGACTCCGCTGTCAATGACGGCAACCTTCACTCCCTTCCCGGTGCTCACCTTCCACATTTCCTCGGCTTTCATCGCCGACAGATACCACTGCTGCGACTGGACGTCGGCGGCCGATGCGCTCGGAGCCAGACCTGCCGAGAGGACTGCCAAGGCACCGAGCGCCGAACAGACGGCGGACACCCGTCTCCCGTTTCGCCCCGCGGAAGACACGCTCCGCCCGCCGCGCCGGCTGATCCCTGCCACCATGCCTCTGCCTGTCCTCGCTCTTGTCGGTCAGTCGGTCGACGACGCGTCATCGCGCCGCTCGTCCCGGCGCGAACGTTTCTTACCGGAACGCTGATTGTGTGCGGCACCGCGGATCACCCCCGGATCACCGGACGTGTTTCCACCATTCCTGTTTCCAGGAGTTCGGCCCTTCGTCGTTCCGACCACGCCCTCAGTGCTGCCGACAGGGCGCCGAGCCGCCTGTCCCGAACCCGTGCTCGTTGTCGGGCCGGGCTTCCCGATCACCCCACGCTGGCCAGGCTTCTCGCCCATAGCACGCGAGGTCGGCACACCCTCACCACCGACGACCGTGCCGCGCGGCAGTCTGGAACGGTTGGTGCTGGAGGTGCCACCAGTGACAGGCCTCCCGCCAACGACCCCATCGCCGGTACGCCCAGCCCCGGAACGTCCGGCACCGGTGCGCCCGGGATTGATCGCCCCCATGCCGGTGACTGGGCCTCGGGGAACGCCCCCAGTACGTCCAGTTACCTGCCCTCCGGCTTTTGGCACCCCACCCACAACGCCGCGCCCCATAGGGCCAGTGCCACGTCCGGCTGCCTGACCTGGCGCGGGCGCACGCCCCGTCGGCCCCATGGGACCTGTTCCCGTACGCCCTGCCGCGGCGCCACCCGGCATACCACCGACTCGCCCCTGAGCGGAGGCCGGAAGCTTGCTTGCCGGCACACCGCCAAACCCTGAGGTACGCCCGGCCTGTCCTCGAAAGGCTGGAGGAACGCCCACAGGGGGAAAGGCTGGAACTGCCCCCGACGGAGATCCGTTGGAAACAGCCGTCGACGAGGGGCCTACGGTCGTCGGTCTCGCTGCTTCCTGTGGCGGCAGCGTACCGACGCTGTCGATCTCCGTACCGACGTGGTTCTCGGGCCGCGTCGCGGGATCGACCAGCCCCCCTGTAGACGGCAGGGAAGACTCAGGCTGCGATCGCCCGGTCGTGGCATTCGCAGAGTAGTGCGCTGTTTCTTCCACGCCACTAGAGCGAGGGTGGAGGCTGACCTTCTGTTCTCCAGGAGGTTCCTCCCCTCTGACAACTGTCGGCGCCGGCACCCCCACATCCGGCATCTTCGGAAACACAGGCTCCTCCGCCAGCTGCATCATCCCGCTCGACACCGTGTAGAACGACGCCAGTCGGTACATCTGGTTGATCGCCTCTTGGCGGTCCTTCTCGGCCTTGACCGCTGCGGCGTAGTCCTTGTTGGAGTCGACCTGGGCGGGCACCGGGAAGTCGTCGGCCGTCTTGCGGTCGGTGCGGGTGTCGCGCGGGGGCATGGACTTGCGTACGGAGGCGAGGCCGGAGCCTGCCGCCAGGATCTGGGTGCCCACCTCGTCGGCGTAGTCGGCGAGTGCCCGAGCCGTGGTGGTCAGGTCCGTGCCCCAGGTGTAGAACGCGGTGTGGGCCTCGCCCTCCCAGTCGACGGAGCCGAGGTTGCGGCTGAGCTCGTCGGCGGCCTCCTTGATGGCGTCCCGGGCGTCGACGAGGGCCTTGGCCGCGCTCTCCAGCGTTTCCGGGCTCGCCGACTCCACGATGTCGATCATCTCGTTGAGGTCGTAGCCCTCGAAGCTGGTCTTGCCGAAGTTCACGTGGCCGCCGCTGTAGAACGGGCTGACCGCGGCGGCCACCTTCCGGACGGTGTCCACGGTGGAGTTCTGCTCGGCCGCGTCCTGGCGTTCGGCCTGGTAGTGGTCGGGCTTCTTGTCGCCGCCGCTCATCAGTACCCCGCGTCCGTGTGGTCGGCCTTGTTGTCGCGCTTGAGGTGCTCGTTGAGCATCTCGGTGCGGTCCTGGTTGACCTCGGTCCGGATCTCGTGGAACCGGTAGCGCAGGTCGTCTTCGAGGTTGTCGAAGGTGACGTCCACGCCGTGGACGGCGATCTGCATCGCCTCGAGCTGGAGGCCGAGCGACTTGGAGAGCGTCGTGATGCGCTCGTGAACGCGCTCGTACTCCAGGTGAAGTGTCTTCGCTTCCGGGAAGTTGCCCGTCCCGAAAGCGGTCTCCGACAGGCTGTGCGTCGCGACCTTGGACGAGCCGCCCGCCGAGTCCTCGAAGGCCGTCAGCAGGTCGTCCACGCGCTTCTTGAACGTCGAAAGCGCCATCAGACCGCGCCGTACGTCGGCGGCACCACCGCCCGTGTCTGCAGGAAGCATGAAGCCTTCCCTCCCCGTTCCCCGTTGTCAGCGGCCGTCCCGGGCAGCCCGCGCTCCCCAGGTGTTCATGACCGCTACACGTCCACTGTAGTGACTTCCACCGACAGCCCCAACTGTCATATGAAACAGCTCTGCTACTGCCCGCCGGGGCTTCACCGATCCTTCACAGGCGGCAACCGGCCGTCCGCACACGGCAGTCGGAAACCGGCATTGCCCCCTACTGCGTCCCCGCCACCCTCCGTGCCCGGCGCCGCGCGTCGCGGATCGCCACCGCCGTGCCGCCGAGGCCCGCGACGAGGACCGCCGCGGCCACGGCCACGTACGTGGCGAGGCGGGCGTTGCGTTCGTCGGGGGTCTCGCCGACCTGGAACTTCGCGGCCGTCGGGGCCTTGGCCCGGGTGAGGCCGTCCTGGGGGCTCGGCGACTCGATCGGGTGGTCGTCCTCCGTCAGGGCGCGGACCGGGTCGACGACGCCCCAGCCGACCAGGCGGTCGTGGCCGGCGATCGTGCGCTCGGCGGTCTGCTCGATCTGGGCGACGACCTGGCGGGCGGTCCAGTCGGGGTGCTTGGCCTTGATCAGGGCCGCCACGCCCGCGACGTACGGCGCCGAGAAGCTCGTACCGTTGTCGGAGCAGTGGCCGCCCTGCGGGACCGTGGAGATCATGTCGACGCCGGGTGCCGCCACGTCGACGAAGTCGCCGGACTGCGAGAACGAGGCGCGTTCGTTGTTGCGGTCCGAGGCGGCGACCGCGAGGACGCCCTCGTAGGACGCCGGGTAGGTCTTCTTGGTGTTGCCGCCGACGCCGTCGTTGCCGGCCGAGGCCACGACCACGATCCTCTGAGCCAGCGCCTCGTCGATCGCCTTCTCCAGGTCGGAGTCGGGGCGGACCGCCTGCGAGGTGTCCTGGGAGATGTTGATGACCTGGGCCTTGGCCTGGACGGCGTAGCGGATCGCGTCGGCCAGGGTGCCCGTGTCGCCGTGGCCCTCCGCGTCGTTCTGCTGGATCGGGATGATCGTCGCCTCGGGCGCGAGGCCCACGAAGCCGGTGCCGCCGAGGGGGCGGGCCGCGATGATGCCGGCGACCTTGGTGCCGTGCCCGACGGTGTCCGTCGTGCCGTTCTCCGCGCCCCGCTCGATCGGGTCGCCGTTGTCGTCCTTGAGGTTCCTCGGCAGGAGGTTGCGGCCGCTCTTGGCGTCGACCGCGGCGGTGAGCTGCGGGTTCTTCACGTCCACGCCGGTGTCGATGACCGCGACCCGCACGCCTTCGCCCTTGGACCGGCTCCACAGTTCGTCCAGGAGGACGCGCTGGAGGGACCAGGGGCGGCCCGGGTACAGGCCGTTGGGGAAGCTGCACTGGTCCGAGTAGGGCAGTTCGTCGGCCGCCCCGGCGGGGGGCGCGAGGACCGTGGCCGTGGTCAGCAGCGTCGCGGCCGCCGCCAGCGTCGTACGAAGCACTGTCGTCCCCTTCCTCACGTTCCTCACGAGCCCTGCGGCTGGCGTGCCGCGGCCGTCGACAGGCGCGGGCCCGTCGGCAGGAACTCCGACCAGGCGGCGGGGATCGGCGCCGGGTCCACGTCCTTGTAGCCGAGCCGGTTCTGGGCCTGCCGCGCCTCGCGCTGGAGCTGCTCGCGTTCCTTGGCCGTGGTGCCGATCCCGGCGTCGTCCGTGGCGCTGTCGGCGTTGGACTGGAGGACGTAGCGCAGGCCCGTGTCGGTGACGAGGAACACCGGGCCGGTCTTGGTCTGCTCGCCCTGGAACTGGCGGTAGAGCTGGCCGGAGCCTGGGGTGACGTAGGCGCTGGAGGCCCCGGTGGGCAGCTTGGCCGGGTAGTCCGTGCCCACCCAGGTGCTGAGGGTGGTGGCGCCCGAGTCGGCGTCCACGTCGCGCAGGACGTTGCAGATCGTGCTGCGGCTGCCGGAGGCGGCCGACGCCTCGTTGACGGGGACGGGGTCCCCGGTCGGCCAGTTGCGCTCGGTGCCGAACGCCTGGCCCGGCACGATCGCGCCGGGGCTGACCTCGTGGGCCTGCCCGGCCTGGCCGAGGGGGGCCAGTTCCTCGCTGAACAGCAGCAGTTGGGCGGTGAAGGCGGAGACCGGGGCGACCCGGCCGGGCAGCACCACGTAGTACTGCTCCGTGTTGTTGTCGAACGCCTTGAGGACCATGCCGACCTTGTTGACCGACGCGTCCAGCTGCCCCGGCGCCCCGGCCGCCGCGCCCGGCTGCCCGGTGACCGCCGGGAAGGTGATCGCGTCGCCCGGGTGCAGGGTGGCCAGCCACTCCGCGGAGACCCGCTGGGGCTCCCGGCCGGAGCCGACCACGGCGCGCAGCAGCAGTTCGTCGCCCTTGTCGACGGGGTAGACGGCGCCGCTCGCGTCCACGACGTACCGCTTGCCGTCCGGGTCGGCGACGTAGAGCAGTTGGCCGCCGTGCAGGCGGCCCTTGCCGTCGGTGAGCTTCATGTCGCGCGAGGAGAGCACCAGCGCGGCCTTCTGGACGGAGCCGTCGCCGCCCGCGCCCGGACGCTCGCAGACCACCCAGCGCTTGCCGGTGCCCGCCTCGGACGCCGGGGGCAGCCGGTCCGGCGCGTACGGGATGCCGATGGTGACGCCGTGCGGGATTTTGCCGTTGTCGAGGACGGACTCGGCGACGGTCACGACGTCGCCCCGGCCGTCGGCGAGGAGCAGTTTGGCGGAGGCCATGTTGAGGACGGGGTGGAGCTGGACCTGGCCGTCGGTCTTCAGGACGACGTACCGCGTCGTGGACTTGCTGGCCACGATCACCTTGGCGTTGGGCTCGTCCCAGCCCTTGGGCGCGGTCGGCTTGAACATGCCCCACGCCCCGAAGACCGCCATGACGATCACTCCGACGACGATGCCCGGCAGGACGGACCGCAGGGGGCGCGGCGCTCCCTCCTCCGAACCGTCGGGCGACGACTGCAGGAAGGCCGCGAGCATGCGGCGCTTCGCGAAGGTGTAGGCATTGAGCTGATCGCGCCGGGATGCCATCTGTCTGTGTCTCTCCCCGTTTTCCGTCCGGGCCGCACGCGCGGGTGACGCGGTCCCCCGCCCCCGATGTCGGAGCGGCCCCCTACTATGCCTGGTATCCGCGCGGACTTGGGGAGCGGGTAGGGTTCCCGGGCCGTCAAGTGCCCTGTGGGGTGCTGATTTACGGGCGAGTCGTGAGCAGAACGGGGAGATGGAGTGATGGCTTCGGGAACGCGCGTGCGCTCCGGTGGCCGGTCGCGGACGCGGGGCTCCTCGGCGTCCGGACCGCAGCCGCCGCGGGCGTCGCAGCGGTCGGCGGCGTCGGGGGCCTCGGGGGCGCTCCATCTCAAGGTGCGTTCGGGGGCCGCCGGGGCGTTCCGGCTGCAACGCCTCGTCCTGTGGGAGACCGCGGCCGCCGTCCTGCTGGTCGGCTGGGCGATCGGCCCGGTGGCCCTGGGCGTGGCCGGTGTCGTCGCGGCGGTGCTGGTGGTGCTCTCGGTGGCGCGCCGACGGGGCCGTTCCCTCCCGGAGTGGCTGGCCACCGCGCGGGCGCTGAAGGCCCGCCGCCGGCAGGCCGCCAAGCTGGAGATACCGCCCGGGACCGAGCCGGGGTTCGCCCCGGCCCTGGAGTGCGACCCGAGCCTGCGCACCTACGAGTACGGCAGCCGTGACCGGCGGCCCGTCGGGATCGTCGGCGACGGCACGTTCGTCACCGCCGTGCTCCAGGTCGAGGCGGACGCGACCGCGCTGCGGGCCGAGCGCAGCCGGCAGCCGCTGCCGCTCGCCCTGGTGCACGACGCGCTCGACGTGGACGGCATCCGTCTGGAGTCCGCGCAGATCGTGCTGCACACCCAGCCCGCGCCCGCGCTGCACCTGCCGCGCCAGTCCGTGGCCGTCGCCAACTACGCGCCGCTGCAGGAGCAGACCGGCGCACCGGCGGTGCGCATCACGTGGATCGCGTTGAAGCTGGACCCGGAGCTGTGCCCGGAGGCCGTCGCCGCGCGCGGCGGCGGTCTCGTCGGCGCGCAGAAGTGCGTCGTACGGGCGGCCGACCATCTGGCGAGCCGGCTGACCGGCGCCGGGTTCCGGGCGACCGTGCTCGACGAGGAGGGGCTGACGGCCGCCCTCGCCACCTCGGTGTGCGCCAACCCGCTGGTGACGGCGGAGGCCGGGCGGACCGGGGCGGTGGACCGGCGCACCGAGGAGTCCGGCCGGAGCTGGCGGTGCGACAACCGGCGGCACACGACGTACTGGATGCGCCGGTGGCCCGCGCTGAACGGTGGCGGCGGTCCGTCGCTGCCGCAGTTCGTCGCCCTGATCACCGCCGTCCCGGCGCTGGCGACGACCTTCAGCCTCACCCTCGCGCGCGGCGAGCGGCAGGAGGTGTCCCTGAGCGGGCACGTCCGGGTGACGGGACGCAGTGACGACGAACTCGTGGCGGCCAGGCGCGCGGTGCAGGGTGCGGCCCGGCACACCGGCGCGGGGCTCGCCCGCCTCGACCGCGAACAGGTGCCCGGCATCCTGGCCACGCTGCCCCTCGGAGGTGCCCGATGACGGCGACGACGGCAGGGACCGGCGCACCCGAGCCTTCTTCCGGCTCCCAGGGACACCGGTTGCCGCGCGCCGGCTTCGGACTGATCGGCCCGCGGCACGGGCGGCACTCGGTGTCCATGGACCAACTGGGCGCGCTGGCGCTGCCGATCGGGGACGACGGCGTCGTCATCGGGGTGGACGCCGAGGGCCGGCCCGCCGTCCTGGGCGTCAACCGGCCCACGCCGTACGACGTCGTCCTGATCGGAGGCCTGTGGACCGCGCAGGTGCTCGCGCTCAGGGCGGCGGCCACCGGAGCGCGGGTGGCCGTGGAGACGGGCCGGCCGCAGGCGTGGGCGCAGATGGTGCACGCCATGGGCGGCGGGCAGAACGGCCTGGCGGTGTACGAGGTCGGCCGGGTGCCCCCGCAGGGCGCGTCGGCGGGCACTCCGGTGCTGGTGGTGCGGGACTGCGGGATGCGCCCGCCGCGCGGGCGCGTCGCCTCCGGACCCTGGCAGGCCGTGCTCACCCTGCTGCCGTACCTCTCCCCGGTCGCCCCCCGGCTGCTGCGGCAGGCCAGGCTCGTCGGCGTGCAGCGGATCTCGCCGGACGAGTCTGCGGAGCTGGGCCGCGCGTTGGCGCTGCCGCGCGCGGACGTGGAGGCCCTGCCGACGCTCGCCGACGGCTTCACCCTGTGGTGCGCCGACCGCGACCGGCAGTACGTGATGACGCAGCCCACGGACGCGGAGGTCGGGCTGCTGGGCACGCCCCGGCGTATGGACTGAGCCGGTCTACGGCTTCCCGGTTTCCCTCTTTCCGGCTGCCTCGTACGGCAGTTGTGGCGTTATGGCCGCTTTGCCGGGTCGTGGCGCACGCGAGGTCACTCGTCGGGAGGCCGGTGACGTGATGGACTGGTGCCGGGGGTGGGCGGACCTGCCTGGGCGGGGCATCCGATGATTAGGCTGGTGCCGGGCGCGATGCCGGAAACCGTGGGGTGGGCGTCTGCGTCCCGGGGGAAGCCGGCACTCAGGACGACCCCAGACGGCCTCGGACCACCGCGTACGACGAGAAACGGTCGCCCCGGCACGGCTTTGAGGGTGCTCGACCACACCAGGAGGAACTGTGAGCAGCGATCGGGACGGGATCCGCGGGGGCTGGGCCACACCCGGCGATGACCAGACCGACGCGGAGTCCGCCATCGAGACGACGGGCGAGTTCACCATCGACTACGCGCCGCCCGCTTGGTACACGCAGAACGCTGCGGGCGACTCCGGGTCGGGCACCGGATCGGCCGCGGGTGCCGGTGGGTCGGCTCCGCCGGCCCACCCGAACGTGACGCCCGGGGCGCCGTACGCGCCTTTGGGCCCTCCGGTGACCGGGGCTCCCTTCGCACCGCCCGCACCGGCGGCCGGGGCTGAGGCCGGAGCACCGTACCCGCCGCCCGTGGCTCCCGCTCCGGAGGCGCCGTTCGCCCCGCCCGCGCCACCCGTGGCCTCGCCGGCTCCCGTCGGAGAGCCGGTCGCCGCGCCCCGACTGCCGGCGGAGGCCGGGTTCGAGCCGCAGCAGCCGCGGCCCGCGGCGCCCGCCGCCGGAGAAGAGGGCGGTTCCGGGAACGGCGATCTCGAGAGCGGCGCGACCATGCGCTTCTCGGCGGTCGCCCTGAAGCGGCAGCTCGCGGAGCGGGCCGAGACGGCGCACCCGACGGCCGACAGCGCGGCCGAGACGGACGCCACGGCCCCAGCGGGTGATGCCGGGGCCGCGAGCGACGAGGTCCGCGAGACTTCGCCCTCCGAAGCCGAAGCCGAAGCCGAGGGAATGGACGCCGATAAGACGGACACCGGGGAGACCGAGACCGGGTCCGGCGGGGCGGCGCCCGAGGGCGCTGCCTCCGAAGCGGCGGACGGGGTCCGGCAGGACGCCGGACCGACCGCCGAAGGCGACGCGGCTCCCTCGGCAGGGTCCACCGTCACCGGGGATTCCGCCGCCTCGTCCGTCGACGCGGAGTCGGCGGACGAGGTCCCTTCGGACGACACGCCCGCCGCCGAACCGGACGCCCCGGCGGCGACCGAGCCGCCGACCGCCGCGGACGCGGCACCGGCACCGGCCGCCCCGCCGTCGGACTCCCTCCCCGCGGACGCGGTCGCTCCGCAGGGCGACGCACCGCCGGTGGCTCCGCCCGCCTGGACTCCCCCGCCGGCCCCGCAGAGCGGACTGCCGCCGCTGCCGCCGTCGTACCAGCCCGCCACGCCCGCCCCGGCGCCCGAGTGGCCGGCTCAACCGCAGCCGCCCGCTCCCGCAGCGGCTTCGGCGGCTCCGCAGCCGCCCGCCCAGCCGCAGGCCCAGCCGCCCGCGCCGGCGGCCTGGACCCCCGCGCCACCCGCCGCACCCACGGCGGAGCCCGCGCCCCAGCCGGCGTACGGCTTCCCGCAGCCCCCCGCCGCGCAGCAGCCGGGCCCGCAGCCCACGCCCGGCGCGCAGGCAGGTTACGGCTTCCCGCAGCCCCCGGCTCCCGCGGCCAACCACCCGGCCGGGTACGGCTTCCCGCAGCCACCCGCCCCTGCCCCCCAGCAGCAGCCGGGGACCCCGCCGCCCGCTCCCAACTCCCAGCCGGGCTACGGCTTCCCGCAGCCCTCGGCGCCCAACTCCCAGCCCGGCTACGGCTTCCCGCAGCCCTCTGCGCCCACGCCCCCCGCCAACCCCGGTGGTTACGGCTTCCCCCAGCAGGCCCAGGCCGCCCCGGAGCCGCCCGCGCCCGGCCCCCACCAGGCCCCGGCCCCTCCTGCCCCGCAGGCACAGGCCGCCCCGCAGGCACAGGCCGCCCCCGGCGGCTACGGGTTCCCGCAGCCCTCGCCCCCGGCCCCGCACGCCCCCGATGCGCCGCAAGCGCCGCAGACCCCCCAGCCCTCTCAGGCCCAGCCCGGTATCCCCCACCAGGTGGAGGGCCACCCCCAGGCCGCCCCGCCCCAGGGGTTCCCGCAGGGCTCTCCCCAGGGTTTCCCCGGACAGCCGCCGCACGCGGCACAGGCGGCCCAGCCGCCGCAGGGCGCTCCCGCACCCCAGGCTCCCCAGCCGCCCCAGGCCCCCGTCGACCCCCGGGCCGGGGCCGCCTGGCCGCAGCCGATCCAGCACGATCAGCGGCAGCCGGTCAACCCCGGTGCCGCGCCGCTGGGTTACACCGCGGCCGTCGAGCTGTCCTCCGACCGGCTGCTCAACAACAAGAAGCAGAAGGCGAAGAGCAGCCGTCCGACGGCGGGCGGCGGCCGGTTCAGGATCGGTGGCAAGAAGGAGGAGGCCGAGCGGCAGCGGAAGCTGGAGCTGATCCGGACCCCGGTGCTGTCCTGCTACCGCATCGCGGTCATCAGTCTCAAGGGCGGCGTCGGCAAGACGACCACGACCACCGCGCTCGGCTCGACCCTCGCCACCGAGCGGCAGGACAAGATCCTCGCGATCGACGCGAACCCCGACGCCGGCACGCTCGGCCGCCGGGTGCGGCGCGAGACCGGGGCCACGATCCGCGACCTCGTCCAGGCGATCCCGTACCTCAACTCCTACATGGACATCCGGCGGTTCACCTCGCAGGCCGCCTCCGGCCTGGAGATCATCGCCAACGACGTGGACCCGGCCGTCTCCACGACGTTCAACGACGAGGACTACCGGCGCGCGATAGACGTCCTGGGCAAGCAGTACCCGATCATCCTCACCGACTCGGGCACCGGTCTGCTCTACAGCGCCATGCGCGGGGTGCTCGACCTCGCGGACCAGCTCATCATCATCTCGACGCCGTCGGTGGACGGCGCGAGCAGCGCCAGTACGACGCTGGACTGGCTGTCCGCGCACGGGTACGCCGAGCTGGTCTCGCGGTCCCTCACCGTCATCTCCGGCGTCCGCGAGACCGGCAAGATGATCAAGGTGGAGGACATCGTCAGCCACTTCGAGACGCGGTGCCGGGGTGTCGTGGTGGTGCCGTTCGACGAGCACCTCGCCGCCGGTGCCGAGGTCGACCTCGACATGATGCGGCCGAAGGTGCGGGAGTCGTACTTCAACCTCGCGGCGCTGGTCGCGGAGGACTTCGTCCGGCACCAGCAGATGCACGGCCTGTGGACCAACGACGGCAACCCGCCGCCGGTCGCCGCCCCGCCCCTGCCGGGTCAGCCCCAGCCCTACCAGGCCCAGTACCAAGCCCAGGCTCAGGCCCAGCCGCAGCCGCAGCCCGGCCAGCCGTATCCCGCCGCGCCCCAGCAGCCGGGCGGTCAGCCCTATCCCCCGCAGGGCCGGACGCCGTACGGCGGGCCCCAACAGCCTTACCCGCAGGCGCCGCAGCCCGGCCAGCCCTATCCGAACCACGACCAGCATTACCAGCAGCAGCCCGCCTACCCGCCCCACCCCCAGGGCCCGGACGGCCAGACCCCTCCCCCGCCGCCCCCGCAGCGGTAGCGGCGACGGAAGAAGGGCGGCCGGTGTCCGATGACACCGGCCGCCCTTCGCCGTCGTAGGAGCGGGCTACCGGCCCGCCTCCGCCACCAGTTCCCGGCAGCGCTTCACGTCCACCGCCATCTGCTCCAGCAGCCCCTCCAGGGACTCGAACCTCGCCTGGCCGCGGACGAAGGCCAGGAAGTCGACGGCCACGTGAAGGCCGTACAGGTCGAGGCCGACGCGGTCGATGGCGTACGCCTCCACCGTGCGCTCGGTGCCGTCGAACTGCGGGTTGGTCCCGACGGAGATGGCGGCCGGCATCGCCTCGTCGCCCACGTGCAGCCAGCCGGCGTAGACGCCGTCGGCCGGGACCGCGGTGTGCGGGAGGGTCTCGACGTTCGCCGTGGGGAAACCGAGTTCCCGGCCGCGCTGAGCGCCCCGCACGACCACGCCCTCGACGCGGTGCGGCCGGCCCAGGATCTCCGCGGCGCCCTCCATGTCGCCCTCGGCGACCAGGCGCCGGGTCAGCGTCGAGGAGAACGGCTCGCCGCCGCCCGCGTCGCCGCAGACGAACAGGTCGACGACCTCGACCTCGAAGTCGTGGACCTTGCCCTGCTCGGTGAGGAACTCGACGTCGCCCGCGGCCTTGTGGCCGAAGCGGAAGTTGGGGCCCTCGACGACCGCCTTGGCGTGCAGCTTGTCGACCAGGACCTTGACGACGAAGTCGGCGGGCGACAGCTTCGAGAACTCGGTGGTGAAGGGGAGGACGAGGACCGCGTCCACCCCCAGGTCCGCCATCAGCTCGGCGCGGCGGTGGTGCGGGGCGAGCAGCGGCGGGTGGCTGCCGGGGCGCACGACCTCACTGGGGTGCGGGTCGAAGGTGACGACGACGCAGGGCACGTCCAGCTCGCGGGCCCGGTCCACGGCGTGCCGGATGATCAGCTGGTGTCCGCGGTGGACGCCGTCGTAGGAGCCGATGGTGACGACGCTGCGCCCCCAGTCCTGGGGGATGTCCTCCAAGCCACGCCAGCGCTGCACTGTGACCGCTCCTCGAACCCGTGTCCGTGTTTGTCGTGTGGTGGTGTGTTCGTGTGTTCCGTTGACCGCGTACGCAGCTCTAAGGGTGCCATGCCGGGTGTCTCCGGCCCGCATCGGGCTTGGGCGCTGTGACTCGCCCCACTGCCCCGGGCCGTCCGGCGCGGCCCCTGATCAGACGGGGACCCGCGCACCCGCCAGGTGCTCGATCGTGCGGCGGGCGTCCGGGCCGACCAGCGCCACCCACTGCGCCGGCTGTCCGGCGAGCCAGTCCGCGAGCTGTGCGGCGAAGCCGGGAACGCGGTGGGCCAGGTCGGCCAGGCCGCGGTCGAGGCGGGCGGCGCCCTGTGGGGTGCGGCCGAGCAGGAGGCCGGTGCGGTGGACGAGGACGCGCAGGTCCGGGCCGCTGAGCCGGCCGGCCGCGTGGAGCACGGCGTCCAGGACGGCGACGTCGTGTTCGTGGGCGAGCAGGAAGTCCAGCAGTTCCCCGCGGAGGGCGCCGGGTCCGGCCAGGACACCGGCCAGGGCGGCCCGCAGGACCTCGGATCCGCCGTCCAGCAACCCGGTGACCAGGGAGAACAGCACGGCCGGGGCGGGCTGTCCGAGGTCGAGGCGCTCGTCGAGACACGCGGCGAGGTCGCCGACGGCCTCCGGGTGCCGTTCCAGCACCTCGCGCAGGAGCGGCGCCACCCGGCGGGCCAGGGCGGGTGTGGTGGCGTCGACCAGGGCACGCAGCAGGGGTCCGGTGTCGGCGCCGGGTCCGTCCAGCCGGGCGCGGCAGGCCTCGAGGACCGGTTCCGGGTGGGTGGTGAGCGCGGTGAGCAGCGCGCTCGGGGGCAGCTGCGGATCGCCCTGGGCGAACCGCTCCAGAGCCCGTGGAAGGTGCCGGCCGCGGGCTTCGGGGTCGCGTACGAGGAGGGCGAGCGCGGCCCCGTGGAGGTCCCGGTCGGCGGGGTGGGCGAGGACCGCGAGGGCGGCGTACCGCAGCAGGTCGCGGTCGGGGCGGGCGCGCACGTGTGCCGCCGCGCGCGGTCCGTACGTCATGGCCGCGGCCCGTCGCCGCGGCCGCTCGTCGTGCGCCCACCGGTCCACGGCCCGGCACAGCGCGGAGGGTTCCTCCTCGGCGAGCACGGCGAGGAGTTCGTCGGCGCGCGGGTGCGCGCGGTCCATGAGGACCTCGGTGAGGTCGTCCAGGCCGCGGTGCCGGTGGGTGTGCAGCAGGGCCTGGGCGGCCGTCGCCACGGTGGCGTGCGGTGTCGCGGGCAGCGGCCGTTCGTCGTCGAACCAGAGCGCGAGCAGCGGCTGTACGGCGGCGGTGTCGACGGCGAGCAGCCGGGCGACGGCGTCGAGGTGGCGGGGGACGTCCTCGGCGTCCGGGGCCGGGTCCGCGAGGACCAGCCGGCGCAGGAGGTCGAGGCGGAGGCCGGCCGGGAGCCGCAGGGCGGCCCAGAAGTCCGGGCCGAACCCGGCCGGCCGGTCCGGCCGGTCGCACCGGCTGACGACGAGGTCGGCCAGGATCCGCAGGACGCCGGCGTACGGGGTCGCGTCCGGGACCCGCGGCAGGGTCTCGGCGAGCAGCCGGGCGGCCCACCAGGACTGCGGGTCGACCTCCAGCACGTGGGTCAACTCCGCCAGGCGGAGGCCGAGTTGCCGGGCTCCCTGTTGCCGGCCGAGGTGCAGCAGCGCCTGGACGACGGGGCCGATGCGGTGGTGCGGGACGGGCAGCGGGTGGACGCCGTCGGCGGTGCGCGGGCGGTGGACGAGGACGCGCAGGGCCTCGTCCAGGTCGAGGTGGAGGCCCTGGAGCCAGTCGGCGAGTTCCTCGTGGGCGAAGCGGTAGCCGCCGCAGGCGGGCACCAGGAGTTTTTCGGCGAGGACGGCGGACGCCCAGCCGGTTCCGCCACCGAGCCGGGCGGGCGCGGGTCCCCACGGGAACACCGCCTCGAACGAGGCCCGGTCCAGCTCGCCCCGGCCCGCCCCGAGGCTGCGCCGGGCCGCCTCGTGGACCTGCCCGGACACCTTCGCGGCGAGCAGGCGTACGGCGGTGCGGCGCACACCGTTCTCCGCGGCCAGCCGGACCGCAATCCGCAGGCACAGCAGGTCGAGGTGGGCGGCGAAGACGTCGTCGCGTCCGACGGGCGTGGCGTGGTCGGTGTCGGGGAGTGCGGCACGGACCTCCGCGTACAGGCGGAGGGTGAGGGGGTGCCGGGCGTCGGGGCCCGCGAGGGCGGTGTCCGGGACGCCGAGCAGGGCACGGGCCTCCTCGGCCTCGGCCGCGGTGAGGTCCTCGAGCGGGACGCGGGGCGGCAGGTCCCGGTCCGCGCGGCCGTGCAGCACGCCCGTCGGGAAGTGCCGGCCCGCCTGCTCCCAGTACTCCGCCCGGCACGCCACCACCAGCCGGGCTCCGGTCTCCCGCAGCCAGCCGACGGTGCCCCCGGTCCACTCGGGGAGGTGGGGGGCGAGGAGGGGCGGCATCTCCTCGGGGCCGTCGAGGAGGAGCAGCATCGGCCGGCCGGCGGCGCGGGCGAGGTGGGCGAGCCGTTCCGGGGTCAGGTCGTCGAGGGCGGGGACCGGGCGGGACGCGGCGACGATCCGGGCGGCGCGGGTCAGTGCGCGACGGGCCGCGTCGGCGACGGAGCGGTCCGTCTCCCGCAGGTCGGCGCCGCGCAGCCACAGCGTGGGCGCCGGTTGCGGGCCCCGGGCGCGCCGGCCGGCGAGGGCCGCGAGTTCGGTCGTACGGCCGCTGCCGGGGGCGCCGACGAGGGCGAGGACGGTGGCCCCGCTCTCGGTGAAGGCGGCGAACTCCTCGGCGGGCAGGGCGCGTTCGATCACGGCGTGGGGCTGGGCGGGCGGTCCGTCGGAGCCGACGGAGGTGGCCGCGAGTTCGAGGACGCCCGCCAGGTTGAGGTCGGCGCCGTAGGCGGGGACGGTGGCGGCGTTGCGGGCGAGCAGGTCGGCGAGGGGGCCGCCCGGCGGGCCGTGGCGCAGGGGGACGGCGAAACCGGTGTCGTGGCGGTCGGAGCGCAGGGCGGTGCCCAGGACGGCGACGACGGCGCCGGTCTCCGCGTCCAGCACGGGCCCGCCGGCCGCGCCCCCGCCGAGCCGCAGCGCGTCCCGCCCCGCCGTACCGATGGCCAGCTCCAGGCAGTGCGCGAGGCGGTGGAAGCGGTCCGTGGCCGTGTACGTCACGGAGGTCGCCGTCAGCACCCGCGCCTCGCGCCAGCAGCCGGCGGCCAGCCGGACGTGGGTGCCGCTGCCGGCGCCCCCGCGCACGGTGACCGGCAGGGGGGCCGCGTCGAGGCCATGGGTGCGGACGAGGGCCAGGTCCAGTTCCGGGAGCGGGGTGACCGCGTCGGCGGTGACGACGCAGCCGCGGTCGCCGGCGCCGAACAGGACGAGGCGGGTCAGGCCGTCGACGGCCTCGTGGCTGGTGACGACGGTGCCGTGGTGGTCGGCCAGGAAGCCGGTGCCGCGGGGGCGCCCGGCGAGGTCCTGGACGCGGACCAGCGAGGGCTCGGGAAAGGGGCGCGGGTCGTCCTCGTGCGCCGCCCGGGGGCCGTACCGCGGTGTGTCGCGGCCGTCGCCGGTGCGCGGGCCCCGTCCCTCCATCGCCGTACCTCCCCGCCCCGCCCGCGTGCTCTCCGGTCGACGGTAGGCGCGCGGTGATCGGCGGGACAGGCCGCGATACGAACGCGCCCCCGTGCACTCCCCGGGTTCACTCCGAGCGCCCGTCCGGACGGGTGAATGAACGGGGCTCGTCGGACACATCCTGGAGGTGGGGGGAACCGAGGGGGACCGTGGAGCGGCGGCGGAGCGACACCCCGTGGCCGCCGCTCCACGGGCGGAGCGCGGCGGTCACGGCATGATCCGCCGGGCCGGTCCCGGGAGCCTCAGCCGAAGACGGCCAGGCTCTTGGCCTTGCCCTTCTGTTCCTCCACCAGTGCCAGGAAGCGGCCTTCGGGGTCGAAGACGCCGACCGCGCCGGCGCCCGCGTACTCCTCGGGCATCTCCAGCCGCACACCGTTGAGGAGCAGCCGGGCCCGCCTTTCGTCCACGTCCCAGCGGGGGAACGCGGCCGCGGCGGCCTCCGCGATCGGCATCACCGTCAGCTCCTCCTGGAGCTGGTCGAGGGTGCGGGCGGAGTCCAGCTTGTACGGGCCGACGCGGGTGCGGCGCAGGACCGTGAGGTGACCGCCGACGCCCAGGTCGGCGCCCAGGTCGCGGGCGAGGGCGCGGATGTAGGTGCCGGAGGAGCAGACCACCGAGACGATCAGGTCCAGGACGGGGGTGCCGTCCTCGGCGACGGCGTCCCGGACGTCGTACACGGTGAACGAGGAGATGGTCACCGGGCGGGCGGGGATCTCGAAGTCCTCGCCGTCGCGGGCGCGCTTGTAGGAGCGCACGCCGTCGATCTTGATGGCGCTGACCTTGGACGGGACCTGCATGATCCGGCCGGTCAGCTTGGCGATCCCGGCGTCGATGGCGTCCCGGCCGACCCCGGAGGCGTCGGTGGCGGAGGTGGTCTCGCCCTCGGCGTCGTCCGTCAGGGTGTTCTGGCCCAGCCGGATCGTCCCCAGGTACTCCTTCTCGGTGAGCGCGAGGTGCCCGAGGAGCTTGGTGGCCTTCTCCACGCCGAGCACGAGGACGCCCGTCGCCATCGGGTCGAGGGTGCCGGCGTGGCCGACGCGGCGGGTCCTGGCGATCCCGCGCATCTTGGCCACGACGTCGTGCGAAGTGAAGCCCGACGGCTTGTCGACGATGACAAGGCCGTCGGGCGGGGTCTGCTTCCGGTTCATTCGGCGGCGTCGTCCGTCTCGTCGTCGTCACCGGGCTTCTTGTAGGGGTCGGCGCCGGCGGCGTACCCGGCGCCCGCGGACACCTCGCGCACCCTCTCGTCGGCCTGCCGCGCCCGGTCGAGGAGGTCGTCGATGGTGCGGGCGTTCTCCGGGAGGGCGTCGGCGACGAAGCTCAGCGTGGGCGTGAACTTCACGCCCGCCGCACGGCCGACCTCGGAGCGCAGGACGCCCTTGGCGCTCTCCAGGCCCGCGGCCGCGGCGGCCCGCTCCTCGTCGTCCCCGTACACGGTGTAGAAGACGGTCGCCTCCCTGAGGTCACCCGTGACGCGGGTGTCCGTGATGGTGACGTGGGAGCCGAGCCGCGGGTCCTTGATCCCGCGCTGCAGCTTCTGCGCCACCACCTCTCGGATGAGGTCCGCCAGCCTCTTGGCGCGCGCGTTGTCGGCCACTGGTCCGTCTCCCGTTCTTTCTTCTCTTGCGTTCTCTGGTGTGGTCAGTCGTCGTCTTCGCCGTGGAGACGGCGTCGGACCGACAGCAGTTCCACCTCGGGGCGGGCGGCGACGAGCCGTTCGCACCGGTCCAGTACATCGGTCAGGTGCTCCGTGTCCCCGGACACCATGGCCAGGCCGATGACCGCCCGGCGGTGCAGGTCCTGGTGGTCCACCTCGGCCGCGCTCACCGCGTACTTGCGCTGGAGCTCGGCGACGATCGGGCGGACGACGGAGCGCTTCTCCTTCAGCGAGCGTATGTCGCCGAGGAGGAGGTCGAAGGACAGGGTCCCCACGTACATGTGCAACCGGTTCACCCGCCGGTACGGGATCGATGGCCCCGCCCTGAACGGACGGGGGCATCACGAACGGTACAACGATCGCGGCCGCGGCTCGACGGGGTTTTCCCCGCTCACCGCCGCCGCAACGCCGCACCGGCCGGCGGGGACAGCGCCCCGCCGGCCGGCACGAACCGGGGGTGTCACACCCGCGGCTTCTCCCGCATCTCGTACGTCGCGATGACGTCGTCGATCTTGATGTCGTTGAAGTTTCCGAGGTTGATACCACCCTCGTAGCCTTCGCGGATCTCGGTGACGTCGTCCTTGAAGCGACGCAGGCCCTCGATGTTGAGGTTCTCCGCGATGACCTTGCCGTCGCGGATGAGGCGCGCCTTGGTGTTGCGCTTGACCTCGCCCGAGCGGACCAGGACACCGGCGATGTTGCCGAGCTTGGACGACTTGAAGACCTCGCGGATCTCCGCCGTGCCCAGCTCGAACTCCTCGTACTCCGGCTTCAGCATGCCCTTCAGGGCCGCCTCGATCTCCTCGATCGCCTGGTAGATGACCGAGTAGTACCGGACGTCCACGCCTTCGCGCTCGGCCATCTGCGCCGCGCGGCCCGCCGCGCGGACGTTGAAGCCGATGACGATGGCGTCCGAGCCCATCGCGAGGTCCACGTCGGACTCCGTGACCGCACCGACGCCGCGGTGCAGAACGCGGATGTCGACCTCTTCGCCGACGTCCAGCTGGACCAGCGAGGACTCGAGGGCCTCGACCGATCCGGACGCGTCACCCTTGATGATCAGGTTCAGCTGCTGGACCTCGCCGGCCTTCAGGGCCGCGTCCAGGTTCTCCAGGGAGAACCTGCGCGTGCGCTTGGCGAAGGCGGCGTTGCGCTCGCGGGCCGCACGCTTCTCGGCGATCTGACGGGCCGTACGGTCCTCGTCGACCACCAGGAAGTTGTCGCCGGCGCCCGGGACGTTAGTGAGACCCAACACCTGGACCGGAGTCGACGGACCCGCCTCGGCGACGTTGTTGCCGTTGTCGTCGAGCATGGCGCGCACACGGCCGTAGGCGTCGCCCACGACCATCGTGTCGCCGACCCGCAGGGTGCCTCGCTGGACGAGGACCGTCGACACGGCACCGCGGCCGCGGTCGAGACGGGACTCGATCGAGATGCCCTGCGCGTCCTGGCTCGGGTTGGCCCGCAGGTCGAGCGAGGCGTCGGCCGTGAGGATCACGGCCTCCAGCAGCGAGTCGATGTGCAGACCCTGCTTGGCGGAGATGTCGACGAACATCGTGTCGCCGCCGTACTCCTCGGCCACCAGACCGAACTCGGTGAGCTGACCGCGCACCTTGGTCGGGTCGGCGCCCTCGACGTCGATCTTGTTGACCGCGACGACGATCGGGACCTCGGCCGCCTTCGCGTGGTTGAGCGCCTCGACCGTCTGCGGCATGACGCCGTCGTTGGCCGCGACGACCAGGATCGCGATGTCGGTCGACCGGGCACCACGGGCACGCATGGCGGTGAACGCCTCGTGACCCGGGGTGTCGATGAAGGTGATCTTGCGCTCTTCGTCGTTGACCTCGGTCGACACCTGGTAGGCACCGATGTGCTGCGTGATGCCGCCGGCCTCGCCCGCGATGACGTTCGTCTTGCGGATGGCGTCGAGCAGTCGGGTCTTGCCGTGGTCGACGTGACCCATGACGGTGACGACCGGGGGACGGACCACCAGGTCGTCCTCGTCGCCCTCGTCCTCGCCGAACTCGATGTCGAAGGACTCGAGCAGCTCGCGGTCCTCCTCCTCCGGGCTGACGATCTGAACCGTGTAGTTCATCTCGTCGGCGAGGAGCTGGAGCGTCTCGTCGGAGACGGACTGCGTGGCCGTGACCATCTCGCCGAGGTTCATCATGACCGCGACGAGCGACGCCGGGTTGGCGTTGATCTTCTCCGCGAAGTCGGTGAGCGACGCACCGCGCGACAGGCGAATGGCTTCGCCGTTGCCGCGAGGCAGCATCACGCCGCCGACCGACGGGGCCTGCATGGCCTCGTACTCCTGGCGCCTCTGCCGCTTCGACTTGCGACCGCGACGCGCGGGACCGCCGGGACGGCCGAAGGCGCCCTGCGTGCCACCGCGGCCACCGGGACCGCCGGGACGGCCACCGAAGCCGGGACGGCCACCGCCGCCACCGCCCGGACCGCCGGGACGGCCGGCGAAGCCGCCACCACCGGCGCCGGGAGCACCGGGACGGCCGGCGAAGCCGCCGCCACCGCCGGGACGGCCGGCGAAGCCGCCGCCGCCACCGGGACGACCGCCGCCACCGCCGGGACGACCGCCGCCGCCCGGACCGCGACCGCCGGGACCGCCACCGGGACGGGGGCCGGCAGCCGGACGCTGCGGCATCATGCCCGGGTTGGGACGCGGGCCGCCCGGACGCGGAGCGCCGCCCTGCGGGCGGGGCATGCCGGACGGGGACGGGCGCGCGCCGCCCGGAGTCTGCGGACGCGGACCGCCGCCCTGGGCGCCGGGCGCCTGGGGACGGGGACCGGCGCCGGGGGCACCGGGACCGCCGGGACGCGGACCGCCGGGGCCGCCCTGCGGGCGCGGGGCCTGCGGACGGGCCATACCGGCGTTGCCGCCGGAGGTGAAGGGGTTGTTTCCGGGACGCGGACCGGCCGGACGGGCACCGCCCGGACGCGGAGCGCCGCCACCGGGGCGCTGGCCCTGCGCGGCGGCCGGGCGCTGGCCCTGACCGCCCTGCTGACCCTGACCGGCGGCCGGACGGCCGGCGGGACGGGGCGCGCCGGGACGCGGCCCCTGGGAGGCCGGCTTCTGGGCGGCCGGAGCCGCCGGGGCGGCCGGAGGCGCCGGCGGAGCGGTGAACTCCGGGGCGGCCGGAGCCGGACGCGGCGCGGGCCGGGGGCCCGGACGCGGGCCGGAGGCCGACGGCGCGGGGGCCGACGGGCCGGAGGCCGACGCGGCGGCCGGAGCCGCGGGCGCGGCGGGCGCCGCGGGCTGCGGGGCCGTCGGAGGCTTGGGGGCGGCCGGCCGCGGTGCGGCCGGACCCGGACGGGCCGCCTGCGCCGGCGAGGGCGCCGCGGGCCTGGGGGCCGCCTTGCGCGGGGCGGGCTTGGCGGACTTGCCGCTGCCACCGCCCTGGAAGGCGTCAGTCAGTTTGCGGACAACGGGCGCTTCGATGGTCGAAGACGCCGAACGGACGAATTCACCGAGTTCCTGGAGCTTGGCCATGACGGCCTTGCTCTCCACCCCGAACTCCTTGGCGAGTTCGTATACCCGGACCTTAGCCACTTCGCTCCTTTTAGGTCCGGGTGTGTCCGGACCGTCGCTACTTCATGGGCGTACTCATCGCGTGCTCATCGAGTGCTCATCGCAATCTCGACCTACTTCCAACTCGCGGGGTACCAGAGCCGCACGGAGGTTCCGTACGACGCCTTCTTACGGTGTTGCCTGCTCGGCAACGGTCGTCTGCTCGACGTACTGGCGCAACACCTTTGTGTCGAGCGCTCCCGGGGCTCGCAAGGCCCTCGTGAACGCCCGGCGGCGTACCGCCTGGTCGAGACAGACCTGGGCGGGATGCACATACGCACCCCGGCCGGGCAGCGTACCGCGAGGATCGGGGACGCACGCGTCCTCGATCGCCACGATGCGCAGCAGTTCCGTCTTGGCCGCCCGCTCCCGGCACCCCACACAGGTGCGCTCGGGGCGTGCTCGGGCGTGCGTCCGGCCAGACACAGTTAAGTCTACCTCCCCGCGGCGACCTCACCCCTTCGGGGCAGCGGTCGAACGGTTGCCGCGCGTATAACTGACGTGATCTGAGCGTGCTACGGCTTGGATCTATTCCCCCGGTGCGTCACGGGCCGGTCTCCCGGTTCGTCCGCGGGCCGGTCTCCCGGTTCGTCCGCGGGGGGGTGATCCCCCGGCTCACTCGCCGGGCTGCTCGGTGTCCGGCCGGATGTCGATCCGCCAGCCGGTCAGCCGCGCGGCGAGGCGGGCGTTCTGGCCCTCCTTGCCGATCGCCAGCGAGAGCTGGTAGTCCGGCACCGTCACGCGCGCGGAGCGGGCCGCCATGTCGACGACCTCCACCTTGGACACCCGGGCGGGCGACAGGGCGTTCGCCACCATCTCGGCCGGGTCGTCCGACCAGTCGACGATGTCGATCTTCTCGCCGTTCAGCTCGCCCATGACGTTGCGCACCCGGCCGCCCATCGGGCCGATGCAGGCACCCTTGGCGTTCAGGCCCGAACGGGTGGACCGTACGGCGATCTTGGTGCGGTGGCCGGCCTCGCGGGCGATGGCGGAGATCTCGACGGAGCCGTCGGCGATCTCCGGCACCTCGAGCGCGAACAGCTTCTTCACCAGGTTGGGGTGGGTCCGCGAGAGCGTCACGGACGGACCGCGCACGCCCTTCGCCACCCGCACGACGTACGACCGCAGGCGCATGCCGTGCGGGTACGTCTCACCCGGGACCTGCTCCTGCACCGGCAGGATGGCCTCGAGCTTGCCGATGTCGACGAGCACGTTCTTCGGGTCGCGGCCCTGCTGGACCACGCCGGTGACGATGTCGCCCTCACGGCCCGCGTACTCGCCGAGCGTCGCGTCGTCCTCGGCGTCGCGCAGACGCTGGAGGATCACCTGCTTGGCCGTGCTGGCGGCGATACGGCCGAAGTCGGACGGGGTGTCGTCGAACTCGCGGGGCTCCTGGCCCTCCTCGAGGTCCTCGGGATCCTCCTTCGCCCACACGGTCACATGACCGGATTCCCGGTCGAGCCGCACGCGCGCGTGGCGGCGGCTTCCCTCGGTGCGGTGGTAGGCGATGAGGAGGGCCGACTCGATCGCCTCGACCAGCAGGTCGAAGGAGATCTCCTTCTCCCGCACCAAGCCCCGCAGGGCACTCATGTCGATGTCCACGGCTACGCCTCCTCCTCTTCCTTCATGTCCTGCACGTCCTGCACGTCCTGCTTGTCCTTGCGGTTGAACTCGACCTGGACGCGGGCCTTGTCGATGTCGCCGAAGGCGAACCTGCGCGCGGTGGCCCTGCGGCCCTTCACGCCCGGCACCTCGACGTCGAGGCCGTCGTCGTCCACGCCGAGGATGCGGGCGACGACCTCGCCGCCCTCGTGGAGCTGGAACTTCACCAGGCGGTCCGTGGCACGGACGTAGTGGCGGTGCTCGGTGAGGGCGCGCTCCGCGCCCGGGGTGCCGACCTCGAGGGTGTACTCGCCCTCGCCCATCGCGTCCGTCTCGTCGAGCTTCGCCGAGAGCGCGCGGCTCACATCGGCGATCCGGTCCAGGTCCGCTCCGGTGTCGGAGTCGACGACCACGCTCAGCACTCTCTTGCGACCGACGGAGTCCACGGTGATCTCTTCGAGGTCCAGCCCCTGAGAGGTGACGAGGGGTTCGAGCAGTTCTCGCAGCCTCTCGCTCTGGGTGGTGCTCATCCGGGTGACTCCTCGGCCGCGTGTGCTGTTGTGGGACGGTGCGCGTGTCTGGTCAAAGGGTATCCGGTCGCGAGGTGTGTTGCCGTCCACCGAGTGGCCCACCGGCGCCCGACACCCCCCGGCGGCGCCCGACGGGGCACGGACGGTGCCGGTGAGTGGTGCCGGGCCGACGCGCGGGTACGGTGATCACGGGCCTGCACGCGCGTGAGCGGCCCGTGATCGGTTCCTTTCGTACGAGATCCCCCGAGGACGTCTGCCGTGCCGTTCCCGCCGCCTGTGCGCACCCCCTCCGGGCCGCGCCGAAGAACTCTGCTCGCCTCGGCCGCCGGGGCCGTCCTGCTGGCCGGGTGCTCCTCCGGCGAGGGGGACACCGGGAGGAAGACCCCCGGCGACGACCCGTCGGCCTCCGCGCAGAAGCGTGCACGCGCGCGTGCCGCCGCGGACAGCGCGGGACTGGTGGAGCGCTACGACGCGGTCCTCGCCGCCCATCCGGCGCTGGCGGCGCGGCTGGCGCCGCTGCGGGCGGAGGTCGTGCGGCACGTGACGGCGTTCGGCGGCGCGGAGGGGAGCGCGAAGGCCTCACCGTCGGCTTCGGCTTCGGCTTCGGCCTCCGCGTCGGCGCCGGGCTCGGTCTCCGTGTCCCCGTCGGCCCCGGCGTCGGTACCGGCGTCGTCGGCATCGGCATCGGCATCGGTTCCGGCTTCCGGGACGGTCCCGTCCGCGTCATCCACCGTCGTCCCCGCGACGGCCAAGGGCGCGCTCGCCGACCTGGCCGGCGCGGAGCGGACCCTCGCGGACCGCAGGGTCGCGGCCCTGGCGGACGTGCCGGGCGAGCTGGCCCGGCTGCTGGCCTCGGTGGCGGCGGCCGGGGCGGCGCACGCGTACCTGCTGACGGAGGGGGACCGATGAGCGGGCGGAACACCGGTGAGGTCACGGCGCTCCAGGCCGCGCTGGCCGCCGAGCACGCGGCGGTGTACGGCTACGGGGTGGTCGGCGGCCGGATCCGCGAGGGGCGGCGCACGGAGGCCCGGGCGGCGTACGACGCGCACCGGGCGCGGCGGGACGCGCTGGCACGCGAGGTGCGCGGTCTGGGCGCCGAGCCCATCGCCGCGAGCGCCGCGTACGCGCTGCCGTTCGCGGTGCCGGACTCCGCCGCGGCGGTCCGGCTCGCCGTCGAGCTGGAGGAACGCGTCGCCGGGGTCTACTCGGACCTGGTCCGGGCGGCCACCGGCGCCCGGCGCCGCGAGGCGGCCGGGGCGCTGCGGGAGGCCGCGGTCCGTGCGGTGCGCTGGCGCGGCGGGAGCGTAGCCTTCCCTGGTCTCGCCGAGCGGGCCGGTGCGGAGACGGACCCGGCCGCCACCGGGGCCGGCCCCGCGGCGACGAAGGCGGGCTCGGTTGCACCGGCACCCGCCTCGACCCCGACCCCCACACCGACGGCGTAGGCCGCAGCAGGAGAGGACGACTCGCGTATGGCTTTCGAACCGCCGCAGCGTCTGGTCAGGGCGCTCGGCGAGAGCGCACCGGACGGTGACGACTGGTTGGAGAAGCTGCCGGAGACGGTCGGCCGGGCCGTCGCGCTACGCGAGTTGGCCGTCGAGCGGGTGCAGGTGCCCGGCGGCCGCAGCAGCCTCGTGGTGCTGGTGCGGCGTGCCGACGGGACGCCGGCCGCGCTGAAACTGGCCCCGCCCCGGTTCCGGCCGGAGGCGGAGCGGGCCGCGCTCGCCCACTGGGACGGCCTGGGCGCCGTACAGCTGGTGGGGGGCCCGGCGAGTGAGGGGGTTCTCCTGCTGGAGCGGCTGCACCCCGATGTGTCGGTGCGGTCGCTGCCGGAGGCGAAGGCACTGCTGGAGGCGGCGGGGACGCTGCGGCGGCTGTGGGTGGAACCGCCCGCCGGGCACTCCTTCGAGACGGTGGCCGAGCGGACCGGGCGGCAGGCCGCGGTGATGCGCGCGCGTGCCGGCGCGGACGTGGCCGGGCTCGTCGACGCGGCGCTCGCGGCCCGCGAGGAGCTGCTGGCCGCGCCGCCCGAGCACCGGCTGCTGCACGGGACGTTCCGGCAGAGCAAGGTGCTCGCGGGTGAGCGGATGCCGTGGCTGGCGGTGGGGCCGGACCCGGTGGTCGGCGAGTGCGCCTTCGACCTGGCGCGGCTGGTCCGGGACCGGGTGGAGGACCTGATCGCCTCCCCGTCGGGGGCGGCGACGACCCGGCGGCGGGTGAAGCGGCTCGCGGAGTCTCTGGAGGTGGAGCAGGAGCGGTTGCGGGGGTGGACGCTGTTCCGGGCGGTGGAGTCGGGCGTGCGGGCGTTGAGCGTGGGACGGCCCAAGGACGCCGAGTTGTTGCTGGAGTTCGCCGGGTGGGTCTAGCCGGATGGCTCCGGGCGGGCGGGCCCGGGCGGGTTCCCCTCGGGCGGGGTGGTCCGGGGCCTCGGTTCCGGGGCGGCCCGGCGCGCCCTTCCCGCGCCCCGGGAGGGCGCGGGAAGGGTCCGGGGGTGGTCCGGGGCGTTGCTTACGCGGTCGTGAGGCGGGCGACGGCCTCGTCCACCGTCAGCTCCTCGCGCTCGCCGGTCCTGCGGTCCTTCAGCTCCAGGACGCCCTCGGCGGAACGGCGGCCCGCGACCAGGATCTTCGGTACGCCGATCAGCTCGGAGTCGGTGAACTTCACGCCCGGCGAGACCCCGGCCCGGTCGTCGACCAGGACGCGCAGGCCGGCCGCCCGCAGCTTCTCGGAGACGTCGAGGGCCAGTTCGGTCTGGAGGGCCTTGCCGGCCGCGACCACGTGCACGTCGGCCGGGGCGACCTCGGCGGGCCAGCACAGGCCCTTGTCGTCGGCGCTCTGCTCGGCGAGGGCCGCGACCGCGCGGGAGACGCCGATGCCGTACGAGCCCATGGTGACGCGGACCGGCTTGCCGTTCTGGCCGAGGACGTCGAGCTTGAGGGCGTCGGCGTACTTGCGGCCCAGCTGGAAGATGTGGCCGATCTCGATGGCGCGGTCCAGCTTGAGGCCGGTGCCGCACTTCGGGCAGGGGTCGCCCTCCCTCACGACCACGACGTCGACGTAGGCGTCGACCTCGAAGTCACGTCCCGCGACGACGTTCTTCGCGTGCGTGTGCTCCTTGTTGGCGCCCGTGACCCATGCGGTGCCCGGCGCCACGCGCGGGTCGGCGACGTAGGTCACCTTCCCCAGGCCCTGCGGGCCGACGTAGCCGCGGACCAGGTCGGGGCGGCCGGTGAAGTCCTCGGCGGTGACCAGCTCGACGGCGGCCGGCGCGAAGTGCGCCTCGACCTTGCCCATGTCGACCTCGCGGTCGCCGGGCACGCCGACGGCGACGATCTCGCCGTCCACCTTGACCAGGAGGTTCTTCAGCGTGGCGGAGGCCGGGACGCCGAGGGCGGCGGCGAGGGTCTCGATGGTCGGGGTGTCCGGGGTGGGGATCTCCTCGGCGGCGGGCACGGCGGAGGAGTCGACCGGCTTCAGTTCGTACGTGATCGCCTCGGTGTTGGCCGCGAAGTCGCAGTTCGGGCAGTCCGCGAAGGTGTCCTCGCCGGCCTCGGCCGGAGCCAGGAACTCCTCCGACTTCGAGCCGCCCATGGCGCCCGCGGTCGCCGCGCAGATGCGGTAGTCCAGACCGAGGCGCTCGAACACCTTCTGGTACGCCTCGCGGTGCAGGGCGTAGGACGCGGCCAGGCCCTCGTCCTCGGTGTCGAAGGAGTAGGAGTCCTTCATCAGGAACTCGCGGCCGCGCAGGATGCCGGCGCGGGGGCGGGCCTCGTCACGGAACTTCGTCTGGATCTGGTACAGGATGACCGGCAGGTCCTTGTAGGACGTGCACTGGTCCTTGACCAGCAGGGTGAAGATCTCCTCGTGGGTGGGGCCGAGGAGGTAGTCGCCGCCCTTGCGGTCGTTCAGGCGGAAGAGTTCGGGGCCGTACTCCTCCCAGCGGCCGGTCGCCTCGTACGGCTCCTTCGGCAGCAGGGCGGGGAGCAGCACCTCCTGGGCGCCGATCGCGTCCATCTCCTCGCGGACGATGCGCTCCACGTTGGCGAGGACCTTCTTGCCCAGCGGCAGCCAGCTCCAGACGCCGGCGGCGGTGCGGCGGACGTAGCCGGCGCGGACGAGGAGCTTGTGGCTGAGGACCTCGGCGTCCGCCGGGTCGTCGCGCAGCGTCTTCGCCATCAACTGGGACATGCGCTGGACCGGTGCGTTGGCCATGGTGTACGAACTCCTGCCGATCGGGATAATCGCCCCGCTCGGAACGGGCCGAGGGTGGGGAGGGTGCTGGCTGGTGCCGCGGCAGGCAACATCTGCCCGTCGAGGAGCGGCGTCCGGTGCGTGCTCTCGGCGTGCCGGCCGGAAGTCCTCGTACTGGACGTACTCGGGCTTTCGGCCGGTGCGGCGAGCGGGGTCCCCCCTCCGGGGAGCGTGCCGGGCGTCGCGACGGGGCGAACGTTGCCTGTTGCGGCACTAGGAGGTTAGCCGGGAGCCCCGCGCGGCCGGAAATCCGTTTACGCCCGGCGCAGCGGGAGGGGGGCGCCCATCACGGCGTACGGGCGGGGGGCGCTGGGGAAGAGGACGCGGCGGGCCAGGTCCCGGTAGCCCAGGGAGTGGTACAGCGCCCGGGCGGGGCTGTCGACGTCGATCGCGGAGAGGATCGAGCGCGGCTGGGTCGCGGTGTCGGTGATCGTGGTGATCAGGGAGCGGCCCGCGCCGCGGTTCTGGTGGTGCGGGTGGACGTGGAGTTCGGTGATGACGAAGGAGTCGTCGAGCCAGAAGTCGGTGCCGTTGGCGCGCAGGTAGGGCTCGACGACGGCGGACCACCAGTGGGTGCGGTCGTTGGGCATGCCGTAGACGAAGCCGACGAGCCTGTTCCCGACGGTCGCCCCGTACGCCCGCGCGCCGGGGCTGGTCATGTGGCGCAGGACGATCTGCCGGCGGACGGCCACCTCGTCCGGGCCCAGCCCGAAGGCCACGGCTTGCACTGCGAGAGCCTCGTCCACGTGGGCGGGAAGGTCCAAGGGGCCGATGACGAGGTCCATGGCGGGAGCCTACAGGGGGTCCGGTCGGCGGGTGCCGAGCGGACGGGGCAGGTCGTGCCCCGGGGCGGAGCCGGACGCGGCGCGGGGGGAGCGACCCCGGGACCCTCGGACAAAACCCTCAGAACAGGACGCTCATGAACGCGCCGACCTCTTCGAAGCCCACCCTGTGGTACGTCCGCCTCGCCGTCGTGTTGAAGTCGTTGACGTAGAGACTGACCACCGGGGCGACGTCGGCGAGCGCGTAGCGCAGTACGGCCGCCATGCCGGGGGCGGCCAGGCCCCTCCCCCGGTACTCGGGGGCCACCCAGACGCCCTGGACCTGGCAGGCACGGGGCGTGGCCGCGCCGATCTCCGCCTTGAAGACGACCCTGCCCCGGTCGTCGAGGCGGGCGAACGAGCGGCCGGAGCCGACGAGTTCGGCGACCCTCGCCTGGTAGAGCAGGCCGCCGTCGCCGGCCATCGGGGAGACGCCGACCTCCTCGGTGAACATCGCCACGCACGCCGGCATGATCGTGTCCATCTCGTCCTTGCGGATGCGGCGTACGTACGGGTCCGGAGCGATGTCGTCCGGCATCCGGTCGGTGACCATCAGGGGCTGGCGGGCGCGGACCTCGCGGGCGGGGCCCCAGTGCGGTTCGAGGAGCCGCCACAACAGGGCGGTGGCGTCGGCGGGGCCCACGATGGAGGAACAGCGGCGGCCGGCCCGGCGGGCGCGGTCGGCGAAGGCGCGTATGGCGCGGGGGGTGGCGCAGATGGGGACCAGGTTGGCGCCGGCGTAGCACAGGGACGTCAGCATGCCGTCCTCGTACCAGCCCCACATCTCTCCGCCGAGGCGCCACGGGTCCAGGCCCGCGACCTGCACCCGCGAGGTCACGAAGGCGTTGGTGACCGGCTCACGGTCGAGGACGGCGAGGGCGGCGTCCAGGTCGCTCGGTTCGAGGACCCGGGAGGTGGTCTGCGTCAACACGTGCGGGGCCTCACACTGGGGTCTGCCTGATCTCCGCACTGTACCCGCCGAGGTTGTGCGGCGCCGCCCGCTGTGAGGGGCCTGTGCCACGATCCCCTGCGGGAGCCTCCGGGCCGGTACGCACGGTTCCCGCCGCTCCCGGACTCCTGAGGCGGTACGACCGGCCTGCGGCGCCCGGCGGTGCGGGCCGGTCGTACCCGTGCGGGAGCGTTGCGGCCGGGCGCGCGGTTCCCCGCGCCCTGGACGCCTGCGGCGATCGGCAGTGGTCAGCCCGCTACCGAGACCTGGGGTTCGCCGGAGGTCACGCCGTCGGACTCCATCTGCTCGGCGATCTTCATGGCCTCCTCGATGAGGGTCTCCACGATCTTGGACTCGGGGACAGTCTTGATGACCTCGCCCTTGACGAAGATCTGCCCCTTGCCGTTGCCGGAGGCCACGCCGAGGTCGGCCTCGCGGGCCTCGCCGGGGCCGTTGACCACGCAGCCCATGACGGCGACCCGCAGCGGGACCTCCATGCCCTCCAGGCCCGCCGTGACCTCCTCGGCCAGCTTGTAGACGTCGACCTGGGCGCGGCCGCAGGACGGGCAGGAGACGATCTCCAGGCCGCGCTGCTTGAGGTTGAGGGACTCCAGGATCTGGTTGCCGACCTTGACCTCCTCCACCGGCGGGGCGGACAGGGAGACGCGGATGGTGTCGCCGATGCCCTGCGAGAGCAGCGCGCCGAAGGCCACGGCCGACTTGATGGTGCCCTGGAAGGCGGGGCCGGCCTCGGTGACGCCGAGGTGGAGGGGGTAGTCGCACTGCGCGGCGAGCTGGCGGTAGGCCTCGATCATCACGACCGGGTCGTTGTGCTTGACGGAGATCTTGATGTCGCGGAAGTCGTGCTCCTCGAACAGCGACGCCTCCCACAGCGCGGACTCCACCAGCGCCTCCGGGGTGGCCTTGCCGTACTTCTGCAGCAGGCGACGGTCCAGCGAGCCGGCGTTCACCCCGATGCGGATCGGGGTGCCGTGCTCGTTGGCGGCCTTCGCGATCTCCCTGACCTTGTCGTCGAACTGCTTGATGTTGCCGGGGTTGACGCGGACGGCGGCGCAGCCCGCCTCGATCGCGGCGAACACGTACTTGGGCTGGAAGTGGATGTCCGCGATCACCGGCAGCTGCGACTTGCGCGCGATCGTCGCCAGCGCGTCCGCGTCGTCCTGCGTCGGACAGGCCACCCGCACGATCTGGCAGCCCGCCGCCGTCAGCTCGGCGATCTGCTGCAACGTCGCCCCGATGTCCGAGGTCCGCGTCGTCGTCATCGACTGCACGGACACCGGAGCGTCACCGCCCACCGCCACGGACCCGACCTGGATCTGCCGGCTCTTGCGGCGCTCGGCGAGCTTGGTCGGAACGGACGGCATGCCGAGAGAAATCGCAGTCATCTGCTGTGCAACCCCAAGTCGTGGATCAACGTCCAGGTCCCGTCGGTGGCGGGCTCCAGGCTTCGAGATTACGGCACGGACGCCCCTGCGCGGGCACTCCCCCGTCCTCGGAACACCCGGGCGGGGCACCCTCGCCGGCCATCGGACCCCGCTCGGGGGAGGGCGGCCCGGCACGGATCGTGCCGGGCCGCCCTGAACGCCGTACGACTAGGAGATCCTCACCGGGTTGACCACGTCCGCCACCAGGACGAGCAGGGTGAAGCAGATGAAGATCCCGGCCACCACGTAGGCCACCGGCATCAGCTTCGCCACGTCGAAGGGGCCGGGGTCGGGGCGGCGCAGCACCTTGGCGAGGTTGCGGCGCAGCGACTCCCACAGGGCGCCCGCGATGTGTCCGCCGTCGAGCGGCAGCAGCGGGAGCATGTTGAACAGGAACAGGGAGAGGTTGAAGCCGGCGAGCAGCATCACGAACATCGCGAGCTGCTGGGAGGCCGGGATGTCGAGGGTGGCGATCTCTCCGCCGACCCGTGCCGCGCCGACGACACCCATCGGGGAGTCGGGTTCGCGGGGGCCGTCGCCGAAGGCCGCGTCCCACAGGGCGGGGATCTTGGAGGGCAGGGCGGCGAGGGAGTCGACGGCGTCCCCGACGCGTTCGGTCATCCAGACCGTGGACTCGCCGAAGTCCTGTTTGACGACCCCGGTGGCCGCGCTGAAGCCGAGGAAGCCCGCCTTGACGTACTCGCCCTGGACGTAGGAGCCGCCGGCGTCCTTCTTCGCGACCAGGTTGGTGGCGATCTTCGCGTTCAGGGTGACCTCGCGGCCGTCCCGGTCGACGACGATCGCGACCTCCTTGCCGGCGCTGACCCGGATGAGGTCGGAGAGGGTGTCCCAGTCCTCGGTGGGCTTGCCGGCGAAGGAGACGATCCTGTCGCCCTTCTGCATGCCGGCGGCCGCCGCCGGGGAGGCGGGGTCGGACTTCTCGCAGGTGTCGCGGTTCTCGCTCTGGGCGATGACGCAGGGCGAGACGGAGGCGACGGACGTGGTCTGCTGCTGGATGCCGAAGCCCATCAGGACGGTGAGGAAGAGGGCGACCGCGAGGACCAGGTTCATGAAGGGGCCCGCGAACATCACGATGACCCGCTTCCACGGCTTGCGCGTGTAGAACATGCGCGTCTCGTCGCCGGGCCGGAGTTCCTCGTACGCCGCCGAGCGGGCGTCCTCGATCATGCCGCGCCAGGGCGAGGTGGAGCGGGCCGTGACGCGGCCGTCGTCACCCGGCGGGAACATGCCGATCATGCGGATGTAGCCGCCGAACGGGATCGCCTTGACGCCGTACTCGGTCTCGCCCTTGTGGCGGGACCACAGGGTCGGGCCGAAGCCGACCATGTACTGCGGGACGCGGATGCCGAAGAGCTTGGCGGTGGACAGGTGGCCCAGCTCGTGCCAGGCGATCGACACCAGCAGGCCGAACGCGAAGACCACTATGCCGAGGATGAACATCAGGGTCGTCATGCACGGGCCTCCGCCGTCTGTGCCGTCAGTTCCCGGGCCCGGGCGCGCGCCCAGGTCTCCGCTTCGAGGACGTCCGGCACGGTGAGTGAGGTTCCCGCGCGTGGGGTGCCGTGCTCCTCGACGACCCTCGTCACGGTCTCCATGATCCCGTTGAACGGCAGCGCGCCCTCGCGGAACGCCTCCACGCACTCCTCGTTGGCGGCATTGAACACCGCCGGGGCCGTCCCCGCGAGCTCGCCGACGTGCCGGGCGAGGTTCACGGAGGGGAAGGCGTCGTCGTCGAGCGGGAAGAACTCCCACGTCGACGCCTTGCTCCAGTCGAAGGCGGGCGCCGCGTCGGGAACCCGCTCGGGCCAGCCGAGGCCGATGGCGATGGGCCCGCGCATGTCGGGGGGCGTCGCCTGCGCCAGTGTCGATCCGTCCGTGAACTCAACCATCGAGTGGACATACGACTGCGGGTGCACGACCACCTCAATGCGGGAGAAGGGAATGTCGTAGAGGAGGTGCGCCTCGATGACTTCCAGGCCCTTGTTGACGAGGGTCGCCGAGTTGATCGTGATGACCGGGCCCATGGCCCAGGTGGGGTGCGCGAGGGCGTCCTCGACGGTGACGTGCGCCAGCTGGTCCTTGGTGCGGCCGCGGAAGGGGCCGCCGGAGGCGGTGACGACGAGTTTGCGGACGTCGGCGCGGGTGCCGGCCGCGAGGGCCTGGAACAGCGCCGCGTGCTCGGAGTCGACCGGGATGATCTGGCCGGGCTCGGCGAGCGCCTTCACCAGCGGGCCGCCGACGATGAGCGACTCCTTGTTGGCGAGCGCGAGGGTGCGGCCCGCCTCCAGGGCGGCGAGGGTGGGCGCGAGGCCGATGGAGCCGGTGATGCCGTTCAGCACGGTGTGGCCGTCGGAGGCGGCGAGCCGGGTGGCCGCGTCCGGTCCGGCGAGGATCTCGGGGAGCGGCTCGCCGGGGCCGTACGCGCTGCTCAGGGCCTCCCGCAGGGCCGGCACGACGTCCTCGCGGGCGACCGCGACGGTCCGCACCCGCAGTCGGCGGGCCTGCTCGGCGAGGAGGGCGACCCGGCCGCCGTTGGCGGACAGGCCGGTCACCCGGAAGCGGTCCGGGTTGCGCAGCACGAGGTCGATGGCCTGGGTGCCGATCGACCCGGTGGACCCGAGGATCACCACGTCCTTGGGGCCGTCGCCCGCCACGGGGTCGTAGACGAGATGCGGGTCGGCGAGTGGGGCTGGACTGTCGCTCATGCCCCCATTGTTGCCGCACCGCACGGGTGGGCGGACAGGGTGTCCCCCCACGGCCCTCCTCACGGGAGGGCTCTGGGCGGGACACCCGGGGCCCGGTGTGCGCGGTCTCACCCGATCGTGCGATGGACGTTCTCGTGTTCGGACGGTCCCGCGGTGGTGTCGGCGATCCACGGGCCCTCGCCCGAGGGGTCGAGGACGCCCTGTTCCAGCCACTCGTAGGTGCCCGTGAGGACACCCTCGACGACCTTGCGGTCGAGGTCGTCGGTGTTGGACCACAGGCGGGTGAAGAGTTCCCCGACCCGGATGCGGGACTGGCGGCAGAAGGCGTCGGCGAGCTGGTAGGCCTCGCGGCCGTGCTCGCCGCGGGAGCGCAGGAGTTCGGCGCGCACGCAGGCCGCGCTCATCGCGAACAGTTCGGCGCCGATGTCGACGATCCGGCCGAGGAAGTTCTGCTTTGTCTCCATGCGGCCCTGCCAGCGGGACATGGCGTAGAAGGTGGAGCGGGCCAGCTTGCGGGCGTGCCGCTCGACGTACCGCAGGTGCGGGGAGAGGTCGACCTCGTGCTTGAACTCGGTGAAGGAGTTCGGGAGTTGACCGGGCCCCGCGACCAGCTTCGGCAGCCACCGGGCGTAGAAGAGACCCGCGCCCGCGCCCGCCCTCGCCTTGTCCTGGAGGGACTTGTCGGGGTCGATGAGGTCGCCGGCGACCGAGAGGTGGGCGTCGACGGCCTCGCGGGCGATCAGCAGGTGCATGATCTCCGTCGAGCCCTCGAAGATGCGGTTGATGCGCAGGTCGCGCAGGACCTGTTCGGCGGGGACCGCCCGCTCGCCGCGGGCGGCGAGGGAGTCGGCGGTCTCGAAGCCGCGGCCGCCGCGGATCTGGACCAGTTCGTCGGCCATCCGCCAGCCCATCTCGGAGGCGAAGAGTTTGGCCAGGGCGCCCTCGATGCGGATGTCGTTGCGGTTCTCGTCGGCCATCTGCGAGGACAGGTCGAGCACGGCCTCCAGGGCGAAGGTCGTCGCCGCGATGAAGGAGATCTTCGCCCCGACCGCCTCGTGGCCGGCGATGGGCCTGCCCCACTGCTCGCGGGCCGCCGACCACTCGCGGGCGATCTTCAGGCTCCACTTGCCGGCCGCCACGCAGGAGGCGGGCAGCGACAGCCGTCCGGTGTTGAGGGTGGTCAGCGCGATCTTCAGGCCCGCGCCCTCGGGGCCGATGCGGTTCGCGGCGGGGACGCGGACCCGGTGGAAGCGGGTGACGCCGTTCTCGATGCCGCGCAGTCCCATGAAGGAGTTGCGGTTCTCCACGGTGATGCCGGGCGAGTCCGCCTCCACGACGAAGGCGGTGATGCCGCCCTGGTGGCCCTCGCTCCGGGGCACCCGGGCCATGACGACCAGCAGGTCGGCGACGACGCCGTTGGTGGTCCACAGCTTCACGCCGTCGAGGACGTAGTGGTCGCCGTCCGGCACGGCGCTGGTGGCGAGGCGGGCCGGGTCGGAGCCGACGTCCGGCTCGGTGAGGAGGAAGGCGCTGATGTCGGTGCGGGCGCAGCGCGGCAGGAACCGCTGCTTCTGCTCGTCGGTGCCGAACAGTTTGAGCGGCTGCGGTACGCCGATCGACTGGTGCGCCGAGAGCAGCACGCCGACCGCCGGGCTGACCGAGCCGACCAGGGCCAGCGCCTTGTTGTAGTACACCTGGGTCAGGCCGAGCCCGCCGTACCGGGGGTCGATCTTCATGCCGAGGGCGCCGAGTTCCTTGAGGCCGGCCACGACCTCGTCGGGGATGCGGGCCTCGCGCTCGATGCGGGCGCCGTCGATCCGCGTCTCGCAGAACGCGCGGAGCTCGGCCAGGAACTTCTCACCGCGCCGTACGGCCTCGTCGGCGGGGAGGGGGTGGGGGTGGATGAGGTCGAGGCGGAAACGGCCCAGGAACAGTTCCTTGGCGAAGCTGGGCTTGCGCCAGTCCTGTTCCCGGGCGGCCTCCGCCACCTGCCGGGCCTCACGTTCGGTGACGACGGGCTTCTTGAGGGGTGGTGCGGACATGAGGCTCACCTCGCCGCGAATCGGGATCTCGGACCGCATCGGTCACCGAATCGGTCACCGATGGGTGCTACCCGATCGTTGGTACCCGATCCGGGGCGGACCCACCACCCCTCGCGGGCCCGTTCAGCCGACGGTGACCGTGTACGACTTCGTGTCCAGACGGCCCTTGCCCTTGAAGACCTCGGTGCCGGACTCGATGCCGGAGACGTACTTGTCGTTGCTCAGCAGCTTGCGCCGGACGAGTGCCTGGGTGAAGTCGTCGAGGTTCAACGTGGCCTTGGTGGTGTTGGTGCGGCGGACGAAGGAGTAGACGTTCCAGCCGATGTCGCCCCGGTAGATGTCCCACATGGCGCCGCCCAGGCTGACGCTGCCGTACTTGGTGCCCAGCGGGCCCGCGCCGCCCTGGCGGTTGAGCCAGATCATGACCTCGTCGGTGGGCTGGTCCTGCCAGTCCGCGGTGTTCTTGTCGTGCAGCCACAGGTCGTGGGCGACGTTCATGACGCCGGGGTTCGCGGAGACGGAGAAGTCCCAGCTCACGGTCACCTTCTTGCGGTCGCCGACCCGGATCGGCAGTCCGGTCCTCGCCTTGTCGACCTTCCAGCCCCAGTGCCAGCCGAGGACGGTGCTGGCGTAGGACTTCACGTCGTAGTCCTTGCCGGTGGCGCTGTTGGCCCAGTCGTAGCTCGTCCCCCAGGACACGGTCGAGCCCGTCAGGGAGTTGTCCCAGACGCACTGGCTGCCCACGGCCTTCTCCTGGTTCCAGAGGTTGTTGTTCACGTAGTACTTGCCGAGCGTGACGGTGTCGAAGGCCGCGCACTTCTTGCTCGACTCACCCGCCTGGGCGACGGTCACGCCGGCGGCGGCCGCGAGCGCGACCGAGGCGGCGACGAGGCCCTTCGCCGTCCGGGAGAGGCGGGGTCTGCGGTGTTGCATCGGGGGTCCTTCCGGGGGGACGGTTCCTGTACGTCCTCCCAGTGGTCGCAGCGGGCACGCAAGGTTGCCGCGGCCGCGGAATCCGGCCCGCCGAACCGTGCCGGGGAAACGCCGGAGAAACCCTGTCGAAGCGCTTCGACAACCTATGGACACCCACTCCCGCTAGAGCTACTGTCAAAGCACCCTCACCCGCCCTTGTTCCCCCTGCGCACTGTCGAAGCGCTTCACACATCTTGGAGAGCTGGATGGTCACCCTCGCCGAGGTCGCCCAGCACGCCGGAGTCTCGGCGAGCACGGTGAGCTATGTCCTCAGCGGCAAGCGGTCCATCTCCGCGACCACCCGGGAGCGGGTGGAGCAGAGCATCCGCCAGCTCGGCTACCACCCGAACGCGGGCGCGCGGGCCCTGGCCAGCAGCCGGTCGAACATCATCGCGCTGATGGTCCCGCTGCGCACCGACATGTACGTGCCGGTGATGATGGAGATCGCCATCGCGGTCACCACCACGGCGCGTACGCACGGCTACGACGTCCTGCTGCTCACCGGCGAGGAGGGTCCCGACGCGGTGCGCCGGGTCACCGGCAGCGGACTCGCCGACGCGATGATCCTGATGGACGTCCAGCTCGACGACGAGCGGCTGCCGCTGCTGCGCGATGGGGGCACCCCCGGTCGAGCGAAGTCGAGAGGGGGGGACGACCAGCCGTCGGTCCTGATCGGGCTGCCCGCCGACACCACGGGCCTGACCTGTGTGGACCTCGACTGGAGCGCGACCGGCGCGCTGTGCGTGGAGCACCTGGCGACGTTCGGCCACCGCGACCTCGCCGTCATCGGCGAGGCGCCCGCGGTGTACGAGCGGCACACCGGTTTCGCCGAGCGCACCCTCGACGGGCTCCGGTCCCGCGCGAAGGAACTGGGCCTGCGCGTGCTGCACCGCCCCTGTGAGAACGGGTACGACGCCATGGCGGTGACGCTGGCCCGGATCCTCGACGAGCGGCCCGGCACCACCGGTTTCGTCGTGCAGAACGAGTCGGCGGTCGAGCCGCTGCTCGCGCTGCTGCGCCAGCAGGGCCGGGCCGTCCCCGAGGACGTGTCGGTGGTCGCCATCTGCCCCGACCAGGTGGCCGTGCAGGCGTCGGTGCGGCTGACGTCGGTCGCCGTCCCCGCGCAGGAGATGGGGCGGCGGGCCGTGGAGCAGCTGATGGCCAAGCTCGACGGCCGGGGTGACGACGACGTGGTGCTGCTCGCCCCGGAGCTGACGGTCCGCGCGAGTTCGGGCCCCGCGCCGGCCGCTTCCTGACCGGAGGGCCGTACCGCCCCCGCAACGCCCCCGTGCGCTCCCGCCCGACCCGTACGTTCCCGACGTCCTGACCGACACGCACGCCCCTGCGCGCCTCCGCACGCCCCAGTCGTCCCCGCACGCCCCCACTCGTCCCCGACGTCCCGAGCCGCACCGGTGCCGCGTCCCTGGCACCCCCACGTCTCTTCCCCCTCCATGACTCACTCCTCCAGGAGCACAGGAGCACGCCACGTGAATCAGCCTGCCGAAAACCAGCCCCAGGTCAGCCTGGCGCAGTCGTCTCCCACCGTCGGCACCTTCCGCGAGCGGGACGGTGCGCTGGAGTGGAGCGGCCGCCAGGAGACCGTCCGTGTCGAGCCGTGGGGTCCGGACGGGGTCCGGGTCCGTGCGCGGCTCGGCGGTCCCGTCCTCGACGGTCTGCCCGGCGCGCTGCTCGCCGAGGCCCCGCCGGCCTCCTCCACGGTCAAGATCGAGGACGGGCGGGGCCGGCTGACGGTCGGCGCGCTCACCGTCGAGGTGGACGCCGAGGGGCTGGTCCGGTTCCTGGACAGCTCCGACGACCGGGAGCTGCTGGCCGAGGAGCGCGCCCACTTCTGGTGGCCCGGCCCGCGGCTCTACACGGCCGTCGGAGGCGGTCACCACCGTCTGGAGCAGCGGTTCGCCGCCTACGACGACGAGAAGCTCTACGGCCTGGGCCAGCACCAGCACGGGCGGCTCGACCAGAAGGGACTGGTGCTGGACCTGGTCCAGCGCAACGCCGAGGTCGGCATCCCGGTGCTCACCTCCAGCCGGGGCTACACCCTGCTGTGGAACAACCCGGCGATCGGCCGGGTGGAGCTGGCGCACAACGGCACCCGCTGGGTGGCCGACGCGGCCCGCCAGATCGACTACTGGGTCACCGCGGGCGCCCCGGCCGACGCCCAGCGCCGCTACAGCGCGGTGACGGGCCGTACGCCGATGCTGCCGGAGTGGGCGGCCGGCTTCTGGCAGTGCAAGCTGCGCTACCGCACCCAGGACGAACTCCTTTCCGTGGCAAGGGAGTACAAGCGGCGCGGGCTGCCCCTGGACGTCATCGTGTGCGACTTCTTCCACTGGACGCACCTGGGCGAGTGGAAGTTCGACCCGAAGGAGTGGCCGGACCCGGCCGCGATGGTCCGCGAACTGGACGAGCTGGGCGTCAAGCTGGTGGTGAGCGTCTGGCCGTCGGTGTCCCCGCTGTCGGAGAACCATCCGGTGATGGAGCAGCGCGGCTACTTCATCGGCACCCAGTACGGCCCGGCGGCGCACGCCGACTGGCCGGACAAGGAGGTCGCCACCCCGGTCCAGGTCGCCTTCTACGACGCCACCAACCCCGACGCCCGTGAGTTCGTGTGGTCGCGGGTCCGCGACAACTACCTCGCCCCCTACGGGATCACGGCGTTCTGGCTGGACGCCTGCGAGCCGGAGCTGAAGCCGGGCTTCTCGGAGAACCTGCGGTACTGGGCGGGGCCGGGCCTGGAGGTCGGCAACCTGTACCCGGCCGAGAACGCCCGGACCTTCTACGAGGGCCTGCGCGCGTCCGGCTGCGGCGACGACGAGATCATCACCCTCAACCGCTCGGCGTGGGCGGGCAGTCAGCGCTACGGCGCCGCCCTGTGGTCGGGTGACATCGGCACCGACTTCGCGACCCTGCGCCGGCAGGTCGCGGCGGGTCTCAACACCGCCCTGTCGGGCATCCCGTGGTGGAACACCGACATCGGCGGCTTCCACGGCGGCGACCCGGACGACCCGGAGTACCGCGAGGTGATGGTCCGCTGGTTCCAGTTCGGCGCGCTGTCCCCGCTGATGCGCCTGCACGGCTTCCGCGACCCGGGCATGCCGCTGGGCCCGGAGATGACCGGCGGTCCCAACGAGGTGTGGTCGTACGGCGAGGAGGCCGGGGCCGTCCTGGAGAAGTACCTGCGGCTGCGCGAGCGGCTGAAGCCGTACGTGCTGCGGGTCATGCGGGAGGCGCACGAGGAGGGACTGCCGGTGATGCGGCCGCTGTTCCTGGAGTTCCCCGACGACCGGGCGGCCTGGTCCGTCGACGACTCCTACCTCCTCGGCCGTGACCTGCTGGTCGCCCCGGTGCTGACGGCGGGCGCGAGGGTCCGGACCGCCTACCTCCCGGTGGGCGCGCGCTGGACGGACGCGTGGACGGGCGAGACGTACGAGGGCGGCTCGGCCGTGACGGTCGACGCGCCGCTGGACCGGATCCCGCTGTTCCTGCGGGACGGGGCGCGGCTGCCCGTGGCCGGGTAGCCGCGGCGGACAAAGAAGCGCGGCCGGTCCCGTCCCGGGGAGGGAGGAGGGGCCGGCCGCGCCGCACCGGCGGGGGGGGGGGCGCGCCCCCCGGGCCGGGGGGCCCCCCCCCCCCGGGCCACCCCCGGGGGGGGGGGGGGGTTTTGGGTGGTAAGTTAGGCCCCCCCCCGCCGCTCGGTTTACTATCACCAAAA
>NZ_JBICUZ010000024.1:0-71599 GCF_043198675.1 Streptomyces sp. NPDC048734 | reverse complement strand
CGACGGCCCGTGGGACCGCGGCCCCCGTTGGCGGGGGGGGGGATAACCCGGCGCCCCCCCCCCCCCGCCCCCCCGCGGGGCGCGGCCCGCGTACTCATCCCCCCCGGCGCGGGCCGCGCCACCCCCACGCACCAGCGCAGGACGATTCACTCCAGGCGACCGAGGAGAGGGCATGCCCCCGCGTACGAACGACGGCGGACCGGAGCGCGAGCGGCCGGCCTCCGGGCCCGATGCCACCGCCCCGGCGGAGGAAACGGCGTCCGGGGAAGCGGCGGGCCCGCCGACGGCACGGCGGCCGGAGGGGATGGAGACCGCCGACGCGGTCGAGCCGACCGGCGAACCCCGGGTGGCCGTGGCCGCCGGGACCGCCCCGCCCACCGGGACCCCCGAAGCACCCGGCCCCGCCGACGAGCGGGTCGCCGCCGTCCGGCGGGTCGCCGCCGCGGGGCGCCGTTGGCGGTCCGTGCGGCTCGGGGCCTGTGCCGCCATGCTGGCCGTCGGTCTCACCGCGGGAGCGATCGCGTTCGGCGCGGTGCGGGACGGTGGGGACGCGCCGGTGGCGGCGGCCGCCGCGATCTCCCCCGGTCTGCTCGCGGCCGCCGACCTCGGCACCGGCATCGCCTCGCTCCAGGCCCATCTCCGCGACCAGCCGAAGGACTTCGGCGGCTGGGCCGCCCTCGGTCTCGCCTACGTCGAGCAGGCCCGCACCCAGGGCGACCCCTCCCGCTACCCGCAGGCCGAGCAGGCGCTGAAGCGCTCCCTCGCCCTGCGCCCGGACAACGACCAGGCCCTGTCCGGCCGTGCCGCGCTCGCCGCGGCCCGCCACGAGTTCGCCGACGCGCTCTCCCACGCCGACCGGGCCCTGGAGCTGAACCCCTACAACGAACGCGCCCTGTGCTCCCGCATCGACGCGCTCGTCGAGCTGGGCCGGTACGAGGAGGCGGCGCGGGCGGCCCGCACGGCCGACGAACGGCGGCCCGGCGTACCGGTGTTCACCCGCTACGCGTACGTCCAGGAGCTGCGCGGCGACGTCACCACCGCCCGCCGGGTGCTGGAGCAGGCGCTCGCGGCCTCCATCACGCCGGGCGACACCGCCTACGTGGCCACCCAGCTCGGCCGGCTCGCCTGGGACCAGGGCGACGACGACACCGCCCTCACCCACTACGCCCGTGCCCTCACCGCCGACGAGGACTACCTCCCGGCGCTGGAGGGCCGCGCCCGCGTCCTGGCGGCGAGCGGCCGGCAGGCGGAGGCGATCGAGGGGCTGGAGAACGTGGTCGCCCGCTTCCCGCTCCCCGGCCCGCTGGTCGAGTTGGGCGAGTTGTACGAGGTGCGCGGCGGCGCGGGCGACGCGGCGAAGGCGCGGGACCGGTACCGGCTCGTCGACGCCTGGACGGCGCTCGCCCGCGCGGGGGGCGTCAACACCGACCTGGACACCGCGCTCGCCGCCGCCGACCACGGCGACCGGGCGGCGGCACTGCGCGCGGCCCGCGCCGAATGGGACCGCCGCCGGACCGTGCACACCGCGGACGCCCTCGCCTGGGCCCTGCACGTCAACGGCGAGGACGACGAGGCGCTCCGCTACGCCCGGCGGGCCACGGCCACCGGTTACCGCAACGCCGCCTTCCTCTATCACCGGGGCGTGATCGAACGGGCCACGGGCCACCCGGACGACGCCCGCACCCACCTCACCGCGGCCCTGGAGCTGAACCCGGGCTTCTCGGCCCTCGGGGCCCGCGAGGCCCGTGCCGCCCTGAAGACGCTGGGGGCGGCCGAGTGACGCTCCGTCGCGTGTTCGCCTCCTGCGCGGCCGTCCTGACGGCCGGGTGCGCGCTCGCCCTGTTCCCTTCCACCAGTGCGAGCGCGCACCCCTTGGGCAACTTCACCGTCAACCGTTACGACGGCCTCGTGGCCGCCCCCGGCCGGCTGCGCGTCGATCACGTGGAGGACCTCGCGGAGATCCCGGCGACCCAGGCGAAGCCGGACGTCGAGCGGCTCGGTCCGGCCGGGTGGGCGCGGCAGCGGTGTGCCGCGGCCGCCGCGGGCAGCCGCCTCACCGTCGACGGCCGTACGGTCGCCCTCACGGCCGGCGCCGCGGCGGCCGAGCTGCGGCCGGGACAGGCCGGGCTCGACACCCTGCGCGTGCGGTGCCGGCTGACCGCTCCGCTGCCCGAGGCCGCGTCGGTGTCGCTCACCTTCCGGAGCGCGGGCGCCTCCTCCGGGCCCGGCTGGCGCGAGATCACCGCACGCGGCGACCGGATGACACTCACCGAAGCGGACGTACCGCGGAAGTCGGTGTCGGACGAACTGACGCGTTATCCGGACGAGTTGCTGTCCTCGCCCGCCGACACCGCGACCGCTTCCCTGCGGGTGCGGCCGGGCGGCGCGGCGCTCGCCGAGGAGGACGACGCGCCCGCCGCGTCCGTGCTGCCCCGGGGCGCGGACCGCTGGACGCGGGCCCTGGACGGCCTGGTCGCCCGGCAGCACCTCACCCTCGGTTTCGCCGCGCTGGCGTTGGTCCTCGCCGTCGGCCTCGGTGCGATGCACGCCCTCGCGCCGGGGCACGGCAAGACCCTCATGGCCGCGACGGCGGCCGCCCGCGGTAACCGGGCCCGCTTCAAGGACGTCCTGCCCCTGGCCGCGTCCGTCACCGTCACCCACACCCTCGGCGTGGTCGCCCTCGGCCTCCTGGTCACCGCCGGCTCGGCCGCCGCGCCCTCGGTGGTCGCCTGGCTGGGCCTGGCCAGCGGCGCCCTCGTCCTGTTCGCGGGCACGACCCTCGTACGACGGGCCTGGCACCACCGGGGACACGGCGCCGGACACCGGCATCCCCGTCCCCATCCCCATCCGCACCCGCGTCCGCACCAGCAGGCGAAGCCGCCCGCCCGTCGGCCGGCCCTCGTCGGCGCGTCCGCGGAACACCCCGGCCGGGCCACCGCCCACGAGCACCCGCGCGACCTCGAAGACGGCCACGGCCACGGCCACACCCACCACGATCTCGGCCACGGCCACACCCACCACGACCACGACCACGACCACGACCACGACCACGACCACGACCACGACCATCATCACCGCCACGACGGCGAACACCGACACGATCACGGGCACCACCAAACGGACACGGACACGGACCCCCACACCCACACCCACGGCGGTGTGACCCACAGCCATCCCACCGCCCCGACCCTGCGCGGCACGATCCTGCTCGGCTTCGCCGGGGGACTGGTCCCCAGTCCCTCCGCCGTCGTCGTGCTGGTCGGTGCCGCGGCGCTCGGCCACGCATGGTTCGGGCTGCTGCTCGTCGTCGCGTACGGGATCGGGCTGGCCCTGACCCTGACGGCCGCCGGGTTCGCCGTCGTCCGGCTGGGCACGGGCGCGGCCCGGCTGCTGGACCGGAACCCGCGCCGGACCGGCCACCCTGCGGTGGCGCTGGTGCGCCGGAACCTGCCCCTGTGGTCGGCGCTGGTGGTCGTGGCCCTCGGGGTCGGACTGGTGCTCAAGGGGGCCGCATCCGTACTGGTCTGAGCTACGTTGAGGAGGTATTCACCAGGATGCGAAGGGGGAAGGGGGTGCGCGGTGACCGAAGAGCCCGGCAGTGAGCGTCTGATCGCGGGCCGCTACCGTCTGCTGTCCCCGCTCGGCGAGGGCGGCATGGGCACGGTGTGGCGGGCCCGGGACGAGGTGCTGCACCGCGAGGTCGCCGTCAAGGAGGTCCGTGCTCCGGCCGGACTGCCGGACTCGGACGTCGAGCGGCTGTACGCCCGGCTGGAGCGTGAGGCCTGGGCCGCCGCCCGGGTGGCGAACCGCAATGTGGTGACGGTGTACGACGTGGCCGTGCAGGACGGCCGGCCGTGGATCGTCATGGAGCTGGTACGAGGCATCTCCCTCGCCGAACTGCTCGACGCGGAAGGCCCGTTGGAGCCCGCGCGGGCCGCGCACATCGGGGCCGAGGTGCTGGCCGCGCTGCGGGCGGCGCACGAGGCGGGCGTGCTGCACCGGGACGTGAAACCGGCCAACGTGCTGATGTCCAACGACGGCCGGGTGGTGCTCACCGACTTCGGCATCGCCTCCGTCGAGGGCACCTCGGCGCTCACCATGACCGGCGAGGTCATCGGCTCGCCCGAGTTCCTCGCGCCGGAGCGGGCGCTGGGCCGCACGCCGGGTCCCGAGTCGGACCTGTGGTCACTGGGCGTGCTGCTGTACGCGGCGGTCGAGGGCAGCTCCCCCTTCCGGCACGACACGCCGTTGAGCACCCTGCGCGCGATCGTCGACGAGGAGCTGCCGCGGCCGCGCCGGGCGGGCACGCTGGCCCCCGTCATCGAGGGGCTGCTGCGCAAGGACCCGGCCGAACGGGTGCCGGCCGAGGTGGCCGAGGCCGATCTGCGGGTCGTCGCCGCGGGCGGCACCGCCCGGCCCGGCACGTTCCGGGCGGCGACGCCGTATCCGCCGACGGCCGCCGGGCCGCCGGTGACGTCACGCACCGAGCCGCTGCCGACGCCGGGACCGTCGCCGGCTCCGCCCTGGACCGGTCCGCAGGAGGACACCACCCGGACCGGGCCCGGCCGCGACCGGCGTACCGCGGGGGTGCTGATCGCGGGGGTGGCGGCGCTGGCACTGGCGGTCGGCGGGCTGACGTACGCGCTGCTGAGCCGGGGGGACGGGGACGGTGGCAGTGGCAGTGGTGGTGGGGACGTCGTCAACAGCCAGTCGCAGGGCGTGAGTCCGTCCGCGACGCCGCGGGAGAGCGAGACCTCGGACAGCGGGGAGCCCTCGCCGGACGCGAGTCCGAGCGAGAGCAGAAGTGCCACGAGTCAGGCTCCGCCGCAGTCCGTGGCGGTCACGGTCACCGGCTCGCACACGGACTACTCCGGCGCCTGCCCGCCGCCGGACGCGCAGGCGCCCACGTTCACGGTGACCATCACGGTGGGCCGGCTGCCCGCACAGGTGTCCTACCGGTGGGTGTCGCAGGAGGGCGAACTCGTCGACGCGGACTGGAAGACCCTGGAACTTCCCGCCGGTGGCGGGAAGTCGGGGCAGGACAGGGTGGTCGTGACCACGCACGCCGAGAGCGGGACGTACCGCAACGCGATCGGTGTCGAGGTGCGCGAACCGAGCCGCGTGACGTCGAACTCGGTGCCGTTCTCGGTCACGTGCGAGACGGAGGCCCCGTCGGGCGGGGCCTCCCCCTCCGTGTCGTCCTCGGAGTGAGGGCTCAGGCGGCGTTGTCGAGGACCGGCAGGTAGCCACCCGACTGACCGGACGCGGTCGGGTGGTAGGACTCACCGATGTTGAGCCAGTTGACGCTGTGCAGCCAGGAGCTGCCGGAGCAGATCTCGTGGCCGGTGAAGGTGGTGCGGACGTCTCCGAAGACGAAGCCGTGGGCGGCGGCGCGCTGGGCGGTGACGCTGTTGAGGAGGTCGGAGGCGTTGTTGATGGCGCTGCGCTTGGTCTCGGACAGGCCCAGGCAGGTCGTGCCGAGCTTGTAGAAGCGGGGGTAGCCGATGACGACGACGCGGGCGGCGGGCGCCTTGGAGCGGATCGCCGAGTAGACGCTGTCGAGCTGGCCGGGCAGCGTGGAGCTGACGTAGGCGCGGGCGGTGTTGATGCGGCTGAGGCAGGTGCTGTCGGAGCTGGTGACGCAGGTGGTCATGACGTCGGCGAAGCCGGCGTCGTTGCCGCCGACGCTGATGGAGACCAGGCCGGTGGAGGAGTTGAGCGGGCCGAGCTGTCCGGCGAGAACATCACCCGTTCGAGCGCCCGAGCATGCGGTGAACGAGAACGAGGCGGGGGCGTGTGCGGCGTTCCAGAGGTACGGGAAGGCCTTCGTGCTGCGCTTGCAGTCGCCGCTGGAGCTGATGTAGCTGCCGGCTCCGACGCCTGAGGAGTAGGAGTCGCCGAGGGCCACGTAGCCACCGGTCGCGGCGAGTTGGGCTCCCTGGGCCGAGGCCGCGCCGGTGAGGGCGGCGCCGACGGCGAGGAAGAGCGAGCTGACGAGTACGGCGATGCGGGAACGTCTCATGGAACCTCCCTTAACAGGATCTCTGCGGCAACCTTGGTACCAGCTACGCGCGTTGACAGGAAGTGTCCATGCCAAATCTGTTCGGCTCGACGGCGATCGATCATTTCCCGTTTGTTACGTGGGCACGTCAATTTTGTTGACTGTCCTTCAACACCCTTGTCCTGCGGCGGCAGATGACGGAGTCTTTACCCCGGCCGAGAGCGGAACGCCGCGACGCTCGACGCCGTGTGCGCCGACTCCGCGCGCACCCCCCACAGACGCACGCCCCACCCCGGCGTGCGCCGCCTAGAGGAGGACTCCCTCGTAATGGCACACCTTCGCAGCAACAAGGTCCGAGTCTCCGCCGCCGCCACCGTGGCGGCCGCCGCCCTCGTCGGCGGACTGACCGCGCTCCCCGCCCAGGCCGCCCCGGCCGAGGGCAGGGTCCTCGCGGCAGGCTCCCCCACCGCCGTCAAGGACAGCTACATCGTCACCCTCAAGCAGGACGCCGGTTTCAAGGCCTCCTCGGCGACCGGCAAGGACCTCATCAAGAACTACGGCGGCTCGGTGAAGAAGACGTTCGGCGCCGCGCTGAACGGCTACACCGCGACCCTCTCCGCCACCGAGGCGAGGAGACTGGCCGCCGACCCCGCGGTCGCCGCCGTGGAGCAGGACCAGACCGTCCACGTGGACGCCACGCAGTCCAACGCCCCCTGGGGCCTGGACCGCATCGACCAGACCTCGCTCCCGCTGTCCGGCACCTACACCTACCCGGACTCCGCCGGCAGCGGTGTGACGGCCTACGTCATCGACACCGGCGTACGCATCACGCACTCCCAGATCAGCGGCCGGGCCGTCAACGGCTACGACGCCGTCGACGGCGACAACGTCGCCCAGGACGGCAACGGCCACGGCACCCACGTCGCCACCACGATCGCGGGCACCACCTACGGCGTCGCCAAGAAGGCGAAGATCGTGGCCGTCCGGGTGCTGAACAACTCCGGCTCCGGCACCACGGCCGGTGTGATCGCGGGCATCGACTGGGTGACCGCGAACCACTCCGGGCCCTCGGTCGCCAACATGTCGCTCGGCGGCGGCGTCTCCACCACCCTGGACGCGGCCGTGCGCCGTTCCATAGCCAGCGGCGTCACCTACGCCGTCGCGGCGGGCAACAGCAACACCAGCGCCTCCTCGTCGTCCCCGGCCCGGGTCGCCGAGGCCATCACGGTCGGCGCCACCACCAGCACCGACGCCAGGGCAAGCTACTCCAACTACGGTTCGGCCCTGGACATCTTCGCCCCCGGCTCCTCCATCACGGCGGGCTGGTACACCAGCGATACCGCCACCAACACCATCTCCGGTACGTCGATGGCGACCCCGCATGTCGCGGGCGCGGCCGCGATCTACCTGGCGGGCCACACCTCGGCCACCCCGGCCCAGGTCGCCACGGCGCTGGTCAACGGCGCGACCACCGGCAAGGTCACCAGCGCGGGCACCGGTTCGCCGAACCGCCTGCTGAAGATCGTCCCGTGATCCGACGCCGCTGAGACGGCGACCGGTCACACCGTTCCCCGGAGGCGCGCCCGGCCTCCGGGGAGCGTTTGTGTCGGGTTCCTGACCATCGAGGTCCGTCCCGGCACGGGACGACCCGTTCTGTAACGGTCAAACGAACAAAAAGGTGAGGCCTCGTTCCAGGTCTTGCCATACGGGCGCATTCGTCAATACCGTCAGACATCTCACCCGCATCGGACCGTCGGTAAGCGGCTCCAGGGGAGGGCTCAAGGAGCGTGACGGTGTCCGGCGCGGGGCGCGGTAGGGGGGTGCCGTGCCCGGTGACCGAACCTGGTGACCGGGTCGTGCCGCGCAGTCGGCTGCCGTCTTTTCCGGTGGCCGGCCGGCTTTGCCAGCTCACCCGGGGTGCGCGGAGAGGTCTTCCGCCATGCCGGGCCGCAGGGCTGACGGAGAGGTCTTCCGTCATGCCGTGCGGCCGTGGGTGACACAACAACCCCCCTTTCGAACCGGACTTACATCCGGGCCGCCCGGGGGTGGGCGGTCCACCGGACGAGAGGGACCAGACTGATGAGTTCCGTTCTGCATCCGGCGACACCGGGCCAGGATCGTCAGGCCCCGTCGACCGCCGGGAAGTACCGGCCCATCTCCTCTCACCTGGCCATCACGCCACCGGTGAGCGTCGTCATCCCGGCGATGAACGAGGCCGAGAACCTTCCGTACGTCTTCAAGACCCTGCCGGACTGGATCCACGAAGTGGTGCTGGTCGACGGCAACTCCACCGACGCCACCGTCGAGGTCGCGCGGGAACTGTGGCCCGGCGTCAAGGTCGTGGGACAGCAGGGCCGGGGCAAGGGCGACGCCCTCATCACCGGTTTCGAGGCGTGCAGCGGCGACATCATCGTGATGGTCGACGCGGACGGCTCCGCCGACGGCAACGAGATCGTGTCGTACGTCTCCGCCCTCGTCTCGGGCGCGGACTTCGCCAAGGGCTCCCGCTTCGCCAACGGCGGCGGCACCGACGACATGACCTTCGTCCGCCGGCTCGGCAACCGCGTCCTGTGCGCCGTCGTCAACCACAAGTTCGGCGCCCGTTACACCGACCTGTGCTACGGCTACAACGCCTTCTGGCGGCACTGCCTGGACAAGATCGACCTGGACTGCACCGGCTTCGAGGTCGAGACCCTGATGAACATCCGGGTCGTCAAGGCGGGGCTGAAGGTGCAGGAGATCCCGAGCCACGAGTACCTGCGCATCCACGGCGTCAGCAACCTGCGCGCCGTGCGCGACGGGCTGCGGGTGCTGCGGGTGATCATCGGCGAACGGTCCAACCGGCGGGCGCTGCGCCGCGACGGCCGCCGCGCGCGGATGCTCGACGGGGTCCGGGGAGAGGTGTCTTGAGCGCGAACGACACCCCGGCCGGTCCGTCCGTCCGCGTCTCCGTCGTCGTCTGCGTGTACACCGAGGACCGCTGGGAGGACATCCTCGCGGCGGTCTCCTCGGTGCGCGCGCAGAGCCGGCCGGCCCTGGAGACCCTGCTGGTCGTCGACCACAACCCGGTGCTCCTGGACCGGCTGGCCAGGGAGTACAAGGAGGTCACCGGGGTGCGGGTGCTGCCCAACGCGGGCCCGCGCGGACTGTCGGCCGGCCGCAACACCGGCATCGCCGCCTCCAGCGGCGAGGTCGTCGCCTTCCTCGACGACGACGCCGTCGCCGAACGCGACTGGCTGAGCCGGTTCGCCGCCGCCTACGACGACCCGCGGGTGATGGCCGTCGGCGGCCGGACCGAGCCGGTGTGGGCGTCCGGACGGCGGCCCGACTGGTTCCCCGACGAGTTCGACTGGGTGGTGGGCTGCTCCTACCGGGGCCTGCCGCCCGGCCTGGTCCGGGTCCGCAACGTCCTCGGCGGCAACGCCTCCTTCCGGCGGACCGCGTTCGACCTCGCGGGCGGCTTCGCCACCGGCATCGGCCGCGACGGCGACGAGCGGCCGCTGGGCGGCGAGGAGACCGAGCTGTGCATCCGCCTCAGCCGCGCCAGACCCGACGCCGTCCTGCTCGTCGACGACCGCGCGGTCATCCACCACAGGGTGCCCGAGGCCCGCGAGCACTTCGCGTACTTCCGCACCCGCACCTACGCCGAGGGCCTCTCCAAGGCGCTCGTCGCCCGCAGTGTCGGCGCCGGCAAGGGCCTGGAGTCCGAACGCCGTTACGCCACCCGCGTGTTGCCGGCCGGGGTGGCCCGGGGACTGCGCGACCAGGCGCTGGCCCGCCCCGGCGGAGCCCGGCGCGCGGGCGCGATCGTCGCCGGGGTGCTCACCGCCGCCGCCGGCTACGTGGTGGGCAGCGTACGGGCGCGGCGGAACGGGACGACGTTCTCGCAGGTACGCGTCGACGCGCCCGCCGGGGCGGACCGGGAGGCCGCCGCATGACCGGGGCGCGGATCCCGATCCTCATGTACCACGCGGTGGCGTCCGACCCGAACGACGCCACCCGGTCCCTCTCGGTCTCCCCGGCGGCGTTCGCCGGGCAGATGGCGCTGGTCGCCGAGCGGGGCCTGACCCCGCTCACCACCGCGGACCTCGCGTCCCGCTGGCGCTCCGGCCGCCCGCTGCCCGCCCTGCCCGTCCTGATCACCTTCGACGACGGCTACGAGGGCGTGCACCGCCACGCCCTGCCCGCCCTGGCCGAACACGGCTTCCCGGCCACCCTGTTCGTGTCCACCGGCTGGCTCCGCGGCGCGTACGACACCGGCGGCGGCCCGGACACCATGCTGGACTGGCCGCAGGTGCGCGAACTGGCCCGCGCGGGCGTCGAGATCGGCGGCCACAGCCACAGCCACCCGCAGCTCGACCAGCTCGACGACACCGCGCTGCACGCCGAGCTGGCCCGCTGCCGGGACATCGTCGCCGGCGAACTGGGCGCTCTGCCGGCCTCGTTCGCCTACCCCTACGGCTACTCCAGCAGACGGGTGCGCACGGCCGTGCGGGAGCACGGGTTCGCCCAGGCGCTCGCCGTCGGCAACACACTGGCCCGGCGCGCGCAGGGGCCGTACGCCCTGCGGCGGGTGACCGTGCGGCGCGGCACCGGCGTCGAGGAGTTCGAACGGCTCCTCGACGGACGCGCCGTCGCCCGCACCTTCGCCCGGGACCGCGCCCTCACCAAGGGGTACGCGGTGGTCCGCGGGGCCCGGCGGATCCACCGCAGGGCGGCCGGGGTCCTGGCCTGACGGTCCGACGGTCCGAGGCGGAAGGCACGGCACGGGTCGGCCGCGGAGGCCTCGCGCCGGAAGGCGCGGCACGGGCCGGTTCGGTGGCCCCGCGCCGGAGGGCGCGGCCCGGGGAGCGGTTCCCGGCCGCGCCTTCCGGCGCACCGCGGGCACCGCAGGCACCGCAGGCACCGCAGGCACCGCAGGCACCGCAGGCACCGCAGGCACCGGACAGATCCGACACACCGGCGCGCAGTACGGAAACCGGGTGCACACGGACCGCCGGTACCGGATCATGGCGGGCATGTCCGCGCACCCACACGACGCCCTGCCGATGCGGCTCAACGTCGACGACTCCGACTCCCCGTCCGACGTCGTCGACGCGCTGTTCCTCGGCCGCTTCGCGACGGGCGAGCAGCCTTACTCCCACGCGGTGAACATCGACCGCGTCCGCTCCGGCGCCGACCTGGTCCCGCCCCACGCGCGCGTGCTGCGCGTCGCCCGCGACGACGACCGCAGCGCCACGCTGGCCGAGGGCGACGGCTGGACGCTGCTGGTGTCCCGCTGGAACCGCGGCGCGGACGTCACCGTCACCGCGACCAGCGCCGAGCTGGCCGCGAAGGTGCTCGACGAGGCCACCGACGGCGCGGCGGACGAACCCGAGCCCCAGCCGGAGAACGTCACCATGGGCTTCTGGTACGTCTCCCCGCGGCGCGGCCCGCACCGCACCACCCGCCAGATCACCGCGGGCACCTGGGACGAGATCCGCCCCAACTACACGGCACCCGTCGCCGAGGCGATGGACCGCCTGATGGGGACGACCTCCGACGACATCGCCGGCCGGCTGCTCCTGCTGCACGGCCCGCCCGGCACCGGCAAGACCTCCGCGCTGCGCACCCTCGCCCGCTCCTGGCGGGACTGGTGCCAGGTCGACTGCGTCCTGGACCCCGAGCGTCTGTTCTCCGACGTCGGCTATCTGATGGACATCGCGATCGGCGAGGAGGACGGCCCCGGCAAGGGCCGCTGGCGGCTGCTCCTGCTGGAGGACTGCGACGAGCTGATCCGCGGCGGGGCCAAGCACACCGCGGGCCAGGCCCTCTCCCGGCTGCTCAACCTCACCGACGGCCTGCTCGGCCAGGGACGCAACGTCCTGGTCGGGGTGACCACCAACGAGGACCTGGAGCGGCTGCATCCGGCGGTCGTGCGGCCGGGCCGCTGCCTGGCCCGGATCGAGGTCGGGCCGCTGACCCGCCGGGAGGCGGTGGACTGGCTCGGCACCGAGGAGGGCGTCGGCCGCGAGGGCGCCACCCTCGCCGAGTTGTACGCACTGCGCCGGGGCACCTCCCCCACATCGCTGCCGGAGCCCCGCGGCGGGGCCGACGCCGGGCTGTACCTGTAGTGCTTTGATGGATGCGTGACCCTGTTCGTCGGCACGGCGGGCCGGCAGTACAAGGACTGGAGGGGCGTCCTGTACCCGGCCGACGTGCCGGTGCGACGGTGGCTGGAGGAGTACGCGGCGCACTTCGCCACCGTCGAGATCAACAACGCCTTCTACCGGCTGCCCTCGCGGGAGACGTTCGTGTCCTGGGCCGAACGGGTCCCGCCGGACTTCGTCGTCGCGGTCAAGGCCAGTCGCCCCCTCACTCAGCCGCTGGACGCTCGCAGGGCGTCCCGGACCGCGGCCAGGGCCTCCTGCTCGCCCAGGCCCAGTCGGCGGGCCCGCTCCGCGTAGGTCTGCGCGGCGGCGGCGAGTTCCCGCTCCGCCGCCGAGCCCGCGGCGGCGACGAACGTGCCGTTGCGCCCGCGGGTCTCGATCACGCCGTCCGTCTCCAGCGCCCGGTAGGCCTTGGCGACCGTGTTCGCCGCCAGGCCCAGCGACTCGGCCAGGCCCCGCACGGTGGGCAGCCGATGGCCCACGGGCAGCGCCCCCGACCGGGCCTGCTCGGCGATCTGCGCCCTCACCTGTTCGTACGGCGCGACGCCCTCAACGATGTCGATCTTCAAGGTCACGGCCCGATTGTCCCGCACCCGCCGGAAAATGGGAGGCATCCGGCAGGCCGGACGCATAGCGTGCGGCGCATGACCATCATCGTGCGCGATCTGCGTCCCGGGGTGCCGGCGGACGTGGAGGGCTTCGTCCGGGTACGGCGGGCCGCCCTGCCGTTCATGGTGTCCACCCCGGCCTCCGTGATCCACGACCTCACCCGTATCCGTCCCGACGCCCGTTTCCGCATGCTCGTCGCCGAGGACGGCGGCGAGATCGTCGGCACGGCCCAGGTGGGCCTCGCCCACGACAGCCCGGAACCCGGCCAGGGCTCCCTCAACGTGTACGTGCACCCGGCGCACCGGGGCCGCGGGGCGGGGTCGAGGCTGACGCGAGCGGGCGAGGAGCACCTGACGGCCCACGGGGCGACGCGGTCGTTCGCCTGGGTCCTGGACGAGCCGGACGACCGCGGCTTCGCCGAACGGCGCGGCTACCGGGCGAGCCGGTCCGCGCACTTCCTCCGCCTGGACCTGGCGAGCGGCGCGCTGCCCCCGCTGCAGGACCCTCCGCCCGGTGTCGAACTGCGCACCGCCGCCGACTTCGCGGACGACCCCCGCCCGTTGTTCGAGCTGGACGCCGAGGTGACCGCGGACGAACCGGGCGACATCGACGCCGAGCTCACCGACTACGAGGCCTGGCTGGAGGAGACCTGGCGGCATCCGCTGCTCGACCTCGACCTGACCGCGGTCGCCGTCGTCGAGGGCCGTCCCGCCGCTTTCACCGCGGCCCGCACCGACGGCGCGACCCGCTACGCCACGGGCATGACCGGCACGGCCCGCGCCCACCGCGGCCGGGGCCTGGCCAAACTCGTCAAGAACGCCTCGCTGCACCGTGCCCGCGCCGCGGGACACCGGGAGGCGTTCACCGGCAACGACGCCGGCAACGGCCCGATGCTCGCCGTCAACAAGTGGTTCGGTTACGAGATCTGTGCGACGGAGGTGCGCCATGCCCGTGAACTCGACTGACTCCGCCCGGCTCGTGGACGTCGTCCTCGTCAAGGGCGGCCGGACGAAGATCCGCTACCCCGCCGAGCTGCTCTTCGACGACGGCACCAGGATCGCCGTCCGGGCCCCCTGGGCGGGCGAGGGCGTACGGGACTTCGGCTTCGTGCGGTTCGAGCCGGGTGACGTCTTCACGGAGTACTACTGGCGGGACCGCTGGTACTCCGTGAAGGAGGTCCGCGGCGCGTCCGGCGTGCTGAAGGGCTGGTACTGCGACGTCACCCGCCCCGCGGCCCTCACCGGCACCGAGCTGGTCGTGGAGGATCTCGACCTGGACCTGTGGCGCTCCGCCGACGGCGGCGACGTACGGCGGCTGGACGAGGACGAGTTCGCGCGGAGCGGGCTGGCCCAGCGGGACCCGGAGGCGGCGGCCGCCGCGGTGAGGGCGCTCGACGAGCTGGAGGCGCTGGCCCGCGGGGACCGCTTCGGGGAACTGACCGGCTAGGACGGCACGGTCGCCACCACCGCGTACCGCTCGTCCTCCACCGCCCTCCCCCACAGCCGTGGGTCGTCCGAGAGCCGCTCCACGCGCGCGTGGCCGGTGAGCGGGGTCAGCAGGGCGGTGAGCCGGTCCGCCGGCATGCCGACGGGGCTGAGGGTGCCCCACACGCCCTCGACCAGCACGAGCCGGCCGCCGGGGCGCAGCAGGTCGCATCAGCGCCGCAGGGCGCGGCCGGGGTCGGGCAGGGTCCACAGCACATGCCGTACGAGGACGGTGCCGAAGCGCTCCTCCCCGACCGGGGGCGCCGCCGCGTCACCGACCAGGAACACCGCGTCACGCCCGGCGAGTTTGGCGCGGGCCCTGTCGATCATGGCCGGCGAGAGGTCGACGCCGGTCACGCGGTGTCCGCGCTCGGCGGCCAGGAGCGACAGGCTGCCGGTGCCGCAGCCGAGGTCGAGGAGGTCGCCGGGAGGGTCCGGGAGCCAGTCGCGCAGCCGGTCCGCCCACGCGGCGCGCACTTCGGGGTCGCGCAGCCCGTGGTCCGGTTCCTCGTCGAAGGCGGCGGCCCGCGCGTCCCAGTCGACACGCACCGAGGTCGTCCCGTCACTGTGGTGTGCCATGTGCTCAAGAGTGGCACCCGCCACTGACATTCGAATCGTGACAGCCGCCACTGACAGAACGGGCCGCGATGAGGAACTCTCCCGGAACGGGTCTGCCTCCGTGAGAACGCGGAACTCGGTGGCCCCCAAAGGAGGCAGCCATGCGCCGTACGACCGTGCAGAAGCCCCTGAAGAAGACGGAATCCCGCAGGGTCCGTGAGGAGACCCGCGAGCGCCCCGCCGGACGTCCCGAGGTGCGCGAGGACATCGCGCGCACCTGGTGGCCCGACGGGTGAGTCGCACCTGTGGCCCGCTGAGCCGCGCCCGCGGTCCGCGTCAGTCCAGCCGTTTGCGGTGGTGGACGCGGTCGTAGGGCCCGTCGACCCGGCGCTCCACGGCCTGATAGCCGTACCTGGGGTAGATCCGCTGGTTCTCCCACATGAGCGCGTTCGTGAAGAGCCTGACCTCGTGCGGGCCCAGCGCACGCGCGTGTGCGTCGACGAAGTGCAGCAGCCGCCGCCCCACGCCCGTCCCCCGGGCGTCGGGGTGGACGGCGACGCTCTCGAGGAGCAGGTGGCCCGGCGGCCCCTGCCCGGACTCCTCGACCACCACCAGGCCGATGACGGGATGCCCGGTGACGAACACCTTTCCGGCCGCCACGTCCGCCGCGTGGTCCGCCTCCATGGGCTGCGGCACGACGCCGATGCGCTCGACGTAGGGGCGGTACGCGGCATCGGTCACGGTCGTGACGGCCGGTACGTCGGCCTGGGTCGCGGGCCGGATCCCGTCGTTGGCCATGCCGTGCACGCCACCTACCTGATCCCTGCCTCAGCAGGTCCTTAAGGGGACCCTAAAGATCGCCGGCGGAGCTCCCCGCCGGACGGTTTCGGGGTTTCTTGGTTCCGGCACACATGAGCACCGGTTCCGAGGAGATCCCCCATGCCCGCACGCCGCAAGGCCGCCGCCACCGCCCTGGGCCCGGCCCCGCTGGCCCTGACCGCGCTGTCCGTGCTGGTCGCGGGTCCCGCGGCCGCGCACGGCTCGATGGGCGACCCGGTCAGCCGCGTCGCGCAGTGTTACGCGGAGGGCCCCGAGAGTCCGCGGTCGGACGCCTGCGAGGCGGCGGTCGCGGCGGGCGGGACGCAGGCGCTGTACGACTGGAACGGCATCCGCATCGGCGACGCCGCCGGCCGGCACCGGGAGCTGATCCCGGACGGCAGGCTGTGCAGCGCGAACAACGCCGCGTTCAAGGGCCTCGACCTGGCCCGCGCGGACTGGCCGGCGACGAGCGTGCGCGGCGGTTCCTCCACCTTCAGGTACCGGGTGACCGCCCCGCACAAGGGCACCTTCACGGTGTACGTCACCAAGCCGGGTTACGACCCCGCGCAGCCGCTGGCCTGGTCCGACCTGGACCTGGAGCATCCGGTGGCGACAGCCGTCGACCCGGTCGCGGCAGGCGGTTTCTACACGTTCTCCGGCACACTGCCCGAGCGTTCGGGGCGGCACGTGCTGTACGCGGTGTGGCAGCGCTCGGACAGCCCGGAGGCGTTCTACTCCTGCTCGGACGTCACCTTCGGCGGGACGGAGAGCGGTTCGGGGAGTGGTTCGGAGGGCAGTTCCGGGAGCGGGTCCACCGGCGTTCCCCCGGCCGGTTCCGCGAGCGGTTCCACCGGCGGCCCGGCCGGTGGCTCCGCCCCGGCACCGGCCGCGTCCGCGCCGTCCGAGGAGCAGATCGAGGAGGGGGCCGACAAGTCGACGGTCGAGCACGGCGGTCACGGTGACGACGACCCCGCCACCACGACGGACCCGGCCTCGGCGCCCCCCGCCGCCGAGGCCAACGAGCCGAAGGCGGCCGGGACCGCCGCCGGTCTCGCCGAGACCGGCGGCGACGGCAGCACGCCGTACCTCGCGGTCGGCGGGGCGGCCGTCCTGGCACTGGGGGCGGGCGTGCTGTTCGCGTCGGTGCGGCGGCGTGCGGTGGGCGGTGGCCGGAGCGGCCGCTGACCCGACGGACTCCGGGGCCTGACCGGCGGCTCAGGCCGGACAGGCCCCGGCGGAACCACCTGCGCGTCAGCCGAGGACGGACGCGCAGGTGGTGCGGGTGGCGTGGGCCGGGTCGAGCGCGTTGGCCACCTCGTGGAAGGCGATCCGGTCGGTCAGTCCGAGCAGCGCGTGCTCGGACAGATCGAGCGGGCAGAGGTCCTGGACGAGGACGTTCCTGACGTTCGGCCCGCTCAGGAACTGCGTCCGGTACGGCGTCACCACCTCGTCGTACCGGGTCGCGATGACGGTGTAGCGGACGCCGGGGACGGTGTCGCCGCCCTCATTCAGCTTCGTCATGAAGTCGGAGCCGGCGATCTGCTGGGCGAGGGCCGGGGTGGCGGTGGTGAGGAGGTCCTCGGCTCCGGGGAAGAGGGGCAGCAGGTTGGTCAGCCCGCCGAGGGTGGTGCCGTGGTTGCTGGGGGCGATGCCGACGAGGGCGTTCACCTTGGCGGCCCCGCCGAGGAACTTGAGGTAGTAGCGGGGCATCATGCCGCCCTGCGAGTGGCCGACGAGGTCGGTCTCGGTGGCGCCGGTCGCGGCGAGGACCCTGTCGACGTAGACGGACAGCTGTTCCGCCGACCTGTCGACGGGACCGAGGCCGTGGAAGAGGGGGACGCCGGGCAACCGGCCGTAGTCGAGGGAGAAGACGCAGTACCCGCGGTGCTTCAGGTACGGCGCGAGGCCGAGCCAGTTGTCGACGGAGTTGCCGAAGGTGCCGTGGACGAGGACGACGGGGCGGGGGTGGGCGGCGGCGGGCTCGCAGTCGTAGTCGTTCCAGCCTCCCCGGCCCGAGGCGGTGGCGGCGTGGGCGGTGGTCGCGGCCGCGGCGGCGGGGACGGCGGTGGCCGCGATCGCCAGCAGCAGGGCGGTGAGCGGTCCGAGCAGGCGTTTCCAGGGCAGCATCGCGTGATCTCCTCGCGGCTCAGGGGAGGTTCGACGGCCTTACGCCTGGTGATCCGGATCACGAGGATGCTGTTCACTCGTCAAGTTACGGGCGAGTAGGTGAAGTGTGAAGTTACGCGTCGGCAAAACTTCCGTCGACGGTCGACGGTCGACGGGGGCAAGGGCCCGGGGGGGGCGACTGACACAGGGTCACCAGGTGGGCCTGAGAGAGCCGTTGGGGGCGATTCGCCCCAAACGGTCGCACAACACGCGCACTTCTCCCTCCCCGAGAACCTCGGCCCAGGCCCGTACGGCGTCGGCGGCGGCCTCCTCCGCGGCGCGGGTGCAGTCCCAGCCCCGTCCGGTGAGGACGACCAGCCGGGCGCGCGCGTCCACGGGATGCGGCCGCCGCTCGGCGTACCCCTTGCGGACCAGCTCGTCGACGAGCTGACTGGCGGCCTGCTTGGTCACCCCGAGGTGCGCGGCCAGCTCGGTGACGGTCGCCCCGTCCGGAGCGAGCCGCGCGAAGGCGAAGCCGTAGGCGGGCCGCCCCTCGAACCCGCGCGCCTCCACGCCGTCGTTGATGCGTCGCGTGAGATCGCCGGCCACGGCGAGCAGGGCGGCGGTCAGGGCGAGGGCTTCGGATTTCTGCACGTCCGCATTCAAACACCGTTGACGTTTCGGTCAAGCGGCTTGACCATGGACACAGTCCATTTAGTCAAGCTGGTTGACCGTATTCCGAGGAGACACCCATGCCGTTCGTCCGTTCCTCCGACGCCGTGACGCACGAGATCCACGGCGCCCGCTTCGTCTCGTACGCGACTCCCGGCACCGGCAGCAAGGAGCTGGCCGCCTGGCGGGGCGAGATCCCGCCGGGGACGAAGGCTCCCGCGCACACCGTCAGCCGGGAGGAGATCCTCCACGTCCTCGTCGGCGAGCTGGCCCTCACGCTCGACGGCCGCACCGAGCGGGTCGGTGCGGGCGACACCGTGATCGTCAACGCCGGATCGACCCTGAGCGTGGAGAACCCCACCGATCACACCGCGCTCACCTGGGTCACCACCTCCGTCGGCCTGACGGCGGAACTGGCCGACGGAACCCTGCTCACTCCCCCGTGGGCGAACTGACCCCGGCGGCGAACACCTCGGAGCGGACCGGCTCCGGCGGACGGCCCACCCGGTTGCGGCCCGCGTCGTCACGGGCGGCCCTTCCGTACGGGGACCCGTCGTACCCGCTGCGGCCGGTCCGCGGGTGCCCGGCGCCGAGCAGTCCTCGGAAACACATCCCCGAACGCTTCCCCCCACTCCCCACTCCCCACCCCCACTCCCTCTCCCCCGCCCTCACTGTGGACCACGCCCCGAACACACGCATGACGTCCGTTCGGCTCCCTCCCGCCTGCGCCCCTCCCCTCGAAGCCGGACGGTGGGGACATGTCACAGGCCCTCGGCGCACCGCCTCCCGACCGTTCCCTCCTCGCCGAGGTGAAGGACGCGGTCACCCCGCGCGCCACCCTGCTGGTCATCGGCGTGCTCGCCCTGCACCTGCTCTTCATCGCCTCCTACGTGGGCGCGCTGCACGATCCGCGCCCCAGGGACGTGCCCTTCGGGGTCGTCGCGCCCCAGGCCGTGGCCGAGCGGACGGTGACCCGGCTGGCGGGGCTCCCGGGCGGGCCGCTGGACCCGCGGACGGTGGCCGACCGGGCGACGGCCCGGAAGCAGATCCTGGACCGGAAGATCGACGGCGCGCTGATCGTCGGTCCGGCCGGCACCACCGACACCCTCCTGGTCGCCACGGGAGGCGGCCGGGTGCTGGCCACCACCCTGGAGACGCTCACCACCCGCGTGGAGAAGTCCGAAGGCCGCACGGTACGGACCGTCGACGTGGCCCCGGCCGAGACCGGCGACGCCAACGGACTGTCGTCCTTCTACGTGACCGTGGGCTGGTGCGTGGGCGGCTACCTCTGCGCGTCGATCATGACGATCAGTGCGGGCGCCGCCCGTTCCACGCCGCGACGGGCGACGATCCGGCTGGCCGCCATGGTTCTCGTCGCGCTCCTCGGCGGACTCGGGGGCGCCCTGATCGCCGGGCCGGTCCTGGGCGCGCTGCCCGGCGGCTTCCCGGCCCTCTGGGGACTCGGCGCCCTGATCATCTTCGCGGTCGGCGCGGCCACCCTCGCCTGCCAGGCCGTCTTCGGGCTCGCCGGCATCGGCCTGGCCATCCTGGTCGTGGTGATCCTGGGCAACCCGAGCGCGGGCGGCGCCCTGCCTCCTCCGCTGCTGCCGCCCTTCTGGAAGGCGGTCGGCCCGGCCCTGCCGCCGGGCGCGGGCACCTGGGCCGCGCGGTCGATCGCGTACTTCGAGGGCAACGCCATGACGTCCGCCCTGCTGGTCCTGTCGGCGTGGGCGGTCGCCGGAACCGCGATCACCCTGCTGGCGACGGCCCTGCGCACCCGGCGAGCCGGCCCCTGAGGCGTCGGTACGACGCGGAAGTCCCGCCCCTGCTGGTCGCACGGGGCGGGACTCCTCCCGGCCGAGGACCCGGCCGAGGTCCGCCGCGAAGCCGCCCACCTGCTCGAACAAGGCCTGGGGCCCAAGCCCGGACGGACCCGGAGGCCAAGGGCGTCAGCCGATCCGGGTGCCCGTCGCCGACAGTGCCTCCGTGACCGGCTGGAAGAACGTCTCCCCGCCCGAGGCGCAGTCGCCGCTGCCGCCGGAGGTGAGGCCGATCGCGCTGGCGCCCGCGAAGAGGGAGCCGCCGCTGTCGCCCGGCCCGGCGCAGACGTCGGTCTGGACGAGGCCGGTGACGATGTCTCCGTTGCCGTAGTTCACGGTGGCGTCCAGACCGGTGACCGTGCCCTCGTGCACCTGGGTCGTCGAGCCGCTGCGGGTGGCCTTCATGCCGACGGTGGCCTCGGCGGCGCCGGTGATGGCCTGGGCCGAGCCGTTGTAGAGGTTGGCCTCGCTCGGGTGGTCGACCTCTGCCGTGTACTTGACCAGGCCGTAGTCGTCGCCGGGGAGGCTGGAGGTCTCGTTGGTGCCGATCTCGGCACCGGAGGAGTCCGACCAGGTGGAGACGGACTCGGTGCAGTGACCGGCGGTCAGGAAGTAGGGCTCGCCGCCCTTGACCACGTTGAAGCCGAGCGAGCAGCGCCCGCCGCCGGTGATCGCGTCGCCGCCCGCCACGAAGGGTTTGAACTCGCCCTGGGTCCGCCGGCCAAGAGCCACAAGCCCACGCGCCACGACGCGGCCGCCGTGGCGATCGGCAGACGCGCCCTGGGGCACCCGATCCGGCGACGGACGGCACCGCCCCCACACGACCGGAGCGATCGTGTGGGGCATCGGAGCGTCCAGGCCGGCCCGGAGGCCCCGGGGCGTGAGGGACACCGCCCCCGCATCCCTGGACCACGGACACGATCCGTGCGCGCCGGACGCGGAGCGAACGCGGTCGACCAGGACACCCAACACCGTTCGGGGCGTCCGGCTGAGCACGGGTTCTGGCAACAGGACTCACTCTCGCTCAGTCCCCAGGGACGGTGCTTCGGGTTTCGCTGGCGTTCGCAGTCTGGAAGGTGACACCCGCGACGACGAGAGCGGCGATGCCCGCTGCGGTCATGACGGTCCGTCGCCGGATATGCGTCGGTGCTTCAACTCGGTTCTCCTGTGGGGGGACGGGCCGGACGGCAGTGGGGGCCGACCAGCCCGCGAGGCCGGGTTGACGGGCACCCACTCTTCCGAACCGCACGGGGAGCACACAAGGTCGAACCGAGGACGCGCACAGCGTGAACACCGCGCGCCCTTCCCGCCTTCACCACCCCGGGGGCCGGCCCGGCGGCCGACTCGGGCCACGACGAGAGTAGTTCGAATTGCAAATACCGCCGGTCTGCGCGGACTCGCGCGGACGTGCGGGAGCCCCCGCACGCCGACCGCGTGCGAGGGCTCCCCTGCTGCCGGCCGAAGCCGTGCGTCCGGGCTAGAAGACGCTGACGCCGTACGCGTTCAGCGCCTCCACCACGGGCTGGAAGAACGTCGTGCCGCCGGAGGTGCAGTTGCCGCTGCCGCCGGAGGTCAGGCCGTAGGCCACGCCGTTGCTGCCGTAGAGCGAGCCGCCGGAGTCGCCGCCCTCGGCGCAGACGTTGGTCTGGATCATGCCGTAGACGACGTCGCCGCCACCGTAGTTGACGGTCGCGTTGAGCGCGGTGACCCGTCCGCTGTGGGTGCCGGTGGTCGAGCCGTCACGGTAGACGGTGGTGCCCACGGTCGGGTTGGCCGCGCGGGTGATGTCCACGCCGCCGGCCGTGCCCGCCTTGGCCACCGAGGTGTTGGTGTACCGGACGATGCCGTAGTCGTTCGTCGGGAAGCTCGAACCCGACGTGGTACCGAGCGTCGTGGTGTGCGCCGAGTTGGACCACCACGTGCCGGCGCCGTCGGTGCAGTGACCGGCGGTCAGGAAGTAGTAGTTGCCCGCGCTGTCGCGGACGTTGAAGCCGAGGGAGCAGCGCCAGCTACTCGCATAGATGGCGTCGCCGCCCTGGATGTACTTCTGGAACTTGCCCTCGGTCCGCTTGATCGTCAGGGCGTCGGCGTTGCCGCCCGCCTGCTCCTTGATCTTCGCGATCTCGGCCTGGGACACCGTGCTGTCGACGGTGACGACGAGCCGGTTGGTCTTGCTGTCGACCGCCCAGGCGGTGCCCGGGACGTCGGCCTTGAGCACCGCGCTGCCGGCGCTCTTGAGTTCGGCGGCGCTGAAGGGGGTGGTGTCCGCGGCGTTCGCGTGGGGGATGGCGACGGCGGCGGCGGCCACGAGTCCGGTGGTGACGGCGATCAGCCGGGTGCGTCTCGTGATGCCGTTCGTGGGGGTGGTGCGCTTGATCCTCACGTTTCGTTCCCTCCCAGGGGAAATCGGGGGCCCGCGTGGGGTCGGGGCCCGTGAGGCGCAGTCGAGGGCACCGGGTGACCGGATCACGAACAGACCATGCCCCTGACAAGCGCTGAGGGGGAGTATTCGATCGAACGGCCGGTCGGCGCAAGGGCGCCTTTCGGCCGTCGATCCTTGAACCACCTGTGCGAGCCGGGGCCCGGCCGGCCGGCCGCAGCGCTTCCCGCCGTACGGCACGAAGCGCCCCGGTACAGAGCAACTCGGTTCGTGCGCAAGGGCGTCGACGCGCCGGCATCGACGCCGCGGGCAGCGTTCCCACGCCTTCGGCCGCCCGCGCCACGGGATGTCCGGAAGCAGCCCCTGCGGGACGTCACGCCGGCCCTCCCGCGTACGGACCGACCGGCCGGGCCCTCGCCCGGTTCGTCACCCTCGCCCGGTACGACCTCGGCGTACCGGGCGAGGACGCGGCGGGCGGGACCGTCGCCGGCGTCGGCCGCGCCGGGTGGGACCGTCGCCGGCGTCGGCCGCGCCGGGTGGCCGTCGGCAGGCTCACCGCCGACGGCACCCGCACCGGGCGCGGTTCAGCAGTCGCAGCCGCAGCCGTCGCAGCAGCAGCCGTCGCAGCACTTGCCGCAGCAGTCACAGCAGTCGCAGCAGTCCGAGCAGTTGTCGCAGTCGCAGCGCTGGCACAGCCCGTCCTTGGGCTCCCGGGTCCACGGGTCCTCGTACGTGCCGCAGCACATCTGGCACGTACAGGCGAGGCCCGCCCACACCAGGCACCCGGCGAGCAGTCCGCGCCGGTCCCGGTGCGGCGGGCGCGGGGGCGGGGGACTGCCGGGGCCGGACGGGGCGTAGGGGTTGCCCGGCGGCGGTCCGTACTGCTCCGGCGCGTGCGCGTGTCCGCACGAGGCCGTGCCGAAGGCCCGGTCCACGGAGGTGCGCAGCTCGTGCACGAGCAGCACGTGGGCGAGCCTGGCGTCCGTGAACTCGGCGTCGCGCAGCGCCAGCCGGATCCCGTGCACGGCGTCGTCCGCGAGCCGTCGGGCCTGGGTGAGGGAGGTCCCGGTGGCCGTGAGCGGGTTCCAGGCGCCGGACGCGGCGTCGGCCTCCCGGTCCTCCACGGCGTCCAGGAGGTGCGCGAGCCGGCCGAAGAGACGGCCGGCCTCGGCGAGCGGCTCGGCGTTGCCGGGCCGCCCCGCCAGGACCGCGGTGTGGGCGAAGGCCGCGGCGGTGGCCGTCTCGGTCGGCTCGGTGACGGTCAGCAACGGTGTGCCGGGCCCGGCGAGTGCCTCGATGCCGACCTGCCGGTCCACTGCGTCCACCAGGACGGCCGTGTCGAAGCCGACGGCGGAGCCGCCGCGCGCGCCCGCCCGCCCCCAGCCCGTGGCCACCCGGCGCGCGGCCAGGGCGACCGGGCGGCGCGCCAGCAGCCCGTCCCCGTCGGCGACGTGGTCGCGCACCTTGGCGGCGGCCAGCACCAGCGAGACCGCCGCCGCGAGCCGGGCCCCCTCACCCTGTGCGACGGACGCGGAGCGCATACCGCGCAACGGACAGGGCCCGGCCGTACGCCGCGCGCCCTCGGACCGTTCGGCCTGAGCCTCCGTCAGAACGGAGACGAGCAGGCCGTCGTAGTTGGTGACGATCCGCGCGAACTGTCCGTGATCGCGCCGCAGGGCGAGGCAGAGCCCGCACAAATGCGCCATCCACTGGGTCTTGAGCCCCTCACCGAGCCGGTGCCGGCACGGCCTGACGATCCCGAACATGTCGATCCCCCGTGATGTGTGTCGATCCCCGCGACGTCGAGCGGTCGTGGAGACCGCCGTCAGCCGCCGCATCGTATCGACCGCTCGTCACGTGGGAACGGCGCGCCCGGTTCACCCTTCCGCGCCACCACTCACCCGTACGCTCCGCCACTCACCCGTACGCCGTGAAGAATCATATTTCACTCACAGTCAGCAGCCGTATGAGTCGCGACCCTTGGGGCACATGGACTCTCGACGGATCGACTGTGCACCAGTAGCGTCACAAACCCCCCGCGCGGCGTCTATCCACTTGGCGCGACATCCGCATCATGGACGACCATGGGGAATGCGGAAAGCAAGAATGACCGCTGTGAGAGGAGGCGTCCATGGGATCGGTACGCAAGGCGAGTGCCTGGCTTGGCCTCGTCGACGACAACGATGACGAGCGTTACTACGACGACGACTATTCCGAGGGGACCGACCCCGGAGACGCCTGGGTCACCGACCCGCGGGTGAAGGTCGCCACCGACACGGCCCAGGAGAGGGGCCGCCGGATCGGCACCGTGACCCCGGACAGCTTCCGGGACGCGCGGGCGATCGGCGAGCTGTTCCGCGACGGTGTCCCGGTCATCATGAACCTCACGGCCATGGAGGCCGCCGACGCCAAGCGCGTGGTCGACTTCGCGGCCGGGCTGATCTTCGGTCTGCGTGGTTCGATCGAGCGGGTGTCGACCCGGGTGTTCCTGCTCAGCCCCGCCAACACCGAGATCGTCAACGGCGACCCGGCCGCGCGCCGCGCGGACGGCTTCTTCAACCAGAGCTGAGGCAGGGCCGCTCGCCGGCCCTGCCTCCTCCCGGGGTCAGCGGAAGGCGTCCAGTCCGGTGAGCGCCTTGCCCAGCACGAGCTGGTGCATCTCGACGGTGCCCTCGTAGGTCAGCACCGACTCGAGGTTGGTCGCGTGCCGCATGACGGGGTACTCGAGGGAGATCCCGTTGGCCCCGAGGATCGTCCGCGCCGTACGGCAGATCTCGATCGCCTCCCGCACGTTGTTGAGCTTGCCGAAGCTGACCTGTTCGGGCCGCAGGCGGCCGGCGTCCATGCGCCGCCCCAGGTGGTGGGCGAGCAGGATCCCCTTGTGCAGTTCGACCGCCATGTCGGCGAGTTTGGCCTGGGTGAGCTGGAACCCACCGATCGGCCGCCCGAACTGCTCCCGCGACTTCGCGTAGTCGACGGCGGTCTCGAAACAGGCCCGTGCCGCCCCCATCGCGCCCCAGACGATCCCGTACCGGGCGTGGGACAGACAGCTGAGCGGACCCTTGAGCCCGACGACCTCCGGCAGTACGGCGTCGGCGGGCAGCCGCACGTCGTCCAGCACGAGTTCGCTGGTGACACTGGCCCGCAGGGACCACTTGTGCTTGATCTCGGGCGCGGAGAACCCGGGGGCGTCGGCGGGTACGACGAAGCCCCGGATGCCGTCCTCGGTCTGCGCCCACACCACGGCGACGCCCGCGACCGACCCGTTGGTGATCCACATCTTGCGCCCGTTCAGGACCCAGTCGGAGCCGTCCTTCCTGGCGTGGGTCCGCATGCCGGCGGGGTCCGAACCGTGGTCGGGCTCGGTCAGCCCGAAGCAGCCGATGACCTCACCGGCGGCCATGCGCGGCAGCCAGGCCCGCTTCTGCTCCTCGCTGCCGAACCGGTGGACGGCGTACATGGCGAGGGAGCCCTGGACGGAGACGAGCGAGCGGATCCCGGAGTCGGCGGCCTCCAGCTCCAGGCAGGCCAGCCCGTACTGCACGTTGGTGGCACCGGCGCACCCGTAGCCCGTGAGGGACATGCCGAGGGCGCCGATCCCGCCCAGTTCCCTCGCCAGCTCCCGGATCCGGGGCAGTTCGCCCTTCTCGTACCACTCGGCGACGTACGGCAGCACCCGGTCCCCGGCCCAGGAGCGCACGGTGTCCCGTACGGCGAGGTCCTCGTCGTCCAGGAGATCGTCGATCCCGAGGGGGTCGGACGGGTCGAAAGGAGGCAGCACAGACCTCACGGGCCCCGAGGACGACGACATGATTCCCTCCGAAACCTGAAAACTAGCACCGCTAGTCACGCAACTCCCCCGACGTTACGACGCCCGGCGAACCCCGTCCAGCCCTCACCCCCACGGGGCGCGTGGCGAACGGAGAGCCGCCGCCGGCGTCGCAGCGCCACGGAGGACGCCCGGCCTTGCGGGGGCCGCCCCGGGCGGTGCGCGGGCGGGAGACCGGCCGATCGTCAGGCCGAGACCCGCGGCTGCCCGGCCTCCCGGGGCGAGGGCAGCCGCACCGCGGGGGCCTCGCACTGCATCACCCGCGGCAGCCGCAGCGCCATCACCGCGCCCAGCAGCAACAGCCCCGCGCTCACCATCAGCGTCACGTGCAGTCCGTGCACGAAGCAGTCCCGCGCCGTCTGCCGCAGGACCTCCCCGGCGGGCCCGCCGAGCCGCCCGGCGACCTCGTACGCCTCGCCCAGCGAGTTCCCCGCCGCCGCCGACGCCGCGGCCGGCACCCCCGGCACCGACGACAACCCCGGGGCGTAGGCCGCGTTCATCACGCTGCCCAGCAGCGCGATCCCGATCCCGGCCCCCAGCTGGTACGACGTCTCGCCGATCGCCGCCGCCCCGCCCGCCTGCTCCGGCGGCGCCTCGCTCAGCATCGACTCGTACGCCCCGAACAGCGTCGTCTCCAGCCCGAACCCGAGCAGCAGGAAGCCGACCAGCAGCAGCGCCGGGTTGTCCGCCCCGCCCATCGCGGTCAGGGTGACGACCGCGGCGGCGGTGAGGCAGAACCCGGCGCACACCGTCCGCCGCGGCCCGAACCGCCGCAGCAGCCGCGCGCCGGCGAGCCCCGCGGCCATCGCCGCGAAGGTCAGGGGCAGCAGGCGCAGTCCCGTCTCCAGCGGGGACAGGTCCAGCACCAGCTGGAGGTACTGCGCCGCGATCAGTTCCAGGCCCACCAGCGCCAGCATCGCCAGCACGATGCACCCCACCGCCGTACCGAACGCGGGCCGCGCGAACATGCGCAGGTCCACCAGCGGATGCGCACGCCGCCGCTGACGCCGTACGAACAGCACGATCAGCAGCGCGCCCGCGGCCAGCGGCACCAGGGTGAGCGGACCCAGTTCGCCGCTGCCCAGCCGCTTCACGCCGAGGACGGCGCCGAACAGTCCGGCGGCGGCCGTCAGCGCGCCCACGACGTCCCACGGCCCCTCCCCGGCGCCCTTGGACTCGGGCAGCAGCAGCCGGCCCACCGGCAGGCTGACCAGCATCAGGGGGATGTTGACGAGGAAGACCGAGCCCCACCAGAAGTGCTCCAGCAGGAAGCCGCCGAGCAGCGGCCCGACCGCCGCGCCGACCGCGGCCACGGCGCTCCAGACGCCGATGGCGAGCGCCCGCTCCCGCCGGTCGGGGAAGACCTGGCGCAGGATGGACAGCGTCGCGGGCATGATCATCGCGCCGCCGACGCCGAGCAGCGCCCGCGCGAGGACGAGCACCTCGCCGCTTCCGGCGAACGCCGCGAGCGCGGAGGCCACGCCGAACAGCGCGTAACCGAGCAGCAGCACCCGTCTGCGGCCGATCCTGTCGCCGAGCGTGCCGAACAGGATCAGCAGCGAGGCGCAGACCAGGGGATAGGTGTCGACGATCCAGAGCAGTTCGATCGCGCCGGGCCGCAGGTCCTCGGTGACGGCGGGCACCGCCACGTGCAGCACGGTCGCGTCGACGGCGACCAGGAGCAGGCTGACGCACAGCACCACCAGCACGACCCAGCGGTTGGCACCGGCCCCGGCCGCCCGACGGCGCCACCGAACGGCGGCCGTGGTCGTCCCGGACATGAACGTACCTCCCAGATTTTCCCCGGTTCGGCGGGCTCGCGGGGTGGGGACTCCCCGGGGCTCGGCCGGAGAGGAGCGGTGGTCTCCGGCCCGCGCGACGAACGACGAGTGACACGCAGCGTACGCGAGTTCGCGCGTCGGCCACGTGGCGGACCTCTCACAGTTCCCCGCCGAAAATGTGGCGTGCGCCACTCTCCTCACGGCCCGTCGCACCCCGGCGCACCCTCCGTTTCCGGGCGCCGCCGATAATCGCCCCGTGACCGATCTCGAGACCCGGGTGGCGCCGCCCGGCCCTCCGACCCTGCGCCGGGCGGCACCCGCTCTCCTGGGGTACGCGGCCGTGCGCGCGCTGGGGCTGCTCGTCCTGGCGGTGTGGAGCGCCGCACGGGACAAGAGCGCGTACACCTTGCTGACCGCCCGCTGGGACTCCTTGTGGTACACCCGGGTCGCCGAACTGGGGTACGGCTACGAGGTGCGCCTGCCGAACGGCGACGTCCATTCCAACCTCGCCTTCTTCCCGCTGCTGCCGTGGCTGGAGCGGCTGGTCGCGGAGCTGACGCCGCTGTCGTACGCCGACGCCGGTTTCGCCGTCTCCCTGGTCGCCTCGCTCGCCGCGGCCTGGGGGATCTTCGCGGTCGCCGACCGTCTGTACGGGCGCCGGGCCGGGGTGTGCGCGGTGCTGCTGTGGGCGGTGCTGCCGGTCGGGATCGTGCAGTCGATGGCGTACAGCGAGTCGTTGTTCACCGCGCTGGCGGCCTGGTCGCTGTACGCGGTCCTCACCGGCAGCTGGGTGACCGCCGGTCTGCTGGCGTCGCTCGCCGGGCTGACCCGCCCGGTGGGGATCGCCGTGGTGGCGGCGGTGTGGGCGGCGGGCGTGGTCTCGTTCGTGCGAGAGCGGAGCGCGGCGGACACGCCGGGCGCGCGCATAGATCCGCGCGCCCTGGGGCTTCTCCTCGCGCCCCTGGGTGCCGCCGGCTACGTCCTCTGGGTCGGCCACCGCACCGGGAGGGGGCCGCTCGGCTATCTCGACGTCCAGGCGGGCTGGCGCAACGGCTTCGACGGCGGCCACGCCTTCGCCCTGTTCATCATCGGCAAGTTCACGTCGATCCCCTCGGCCTTCGCCGGTCTCGCCCTGGGCGTCGGCGTCGTCCTGCTGATCCGGCTCTACGTCGCCGGCGTGCGCGGACGCCAGCCCCTCCCCCTGCTGGTCCACACGGGAATCGTCCTCACGCTCGCACTGTGCGCCTCCGGCTACTTCGGCTCGAAGCCGCGTCTGCTGCTGCCCGCCTTCCCGCTGCTGTTCCCCCTCGCCACGGCCCTCGCGCGGCTGCGGCCCTGGCGATCGGCCCTGGTCGTCGGCGGGGTCGCGGCGGCGTCGGCCGCGTACGGCGCGTGGTGGCTGAACGGCTCCGGTCCGCCCTGAGCCGTCCCGCCGGGCGGATGAGCGAACGGAGAATGGCGGCAGTGCATTCGGTGAACGCATTCATAAGTAAGCCAAAACCATCCCCCGGAATGATCAAAAGAATTGCGAGGAACGCGGTGCGGAGATTGCGGATTCCAGTGGAATATTCACCCTTCTGAGAGCAATCCCACATCACATCGTCATCACAAAGCCGTGGATTCGGCAGGTAACCGCGCTCACTCGCTGTAACGTCGATTGGGTGCGTACCGAACGAAACCTCACCCGTCTGGACCGGGTGTTCGCAAGGCTCGACCGTGAGCCGGAACGACCGGCCCACATCGACGTGCCGCAGATGAGCAGGCACCGGGTCGCGCTGTTCTCGGCGACCCTGGCCTTCTACCTGGCGATCGTGTGGCTCGTGGTGACCACCTCGTGGCTGGTCCGCCTCGACTGGCAGGTCATGTTCTTCCGGCCGTACCAGCAGTGGTCGGAGATCCACTGGTTCGTGGACTACTACGTGGTCCTCGGCCAGCGCGGACCCACCGCCGTCATGATCTGCGCCTGGCTCGGCTGGAGATCCTGGCGCCAGCACACCCTGCGGCCCCTGCTCACGCTCGGCACGTCGCTGCTGCTGCTGAACCTCACCGTCGGTGCCGCCAAGATCGGCATGGGCCGTCTCGGGCCGCACTACGCCACCGCCATCGGCTCGAACGAGATGGGTCTGGGCGGCGATATATTTCCCAGCGGTCACACCGCCAACGCGGTCGTGACCTGGGGAATCCTGGCCTATCTGGCCTCCACCCCACGAGCCCGCCGCTGGCTGTCCGCGCTCTCCGCGGTGACCTCGCTCGGCGTCGGCCTGGCCACGGTCTACCTCGGTACGCACTGGCTGAGCGACGTGGTCCTCGGCTGGGCCGCCGGGCTGCTGATCCTGCTGGCCCTGCCCGCGTTCGAGCCGCTGATCGCCCGCACCGAGGCCTGGATCTTCACTCTGCGCGACCGCCTGCGCGACCGCCGCGCGAGGACGGCGCCCGTCCCGACCCCGGTACCCGTGGCCGTGCCGCTCACGCAGCGCGCCACGTCCGGCCGGCCGGACGAGACCACCGCGGTCCACGAGACTGCGGCCCGTCCTCCCAGGGCGCCGGTCTACCTCGCCCCCGGCCCGCACACGACCCGCGCGGAGCGCGCCCCGGTCACCCCGGCCGGCAGTCGCCGCCCGCCGCACGCGGACCGGCTTCCGCACGGTTCGGCCAACCCGGCCGCCCGCCCCTGACCGGCGGCTGACCTCACGCGCGGGGCCCACCGGTGCGCACACACCGGGCCCCGCGCGCCTCACCCCTTCCAGGCCCGCGTCACCCGGCCTTCGCTCACCTCGAAGTTCAGCCGGCCCACGCGGTACTCCATGGTGATGATCGTTCCGGGCGCCAGCGAACGCACCGCCGACCACCCTCGCTCACGGGCGAGCCGCTCGGCCCGGCCGCTCTCGAGGCCGACGTATCCGTCCGGACTGTCCTGGGGCTCCGCTGGCGGAGTGGGAATCGGTGCCATACCCGCAACGCTAGGCCGGGACCGCCGTTCCGGGAACCCCGAACGGGAGATGTGGATCACTACGGTCACACTTCTGTCACAGGATCCCGACACGAGTTTCCGTACGAATCCATCACCCGAACGGGCGGTTCCGTCAGCCTTCCGCACCTATTCGACCGCCATTTCCGCGTGTCCTACCGACTCCTCCCCTTACCCGGCGGAAAGTTCCCGGGGAACCGTTCCCGGATCCCGTTTCCTTTCGATTCCGCGGGGCTCCGCGGGAGTCGGATCCTCATAGGAAATACACGGCTCCCCCACACATCCCCCGTATGCCCGCTGTCGGGCCTGTGGCGGCGCGAGCATCATGGCGGCGGCTCGCGGGCACCCGTGCGGCTCGAGCGGGCGGGACCCGGGACGCGACGAGCGAAGGGGCGAGCGAGCAATGGGGACGGAGACCGTACCGGTGACGGCGCGCACCGCGGGCGGGAGGCGGGGCCGGGTGGTCGTCGACTGGCTGACCACCACCGACCACAAGAAGATCGGGCACCTCTACCTGATCACGTCGTTCGCGTTCTTCCTGATCGGCGGGTTCATGGCGCTGGTCATGCGGGCCGAACTGGCCCGCCCGGGTCTGCAGATCGTGGACAACCAGCAGTTCAACCAGTTGTTCACCCTGCACGGCACGATCATGCTGCTGCTGTTCGCGACCCCGTCCTTCGCGGGCTTCGCCAACGAGCTGATGCCCCTCCAGATCGGCGCCCCCGACGTCGCCTTCCCCCGGCTGAACATGCTGTCGTACTGGCTGTTCCTGTTCGGCGGGGTGATCGTGCTCGGCTCGCTGCTGGTACCGGAGGGCCCCGCCGCCTTCGGCTGGTTCGCCTACGCGCCGCTCAACAACGCCACGCACTCCCCCGGCCTCGGCCCCGACCTGTGGATCATGGGGCTGGCGCTGGCCGGCTTCGGGACGATCCTCGGCGCGGTCAACTTCATCACCACCATCATCGGGATGCGCGCGCCCGGCATGACCATGTTCCGGATGCCGATCTTCACCTGGAACACGCTGTTCACGTCGATCCTGATCCTGCTGGCGTTCCCGGTGCTGGCGGCGGCGCTGCTGGTGCTCGAGGCGGACCGGCGGTTCGGCTCGCAGGTCTTCGAGGCCGCCAACGGCGGGGCGCTGCTGTGGCAGCACCTCTTCTGGTTCTTCGGGCATCCCGAGGTGTACATCATCGCGCTGCCGTTCTTCGGGATCATCACCGAGATCATCCCGGTCTTCAGCCGCAAGCCGATCTTCGGCTACCTGACCCTGGTCGGCGCGACGATGGCGATCACCGGGCTGTCGGTGGTCGTCTGGGCCCACCACATGTTCGCCACCGGCGCGGTGCTGCTGCCGTTCTTCTCGTTGCTGTCGTTCCTGATCGCGGTGCCGACGGGCGTGAAGTTCTTCAACTGGACCGGAACCATGCTGAAGGGCTCGCTCTCCTTCGAGACGCCGATGCTGTGGGCGGCCGGCTTCCTGGTGACGTTCCTGTTCGGCGGTCTGACCGGGGTGATCCTGGCTTCGCCGCCGCTGGACTTCCACGTCACCGACTCGTACTTCGTGGTGGCGCACTTCCACTACGTCGTCTTCGGCACGGTGGTCTTCGCGGTCTTCGCCGGATTCTTCTTCTGGTGGCCGAAGTTCACCGGCAAGCTGCTCGACGAGCGACTCGGCAAGATCCAGTTCTGGACGCTGTTCATCGGCTTCCACACCACGTTCCTGGTCCAGCACTGGCTGGGCGCCGAGGGCATGCCGCGCCGCTACCCGGACTACCTGGCCGCGGACGGCTTCACCGCCCTCAACACGGTCTCCACGATCGGCGCGTTCCTGCTCGGCCTGTCGACACTGCCGTTCCTCCTCAACGTCTGGAAGACCGCCAGGTACGGCGAGAAGGTCGGGGTCGACGACCCCTGGGGCTACGGCCGCTCCCTGGAGTGGACGACCTCCTGCCCGCCGCCCCGGCACAACTTCACCACGCTGCCCCGGATCCGCTCGGAGTCCCCGGCGTTCGACCTGCGCCATCCCGAGTACGCGGCGGAGATCCCGCAGCCGGAGCCGGAGAAGCACCAGGCGGGCTCGTGAGCGAGGCCCCGTGGCCCGTCCGGCGTGCACGCCGGACGGGCCACGGGGCCGGGCACTGTCAGAAGTTCAGCCGCAGACCGGGCACGATCAGGTCGGGATTCCCTCCGACGGCCGTCTTGTTCGCGGTGTAGACCTGCTGCCAGGTGGTTCCGTGGCGCGCGGCGATCGTGCTGAGCGTGTCGCCCGCGCGGACGGTGTAGTCGTTGTCGCCGCGGGAGGACGTACCGCGGGAGCCGTGGCCGGGAGAACGCTCGGCGGCGTCGGCCGGCTTCGAGGAGCCTCCCGTGGACGAACCGCTCTTCGACGCCCCGTCGGCCGACGAGCCGGCCCGCGCGGAACCGCTCTTGGCCGAGCCGCTCCTGGCCGGACCGCTCGCGGCCGTGGGCGCGTCGCCGGAGGCCCCGGCGCGCGTGGAGCAGGTCGGCCACGCGCCCCACCCCTGGGAGCGCTGGACCTTGGTGGCGACGGCGATCTGCTGCTCCCTGGTGGCCCGGTCGGCGGTCGGCGCGTAGGCCGTACCGCCGTAGGCGCGCCAGGTGGAGGCGGAGAACTGGAGCCCTCCGTAGTAGCCGTTGCCGGTGTTGATGTGCCAGTTGCCGCCGCTCTCGCACCGGGCGATGCGGTCCCACACTCCGGCGTCCGCCGCGGCGGCGTCGCCGCCGGCGGCCAGCAGTCCCAGGGGGGCGAGAAGCGCCGCCCCGGCGAGGACCGCCGTCGTACGCGCCTTGGCGGCGCGAGCGTCGAGGCGGGTGTCATCGGCACATTCGGACATGAGGATCCCTCTCTACGAACCCGGGTCTCCCCCCGAGCGGAGCGCGCCGTCCGCGCGGGAACGCGGTCGTCGTGCTCCGCCCCGTCCGCCGGCGGTGGTGCTGCGCGATGTCTGGTTCTGCGCGGCCGGCGGACGTACCCGGGCGGTGCTCGCTGCACACGGCCGAGCAATCTAGGGAATCCGACGGCCCGTCATCAATCAACACGCCGTCATCGCAGGCCAGTTCACCGTTACCGTCGGTATCAGCGAAATCAGGACACCTATTTCATATCCTGATTTCCTGATTTGTCGACCAGTGCCGCGCCCCGCCTGTGTCCCACCTCACGCATTCAACTTCCGTGATGTTCCCGTTACTTGACGATGAGTGGCCGATTCCGCACGAATCGTGACCGTGTGCGCAGGCCGGTTCGATTCCTCTCGTCCGGCAGCGTGACCCCCGCCACAGCTCGCCCGTTGTCTCTGCGTGGGCCGGGGAGCCACCCGGCCCGCCCACGCACCGCATCCGAGGGAGTCACCCGTGCCGCGCATGCTCGACGTCAGCGACGAGGTACGTGCCGAGATCGGCGCCGAAGAAGCCGACCGGCTGATCGCCGGAGAGAACGCCCCGGGCAGTTACGACTGCACGTCCTGCCGCACCCCGGGCGACTCCGAGTACGAGCGCACCAGCACCGTTCTGTTCATCGGGGACGAGACCGCCGTTCTCGCCTTCGCCCACGCCACCTGCCTGCCCTCGCAGATCGTCCAGGTCACCGAGGAACAGCTCCAGGGTGCCGTCCGCTCCATCAGCGGCGACACCGTCGACCCTGACCCCGGCAAGGTCGTGCCCGAGCAGGCCGTGCTCGGCGTGACCAGCGGACTGGTCCTGATCGCCGGGGAGTTGCACCCGGCCCTGGTCGTCGAGCCGACCGCGCCCGTCGTGCGGCCCGGCGCCACCGACATCGGCGACGACTTCCTGCCGCTCCTCATCGAACAGGGTTTCATGCCGCTGTCCGAGCTGTCCGAGGTGCCGCCCGTGCGGCACGGCTGGTCCGTGCTGCTGGCGATGGGCCAGCTGCACGCGGTGCTCCAGCCCTCGGTCAACGGCGGTCAGCCGGTGGCCTGGTGGCAGGCCCACCAGCCGTTGCAGGTGACGGAGGGCTGGCGGGCCGCCGCCAACAAGCACCAGCAGGTGCTGATGTTCGCGGCACCGGTGGGGGCGATCGGCCGCCAGCCCCGGGAGGACCTGCTGCGGGACGCGCTGGACAAGGCCGCGGCGAACGGCCAGCTGGTCGGGGCGGCGCTGCCCCTCGCCGGCACCTGAGCCCGCAGGGCGGGGACGCGGGCCGCGTCCCCGCGCCCCCGAAGGCCGGTAGCCGACCGCATCCCCCGACCTCACACGTCGTTTGGACATACGTGCACACCTACGACGTTCCCCGCCGCCAGCCCTACCCGATCCCGTCCGCGCGAGCGGCCCAGGACTCCCAGGCCCCCCAGGGCGGCCCCTCGGCCACGCCGATCTACGACGCGCTCTACGCCGAGTACGTCAAGTCGTTCCGCTCGCTGCCCGGTGACCGCAGCGGTGAGGACGAACTGGGTTTCACCGCCTTCGGGAACATGCCGCACGGTACGGGGACGTACGCGGCGCCGCGGCCGGGGTCGTTCAGCAGCTCGTACAGCGCCTACAGCGCGGGCGCGCAGAGCGCACGGCTCGGGCAGCCGTCGCAGTCACCGGCACCCTCCCCGCCGCAGGAGCGGGGACAAGGCCAGGGCCAGGGCCAGGAGCAGTCTCAGGCGCCGCAGTGGCAGCGGATCGGCCCGCTCGGGCAGACCGGCCGGCCGCACACGCCGACCGGGACGCACCGCGTCCCGGCGGCACTGCCCCCGGCACCCCGGCGGAGCGTCTGAGGCCCGCGGCGGGCTCGGTACGGCCGGAGGGCGGCACCCGTGACGGGTGCCGCCCTCCGGCCGTACCGTCAGGTCACTTCTTCTTGCCGCGCTTCTCGCGCACCCGCACCGAGATGTGGATCGGCGTGCCCTCGAAGCCGAACTCCTCGCGCAGCCGGCGCTCGATGAAGCGCCGGTAGCCCGCCTCGATGAAGCCGGAGGCGAACAGCACGAACCGCGGCGGCTTGGTGCCCGCCTGGGTGCCGAAGAGGATGCGCGGCTGCTTGCCGCCCCGGATCGGGTGCGGGTGGGCGGCGACCAGCTCGCCGAGGAAGGCGTTCAGCCGGCCGGTCGGGACGCGCGTCTCCCAGCCCGCGAGGGCGGTCTCGACCGCCGGTACCAGCTTCTCCATGTGCCGTCCGGTGCGCGCCGAGACGTTCACCCGCGGCGCCCACGCCACCTGGGCCAGCTCGGTCTCGATCTCCCGCTCCAGGTAGTAGCGGCGCTCCTCGTCGAGGTTGTCCCACTTGTTGTAGGCGAGGACGATCGCGCGGCCCGCCTCCACGGCCATGGTGACGATCCGCTGGTCCTGCACGGAGATCGACTCGGAGGCGTCGATCAGGATGACCGCCACCTCGGCCTTCTCCACCGCGGCCGCCGTGCGCAGCGAGGCGTAGTAGTCGGCGCCCTGCTGGAGGTGGACCCGCTTGCGGATACCGGCCGTGTCGACGAACTTCCAGGTGACGCCGCCCAGTTCGATCAGCTCGTCGACCGGGTCACGGGTGGTGCCGGCCAGCTCGTTGACGACGACGCGCTCCTCGCCGGCCACCTTGTTCAGCAGCGAGGACTTGCCGACGTTCGGACGGCCGATGAGGGCGATGCGGCGCGGGCCGCCGACCGCCGTGCCGAAGGTCTGCTCGGGCGCCTCCGGCAGTGCCTCCAGGACCGCGTCCAGCATGTCGCCGGTGCCGCGGCCGTGCAGCGCGGAGACGGGGTGCGGCTCACCGAGGCCCAGGGACCACAGATAGGCGGCGTCCGCCTCACCGCTCTGGCCGTCCACCTTGTTGGCGGCGAGCACGACGGGCTTGCCCGCCTTGCGCAGCAGTCGTACGACCGCTTCGTCGGTGTCCGTGGCGCCGACCTTGGCGTCGACGACGAACACGACGGCGTCGGCGGCCTCGATCGCGTACTCGGCCTGCGCGGCCACGGAGGCGTCGATGCCGAGGACGTCCTGCTCCCAGCCGCCGGTGTCGACGACCTTGAAGCGGCGGCCGGCCCACTCGGCCTCGTAGGTGACCCGGTCGCGGGTGACACCCGGCTTGTCCTCGACGACCGCCTCGCGCCGCCCGATGATCCGGTTGACGAGGGTCGACTTGCCGACGTTCGGGCGGCCGACGACCGCGAGGACGGGCAGCGGCCCGTGCCCGGCGGCCTCGATCGCGCCCTCGACGTCCTCGATGTCGAAGCCCTCGACCGCGGCGAGCTCCATGAACTCCGCGTACTCGGCGTCGCCGAGCGCCCCGTGGTCGTGCTCGAAGGAGTCCGAGCCGTCGGGCTGGATGTGGTCGTTCATGAAGTCCGTACCTCTGCGTTCATTCGTGGTGATCGGTGGAGCACCCGTTTTCGGCGGTTTGATCCACTACTCAGTGTCGCCCAGCGCCCGCTCGGACGCCCGGCGTTTTCGTACCGTCGCGCCGCTATGCGTCGCGCCGCCGTCCGTCGTCCGCCGGGCGGCCGGTGAGCCGTCTGGCGTGTTCCAGGTGGGCGGCCAGTTGCTTCTGGATGCGCTCGGTGGCCTCGTCCAGCGCCTTGCGGGTGCGCCGCCCGCTGCCGTCGCCCGCCTCGAACGGGTCGCCGAAGACGACGTCGACGCGGGAACGCAGCGGGGGCAGCGTCTTGAACAACCGTCCGCGGCGCTCGGTGCTTCCCAGGACGGCCACGGGGACGATCGCCGCCCCGCTGCGCACCGCGAAGTAGGCGAGCCCCGCGCGCAGGGAGGCGAAGTCGCCCTCGCCCCGCGTGCCCTCCGGGAAGATGCCGAGGACGCCGCCCGCCTCCAGCACGCCCAGCGCGCGGGTGATGGCCTTGCGGTCGGTGGTGTCCCGGTCGACCTTGAGCTGGCCGATGCCGGTCAGGAACGGGTCGAGGGGGCCGATGAACGCTTCCTTCTTGATCAGGAAGTGCGTCGGCCGGGGGGCCACACCCATGACCATCGGCCCGTCGATGTTGTGGGAGTGGTTGACGGCGAAGATCACGGGGCCGGTCGCCGGCACCTTCCAGGCGCCCAGCACCCGCGGTTTCCACAGCCCGAACATCAGGCCGACGCCGATGCGCCGCCCGACCTCCGCCCCTCTCTCCGAGGGCAGTTCGCTCACTTCGCCGCCCGCTTCTCCCCGACGAGGGTGACCACGCACTCGATGACCTGGGCCAGCGTCAGCTCGGTGGTGTCCACCTCGACGGCGTCGTCCGCCTTGGCGAGCGGGGAGGTCTTGCGGGAGGAGTCGGCCGCGTCCCGCTTGATCAGCGCCTCGCGGGTGCTGTGCACGTCCGCGCCCTTCAGCTCGCCGCTGCGGCGGGCGGCGCGGGCCTCCGGCGAGGCGGTGAGGAAGATCTTCAGGTCGGCGTCGGGCAGCACCGTCGTCCCGATGTCCCGTCCCTCGACGACGATGCCCCGCTCGGCACAGACCGCCAGCGACCGCTGCAGCTCGGTGATCCGCGACCGCACCTCGGGTACGGCGCTCACCGCGCTGACCTTGGAGGTGACCTCCTGGGTGCGGATCGGACCGGCCACGTCGACACCGTCGACCGTGATCGTCGGGTCGGTCGGGTCGGTGCCGGAGACGATCTCGGGCTTGCCGGCGACGGCGGCGATCGCCGTGGGGTCCTCGATGTCGATCCCGTTGCTGACCATCCACCACGTGATCGCCCGGTACTGGGCGCCGGTGTCCAGGTAGCTCAGCCCGAGCTGGGCGGCCACGGCCTTGGACGTGCTCGACTTGCCCGTGCCGGAGGGACCGTCGATGGCGACAATCACGGGCTGGGCGGCGCCGTTTTCCACGGGAGGACACCTTCCTGGTGCGAGGCGGTGGGCTGCGGGACGACAACGTGCCCCGCACAAGGTTACTGGCTGCGGGTCACTCGTCCGGCCGACGGCCGCGGCGGGGGCCCGTCCGGCACGCTTCCGCGGCGCTCTCCGGACGCCCCGCAAGCTTCCGCCGCGCTCGCCGGACGCCCGGGCGCCGGTGTGCCTACTGCCGCAGCGCCCAGCCCCGCTCCCGCAGCGCGGCGCTCAGCACGGCCACCGCCTTCGGCTCCACCATCAGCTGCACCAGACCGGCCTGCTGCCCCGTCGCGTGCTCGATGCGTACGTCCTCGATGTTGACCCCGGCCCGGCCGGCGTCGGCGAAGATGCGGGCCAGCTGCCCCGGCTGGTCGTCGATGAGCACCGCCACGACCTCGTACGCCCGCGGCGCGGACCCGTGCTTGCCGGGGACCCGGACCTGACCGGCGTTGCCCCGCCGCAGGACGTCCTCGATGCCGCCGGCGCCGGCGCGCCGCTTGTCCTCGTCGGAGGACTGCAGGGCGCGCAGCGCCCGGACCGTCCCGTCGAGGTCGGCGGCGACGTCGCCGAGCAGGTCGGCGACCGGCCCGGGGTTCGCGGAGAGGATGTCGATCCACATCCGGGGGTCGGAGGCGGCGATCCGGGTCACGTCCCGGATGCCCTGCCCGCACAGCCGTACGGCGGCCTCCTCGGCGTTCTGCAGGCGGGCGGCGACCATGCTGGAGACCAGGTGGGGCATGTGCGAGACGAGCGCCACGGCCCGGTCGTGGGCGTCGGCGTCCATCACCACGGGAACGGCCCGGCAGTGCGAGACCAGCTCCAGGGCGAGGTTCAGCACCTCGGTGTCGGTGTCGCGGGTCGGCGTCAGCACCCAGGGGCGGCCCTCGAAGAGGTCGGCGGTCGCGGCCAGCGGGCCGGACTTCTCGCGGCCGGACATGGGGTGGGTGCCGAGGTAGGACGACAGGTCCAGGCCGAGCGCCTCCAGTTCCCGGCGCGGTCCGCCCTTGACGCTGGCGACGTCGAGGTAGCCGCGGGCCACGCCCCGGCGCATGGCGCCGGCGAGCACGGCGGCCACGTGGGCGGGCGGGGCGGCGACGATGGCGACGTCGACCGGGCCCTGGGGGGCGTCGTCGGTGCCGGCGCCGAGCGCCGCCGCCGTACGGGCCTGCTCGGGGTCGTGGTCCTCCAGGTGGACGACGACACCGCGCCCGGCGAGGGCGAGGGCCACGGAGGTGCCGATGAGTCCGGTGCCGATGACGAGCGCGGTCCTCACTGGGCGATGTCCTTGCGCAGGGCGGCCGCGGCGCCGAGGTAGACGTGGTTGATCTCGGAGCGGGGCCGGTCCGACTCGATGTGCGCGAGGACGCGGACGACCCTCGGCATGGCGCCCCGGACGTCGAGTTCCTGGGCGCAGATCAGCGGTACGTCGACGATGCCCAGCTTGCGCGCGGCGGCGGCCGGGAAGTCGCTGTGCAGGTCGGGGGTGGCCGTGAACCAGATGCTGATCAGGTCGTCGGCGGCGAGGGCGTTCCGCTCCATGACGGCGGTGAGCAGGGCCCCGACCCGCTCGTCCATGTGCCCGGCCTCGTCCCTGTCCAGCTGGACGGCTCCCCGGACCGCTCGTACCGCCACGGCGCTGCTCCTTGCTCACGTAGGTCACGGCTCTTCGCCGTCCAGCGTAGTCAGCGCGGACCGACCCGGAGCACGGCGCCCGCCCGCTGAGACGCGCCCCGTGCGAGCGGCCGGCCCGCGGGCCCGGGGCGCGTCCCGTGTGCCACCCTGTCCACCGGATCCACCCCTTCGCCTCTTCCGCTTCTTCCGCACTTCCGGAGTGACGACATGCCCCTCCCCGCCTCCCGCCGGACGGTTCTCCTCACGACGGGCGCGGCGGCGCTCGCCGTCGGCTGTGGCGGCCGGAACGACGACCGCAACGCCGGTGACGAGTCCGGCGCCTCCCCCACCGCCGGTCAGGAGCTGGCGAGGACGGCCGACATCCCGGTCGGCGGCGGCAGGATCTTCGAGGACGCGAAGGTCGTGGTCACACAGCCCGCGCGGGGCGACTTCAAGGCGTTCTCGGCGGTCTGCACCCACCAGGGCTGCATCGTGGCGACCGTCGCCGACGGCACCATCAACTGCGCCTGCCACAAGAGCAGTTTCGCCATCGGCGACGGCGCGGTGACGAACGGCCCGGCGACCGAGCCGCTGCCCGCGGCGAAGATCGCGGTGAAGGGCGACGCCATCAGGCTGGCGTGAGGTCAGCGGGACCGGTGACCGGTGACGAGTGACCGGTGACGAGTGGCCGGTGGTCAGCGGTCCCACAGTGCCCCGAGGGTGACCAGCTCGCTCCGGTGCTCGATCCGGTCCGCCCACTCCGCCGGCCAGGCGTCGGCCCCGGCGTACGCGCCCGCGAAGGCACCGGCCAGGCAGGCGAGGGAGTCGGAGTCGCCGGCGGAGCAGGCGGCCCGGCGCAGTGCGGTGACCGGCTCGTCGGGGAAGAGCAGGAAGCACAGCAGCCCGGTCGCCAGTGCCTCCTCGGCGATCCAGCCCTCCCCGGTGGCCAGGCACGGGTCGGTCTCCGGCGAGGGGCTGCGCAGGGCCTCCTGGAGCCGCTCCAGGACGCCCAGGCAGTCGTCCCAGCCCCGCGCGATGAAGTGTTCCGGGGTCGGGTCCTGGGAGCGGGTCCACAGGTCGCCGAGCCAGCGGTGGTGGTAGCGGGTGCGGTTGTCGAGGGCGTACGACCGCAGCAGTCCGACGAGGCCCGTCGGTTCGGCGCCGTCCGCGAGCAGCCGTACGGCGTGGGCGGTGAGGTCGGAGGCGGCGAGCGCGGTGGGGTGGCCGTGGGTGAGGCCGGACTGGAGCTGGGCGGCACCGGCCCGCTGCTCGTCGTCGAGGCCGGGGGCGAGGCCGAGGGGCGCGACGCGCATGTTGGCGCCGCAGCCCTTGGAGTCGATCTGAGCGGCGTCCTGCCAGGGGCGCCCGCGCTCCTCCAGCAGGCCGCAGGCGGTCAGGCAGGTCCGGCCGGGGGCGCGGTCGTTCTCGGGCGAGCGGTACCAGTCCACGAACTCCTCGCGCAGCGGCCTCTCCAGCCCGGCCGGCTCGAGCGGTCCGCGGTCCCCGGCCGTGCGCAGGGCCCGGGCGACGGCGAGCGTCATCTGCGTGTCGTCGGAGACGAAGGCCCGCCCCGGCAGTTCCATCTCCCGCCACGGCCCGCACGTGGCGAGGATCGAGGGGACGTCGTCGAACTCGGTGGGGAATCCGAGCGCGTCGCCCAGCGCGAGGCCCAGCAGGGCCCCCGTCGCGGCGCGCTTCCTGACGGTCGTGGTGGTCATGCGGAACGTCCTTTCCGGGGCGGTCGCAGCAGGGGCGGGTGGAGGGTGGTGGCGGTGCCCGCGCGATAGAGGGCGGCCGGTTTGCCGCGGCCTCCGGTCAGCCGTGCGGGGCCGCCGGGAACGGGTTCGACGAAGCCGGGGGTGGCGAGGACCTTGCGGCGGAAGTTGGGCCGGTCCAGGCCGGTGCCCCAGACGCTCTCGTAGACCTGCTGGAGCTCGCCGAGGGTGAACTCGGGCGGGCAGAAGGCGGTCGCGAGGCAGGTGTACTCGAGCTTGGCGCCGACCCGTTCGTGGGCGTCGGCCAGGATCCGGTCGTGGTCGAAGGCGAGCGGTGCGGCGTCGTCGTACGGCCGCCAGCGGGCCTGGGCAGCGTCGCCGCCGCCGCGCGGTTCGGGGGCGTCGGGCAGCAGGGCGGCGAAGGCGACGGAGACGACCCGCATGCGGGGGTCGCGGTCGGGCTCGCTGTAGGTGCGCAGCTGTTCCAGGTGGAGGCCGGAGACGTCGGCGAGGCCGGTCTCCTCGGCGAGTTCGCGCCGGGCGGCGGCCTCGGCGGACTCGTCCGGCAGCACGAACCCGCCGGGCAGCGCCCAGCGGCCGAGGTACGGCTCCTGCCCTCGCTCGACGAGCAGCACGTGCAGGGCGCCCGCGCGCAGGGTGAGGACGGCGAGGTCCACGGTGACGGCGAAGGGTTCGAAGGCGTGCTTGTCGTAGCCCCGCATCCACCCACCCCCTTTTAATAGTCGTACCGACTATAAACATGGCCGGTGTCCGGGCACAAGAAAGCGGCCGGTCCCGGACATCCGGGACCGGCCGCTCCGTCGGGCCGCTCTACAGGTCGACTTCCTTCATCAGCATGCCGACCTCGGTGTTGGACAGCCGGCGCAGCCAGCCCGACTTCTGGTCGCCCAGGGTGATCGGGCCGAAGGCCACGCGGACCAGCTTGTCGACCGGGAACCCGGCCTCCGCGAGCATCCGGCGCACGATGTGCTTGCGGCCCTCGTGGAGGGTGACCTCGACGAGGTAGTTCTTGCCGGTCTGCTCGACGACCCGGAAGTGGTCCGCCTTCGCGTACCCGTCCTCCAGCTGGATGCCGTCCTTGAGCCGCTTGCCCAGGTCGCGCGGGATCGGGCCCACGATGTGCGCGAGGTAGACCTTCTTCACGCCGTACTTGGGGTGCGTGAGGCGGTGCGCCAGCTCACCGTGGTTGGTGAGCAGGATGACGCCCTCGGTCTCGGTGTCGAGCCGCCCGACGTGGAAGAGGCGGGTCTCACGGTTGGTGACGTAGTCGCCGAGGCACTGCCGGCCCTCGTTGTCCTCCATCGTCGAGACCACACCGGCGGGCTTGTTCAGCGAGAAGAACTGGTACGACTGCGTCGCCACGGTCAGTCCGTCGACCTTGACCTCGTCCTTCTCCGGGTCGACCCGCTTGCCCTGCTCCAGGACGATCTCGCCGTTGACCTCGACCCGCGCCTGCTCGATCAGTTCCTCGCAGGCCCGCCGGGAGCCGTAGCCCGCGCGCGCGAGGATCTTCTGGAGCCGCTCGCCCTCCTGCTCGGCGCCCGGGAAGGTCTTGGGCAGCTTGATGTCCTTCTTGGCCGCGTACCGCTCGCGGTTGCGCTCCTCGGCGCGCGTCTCGTACTCGCGCGAGGTCGCCGGAGCCGACGGCCCGCGCTGCTGGGGCTTCTTCGGACCGCCCTTGGCGCCGCCGCGGGCCGCGCCCCCGCGCCCCGCCTTCGGGCCCTCGTGAGACGCGCCGGGGCCCACGTCGTAGCGGCGCTCCTCGGGGCGGGGCTTGCTGGGACGGCCCTGAGCCTGGCCCTGGCCCTGCCCCCGGCTCTGGGCCTGTCCCCGGCCCTGGCCCTGGCCCTGCTTCTGGCCCCTGTTGTTGCCGGCGCCGCGGGGGTTACCGCGCCCACCGCTCCTGCCGCTACCGCTGCCGCTGCTTCGCATCAGATTTCCGTCGTCGTCGTGTCCGTCGTGGGACCGTCGTCCGCATCCGGGGCGTCCGGATCGAACGACGGTACGGCTTCCTGGGTCTCGGCCTCGATCGCCTCCGCCTCCGGGAGGAAGGGCGCGAGCTCCGGGAGCTCGTCCAGACCGCGCAGGCCCATCCGCTCCAGGAAGTAGTTCGTCGTCCTGTACAGGATCGCACCTGTTTCGGGTTCCGTGCCCGCCTCCTCGACCAGACCGCGCTGGAGCAGGGTGCGCATCACGCCGTCGCAGTTCACTCCGCGCACCGCGGAGACCCTGCTGCGGCTGACCGGCTGACGGTAGGCGACCACCGCGAGGGTCTCCAACGCCGCCTGGGTAAGCCGGGCCTGCTGGCCGTCCAGGACGTACCGTTCGACGGCCGGGGCGTAGTCGGCACGGGTGGAGAACCGCCAGCCGCCCGCGACGAACCGCAGCTCGAAGCCGCGCCCCTGCGCGGTGTACTCGTCGGCCAGCTCCCGCAGCGCGTCCGCGACCTGGCGGCGCGGACGCTCCACGATCCTCGCCAGGTGCTCCTCGCCGGCGGGCTCGTCCACGACCATCAGCACGGCCTCCAGGGCAGGCTTGAGGTCGAGGCCGGCGACGGCAGGCGGTCCGGCCGGGGCCGCCGGGGCCCCCACGGTCTCCTCGCTCACGGCTTGCGCTCCTCCTCGGTCTTCTCCGGCGGCCGGTCGAACTCGTCGGTCACCCTGGGCTGGTCGTCCCCGTCCCCGCCGGTCCAGCGCACCAGCAGCTCCCCGAGCGCGGTCTCCTGGTCGAGGGCGACGGCCTTCTCCCGGTACAGCTCCAGCAGGGCGAGGAACCTCGCCACGACGGTGAGGGTGTCGTCGGTGTCCTCGACGAGCGTGCGGAAACCGACCTCGCCGAGCCGCCGCAGCCGTGCGACCACGATCTGGGCCTGCTCCTGCACGCTGACCAGCGGGGCGTGGATGTGGTCGACGTACACCTGCGGCTCGGGCCTGGGCTGCATCGCCTTGACGGCGAGCTTCGCGAAGCCCTCCGCGCCGATGCCGATGACGACCTCGGGCAGCAGTTCGGCGTGGTGCGGTTCGAGACCGACGGTCCGCGGATGGCGGTGGGCCTCCGCGTCCAGCCGTTCCCGGAAGATGTCGGCGATCCGTTTGTACGCGCGGTACTGCAGCAGCCGGGCGAACAGCAGGTCGCGGGCCTCGAAGAGGGCCAGGTCCGTCTCGTCCTCGATCTCGGCGGCGGGCAGCAGGCGGGCCGCCTTCAGATCGAGCAGCGTGGCGGCGACGACGAGGAACTCGGTCGTCCGGTCCAGGTCCCAGTCGGGGCCCATCGCCCGGATGTGCGCCATGAACTCGTCGGTGACCTTCGACAGCGCGACCTCGGTGACGTCCAGCTTGTGCCGGGAGATCAACTGGAGCAGCAGGTCGAAGGGGCCCTCGAAGTTGGCGAGCCGGACCTTGAAGACACCGTCGGGGGCCTCCTGGGCGGTGTCCTGACCGTTGTCACGGACGCCGCCCCGGGGGCTGCCGGCGGGCTCGGCAGCGGGTTCCGGCGCGTGCACCGGTTCCGGTACGGGAGCCGGATCGTGCACCGGGGCGGGAACGAGCATCGGTTCCGGGGCCGGTTCCGCGGGCGCCGCCCCCGGTCCCCGTCCCAGCGCACGCCGACGGCCGGCGGGTGCGCCGGGGCCGGGGTCGGGATCGTTCGAGGTCATGGCCCCGCAGGCTACCGCTACCGCCCGCGAAGTCGTCGTACGAGGATGCTGGCGTCTCCGCGGCTCTCCAGGTCGGCGAGGACGACGGCGACCGCCTCGCGGACGATGCGTCCGCGGTCGACCGCGAGCCCGTGTTCGCCGCGGAGCACCAGACGGGCGTGCTCGAGGTCCATCAGTTCCTCGGCGGACACGTACACGGTGATCTTCTCGTCGTGCCGTTCGCGGCCGCTGGGCCGGCGGGCGGAGGCCCGTCCGCGCTTGCGCGACGGGGCGTCGTCCTGGGTGGCAGACCCTTCCTGCGCGCCCTGTCGGGGACCGGGACGCTCCCCGGTGCCCCGGGTGCCGCCCTGCTCGGCGCCGGCCGCCGCGTGTTCGGTTCCCTCGCCGTCCCCGCCCTGCGCGGGTACGGCGTTCGGCGCGTCGTCGGCGGGACCGGCCGCCGCCCCGCCGCGCTCCCCCGTCGGAGCGGGCACCCGGGCCTCACCGCCCGCGGGGCGCCGGGGTGCGGACGGCTGGAGCGCCGTTCCCCCTGTCGTGCGGAAGAGTTCGTCGGCCCCCGGCAGACTCACTCGGCGTGACACCGGGCGAGCACCTCCCTGGCGAGCTGGCGGTAGGCGGCGGCGCCGACGGAGTTGGAGGCGTAGGTGGTGATCGGCTCACCGGCGACCGTGGTCTCCGGGAAGCGGACCGTGCGCCCGATGACCGTGTGGTAGACGTGGTCGTCGAAGGCCTCGACGACCCGCGCCAGCACCTCGCGGCTGTGCACCGTGCGCGAGTCGTACATGGTCGCCAGGATCCCGTCGAGCTCCAGCTCCGGGTTGAGCCGTTCCTGGACCTTCTCGATGGTCTCCGTCAGCAGGGCGACACCGCGCAGCGCGAAGAACTCGCACTCCAGCGGCACGATCACCTTGTGCGCGGCGGTGAGCGCGTTGACGGTGAGCAGGCCGAGCGAGGGCTGGCAGTCGATCACGATGTAGTCGTAGTCGTCCATCAGCGGCTTCAGCGCCCGCTGCAGCGTCGACTCGCGCGCGACCTCGGAGACCAGCTGGACCTCGGCGGCGGACAGGTCGATGTTGCTGGGCAGCAGGTCCATGTTGGGGACCGCCGTCTTCAGGAGCACCTCGTCGGCCGACATGCCCCGCTCCATGAGCAGGTTGTAGACCGTGAGGTCGAGCTCCATCGGGTTGACGCCCAGACCGACCGACAGCGCGCCCTGCGGGTCGAAGTCCACGAGCAGTACCCGGCGTCCGTACTCCGCGAGCGCGGCACCCAGGTTGATGGTCGACGTGGTCTTGCCGACGCCGCCCTTCTGGTTGCACATCGCGATGATCGTCGCGGGACCGTGGTTGGTCAGCGGTCCCGGGATCGGGAAGTACGGCAGCGGACGACCGGTCGGGCCGATGCGCTCGCGGCGCTGGCGGGCGGCGTCGGGCGCGAGGGTGGCCGCGTACTCGGGGTCGGGCTCGTACTCGGCGTCGGGGTCGTAGAAGTGCCCTTCGGGCAGTTCGTCGTAGTCGGCGAAGTGGTTGCGGGGCGCGCCACTTCCGTCGCCGGCCATGGCGTTCACGTGATGGCCATCCATGCTCTGGGGTGCTGACAGAGCCGTGTGGGGGCTTGACCGGCTCTGGTGGGCTGCGAAGGTTCGGACAGCGACGGAGCCGACAGCCTCGAGCCCCGTGGAGCCCTGACTCCGCGTAGGCATTCCTGGTTGACCACCCCCGGGAGAAAATGTCGACTCATTCACAAGTCGTCTTACCTCCTTGGTGACCAGGAAACTTCTAGACAAGGTCAGCGTGGCACCATGCCGACGGTTGGCGACTCTATGGCGTGTCGGGTGTTCGCAGCAACACAATCCGCCGGACCCGACTCGATGTGTCGACAATGAAACATCCCGCTGTCAAGGGCGTACGGCCGTCGCACAGCAGGTTCCACCGGTGTGCGAATCGGTCGAAGGGTCACGTTCGAGGCGAGTTGACCGAGAGCCGCAAAGTGACCATACACACATCCGGCCGGACCTTGTCGGGCAAGGTCCGGCCGGATGTGCGCGATTGACTCGTCCTGTTGACGTATCGCCTTTACGGAAAGGTGACTTGCCCGGGCGTGTCAGCCGAGGAGCGTGTCGAGCTCCACGTGCGCCAGGCCGTGCGCCTCGGCGACCTCGCGGTAGACGACCTGGCCGTCGTGGGTGTTGAGACCCCTGGCCAGCGCGGCGTCGCGGCGCAGCGCCTCGGCCCAGCCGTTGTTGGCGAGCGAGACGATGTACGGCAGCGTGGCGTTGGTGAGGGCGTTGGTGGAGGTGTTGGGCACCGCGCCCGGCATGTTCGCGACGCAGTAGAAGACCGAGTTGTGCACCGGGAAGGTCGGCTCGGCGTGGGTGGTGGGACGGGAGTCCTCGAAGCAGCCGCCCTGGTCGATCGCGATGTCGACAAGAACACTGCCGGGCTTCATCCGGGACACCAGCTCGTTGGTGACCAGCTTCGGGGCCTTGGCGCCCGGGATCAGCACGGCACCGATGACGAGGTCGGCGTCGAGGACGGCCTTCTCCAGCTCGAAGGAGTTGGACATGACGGCCTTGACCCTGGTGCCGAAGATCTTGTCGGCCTCGCGCAGCTTGTTGATGTCGCGGTCCAGCAGGGTCACGTCGAAGCCCATGCCGACGGCGATCTGGGTGGCGTTCCAGCCCGACACCCCGCCGCCGATGACGACGGCCTTGGCCGGGGTGACGCCGGGGACGCCACCGGGCAGCACGCCGCGGCCGCCGTTGGCCCTCATCAGGTGGTAGGCGCCGACCTGCGGGGCCAGCCGGCCCGCGACCTCGGACATCGGGGCGAGCAGCGGCAGCGCGCGGTTCGGCAGCTCGACGGTCTCGTAGGCGATCGCGGTGGTGCCGGACGCGACGAGGGCGTCGGTGCACTCCTTGGAGGCGGCCAGGTGCAGGTAGGTGAAGAGGGTCTGGTCCTTGCGGAGGCGGTGGTACTCCTCGGCGACGGGCTCCTTGACCTTCAGCAGCAGGTCGGCCGCGGCCCACACCTCGTCGGCGGTGTCCAGGATCCGCGCGCCGGCGGCGACGTACTCGTCGTCCGTGATCGACGATCCGACACCGGCGTTGCGCTCGATGACGACCTGGTGGCCGTTGCGCACCAGCTCGTGCACGCCGGCGGGGGTGATGGCCACCCGGAACTCGTTGTTCTTGACCTCGCGGGGGATGCCGACCTTCACGTCGATCACGGTCCTTGGCTCAGAGGGTGTGGGGAAACAGCAACACATACCCGGAGGTAGCGGACGCACCGGGATGCACCGCAGGAGAACGTGCGGCAGAGCCATTTTAATGAAGGTGTTCCCGCTGTCTAGCCTTTCATTGCATCAATCTTCAGCGGGTGTACTGCGGATTTCGCAGGCGTTATCGCCGTGTTCCGGCTCCGGATCACGGTCTCCGGGCTCATCTCCCAGGATGCGCTCGGCCGCGCCGCGGTGCAGGCGGGCGGCCGCGGGGTCGCCGAGGTGCTCCAGGGTGTCGGCCAGCCGGAGCTGGAGGGCTGCCTGCAGCCGGGTGTCGTCGGCGCGCCGGGCCCACTGGGCCGCCTCCTGGCAGGTGCGCAGCGACTCCTCCGGCCGGCCCGCGTACTCCTGGACCCGGGCCAGCTCGCTCAACGCCCGTGCGGACGCGGCCACATCACCGGCCTTGCGGTGCCCGGCGGCCGCCGCCCGCCAGCCCCGCTGCGCCTCGCCGTACCGTCCGGCGTAGGTGTGGGCGGTGGCGATACGGCCGTACAGCCGGGCGGCGTCCGCGCGCTCGTCGCGGGCCAGCCGCTGGGCGAGGGCCCGGCCGAACCAGTCGGCGGCCCGGTCGTAGTCCCCCAGCTCCAGGTGCGCGCCGCCCACGGATTCCATCGCGCGGCCGGTCGCGTACGGGTCGTTCGCCTCCCGCCCGGCGTCCAGCGCGGCCCGGTAGCGCACCAGGGCCTTTGCCGTGCGCCCGGTGTGGGCGTCCACGTCGCCCAGGTTCAGCAGGGCGGCGGCCTTCTCGCGGGGCAGGTCGCGGCGCTCGGCCACGTCCAGGACGAGCTGGTGGACGCCGTACAGGTCGGGGGCGGCCCCCTGGGTGCCGAGGTGCGCGACCATCGCCCTGACCAGCTGGGCCATCAGCCGTCTGGCCAGGGTGTCCAGCTCGCCGTCGGCGACCGCGAGCCGCGCGGAGGCGAGCAGTGCGGGCCGGCGGGCGCGCAGCCAGTCGGCGGCCGCGCGTGGGGTGGCGAACCGCAGGGCGCGGGGCATCCCCTGGAGCTTCTCCCGGGCCTGCGGGTTGTCCGTCTCGGTGATCGCCCGGCAGGACTGGAGCAGCCGTACCGTCCGCTCCAGCATGCGGGCGCGGGCCAGCTGGAGTTCGGCCGGACGCTCGTGGGTCTCGGCGGCCGCCCGCAGCAGGGGCTGGAGGCAGCCGGGAACCTCGTACTGGGGCACCGGCGACGGCAGGGCCCGCAGCAGGCCCAGGGCGGCGAAGTCGTCCAGGGTGGTGCGCGCGGCGCCGATCGAGCAGCCGGCGAGCGCGGAGGCGGTGTGCGGGTCGGCCAGGCCGGCCGGGGCGAGGCAGAGCAGCCGCAGTATCCGGGCGGCGGCCGGGGGCAGGGTGGCGTGCACGAGCCGGAAGATCCGGCTGAGGGGGGTCCCGTCGTCGCCCGCGGCGTGCAGTTGCTTGGCGAGGTCGGCGATCGCCGACTTGGGGCGCGCGGCGAGCCAGCCGCCCGCCAGCATCAGCGCGGCGGGGTGCCCCTGGCAGGCCTCGACGAGGCCCTCGGCGGCGCGCGGGTCGACGGTGACGCGGACCGAGCCGGTGCGGCGGGTGAGCAGTTCGAGGGCGGACTTGGTGTCGAGGCCGCCCAGGGTGCAGGGCCGCACGTCGGAGATCCCGGTGAGCGGGCCCGCCGAGACGGCCACGACCAGGCACTCGGGGGTGTCCGGAAGGAGCGCGTCGACCTGGTCGGCGCCGGCCGCGTCGTCGAGCAGGAGGAGCGCGCGCCGCTCGGCGAGGGCCTCGCGCAGGCGGGCCGAGAGGTCGTCCTCGCCGGCGCCCGGCGGAACCGGTCGGCCGAGCGCGGTGAGCAGGTCGCGGGCGGCCCGCTCGACGGGCACGGGTGTGCCGTCGGGCTCGCCGAGCCGGACGCGCAGCACGCCGTCCCGGTAGCGCCCGGCGACCTGCCGGACGAACTCCTCGGCCAGCGCGGTACGGCCGGAGCCGGGCCGTCCGGCGATGAGGAGCACACGCGCGCGGGGGGCCTTCTTTCCGGAGAGGGTGTCCAGCCCCGCGCGTTCGATGTCGGCGCACAGTTCCTTCAATTCCCGGGTACGGCCCAGGAAATGGCCCTCCGTCGCAGCGTGTCCGGACAGCTGCACGCCGTCTGTGTCCACTGCCTGATCCGTCACGGGCCACACTCCCGTCCCACCGCACGCGCGAGCCCGCCGGGAACTCCGGATCGGGCGATTCCCGAGCCTAGTTCACGCTCTGCGACGTTCCGTGAGGAGCGCGGCGGTGACGTCCCCCGATCGGATCAGCAGATCGTCACACCGCAGAGGTCGACGGGAGGACGCGGGACGGGGTCACGCCTCGAAGGGGCGGGCCGGCCACGGCGCCTGAGCCGGGCGCAGCACGTCGAGCCCCTCGCCGCCGCGCGCGGCGGCCAGCGACAGGACGCCCACGACGAGGCAGTTGTTGTGCAGTTCGCCGGCGAGCACCCCTCGCACGAGTTCGTCGACCGGCACCCGCGCGTGCTCCATGTCGGCCTCCTCGTCCTCGACCGCGAAGCGCTCCCCGTCGGCCTCGGACAGGCCGCGGGCCAGGAAGACGCGCACCGCCTCGTCGCAGCCGCCGGGAGTGGTGTAGACGTCGGTCAGCACCCGCCAGTCCTCGGCCTTGACGTGGGCCTCCTCGTACAGCTCCCGCTGGGCGGCGTGCAGCGGGTTCTCGCCGGGCACGTCGAGCAGGCCGGCCGGGATCTCCCACAGCTTCTGCCGCACGGGGTGGCGGTACTGCTTGATCAGCAGGACGCGGTCCTCGTCGTCGAGGGCGAGGACGGCCACGGAGCCGGGGTGGACCTGGTAGTCACGGTGCACGACGGAGCCGTCGGGCATGACCACCTCGTCCGTGCGGACGGAGGTCTTCTTGCCCACGAAGGGGGTCTCCGTCGCGCGGATCTCCCACGCCTGCGCGGTGTCCTTGATCGTCATGCCCTGTCCTTCCACACGTACAAAAGGAATCCGGCCGGAGGGGAGCAGGCCGTTCCGAACCGGGAAACCAGAAAAAAGAGGCCGGGGTGCTCACCTTTGAAGGGATGCACCCCGGCCACCGTACAACTGGTCTGCTACTTCGAGGTCTTCCGCTCGACCGCGGCCTTCACCAGCCCGGCGAACAGCGGGTGCGGACGGGTCGGCCGCGACCGCAGCTCCGGGTGGGCCTGCGTGGCGACCAGGTAGGGGTGGACGTCGCGCGGGTACTCCACGTACTCGACGAGCTTGCCGTCCGGCGAGGTGCCGGAGAACAGGATGCCCGCCTTCTTCTCCAGCTCCGCGCGGTAGGCGTTGTTGACCTCGTAGCGGTGCCGGTGCCGCTCCTCGACGTACTCCTTGCCGTCGTAGACCTCGCGCACGATCGAGCCCTCGGCCAGCTTCGCCGGGTACATGCCCAGTCGCATGGTGCCGCCCATGTCGCCCTCACCGGCGACGATGTCGAGCTGCTCGGCCATCGTGGAGATGACCGGGTGGGCGGTGGCCGGGTCGAACTCGGTGGAGTTGGCGTCGGAGATGTCGAGCAGGTTGCGCGCCGCCTCGATCACGATGCACTGCAGGCCCAGGCACAGGCCGAGCAGCGGGATCCTGTTCTCACGGGCGTAGCGGATCGCGCCGACCTTGCCGAGCACGCCGCGGTCGCCGAAGCCGCCGGGGATGCAGACGCCGTCCACGTCGGCGAGCTGCGCCTCGGCGCCCGCCGGGGTCTTGCAGTCGTCCGAGGTGACCCACTTGATCTTCACGCGGGCCTTGTTGGCGAAGCCGCCGGCGCGCAGCGCCTCGGTGACCGAGAGGTAGGCGTCGGGCAGGTCGATGTACTTGCCGACCAGGGCGAGGGTGATCTCGTGGTCGGGGTGGTGGACGCGGTCGAGCAGGTCGTCCCAGGTCGTCCAGTCCACGTCCCGGAAGGGCAGGTCCAGCTTGCGGACTACGTAGGCGTCCAGGCCCTCGCCGTGCACGGTCTTGGGGATGTCGTAGATCGACTTGGCGTCGGGGCAGGCGACCACGGCGGCCTCGTCGACGTCGCACATCAGCGAGATCTTCCGCTTGATCGCGGTCGGGACCTCGCGGTCGCAGCGCAGCACGATCGCGTCCGGCTGGATGCCGATGTTGCGCAGGGCTGCCACGGAGTGCTGGGTGGGCTTGGTCTTCAGCTCGCCCGAGGGACCGATGTAGGGCAGGAGCGAGATGTGGACGACGAAGACGTTGTCCCGGCCGACCTCGTGGCGGACCTGGCGGACGGTCTCCAGGAACGGCAGCGACTCGATGTCGCCCACCGTGCCGCCGACCTCCGTGATCACCACGTCCACCTCGTCCGTCGCCATCCGGCGGATGCGGTGCTTGATCTCGTTGGTGATGTGCGGGATGACCTGCACGGTGTCGCCCAGGTACTCGCCGCGGCGCTCCTTGGCGATCACGGTGGAGTAGACCTGGCCGGTGGTGACGTTGGCGGAGCCGTCGAGGTCGCGGTCGAGGAAGCGCTCGTAGTGGCCGATGTCCAGATCGGTCTCGGCGCCGTCGTTGGTGACGAACACCTCACCGTGCTGGAAGGGGTTCATCGTGCCGGGGTCGACGTTGAGATAGGGGTCGAGCTTCTGCATCACGACGCGCAGGCCCCGCGCCTTGAGCAGCATGCCGAGGCTGGAGGCGGTCAGCCCCTTGCCGAGGGAGGAGGCGACACCCCCGGTGACGAAGATGTGCTTGGTCGTCGTGGCGGTGCTGTTTCGGAAAGCAGCGGGCGGCATGGCCAAGAGGGGGCTCCCGTGGTCGCGATCTGGGGGTGCGGTGCGGCTCCCGGAGGCTTTCGCCGGCGGTTCGTGCCGGAGATCTCCGGGGGTGCCGTCGCTGCGGTTCGGGGGTTTCGTGCCCACCGGTCCACGGGCTACCAGGGTATCAGCGCCTCGGGGGGATGGCTTCCGGCCACGCTCCGCGCACGGTCCGGCACCCCGGGGCACCGGCACGCCGGGGCCTCACCCCCTGCTCACCCGTTCGGCCCACCCGCGTTGCCCGGAGCGGCACACAGATCATCTACGTGCGTCGTATCCTGCTCGGACACTCGCTGCCGAGCCCGGCCGGCAAGACGGCACACCCCAGCCCGTATCCACCGGAACAATGAGAGCTCGGCAGTTCGTTGAGCAAGAATTGGCCTTTTGCCAATACGACTGAGCGACTGCTTTGCTTCACCGCTCAACGACGCATGACACATTTCCCCTTGACCGCACCAAGCGACTGCCCCCGCCTGATGGGGGCTACGTGGCCGTTCGACTGGAGTTGCACGTGGCCGGGCGCATCGAAGACTACGCACTCATCGGAGACATGCAGACCGCCGCACTGGTCTGCCGCGACGGGACGGTGGACTGGCTCTGCCTGCCCCGCTTCGACTCCCACGCGATCTTCGCCGGGCTGCTGGGCACCGAGGAGCACGGCTTCTGGCGGCTCGGCCCGGCGCACGCCTCCGACGCCGAACCGCCGCGAGCGGCCCGGCGCGGCTACCGGGGCGACTCGCTGATCCTGGAGTCCGAGTGGGACACCCCGCGCGGCACGGTCCGGGTGACCGATTTCATGCCCCCGCGCGACGGCGCCCCGCAGCTCATCCGGATCGTCGAGGGCGTCTCGGGCCGCGTCCCCATGCGCTCGACCCTGCGGATGCGCTTCTCCTACGGCCGCGTCGTGCCGTGGGTGCACAAGCACGAGGGCCGCACGGTCGCCGTCGCCGGTCCCGACTCGGTGTGGTTCGACACGGAGGCCGAGACCTACGGCAAGTCGTTGACGACGTACTCCGACTTCACGGTCGCCCCCGGTGACCGGATCGCGTTCACCATCTCGTGGGAGCCCTCGCACAAGGAGCCGCCCGCGCTGCCGGAGCCCGAGCAGTCGCTCCAGGCCACGGAGGACTTCTGGCGCGAGTGGGTCGAGCACTGTACGTACCACGGGCCCTACCGCGAGGCGGTGATCCGTTCACTGATCACGCTGAAGGCGCTGACGTACGCCCCCACCGGCGGCATCGTGGCGGCCCCCACCACCTCCCTGCCCGAGGACATCGGCGGAGTCCGCAACTGGGACTACCGCTACACCTGGCTGCGTGACGCGGCCATCACCCTGTCCTCGCTGCTGCGCACCGGCTACCGCGAGGAGGCCCGCGCCTGGCGCGAATGGCTGCTGCGCGCGGTCGCGGGCGACCCGGAGAACCTCCAGATCATGTACGGCATCGCCGGCGAGCGCGAGCTGGGCGAGGCGGAGCTGGACTGGCTGCCAGGCTACGAGGGCTCCGCCCCGGTCCGGGTCGGCAACGGCGCGGCGCACCAGCTCCAGCTGGACGTGTACGGAGAGGTCACCGAGGCACTGCATCTCGGCCACATGACGGGGCTGGCCCGCAACGACTACGCCTCGCTGCTCCAGCTGAAGCTGATCCGCTACCTGGAGCGGCACTGGGACGAGCCGGACGAGGGCATCTGGGAGGTGCGCGGCCCGCGCCGCCACTTCGTGCACTCCAAGGTGATGGCCTGGGTGGCCGTGGACCGCACGATCAAGCTGATCGAGTCCGGTGACGCGGACGGCCCGCTGGAGCGCTGGCGCGAGCTGCGCGACGACATCCACCGGGACGTGTGCGAGAAGGGTTACGACAAGGAGCGCAACACCTTCACGCAGTCCTACGGCTCGAAGGAGCTGGACGCGTCGCTGCTGCTGATCCCGCAGATGGGCTTCCTGCCCCCGGACGACAAGCGCGTGATCGGCACCATCGAGGCGATCCAGCGCGAGCTGTCCACGGAGGACGGCTTCATCCTGCGCTACCCGACCGAGGGCGAGAGCGAGGGCGTCGACGGCCTCCCCGGCGACGAGGGCGCCTTCCTGGCCTGCTCGTTCTGGATGGCGGACGACCTGGCGATGATCGGCCGCGTGGACGAGGCCCGCAAGCTGTTCGAGAAGCTCCTGTCCCTGCGCAACGACCTGGGGCTGCTCGCCGAGGAGTGGGACCCGCGCCTGCAGCGCCAGGTGGGCAACTTCCCCCAGGCCTTCAGCCACGTCCCCCTGATCGACACCGCCCTGCGCCTGACGGCCTCGGGGGCGTACGGCGGCTGAGCCCTCGTGTCCCGCCCGGCCGCGGAGCGTTCCCGTGACCGGGCGGGAGATGTGGCCGGCCGGGGTCCGCGGGTAGCGTCCGCTCCATGGACAGCCGCGCGGACCACCGATTCGACAGCCGGGGCGCCGGCATCACCGTGCAGCGGGCGCTGGAGCTGCCCGGTCTGCGCAGCGGGCTGCCCGAGATCCTGGCGGGCGCGGAGCGGCTGGGCCGCACGGTGCGCTGGGTGCACGCCGGGGAGGTCCCGAACATCGCCTCCCTGCTCAAGGGCGGCGAGCTGCTGCTCACCACCGGTTACGGCCTCGGCACCCGCCCGGCCGAGCAGCGGGCGTTCGTGCGCACCCTGGCCGAGCGGGGCATCGCGGCCCTGGTGGTCGAGCTGGGCCCCCGGTTCGCCCGGCTGCCCGCGGCGCTGGTGGAGACGGCCCGCACGACCGGCCTGCCGCTGGTGCAGCTGCACCGCGAGGTGCCGTTCGTCGCGGTCACCGAGGAGATCCACACCGAGATCGTCAACGGCCACTACGCGCTGCTCCAGCAGGCCGAGGAGGTGCACCGCCGCTGCACCCGGGCACTGCTGGGCGGCGGGGGGATCCCCCAGGTGCTCGGCATTCTCGCCGACTTCGGCGGCAACCCGGTGTTCCTGGAGACCACCGACGGACAGCTGCTCTACGCCGCCGGGGCCGGCCCGGAGGGGGCGGATCCGCTCCAGGTGTGGGAGGGACTGCGCGGCCCGCACAAGGACGCCCCCGCCGGTTCGGTGCTGGTGGACGTCCCCGGCGGCGGGCCGGGGGCGGGTGCGGTGCGGGCCCGGCTGGTGCTGCTGCCGGTACGCGCCCCACTCGCTCCGGTGCACCGGATCGCCGCCGAGCGGGCCGCCGGGATCCTGGCCGTGGTGCTGATGCAGGCGCGGCAGGAGGAGGAGCTGGCGGCGCGCGGCCGGGGCGACTTCCTGACCGACCTCGCCGAGGGGCGTATCGCGGCGGAGGACGCTCCGGCGCAGGCGCGTGTCCTCGGCTTCAAGCCCGGCGACGGTCCGCTGCTGCCGGTCGTGATGCGCCTGGGGGACACGCTGTCCCCGGGCGGCGGCTGGGCGGTGCTGGCGCGGGCGGTGGCGGAGGAGCTGGCGTCGGTGGGGGTGCCGGTCCTGCTGGGCGTGCGGCCGGTGGAGGGTCGTGTGCCGCTGCTGCTGGGCCTTCGCTCGGAGTCGGAACGGCCGGCGGTCGCGGAGCGGGTCGCGGCGGCGCTGCGCGCCGGGGTGGAGCGGGCCGGGATCCAGCGGCCGGGCGCTCAGCCTCCGGTCGTGGTGGTCGGTGTCGCGGGCGGCTGGGCGGCGGCCTCGGCGGGCCTCGGGCACGCGGCGGAGACGGCGACGGCGGCGCAGGGCCTGCCGGACCGGCCCTGGTACGACGCCCGCCGCCTGGACATCGACCTGCTCCTGTGGCGGCTGCGCGATCACCCCGACCTGGCGGCCTTCGTCGACCGCGCGATCGGCCCGGTCCGTGACCACGACCAACGCTCCAGGCCGCCCCTGCTGCCCACCCTGGAGACCTATCTGGCGCACGCGGGCCGCAAGGCGGAGACGGCCCGCGAGCTGCACCTCAACCGGCAGACGCTGTACAACCGGCTCGCGCGCATCGGCGAGTTGCTGGGCACCGACCTCGACGACCCGCAGACGGTACTGGCGTTGAGCCTGGCGCTGCGGGCCCGGCGGCTGGTGCCCTGAGCCGCCGCCGGCTGGTGCCCTGTGCCGGGCCGGGCGGGTGACACGGAGCGGGATCGCGGATGCGCGTCAGATCATCGGCAGCGGCTGCGTCAACTCGTCGTAGACGCTGAGGATCTGGGCGACGGTGTCGTCCTCGCTCGGCCAGGTGGCCGCCTGCCGGGTGCCCGACTCCCGGAGCCGCTCGCGGCGTTCGGGTGCGGCGAGCAGGCGTACGACGGCGTCGGCGAAGGCCTCCGCGTCGCCGGGCGGGACGAGTTCGGCGGCGTCGCCGACGAGTTCGCGCACTCCGCCGGTCAGCGCCGCGACGAGCGGCACGCGCGCGTGGAGGGCCTCCTGCGCCAGGACCGAACGCGACTCCCCTGCGGCGGGCAGCAGGGCGAGGTCGGCGGCGGCCAGCAGTTCGCCCACGTCGTCCCGGCGCCCGAGGAGCCGGACGGGCAGTTCCTCGTCCTCGATGCGGTGCTGGAGTTCCGCCCGCAGCGGCCCCTCCCCCGCGACCACGACCAGCGGCACGGGGTCCAGCCGGCCCCACACGCGTGCGGCGTCGAGCAGGACGTCGTGACCGCGGAACCGGTCGAGGGAGCCGGCGGCCATCAGCAACGGGCGTCCGGTCGCGCCGAGTTCGGCCCGCACCTTGGCCCGCGGCCGCTCCGGGTCCTCCTCGGTCCCGCGGGGTCCGGGAAGTCCCACCGCGGTGAACCGGGCGTCCCGGGCGCCGGTGCGGCGCGCCCGGTCCACGAGCTCGGAGGTGGTGCCGAGCACCACGGCGGCCGTCCTGGCGACCCGCCGCTCCAGCAGGCGCACCAGATGGGCGCGGGCTCCCTCGGCGTGGGCCCTGTTGTGCCAGGTGACCACGAGCGGGGTGCTCCGCCCGCTGAGCGCGAGCACGGCCCGGAAGGAGGCGTGCAGTCCGTGCGCGTGGACGAGGTCGGCGTCCGCGCAGGCCGCCCGCAGCGCCGCCACGGACGCGGGATCGCTGCTGCGGGGCACGGGCACGTGGTCGGCTCCGGCGCCCGTGAAGTCGTGAAGGTGATCGGACTCGGCGGGGGCGCACACCGTCACCCGCACGCCCCGCGCGACGAGCCCCGCGGCCAGGGAGCGCACATGGGCGCTGCTGCCGGCGTTGCCCCCGCCCAGCACCTGCACGGTGCGCAGCGGCGACTGGCCGTGCGGTGAGTGGCTGCTCACGTGGCCGGGGCTCCTGGTTCGGCATCGGTCGATCACGAAGGAACGTACAGAGGGGACTCGGGCGCGGGGGTGGACCGGTCGCACTCCTCCACGTCCTCCGCCCAAGGATGCCAGGGCGCACGGGTGTTCCGTGCCGCCGAGCACCCGCGGCCCCGGCAACACACCCCCGCGCGTCACCCACACGAGTGAAGGAAGGCGAAGTTCCGTTCGACGGACGAGCCGGTCGCCGCGCCTTGGTGAGGTCCTGTCACGAAGCGGTGGCGACCCCGGAGGACGCGGTGCGCACCGCGCGGCCCGCGCGTGGGGCCGGTCGGCGTACGGCCGGGCCTCCGGGCGCCGACCGGCCCTGGCGGCGCGTCGGCAGGAGAACCGGCCGCCCCGTTCGCGCAGACGTGTCGGCCGGCGCCTCCCGCCGAGTCCCGCGCGGACCTGGCCGACCACACCCGTGCACACCCCCACTCACACCGGCGTGCGCCCCTGCACTGCCGTCCGCCGCCCGATCCGCGCCGTCCCGCTCACCCCGATCCGCGCCATCCCGCTGACCCGCTCCCCGTACACCGCGGCGCCCACCACCGCGGCCGCGTGCGCCACGAGTCCCGGGCGTCCGCTGCCCACCACGACCGCCGCACCCAGGAGCGCGCCCAGCGCGTGCGCCCCGGTGTCACCCAGCATCGCGCGCTCCCCCAGGTCGTCCGGGAGCACGGCCGCCGCGACCCCCGTCGCCACCGCGGTCAGTTCCCCGGCGGGACCGGCCCGCAGCAGCCCCGGCACGCCCAGCACGAGCACGGCACCGGCGGCCCGCCCGGGCCGTACGTCCACGAGGTTGACGAAGTGCGCCGCACCGGCGATCACGACACCCGCGAGCGCCCTGTCCACGAGCCGTTCCTTCAGCAGGGCCCCGGCCAGCAGCCCCGCCGCACCGATCCCGCCCAGCTTGACGGTCCCGCTGGTGACCTCCCCGCGCCGCAGTGCCCCCAGGTGCGCCCGGAAGCCGCGCCGCGGATCACCGGCGCCCACGAGATCGTCGTACGCCCCGCAGACCCCGGCGGCCAGCACGGCCCCGGCCGCGGCCGGACGCACCCGTGCCGCCCCGAGCGCCGCCGCGAGGACGGCCGCCGGACCGGCGTACAGCTCCACGGTCCGTCCGGCGAAGTTCGTCCGCTGCCAGCGCGCCGGCCCACCGGGCGCCGCCTCGCGCAGGGCGGCCGCTCCCGCGCGGGTGAGACCGGCCGCCACCGCGAACGCGGCCCTCCTGCTCCTCCGTGTGATCATCGGACCACCCTAGGGAAGCCGATCCGGGAAGGCCGAAGGGCGGGACCGGCACGTGGGTCGCCGTCCCGCCCTCCGCCCGGGGCGCTACGCGTCCGCGCGGGCCGTCTCCAGCAGTTCCTCCGCGTGCGCGCGCGCCGTCTCCGAGTCCTCCTGGCCTGCGAGCATCCGGGACAGCTCCCGGATCCGCTCCTCGCCCTCCAGCACCTTCACTCCGGAACGGGTCACGGACCCGTCGTTGGTCTTCTCGACCAGCAGCTGCCGGTCGGCGAAGGCCGCCACCTGCGGCAGGTGGGTGACGACGACGACCTGCGCGGTCTTCGCGAGCCGCGCCAGGCGCCGCCCGATCTCCACCGCCGCCTTGCCGCCCACGCCCGCGTCGACCTCGTCGAAGAGGTACGTCGGCACGGGGTCCGTCCCCGCGAACACGACCTCGACGGCCAGCATCACGCGGGACAGCTCACCGCCGGACGCGCCCTTGGCGATGGGCCGCGGCGGCGCCCCCGGATGCGGGGCGAGCAGCAGCTCCACCTCGTCGGCGCCGGACGGCCCGTAGGCGACGGGACGGCCGTCGACCTCCACGCCCTCGGGGTCCTCGGTCTGCCGGATGTCGAACGACACGCGCGCGTGCGGCATCGCCAGCGAGGCCAGCTCGGCGGTCACGGCGGCGGCGAACCGCTCGGCGGTCTCCGTCCGCGCGTCGGTCAGGGCCTGTGCCAGACCGCCCAGTTCGGCCCGCAGCGCGTCGCGCTCGGCGGTCAGCTCGCCGATCCGCTCGTCGTCGCCGTCCAGTTCGCCGAGCCGGGCGGCACCACGCTCGGCCCAGTCGAGGACCGCGTCGACGTCCTCGCCGTACTTCCGGGTGAGCGCGGTCAGCGCGGCGCGCCGCTCCTCCACGGCCGCCAGCCGCAGCGGATCGGCGTCGAGGTCGTCGGCGTAGCCCGCCAGCTCCCCCGCCACGTCGCCCAGCAGGATCCCGATCTCCCCGATGCGGTCGGCGAGCGCGGCCAGCGCCGGATCGTGCGACCGTACGGCCTCCAGGGCCCGCTGGGCGCCCGCGACGAGCGTGGCCGCGTCGATGCCCTCGGGGTCCTCGGGATTGCCCGCGAGGGCACTGTGGGCGGCCGTGGCGGCCGAGGACAGCGCCTCCGCGTGGCCGAGCCGCTCCGCCTCCTCCGCCAGTTCCGCGTCCTCGCCCGCGCGCGGCTCGACACCGGCGATCTCGTCGAGGCCGTAGCGCAGCATGTCGGCCTCCTGGGCCCGTTCACGCGCGCGCGTGGTGATCTCGTCGAGCCGGCCGGAGACGGCCCGCAGCCGCCGGTAGGCCTCCGTGTACTTGGCGAGCGGCACGGCGACGGCGTCACCGGCGTACCGGTCGAGCGCCTGCCGTTGCCGGGACAGCTTCAGCAGCCCCTGCTGGTCGGTCTGTCCGTGCACGGCCACCAGCTCGTCCGCGAGTTCGGCGAGCACCCCGACGGGCACACTCCGTCCGCCGACGTGCGCCCGCGACCGCCCCTCGGCGGACACGCTACGGCTGATCAGCAGTGCCCCGTCGTCGAGTTCGGCCCCGGCCTCCTCGGCCCGTACGGCCACCGGAGCGCCCGCGGGCACGGTGATCCGCCCCTCCACGACCGCCTTGTCGGCACCGAGCCGCACGAGCGCGGCGTCGGCGCGCCCGCCCAGCAGCAGCCCGAGGCTGGTGACCACCATGGTCTTGCCCGCGCCCGTCTCACCCGTGACCGCCGTGAAGCCCGGCGACAGCTCGACGACAGCGTCGTCGATGACTCCGAGCGACCGTATCCGCATCTCCTCCAACACGTCCCCGACCATACGAGGTTTTGCCGGCGGCGTGCGACGCCGCCCCCTGTAACGATGGTCGGGCGTTACTCTTGTCAGCCGATCGTCGTTGCCCTGACAGGTCCCCGCCGTGGCGGGGACGATCCGGTCGTCTCCGTCCCGGACGAGTCGCGGATGCGGTGCTCCCCGCCGCCGCGGGTACGGCCCGGCGCCCGGGCCGTACCGGGGCGCCGGGCATTTCCTAGTGCCGCGCCCCGCGCCACCCCGAGACGGGCAGCGCGAACTTGGCGACCAGCCGGTCGGTGAAGGACGCGTGGTGCAGGCGGGCCAGGCGCACCGGCACGGCTCCGCGCCGTACCTCGACCCGGGCCCCCGGCGGCAGCTCGAAGGTACGCCGCCCGTCGCACCACAGGACGCCCGGCGGGATGTGCGGCAGCAGCTCCACCGCGAGCACCGAGTTCGGTGAGGTCACCAGCGGCTTGGCGAACAGGGCGTGGGCGCTGATCGGCACCATCAGCAACGCCTCGACCTCGGGCCACACCACGGGCCCGCCGGCCGAGAAGGCGTAGGCGGTGGAGCCGGTCGGCGTCGACAGCACGATCCCGTCGCAGCCGAACCCGGTGACCGGCCGCCCGTCGATCTCCAGCACCACCTCGAGCAGCTTCTCCGCGCCGGCCTTCTGCACGGCCGCCTCGTTCAGCGCCCAGTCGGTGTGCACGATGTCCCCGTTGCGGTGCACGACGACGTCGACGGTCATCCGCTCCTCGACCTCGTACGACTTGGTGACCACCCGGTCGACGACCTTGTCGAGGTCGTCCCGCTCGGCCTCCGCCAGGAAGCCGACGCTGCCGAGGTTCACGCCGAGCATCGGCACCCCGGACGCCCGGGCGAACTCCGCGCCGCGCAGCAGCGTCCCGTCACCGCCGAGGACGATGAGCAGCTCGCAGCCCTCCAGGCACTGCGGGGTGGCCTCGCAGACCAGCTCCACCTCGCCCGGCAGGGGCAGGTCGGCGGCCTCGTACTCCAGGACGCGCACCCCGATGCCCTCGCGCAGCAGCCCCTTCACCACCAGTTCCGCGCTGCGGATCGCGGCGGGCCGCCCGGTGTGGGCCAGCAGGAAAACAGTACGAGCTCGGTTCTGGGTCAACGCGGCCCCTCCGCAACTGCACGCTCGACATCGGCCGGGTCCAGAGCGGGCGCCCCGGCCCGGAGCCACAGAAAGTACTCGACGTTGCCGGAGGGCCCGGGCAGCGGACTGGCGGTGACCCCCTTCACCCCGAGTCCCAGCTCCCACGCCTTGCGGGCCACGCCCCGCACCGCCTCGGCCCGCAGCTGGGGGCTGCGCACGACACCCCCGCTGCCCAGCCGTTCCTTACCCACCTCGAACTGTGGCTTGACCATCATCACCAGGTCCGCGTCCGGCGCGGCGCACCGCGCCAGGGCCGGCAGCACCAGCCCGAGCGGGATGAAGGACAAGTCCCCCACGACAAGATCCACTGGCTCCCCATCGATCGCTTCGAGCGTCAACTCGCGTACGTTCGTACGGTCCTTGACGGTGACGCGTTCATCGCTCTGCAGAGACCAGGCGAGTTGTCCGTAGCCGACGTCGACCGCGACGACGTGGGCGGCCCCCGCCCGCAGCAGCACATCGGTGAAGCCGCCGGTGGACGCGCCGGCGTCCAGTGCCCGCCGCCCCTCGACCAGGAGGCCCTGCGGCACGAACACCTCCAGGGCACCGGCGAGTTTGTGCCCGCCCCGCGACACGTAGTCGGGGTCGCTGTCGTCGACGGAGACGACGATCGCCGCCGCCGTCTCCACCTGTGTGGCGGGTTTGGTGGCGACGGTCTTCCCGACCGAGACCCGCCCCGCGGCGATCAGCTGGCCGGCGTGCTCACGCGAGCGGGCGAGCTTGCGGCGCACCAGCTCCGCGTCCAGACGACGACGTGCGACTCCTGCCACGTTCGGTTCAGCTCCTACTGCCGTGCGTTGGATCAAAGGGGGACCCACAGGGTCTCATTCGGGGGTGGTGGTCGGGTGACGGGTGGGAACCGGAGGTCCCGGGCGGGCGTCGAGCGCGGTGAGCGCGTCGCGCAGCCCCCGGTGTACATCCTCGTACACCTCGAGGTGTCCGGCCGTGGCGAGGTGGTCGGCGTCGGCCAGCCGGTCCAGGTGGGCGTCCACCCCGGCGTCGCCGGTGGGGGTGCGGGGCACCTGGAGCGGGGCGGGAGCCGAGGGGTCGTGCTCGGGCTCCGGCTCCTGTCCCTGTCCCTGCTCCCGAGGCGTGGCCGCCGGCTCCGGAACTGTGTCGCTCATGCCCCGACGCTACCGCGAACCGCTGGGGTACCGTCGAGCGCGATGGCCACGATCGAGGAGTGCCGCGCCGCACTCGAGAAGTTCTCGCAGAGCATGGGCCGCGCCGAGGGGAACGCCCGCGCGGCCGCCGCCCTCGACCGGTCGGTGAGCTGCTGGATCACCGACCTGGACGTGACGTTCGTCGGCCGGATGACGGACGGCCGGATCGTCGTGCGGGACACCGTGCAGGGCCCGCCTGCGGAGAGGGCCGGGATCAGGCTGCGGATGGCCGGCGACGACCTGGTCGCGCTGGTCGACGGAGAGCTGAACTTCGCGAAGGCCTGGGGTTCGGGCCGGGTGCGGCTGGAGGCGAGCCTCAGGGATCTGCTCGTGCTCAGAAAGCTGCTGTGACCTGGGGCAGCCCCCGTGACCGTCAGGAGGCCTCCGTCACCGGCACGCGTGCACGTGCCTTGCGGGCGGCCGGCACCACCAGCGGCGTCCCCGTCTCCGGGTCGTCGATGACCTGGCAGCGCAGCCCGAAGACCTCCTCGACCAGAGGCGCCGTGACGACGTCGCCGGGTGCGCCCTGCGCGATCACCGTGCCGCCCTTCAGCGCGATGAGGTGGGTGGCGTAGCGGGCGGCGTGGTTGAGGTCGTGCAGGACGGCGACCAGGGTGCGGCCCTGCTCCTCGTGGAGTTCGGCGCACAGGTCGAGGACGTCGATCTGGTGCTGGATGTCCAGGTAGGTGGTCGGCTCGTCGAGGAGCAGCAGCGGGGTCTGCTGGGCGAGGGCCATCGCGATCCACACCCGCTGGCGCTGACCGCCGGACAGCTCGTCGACGTAGCGCTCGGCGAGTTCGGCGACCCCGGTCCGTGCCATGGACTCCTGGACGACCCGCTCGTCCTCGGCCGACCACTGGCGCAGGATGCCCTGGTGCGGATAGCGGCCGCGGCCCACCAGGTCGGCGACCGTGATCCCGTCGGGCGCGATCGAGGACTGCGGCAGCAGTCCGAGCGTCCTGGCGACCTTCTTGGCGGGCATCGACTGGATGACCTGCCCGTCGAGGAGCACCCGGCCCTCGCTCGGCCTGAGCATCCGCGACAGCGCGCGCAGGAGCGTCGACTTGCCGCAGGCGTTGGGGCCCACGATCACGGTGAACGAGTGGTCGGGGATCTCCACCGACAGCTGCTCGGCGATGACCCGCTGGTCGTAGGCGAGGGTGACGTTCTCGGCGGACAGGCGGTTCACGGTGCTCCTTCGGTTGTTCGGCCCGCGGCCGGCACGGGTGGTGGCGCTGCTCATATCCGGCCCGCCCGGCGCTCGGTGACCAGCAACCACAGCAGGTAGACGCCGCCGAGCACGCCGGTGACCACGCCCACGGGCAGCTGTCCGTCACCGAACAGCCGCTGCGCGGCCCAGTCGGCGGTGACCAGGAGGGCGGCGCCCATGAACAGGGCGGGCACCAGGTTCGGTCCGGGTGAGCGGGTCAGGCGCCGGGCGAGCTGTGGCGCGGTGAGCGCCACGAAGGCCACGGGTCCCGCGGCGGCGGTGGCGGAGGCGGTGAGGAGGACGGCGCACACCATGAGCAGCAGCCGCACCCGCTCCACGCGCACTCCGAGGGCGTGGGAGACGTCGTCGCCCATCTCCATCATGCGCAGCCCGCGCGCGTTGGCGAGGACGAGCGGGACGAGCACGCAGCACAGCACGAGCAGCGGCCAGACCTGCTTCCAGTCCCGGCCGTCGAGCGATCCGGTCATCCACACGACCGCGCGGGCCGCGTCGACGAGGTCGGCCTTGGTGATCAGGTAGCCGTTGACCGCGGTCGCGATCGCCGACACACCGATGCCGACGAGGACCAGCCGGTAGCCGTGCACGCCCTGCTTCCAGGCGAGCAGGTAGATGGCGGCACCCGTGACCAGCCCGCCGACGAGGGCGCCGAGGGCGACCTGGGTGGCGGAGCCGGACATCAGCACGATCACCACGAGCGCGCCGGCCGTCGCCCCCTGCCCGAGCCCGAGGACGTCCGGACTGCCCAGCGGGTTGCGGGAGACGGCCTGGAACACGGCGCCGCCCAGCCCCAGCGCGGCGCCGACCAGCAGCCCCACGAGGACCCGCGGCAGCCGCAGTTCGTTGACGATGAACTCCTGGCCCTCGGTGCCGTTGCCGGCGAGCGTCTTCAGCACGTCACCGGTGGAGATGGGGAAGTCGCCGGTGCCGATGAGCACCACGCTCGCGGCGAAGGCGGCCAGGGCCAGTGCGAGCACGACGATCAGGGCGCGCGGGTGCACCCGGACGGACAGCCCGCCGGGTGTGCGCAGGGCCCGGACGGTGCCGCCATTGCGACGTCCGGCACCGGTGGCCTCCGTGGCCTCCGCAACCTTCGTGGCCTCCGTCACCTTCGTGGCTTGCGTGGTCCGCTCCGGCTCGGACTGGGGTGCGGTCTTCACAGCTGGGCCGTCCTCCGCCGTCGTACGAGATGGATGAAGACCGGGCCGCCGATGAGCGCGGTGATGATGCCCACCTGGACCTCCGAAGGGCGGGCGACGACCCGGCCGATCACGTCGGAGCCCAGCAGCAGCACGGGCGACAGGACCGCCGCGTACGGCATGATCCAGCGCAGGTCGGGCCCGGTGAAGGAGCGCACCACGTGCGGGACCATCAGTCCGATGAACACGATCGGCCCGCAGGCGGCGGTCGCGGCCCCGCACAGCACGGTGGCGGCGAGCATGGACAGCGCCCGGGTGCGGTTGAGGTGGGCGCCGAGGGCCTTGGCGGTGTCGTCGCCCATGGCCATGGCGTTCAGTGGCCGGGCGAGCGCGAACGCGAGGAGTGTGCCGGCCGCCAGGAAGGGCAGCACCCGCCAGATCGTGTCGTTCGTCGCCGAGGTCAGCGAGCCGACCGTCCAGAAGCGCATCCGGGCGAGCGCCGCCTTGTCCATGATCATCACGGCCTGGACGTACCCGAAGAGCGCGGCACTGAGCGCGGTCCCGGCGAGCGCGAGCCGCACGGGCGTGGCCCCCCGGCTGCCGCCCAGGAACCAGACCAGCGCACCGACGGCGGCCGCGCCCAGGAAGGCGAACCACACGTAGCCGCTGACGCTGGTCACACCGAGGAAGGTGATGGCGGTGACCACCGCGGCCGAGGCGCCCGCGTTGATGCCGAGCAGTCCGGGGTCGGCCAGCGGGTTGCGGGTCAGGGCCTGGAGCACCGTCCCGGACAGTCCCAGCGCGGCGCCGACCAGCAGTCCGAGCACGGTCCGCGACACCCGCTCCCCCACGACGATGTCGCCGTACGTCCCCGTGTCCTGGAACAGGCCGTGCCAGACCTGTTCGAGGGACAGCTCCTTGGCGCCGATGGCGATGCTCGCCACCGCCACCAGCAGCAGGACGGCGACGGACACGAGCAGCCCAAGGGGCCGTAGGGCCCGGCGGGTTGGGGGCGCGGGGGCGCTCTCCGCGCGCTGTTCGGGAACACTGTCGACCAACACGCAGTTAGGTTAGCCTACCCTGCCATTTCTCTTCGTTGGTCGGCCACGGCCACCGCCCGAAGGCCATGGCCACGACCGGTCCGCCCCGTCGTACGGGTCACCGCGGCGGGCACGCCGCCGGGCTCACAGCCCCAGCCGGGCGAGCGCCTTCCCCCCGTCCAGCCCGCACGAGCCGTCGCCCGCCGCGGTCCAGGCCGCCGCGCACAGCGCCCGCAGCCCGTCCAGGGCGGCGCCCTCACCGTCGAGTTCGAGCTTCTCCGCCCCGGCCGACGCGGTCCATCCCCCGCACCGGAAACCGCTCCCCTCCTCGGCGACCTCCGGCTGCCCGGTCAGCAGGCCGCGCAGATCGGCGTCCACGTACGTCGGCCGGTGCCGCGGCGGCGCCGCGAGGAGCTGCGCGCCGTCGGTCACCCCGGTCAGCACGAGCAACGAGTCGACCTCGCCGTTGAACGCGCCCTCGATGTCGGTGTCCAGCCGGTCCCCGACCACCAGCGGCCGCTCGGCGCCGGTCCGCAGGATCGTCTCGCGGTGCATGGGGGGCAACGGCTTGCCCGCGACCTGCGGCTCGGCCCCGGTCGCGATCCGCACGACCTCCACCGCCGCGCCGTTGCCCGGCGCGATGCCCCGCCCGCTCGGAATCGTCAGGTCGGTGTTGGACGCGAACCACGGCACGCCGCGTGCGACGGCGTACGACGCCTCGGCGAACCGCCCCCACGGCAGGTCGGGCCCGCCGAACCCCTGCACCACTGCCGCCGGGTCGTCCTCCGCCGACTCGACGGGTTCGAGCCCGCGCTCGCGCAGCGCGACCCGCAGGCCCTCCCCGCCGATCACCAGGACCCGCGCCCCCGCCGGCACCTGTTCGGCGATCAGCCGGGCGACCGCCTGCGCCGAGGTGATGACGTCGTCCGCTCCGGTGGGTATGCCCAGCTCGGTGAGGTGGTCCGCCACGGCGCCGGGCGTGCGCAGCGCGTTGTTGGTGACGTACGCCAGCCGCATCCCGCCACCGCGCGCGGTGGCCAGCGACTCGGCGGCGTGCACGATCGCGTTCCCGCCCGCGTACACCACCCCGTCCAGGTCGAGCAGCGCCGTGTCGTACGCCTCGCTCAGGGCCTGCCCACTGGCCTCGGGCCTCGTCCTGACGCTCCGGCTCATTCCGCATCGCTCCTCGTTCGATCGCTTTCCCCGATCATCCCGCATGCCACCGGCACACGTACGATGCCGGGATGAACTCAGCAGGTCACTCGGAAGCGACGGCGCCCCGAGGCCTGGAACTCACCCCGTTCCGAGGCCTGCGCTACGACCCCGACCGGGTCGGCAGTCTCGCCGCCGTCACCTCCCCGCCGTACGACGTCGTGGTCCGCCCCGACGGCCTGCACCACCTCCAGGACGCGGACCCGCACAACATCGTCCGCCTGATCCTCCCTCAGGCCACCACCGTCGGCGCCCGCAACGAGCAGGCCGCGGACACCCTGCGCCGCTGGCTCGCCGAAGGCGTCCTGACGGCCGACGCCGTACCCGCCCTGTACGTCTACGAGCAGCGGCACGCCGACGGCATGCTCCAGCGCGGCCTCATCGGCACCCTGCGGGTCTCCGAGCCATCGGCCGGCGTCGTCCTCCCCCACGAGGACGTGATGCCGCACGTCGTCGCCGACCGCGCGGCCCTGATGCGCGCCACCCGGGCCAACCTCGAACCGCTGCTCCTGACGTACCGCGGCGACGGCACGGCGACGGAGGCCGTCGAGCGGACCGCGGAGCGGCCTCCGCTCCTGTCGACGACCACGGAGGACGGCTTCAGCCACCGCCTGTGGTCGATCACCGACCCCGCCGAGGTGGCCCGCGTCCAGGCCGGCCTCGCCCACCACCAGGCCCTGATCGCCGACGGCCACCACCGCTGGGCGACGTACCTGCGTCTACGCGCGGAGCACGCCTCCCCCGGCCCCTGGGACGACGGCCTGGTCCTCCTCGTGGACACGGCCCGCTATCCCCTGCGCGTCCGCGCCATCCACCGTCTCCTGCACGGCCTGCCGGTCGCCGAGGCCCTGGCCGCGGTGGAGGGGCTGTTCCGCGTACGGCGGCTGGAGGTGCCCCTGCCCCGGGCCCTCGGCGCCCTCGCGGACGCGACCGCAGGGGGCAACGCCTTCCTGCTGGCCGGCGACGGCGCCTTCCACCTCCTGGACCGCCCGGACCCGGCCCTCCTCGCCCGCACGGTTCCCGCCGACCGCCCTCGGGCCTGGCGCACCCTCGACGCGACGGTCCTGCACGCCACACTCCTCGACCACGTGTGGCACGTCCCCGAGGACGACCCCGCCCGCATCGCCTACATCCACGACACCGCCGCGACGGTCGAGAAGGCGGAACGCGACGCCGGTACGGCCGTGCTGCTGCACCCGGTCCGCGAGGAGGTCGTCCGCGACCTCGCCCGGCAGGGCGTCATGATGCCCCGCAAGTCGACGTCGTTCGGCCCGAAACCGGCCTCGGGTCTGGTCCTGCGCGCACTGGACCTCTGACCGGGAGAACGAGGAAAGGGGCTCGGCTCCGGTATGACACCGGAGCCGAGCCCCTTTCACGCACCCACGTCAGTCCTGGTCGTCGGCCTTGTCCTCGACCGGTCGCTCGTCCTCGGCGACGACGTCCTCGTCCTCGTCCAGCGCGTCGACGAACTCCACACCGTCCAGCTCGGCCAGCCGGTCCGAGGCGTCGGTGCTGCTGTCCCGGTCGGCCTCGACGGCCTTCGCGAACCACTCGCGCGCCTCGCTCCGGCGGCCGGCGGCGAGCAGCGCGTCGGCGTACGCGTACCGCAGCCGCGCGGTCCACGGCTGCACGGAGTTCGAGGCCAGCTCGGGGCTCTGGAGCGTCACGATGGCCGCGTCCAGCTGGTCCATGTCACGCCGGGCACCGGCCGCGACGAGCCGCATCTCCACCTGTCCGGCCTTGTCGAGCTTGTGCACCTCGGGCGCGCCGGCCATCTCCAGCGCCTTCTCCGGCCGCCCGAGCCCTCGCTCGCAGTCGGCCATGACGGGCCACAGTTCCACGGTCCCGGTCATCCGCCGGGCGGCACGGAACTCGGCCAGCGCCTCGCTGTACTTCTGGGTGGCGTACGCCGCGAATCCGGCCGCCTCCCGCACGGCGGCGACGCGCGACGCCAGCCGCAGCGCCACCTTCGCGTACCCGTAGGCACGCTCGGGCTCCTCGTCGATGAGCCGCGCGACCATCACCAGGTTCTTGGCGACGTCCTCGGCGAGCCCCTTGGGCAGGCTCTGCAGCTCCTGCCGTACGTCCTTGTCGATCTCCTCGCCGGTGACGTCCTCGGGGATCGGCAGCCGCTTGATCGGCTCCCGGTCCCGGTCCCGGTCATCACGGAACCGGCCGCCACCACGTCGGTCGTCACGTCCGCCGCGGTCGTCACGCCCCCGGAAGCCACCGGGCCGACCACCGCGGTCGTCACGGCCCTGGAAGCCACCGGGCCGTCCGCCACGGTCGCCGCGGTCGTCACGGCCGCGGAACCCGCCACGGTCACCACCGCGT
>NZ_JBICUZ010000023.1:0-80968 GCF_043198675.1 Streptomyces sp. NPDC048734 | reverse complement strand
CCCCTCGACGCCTACGCCGACTCGCGCCGCACCGGCTCCTTCATCCTGATCGACCCGAACGACGGCACCACCCTCACCGCCGGCATGGTCGGCGATTCGTTCACCCCTCCGGCACCCGTCGACGACACCGACCACGGCGGACGGGACGTCTGAACGAGCTCCGTGGACCCACCCGCCGACCGTCTCCCGGCCGGGGTCCGACCGACGTGCTCCACGCGCTCGGCCGGCCGTGACCGCCGGGGCCACCGAGAGGACCCCTCCCGTGTCTGCCACCACCGTCCCGCGCCGCGCCCTCGCGGTCCTGGCCGCGCTGCCGCTGCTGGTCCTCGCCGGCTGCGGCTACGGGTCCCAGGCCACCGACAGGGGCGCGGCGAAGATCGCTCCCCAGGCGGAGAAGACCGACGGTCTGGACTCCGTGATGATCGGCTACTTCGGCAACGTCACGCACGCCACGGCGCTGGTGGGCAACCGCAAGGGCTTCTTCCAGAAGGCGCTGGGCGCCACCGAGGCGAAGTACGCGGTGTTCAACGCCGGTCCGTCCGAGATCGAGGCGCTCAACTCGGGCTCCGTCGACATCGGCTGGATCGGCCCCTCCCCCGCCATCAACGGCTACACCAAGTCCGGCGGCAAGAACCTGCGCATCATCGGCGGTTCGGCCTCCGGCGGGGTGAGGCTGGTCGTCGACCCGGACAGGATCGCGTCCTTGCGGGACGTCGAGGGCAAGAGGATCGCCACCCCGCAGCTCGGCAACACCCAGGACGTGGCCTTTCTCCACTGGGCCGCCGGCCAGGGCTGGACGATCGACCCGATGACCGGCAAGGGCGACGTCACCCTCGTCCGCAGCGACAACAAGGTCACGCCGAACGCCTTCCGGGCCGGCGCGATCGACGGCGCGTGGGTGCCGGAGCCGACCGCCTCCAAGATGGTCGCCGAGGGCGGCAGGGTGCTGCTCGACGAGGTGTCGCTGTGGCCGGACGGGCGGTTCGCCACCACGAACGTCATCGTGTCGCAGCGGTTCCTGAAGGACCATCCGAAGGCCGTCGAGGCCGTGCTGAGGGCGTCCGTGGAGACCAACCGGTGGATCAGGGCCCATCCCGAGGAGGCCAGGGCCGCCGCCAACGAGCAGATCGGGATCGACGTCGGCAAGGCGCTGCCCGCCGAGGTCATGGACCCGGCCTGGGAGTCGCTGGAGGTGACCGACGACCCGCTGGCCGCCACCCTCGCCGCGCAGGCGGACCACGCCGTCGAGGCCGGTCTGCTCGAGGAACCCGACCTCCGGGGCATCTACGACCTCACACCGCTCAACAAGGTCCTCGCGGCCGAGGGCGAGGCCGCCGTCAGCGACGCCGGGCTCGGCGTCCGGCGATGAGCCCGGCCGACGGTGAGCCCCGATCACGACCACTGACCAGGAGGTGACGACCATGATCACGACCCTCGCCGCGGCCGCCGCGGCCGCCGAGGCCGACGCGGCGACCGGGGCCACCGGGACGGCCGCGCGCGCCGCCCGGATCGCGCACGTCTCGAAGTCGTTCCCGGGCCCCGCCGGAGGGCAGCTCGTGCTGGAGGACATCAGCCTCGACATCGCCCCCGGCGAGTTCGTCACCCTGCTGGGTGCCTCGGGCTGCGGAAAGTCCACCCTGCTGAACCTGGTGGCCGGTCTGGACCGGCCGAGCTCCGGCACCATCGAGACGGACGGGCGTCCCGCCCTGATGTTCCAGGAACACGCCCTCTTCCCGTGGCTGACCGCGGGCAGGAACGTCGAACTCGCCCTGAGGCTGCGCGGCGTGCCCAGGTCCGAGCGCCGCGGGCGGGCCGAGGAGCTGCTGGAGCTGGTCCGGCTGAAGGGCGCGTACGGCAAACGGGTGCACGAGCTGTCCGGCGGCATGCGCCAGCGCGTGGCGCTGGCCCGGGCCCTCGCCCAGGAGAGCCGGCTGCTGCTGATGGACGAGCCGTTCGCGGCACTCGACGCGATCACCCGGGACGTGCTGCACGAGGAGCTGACCCGCATCTGGCGGGAGACACACCTGTCCGTCCTGTTCGTCACGCACAACGTGCGCGAGGCCGTCCGGCTCGCCGAGCGCGTGGTGTTGCTGTCGTCCCGCCCGGGACGCGTCGCCCGCCAGTGGACGGTGGGGATCCCGCAGCCGCGCCGCATCGAGGACACCGCCGTGGCGGAACTGTCCGTCGAGATCACCGAGGAACTGCGTGGGGAGATCCGCCGCCATGGCCGGCACTGACACCTTCGTCCAGGGAGGCGACAACGATCTCGCCGGCCTGGAGGCGGGGCTGGACGCACTGGAGACGGTGCACACGGCCCGCACGCCGTTCCGGCAGGTCCTGACCGGCAAGATCATGCCGCCCGTCCTCGCCGTCGCGCTGGTGCTGGCCGTCTGGCAGGCACTGGTGTCCTTCGGGATCGTCGACGACCCGGCCAAGCTGCCCGCCCCCGCCGACGTGTGGCACGTCCTGCGGGACGCCTGGCTGAAGGGGGAGCTGCTCGGCTACATCTGGACGTCCGTCTCCCGCGGCCTGCTCGGCTTCCTGCTCGCCCTCGCCATCGGCACCCCGCTGGGCCTGCTGGTGGCCCGGGTGAAGTTCGTGCGCGCCGCGATCGGCCCGATCCTGTCCGGCCTGCAGTCACTGCCGTCGGTGGCGTGGGTGCCGCCCGCGGTGATCTGGCTGGGCCTGAACAACAAGATGATGTACGCCGTCGTCCTGCTCGGCGCCGTGCCCTCCATCGCCAACGGTCTGGTCTCCGGCGTCGACCAGGTGCCCCCGTTGTTCCTGCGCGCCGGCCGCACGATGGGCGCCGGCGGGTTGCGGGGCATCTGGCACATCACCCTGCCCGCCGCGCTGCCCGGTTACGTCGCGGGGCTCAAACAGGGCTGGGCGTTCTCCTGGCGGTCGCTGATGGCCGCCGAGATCATCGCCTCCTTCCCCGACCTCGGCGTCGGCCTCGGCCGGCTGCTGGAGAACGGCCGCAACGCCAGTGACACGGCCATGGTCTTCGAGGCCATCGTGCTCATCCTCGTCGTCGGCATCGCCGTCGACCTGCTGGTCTTCAGCCCGCTGGAACGCTGGGTCCTGCGCAGCCGCGGACTGCTGGTGAGGAGCTGAGAGCCCTTCTCGAGCGGGGCTCGACCGACGACCTGCCGCTCCTTGAGAGGCGTCGCCCAAGGTGGCGGTGAATGGTTGGCCGGCGAAACGGAGACCGACATGCGGGTACGGCGCGCGTCCGCCCTGAGGGCCCTCGGCAGGAGCCTCGGCGAGGGAGCCGTGTGGATGGGACTCGGCTGGTACGGAACGCATCTGCCCCACCCCTGGACGGGATACGCGGTCCCGCCCGCCGAACGGCCGTGCCTGCCCCCGTTGTCGGAGGATGAGTTCGCCCGGTGGACCGCGCTGGTCGAGGACCTGTGAGACCCGACCGCAGCCGTCCGGCGCCCGTCGTCCGGACCCGACCGAGGAGAAGGAGACCAGGGTGACCACCACCGGGTCGGCGACCGCCCACGTTCCCGTGCAGAAGCGGCGCGTACTCAAGCTGTTCCGCCCGTACCGCAGGAGCCTGCTGTCCGTCGCGTTCCTGGTCGCGGGCTCGTCGCTGGTCTCCCTCGTCAACCCCTTCCTGATCCGCGAGATCATCGACGTGGCGCTGCCGCAGGGCAGGACCGGGCTGCTGTCCCTGCTGGCCCTGGGCATGGTCGTCGTCGCGGTCGCGAACAGCTCGTTCAACGTGTGGCAGACCTACCTGTCCGCCAGGGTCGGCCAGCTGGTCATGCACGACCTGCGCACCGCCGTCTACTCCCACCTGCAGCGCATGTCTCTGGCCTTCTTCACCCGGACCCGCACCGGTGAGGTCCAGTCGCGCATCGCCAACGACATCGGCGGGATGCAGGTGACCGTGACGACCACCGCGACGGCGCTGGTGTCGGACGTGACGACCGTCATCGCCACGGTCACCGCCATGGCCCTGCTCGACTGGCGGCTCACGCTGGCTTCGCTGATCGTCCTGCCGGGCTTCGTCTGGGTGAGCCGCCGCGTCGGCGACGAGCTGCGCGTCCTCACCCGGTCGCGGCAGCGCCAGTTCGCCGACCTGTCGTCGAACGTGCAGGAGTCGCTGTCGGTCAGCGGCATCATGCTCGGCCACACCATGGGCCGTTCGCGTTCGCTCAGCGACGCGTTCGCCGCGCAGTCCCGCAGGCTCACCGACACCGAGGTGCGCGCGAGCACGGCGGGCCTGTGGTACCAGTCCACCATCTGGGTCGTCATGGCGGCCATGCCCGCGGTGATCTACTGGGTGGCGGGGCTGACCGCGAGCGGCGGCCGCATGGCCGTCTCCATCGGCGAGCTGGTCGCCTTCGCGACCCTCCAGCAGATCCTGTTCCGGCCGGCGCAGCGGCTGCTGACCATCGGTCTGGACATCCAGAGCTCACTGGAGTTGTTCGGACGCATCTTCGAGTACCTCGACCTGCCCGTCGACGTCGCCGAGCCGGAGCGGCCGGTGGTGCCGGCGAGCCTGCGGGGCGAGGTGCGGCTGCACGGCGTCGGCTTCCGTTACGCGGGCGCCGAACGGCCGACGCTGGACGGCATCGACGTGACGGTGCCCGTCGGGCGCAGCCTCGCCGTCGTCGGGGAGACCGGCTCGGGCAAGACGACGCTGAGCTACCTCATCCCGCGCCTGTACGACGCGACGTCGGGCACCGTCACGATCGACGGCGTCGACGTGCGCGACCTGTCCTTCGACACGCTCGCCGCCGCGGTCGGCGTCGTCTCCCAGGAGTCGTACCTCTTCCACGCCTCGGTCGCCGACAACCTGCGGTTCGCCAAACCCGACGCGACGGACGAGGAACTGGTCGCGGCGGCGCGGGTGGCGCACATCCACGACTACCTGATGTCCCTGCCCGACGGCTACGACACGGTGGTCGGCGAGCGCGGGTACCGGTTCTCCGGCGGTGAGAAGCAGCGGCTGGCGATCGCCCGCGCCATTCTGCGCGACCCGCCGGTCCTGGTGCTCGACGAGGCCACCAGCGCACTGGACACCCAGACCGAGCGGGCCGTCCAGAAGGCCATCGACGCGGCGAGCGCGGGCCGTACCACCATCACGGTCGCGCACCGGCTGTCGACGGTCCGCAACGCCGACGAGATCATCGTGCTGGAGCGGGGGCGCATCGCCGAGCGCGGCACTCACGAGGAGCTGCTCGCCCTCGGCGGCCACTACGCCGCGCTCGTCCGCCGGGACACCGAGATGGCGGCCGTGTAGGGCGCGGCGCCCCCGGCGGCCGGAGCCCGGACAGCCCTGCCCTGGACGCGACTTCGAGCGGCTCTGCAGCGGCCATTGCCTACTATCCGGCGAATGGAGACTGCGTCTGCCGACATACCCGACTCGCCCGTACTCAAGCGGCGCACCCTGCTGCGCGGTGGCGTCCTGGCCGGCCTGGGCTCGCTCGTGCCCGCGTCCTTTGTCTTCGCCGCGCCGGACGGTCCGGGCGCCGGCGGTGCCGAACCGTCGGCGGACGGACTGCTGCTGACGAAGTTCAGGGACCCGTTGCGCACGCCGCCGGTGCTGCGGCCCGTCGCCCGCGGCGGTCACGACGAGCTGACCGTGCGCATGCGCACCGCCGACGTCCGGGTGCACTCGGAGCTGCCCCCGGTGCGGATGTGGACGTACGAGGGGAGCCACCCGGGCCCGACGATCGAGGCGGTCCGCGGCCGCCGGCTCCGGGTGGCCTGGGAGAACCACCTGACGGGGACCGTCCCGGTCACCGCCGTCGACTTCGGGCTGCCCGGCGGTCCCGCCCCCGACCCGCTGTCCAACTACCCCGGAACAAAGGGCTGCCGGGAGGTCCCCGGGGTGGCCGGTCTCCAGCCGTGGGCGGCGGTGCACCTGCACGGCATGCTGACCGGGGGCGGCAACGACGGCTGGATGGAGAACCTGGTCGGTCCGGGCGACGTGCAGCTGTCGGCGTACCCGAACGAGCAGGCCGCGACGACGCTCTGGTACCACGACCACACCCACCACGTGAGCCGCTTCAGCGTGTACGCCGGTCTCGCCGGCCTGTTCGTCCTTCGCGACGAGGAGGAGCGGGCGCTGGGCCTGCCCAGGGGCAGGCACGAGGTGCCGCTGGTCCTCAGCGACCGCAACTTCGCGCTGGACGGATCGGGCGCGCTCACCGGACGCCTGGTCCACAAGGTGGAGATGGTCGGCACGAAGCTCATGCGCGCCCACGCGGCCCCCTACACCCTGGTCAACGGCGTGATCTGGCCCTACCTCGAGGTGGACCCGCGCTGGTACCGGTTCCGGATCGTCAACACGGCCAACTCCCGGATCTACCGGCTGATGCTGCTGGCCGACGGCCGGCCCGTCCCCGGCGCCCTCCAGGTCATCGGCACCGACCAGGGCCTGCTCGACAAGCCGCTGCCGGTCGACGGGGCGCTCAACCTCTCCTCCGGCGAGCGTGCCGACGTGCTGGTCGACTTCAGCGCGTTCCGCGGCCGGTCCCTGAAGCTGGTCAACACGATGGAGGGCATGCCGCCCGGCGGGTCCAGCGCCCGGCACGACCTGCTGGAACCCGACGTGATGCAGTTCCGCGTCGCCGGCCGCGGGTCCGCCGGCCGGTTCACGCCGCCCGCGGTGCTCTCGCCCACCTTCGAGCGGCCCGCCCACGAGGACCTGCCGCACGGCAGCACCCCCCGGTGGGTGGTGCTGGTGGGTCCGGGCCCGGCGAACGTGCCCGAGCTGTGGGAGATGGAGGAGGTGACGGAGGCCGACGCGGCGGGCATCACGTTCCCCTCCGCCGGGATCGTCCAGGTCGAGGACGCCGAGGGGGCCGTCACGACGCTGCGCCGGACGGCCATGGACTACGACGAGGGCCGCGCGTTCACCGTGGCGCACGGCAGCGTGGAGATCTGGAAGTACCTCAACCTCGCCGCCTCTCCCCACCCCATGCACATCCACCTGGCGCACTTCCAGGTGCTGTCCCGCGAGAACTACGACGTGACCGGGTTCGACCGGACGGTCCGCGGTTCGGCCAGGCCGGTGGCGTTCCTCGGGGCGGCGGAGCTGGAACCGCACGAGCGCGGGGAGAAGGACACCGTCAGGGTGGGCACGGCGGGTCAGATCCGTCCCGGCCCCAACGGCACCCCGGGCGAGCTGGTCACCGTGGCGGTCCGCTTCCCGGTCGTCGGCCGGGGGGTCCACCACTGCCACATGCTGGAGCACGAGCAGCACATGGTGCGCCCGCTCGTGGTCGGCCCCGCCGCCCGCCGCCACGCGGGCGGCCACCACTGACAGCACGGCGAGTGCCCGCGGCGGTGGTCGGCGCGGGCACTCGGTCGGGCAGCGCGGCCGGGCACCGTACGGGGCCGTGCGCGGCGAAAGCCTGGGTGCGCCGGCCGGCGGCGCTGTCGGGCGCTCGGTCGGACGACGCGGTCGGACGGTGCGGTCGGACGACGCGGTCAGGCGGCGCGGTCAGGCGGCCTTGCGGATGATCTCCACGGCGCCGGAGTCCAGCAGCGTGCGGACGGCGGACTCGCCGTCGGCGACGTCCAGGTCCATGTCGTGGAGGCGGCCGATGACGTTCTGCACGACGTTCTCCGGCTTCGTCTTCTCGGTGCCCTCCCAGACCAGATCCGGGAAAACGGTCAGATAGACCTTGTCGTTTCCCTGGCTGTAGATGTTCACTTCCATGACGTCACGGAGAGCCATCCGGGCTTCGTAGATCAGGTTGTTCATGTGCCACCGACTTTCGGTATCCGGTTTCTGAGGCTTCCTGGCCACACGTACCGACCTCATGATGGTCAGCGGCCGATGAGTGCGCAACGAGGTCCGGAGAATACCCCGTTCAACTGCGGGAAATCCGCGATCGAACGGGGTTGCCAATTGCCGGTGTTTGACAGAAAAAGGCCGCGCTGAGGACCATCGGTACTGTCCGCGAATGCCGCAGGCCGCATCCCACGAAAAGCATCCGGAGTGCCATGAAAATCCTGTTCATAACCACGGGCAGCCAGGCCACCTACTATGCCGCTGCTCCGCTGGCGACGGCCGCGCGCAACGCGGGCCACCACGTCATGCTGGCCGCCCACGAGCCGTGGGTGGAGACCGCGGAGGCCATCGGCCTTCCCACCTTCTGCTTCACCGTCGACCCGATCCGGCACTTCATGCGGATCAGCAACCCGGGCAAGGGACTGCGGTTCCCCCGGGAGCTGGGCGACGAGGAGATGTTCGGGCAGGGCCGCGGCTTCGCGCAGATGGGTCTGGCCGGGGTGAAGTCCCTGCTGGAGCTGGCCAAGGACTGGACCCCGGACGTGGTCGTGGGCAGCTCGCAGAGCTACGCCGCGATGCTGCTCGCCGCCCACCTGAAGGTCCCGTACGTGCGCCACATCGAGTACCTGGGCATTCCGCTCACCGGTATCGACCCGGGCGCCGAGGCCGAGCTGCGGCCCGAGATGGAGCGGCTGGGCGTGGACGGGCTGCTCAAGCCCGATCTGCTCCTGGACTCCACCCCGCCGTCGCTGCGGCCGTCCCACGACCCGGACGCGCAGCCGGTGCGCTGGATCCCCAGCAACCCGCAGCGCCGGCTGGAGCGCTGGATGTACACCCGCCCCGAGGGCCGCAAGCGCGTGATCATCACCTCCGGTTTCCGCAGCCTGATGTTCCGCGACCCGGGCTGGTCCATGCCGTTGCTGGTCAAGGAGCTGGACAAGCTGGGTGCCGAGGCGCTGATCGCCGCGAACCCCGGCGCCGTCGAGCGGTTCGGCGCGGAGCTGGGCGACGCGCGCGTCGGCTGGATCCCGATCGACGTCACCGCCGCCACCTGTGACCTGGCGGTCCACCACGGCGGCGCGACCACCGCCACGACGCTCATGGCCAACGGCGTACCGCAGCTGGTCATCCCGGAGAACCCGCCGGAGTTCCCGCCGAACTACCACCGGGAGGCCATCGCCAAGGCCATCACCGACTTCGGCGCCGGCAAGACGCTGTGGCCGCAGGCGCAGGAGCCCGACAAGGCGCCGGGCGAGGTGATCGCCGCGGCCTGCAAGGAACTGCTGGAGAACCCCGGCTACACCGAGCGGACGCAGTTCATCGCCAAGGAGATCTCGACGCTGCCCACGCCCGCCGAGATCGTGCCCAAGCTGGAGGCGCTGGTCTGACGGCCGGCGCGTCGGCCCCGGCAACGCCGGTCGCCCTGGGACCACGGAGGACCTCTCCGTCGGTCCCAGGGCGACCGGCGTTGTGCGTGTGTGTGGAGGGGACGGGAGGGGAGGGGAGGGTACGGCCGGGCCGCGGCCCGGCGGGCGGGCGGCGGTCCGGCCGCGGGATCAACGGGCGGCGAGGGCCTCGATCTCGCGCAGCACCTCGTCGGGGGTCGGCAGTGCGGCGGCCTCCGCGGCAACGGCACGGGCCCGTTGCGCGTACCGGGGGTCGTCGAGGATCTCGCGGCAGCCCGCGACGATCGCCTCGTCCGGATCCTGTCCGGCCCGCGGCCGGTGCCGGTCCACCAGCACGGCGGCGCCGAAGCCGCTGACGGCCTCCGCGACGGCCTTGCCGTAGCCGTTGTCGGGAACGATCAGCTGGGGCACCCCCGCGTTGATCAGCGTCATGGCCGTGGTGGCACCGCCGTGGTGGACCGCGAGGTCGCAGGTGGGGGCGACCACGTCCAGCGGGATCCAGCCGATGCGCACGTCGCCCAGTTCCGCGCCGTACCGCTCGGCGGCCTCGGGAAGCGCCGCGATCAGCACCTCCACCCCCGCCCCGGTCAGGTCGTCCACGAGCCGGCGCAGCGAGCTGCCGGGGGTCTCCAGCAGCAGGTTGCGGGTGCCCGCGGTGATCAGTGCCCGGCGGCGGCCCTCGGGGCGGGTGTACATCCACGGCTCGACCCGGCGCTGGCTCACCCGGGGGACCCAGCGCATCGCCCGCGCGGCGGGGGCGCCGGGCGGGCGCAGCGACGGCGGGCACAGGTCGATGAAGAGGTCGGGCGCCGGCAGCTCGGTCAGCCCGAGGCGTTCCAGCTGCGGCTGGAGTTCCGCCACCGCCGTGCGGTCCCGGTGCGCCATCGGGGCGATGTGCCAGATGTGGCGGACGTAGGGCACCTTGAGCCGGGCGGCGAGCACCCGGGGGACGTGGGACAGGCCGCCGACGACCAGGTCGGGGCTCCACTGCCGCGTCAGGTCGAGCAGCGCGTCGATGCGGACGGTGGCCGTCATGGCGTCCTGGCCGTAGCGCATGCGCTCGGGGGTGATGCAGACCGCGGGAAGCCCGACGGACTGTGCGGCCGCCATCAGCGGTTCGTCGGCTGCCAGCAGGATCTCGTGGCCGGCGTTGCGGGCGGCGGCGGCGAGGGGGGCGACGCCGAAGACGGCCGCCTGGCTGCCACCGACGGTGAACAGTATTTTCATGGCTGTCGCACTTCTTCCGTTGGGGATCGCGGGGGTCTGCGGGAGGCGGTGCGGGGTTCAGCCGGCCTGGGCCATCTCCATGACGTACCGGCCGTAGGAGGAGTTGGCGAGGCGGCTGCCGAGCCGGTAGCAGGACTCCCGGTCGATGTAGCCCATGCGCCAGGCGATCTCCTCCAGGCAGGCGATGCGCACCCCCTGGCGGTGTTCCAGGACCTGGACGTAGTCCCCGGCCTCCATGAGCGCGTCGTGGGTTCCGGTGTCCAGCCAGACGAAACCGCGGCCCAGCGGGATCAGCTGGGCCTCGCCGCGCTCCAGGTAGACGCGGTTGAGGTCGGTGATCTCCAGCTCGCCGCGTTCGGAGGGCCGCAACCGCCGGGCGATGTCCACGACCTGGTTGTCGTAGAGGTACAGCCCGGTGATCGCCATGTTGGTCTGCGGGTTGGCGGGCTTCTCCTCCAGGGCGACGAGTCTGCCCTGCTCGTCGAGGGTGCCGACGCCGTAGCGCTCGGGATCGCGCACCGGGTAGCCGAACAGGACGCAGCCCTTGATGTCCTGCGCGGCCCGCTGGAGCATGGGCCCGAACTCGTAACCGTGGAAGATGTTGTCGCCCAGCACCAGGGCGACGGAGTCGTCCCCGATGTGGTCCTCGGAGACCAGGAACGCGTCGGCGAGCCCCCGGGGCTTGTCCTGCTCCGCGTAGGTCAGGGTGATGCCCAGCCAGGAGCCGTCGCCCAGCAGCCGCCGGAACATCTCCGAGTCCTCGGGCGTGGTGATGATCTCGATTTCGGTGATCCCCGCCAGCATGAGAGCCGAAAGCGGGTAGTAAATCATCGGCTTGTCGTAGACCGGGAGCATTTGCTTGGAGACTCCGAGAGTGATCGGATGGAGCCTCGTGCCATTGCCGCCGGCCAGGATGATGCCCTTCACCGTGGCGCCTCCTCAGTAACTTCGTGCCAATTAGGCAGTGCCCGCACTTTATCGGCGTCGGCCACCCGGCCGAAAGGCTCCTCGGCGCCCCGCCTTGAATGGCTTCTTTGTTGACAGGCACGGGTCCGCTTACTCAGGCTGACGGCATACCGGTTCAGGCATGCGCATTTACTGTCGTCGTTTAGGTGGACCTGTGGAAAACGAAGATCTGACGCCCGTTCTCGAATCCGAGCAGAGGGCCGGTATCGGCATCATCGGATGCGCCGACATCGCCGTGCGCCGGGCCCTCCCCGCGATCCACCGGTCGTCGTTCCGGCTGGTGGCGGTCGCGAGCCGCTCCCGGGAGAAGGCCGAGACCGTGGCGGCCGGCGCCGGCTGCGCGGCCGTCGAGGGCTACAAGCGGCTCCTGGAACTGCCCGGCATCGACGCGGTCTACATCCCGCTGCCGAACAGCGAGCACGCCACGTGGGCGCGACGGGCGCTGGAGGCGGGAAAGCACGTCCTGCTCGAGAAGCCCGCGGTGCCCGCCGAGGAGACGGCCCGGGACCTCGTCGCGCTCGCCGAGGAGCGCGGTCTGGTCGTCATGGAGAACTTCGCGTTCCTGCGGCACCCCCAGCACGAACAGGCGCGGGCTCTGGTGGCCGACGGGGCCATCGGGGAACTGCGCTCCTACCACGGCGCGTTCGGCATTCCGCCGACCGATCCGCGCGGGATCAAGTACCAGGCGGACCTGGGCGGCGGGGCGCTGTGGGAGGTCGGCTGCTACCCGGTGCGCGCGGCCCAGGAGTACCTCGGGCCGTCGGCACGGGTCCTGGGGGCCGGCCTGAAGTCCGATCCGGAACTGGGCGTGGACGTCTCCGGGGCGGCGCTGCTGGGTGACGACGACGGCGTCACCGCGAACTGCTCCTTCGGCCTGTCCCACGGTTACCGGTCGGCCTACGAGCTGTGGGGGAGCCAGGGGCGGCTGGTCCTGGAGTGGGCGTTCACGCCCTCGGCCGGCGCCCGCCCGGTGCTGCGGCTGCAGCAGAAGGACCGCGAGACGCAGATCCTCGCCCCGGCCTCGGACCAGTTCCTCGGCGTGTTCACCACGTTCCACGAGGCCGTGCGCGACCCGGCGGCGCGGGCGCGGCACCACCGCGACCTGGTGCGGCAGGCGGGGCTGATGGCCCGCATCCGCGCGCACGCCCTCGGTGGGGAAGCCCGGTGAGCGACGGCCGGTGAGGCTCACCGGGCTCACGGGCTCACCGGGGAGCCGAGAACGGCGGTCGGTCGCCGGGCTCACCGGGGAACGAGGAACGGCGGTCGGCGTCCCCTGACGCCGACCGCCGTTCCTCGCGCGCGCTACCGTCCGCCCGGTGCCGCGGTGAGCGGGCGGGGCGGGCACTGTTCGTAGGTGGGCAGCAGGCCGGCCGCCGCCGCCTCGGCGAGGGTGGGCGCCGCGGCGTCCTTGTCCGAGCGGATCGGCGGTTCCTTCAGGTCCCACGGCAGGGCGAGGTCCGGGTCGAGCGCGTCGACGTCGATCATCGTCCCCGGCACGTACTCCTGCGAGCAGAGGTAGCTCATGCAGGTGTCGTCCGTGAGGGCGAGGAAGGCGTGCCCGACCCCGTCGGGCAGGTACACGGCCGTCCCCGTCTCCGGGCTCTGGAGGGTGACGTCGTAGTGGCCGAAGGTCGGCGAGCCGACCCGGAGGTCGACGGCGATGTCGAGGGCGCTGCCCCGCACGCACGTGACGAACTTGGCCTGGCCGGGCGGGACCGTGGTGCCGTGGATGCCCCGCAGGGTGTTGCGCCGGGACACCGAGTAGTTGACCTGGCGGACCGTGAACTCCCAGCCGCTCTCCGCCAGCAGGGCACTGGCCCGCACGGACTCGAAGAAGTGGCCGCGGCGGTCGCTCAGCGGCTCGGGTTGGACGCGGTAGGCGCCGGGGACCGTCATTTCCGTTATCAGCACCGAAGTCTCCTCGCCGGCTCAACCGGTGGCGGCCGCGGCGCCGGCCGCCCGGGCGATCCGCTGCCGCATGGAAGCGGTGTCGTTGGTGCGCGGGAACTCCTCCCGCGGGACGTCGACACCGAGGAAGGCGCACAGGGGCTCCCAGCCCTGCTGCACGTCGTAGACGAGGACGTTGTCCGCGCCCATGACGCGCACCACTTCCTCGTTGTGCCGGTGGTAGACCTCGATGGCGTGGTCCTTGTCGTCGAACCGGCCGCCGAACAGTCCGTCCCAGACCATGGTGCTGGTGATGCGGAACAGCCGGGCCTGCGGGCTGCCGGGCTCCGGCGGGTTCGCCGTGCTCCGCAGGGCGAACTGGTACAGGGTGTCGTGGGTGCTGCGGTACCAGCTCTCGGCGTCGCGTACCGTGAGGATCACCTTGGCGTCGGGGAACGCCTCGCTGATCTGCCGGTAGTGGACGGCGCAGGGGCCGTCCACCGCGGAGCGGTAGCCGTCGAAGACGCCAGCCCAGTCGGGGCGCTCGCCGTCACAGACGATCCTCTCCCACCGCCGCAGCCGCTCCGCGTCCCCGACGATGTCGAACATGTGGAAGGAGGGGCCGAGACCGAGCCGGTCCAGGGCCACCTTCAGTGAGGTCGTACCGGTCCTGCCCAGACCGGCGTTGATGAGCTTCAGCACGGTGCCGTCTTCCCTTCCTCAGCGCCAGACCGCGGCTTCCTGGCGGGTGGCGACGTTCACCCGGTTCCAGAAGTTGACCAGGCCGATGTGCATGACCAGGGCGCCGAGCTGCTCGTCGGTGTAGTACTGGGCGGACTTCTCCCAGACCTCGTCCGACGCCATGTCCTGCGGGTCGGTCATCAGCGTGACGGCCTCCGCCATCTCCAGCGCGCAGCGCTCGGCCTCGTCGAAGCAGGAATCGGTGCGCCAGCCGGCCACCCGCGGCAGCCGCTCGTCCGTCCCGGCCGCCTGCTCCGGGTCCTCGGGAAACGTGTAGACGCGGCCGTTGATCTCGCTGACGCGCAGCCGGACGAGGTCGAGGGTGGTCTGCGGCACGCCCACCTTGCCGATGACCTCGGTCAGGTCGAGCAGGGGCTGCAGTGCGCCGGGAACGACCAGGGAGGGGTTTTCCATCCGTGTCATCGGGTCTTCTCCTGTGCGGTGTGCGGGAATGAGTCGGTTGCTCGCGGCGGCCTCAGACCGGGATGCCCTCGATGACCGAGATCGGCGCGCTGGTGGGAACGGCCCTGGTGAGCTCGAAGCCGGCCTTGGCGAACAGCTCGGTGTACTCGGCGAGCGTGCGCTCCTGGGCGCCGAGCATCAGCATCAGCCAGAGGTCGATGGTCTTGCCGAGGTGCTTCTCGTTGTCCTCCGGGATCACGTACTCGATGACGAGCAGCTTCCCGCCGGGGGCGATCGCCTCGCGCGCGTTGCGCAGCGCGGTGACGGCGTCGGCCTCGGAGAAGTCGTGGATGATGTGCTTGAACACGTAGGCGTCGCCGCCCGCGGGCAGCTTGCCGAGGTAGCCGCCGTGCTCGATGGTGAGCCGGTCGGCGACTCCGGCCGCCTCGAAGAGCGCCGGGGAGTCGACGGTGGCGATCTCGGAGTCGTACAGCACGCCCTTGGTGTCCGGCGCCTGGCCGAGGATGCCCGCCAGGAGGTTGCCGCGGCCGGCGATGACGTCCACGACCGTGCCGAACCCGGAGAAGTCGTAGGCGGCCAGGATCGGGTCGGTCTCCGAGGCCGAGAGCCCGCCGAACGCCTGGAAGAACACCCGGGCGTAGTCGGGGTTGGCGTGGAAGAAGTCCAGCGCGCCCATGCCGCGCAGCTTGGGCAGGTTGGCCTCGCCGGTCTCCACGGTGTCGAACAGGTGGCCCCACTCCTCCCACAGCGTGGGGTGGTTCATCAGCAGGGCGAAGCCGCGCATCGAGTCCGGGGCGTCCTCGCGGAGGCTGCCGGACATCGGGGTGTTCTCGTACCGGCCGTCCGGGCGGACCGCGAACACCCCGTGGCCGGCGAGCGCGCGCAGGACGCGGTGGGTCGCCCTGGGGTCGGACCCGACCCGCGCCGCGATGTCCTCGACGGACAGCGGGCCGTCGGCCAGCACGTCCGCGACGCCGAGCCGGGCCGCGACCGAGATCGCCTGGGTGATCACCGCGCCCTGGACGAGGTGGAGCAGCGCGTACGAGTCCGACTGGTCACGAACCTCGGGCAGCAGGGACATGCCTTTCCTTTCGGAGCGCCTTTTTTCGCGGATTCAAGACAATAGGTCGGCGATTTGCGAAACCGCAACTTCCGCATTCCCGCAATGGTGCCCCCGGCGTTCGACCGGGGAATTTGAGCGGTTGAACAGGACCCGTCCAGCCCCGCTCCAGTGAAATTCCGGCCCCGCTTGCCAAATTGTTCCGGCCCGGCTACATCGAGGAGGCCCCGTTGCGGCACGACACCCCAACCCCGGTGGATTTCTGGTTCGACCCGACCTGCCCCTGGGCGTGGCTGACCTCCCGCTGGATCCTCGAGGTCGCCCGGCAGCGGCCCCTCGAGCTGCGCTGGCACCTGATGAGCCTGACCGTGCTCAACGAGGGGCGCGCCGACCTGCCCGAGCGCTGGCACCGGGACCTCGCCGCGCGGCTGGAGCCGGTGCGGGTGTGCGCCGCCGCCGAGCAGGCCCACGGCCCGCAGGTGCTGGGCGGGCTGTACACCGAACTCGGCACCCGCTTCCACCTGGAGGGGGCGCCCAGGAAGCACGCCACCTACGCGGCGGCCCTGGCCGCCGCGGGCCTCGATCCCCGCCTCGCCGACGCGGCCGGCCGCGACACGTACGACGACGCGGTGCGCGCCTCGCACCACGACGGCATCGGCCGGGTCGGCACGGATGTGGGCACGCCCGTCGTCGCGGTGGGGGACGTGGCGTTCTTCGGCCCCGTGGTGACACCCGCCCCGCGGGGTGAGGCCGCGACGCGGCTGTGGGACGGGGTGCTCGCCGTGGCGGCGACCGACGGGTTCTTCGAGCTCAAGCGCACCCGCACCCGGGAACCGGTCTTCACCTGAGCGGCGTCAGCGGGCCGCCGCGACCACGGGGGCCGTCCAGTTCTCGGCCAGCCAGCTCTCCAGCGTGACCAGGCCGGGCCGGGTGCGGCGCAGTTCGTCGAGGTCGGCGCGGTAGCCGTCCCGCTCGAACCAGTCGAACATGTTGGCGAGGTCGGGGCGGGCGTTGCGCAGCGGCTCGATCGGCAGCCGCTGGTAGCGGGTCGGGACGCCGGAGACCGCCTCGAAGGCCGCGGCCATCTGCGGCCCGGTCAGGGAGTCGCCGGCGATCTCGACCACCCGGCCCAGCCAGGCGTCCGGGTCCTCGAAGGCGTCCGCGGCGAACACGCCGATGTCGCTGGTCGCGATGAGCTGCACCGGGATCCGCGGGTCCAGCCACATGGCCAGTACCAGTTCGCCCCCCGTCGGGCGCGGGGCGATGTCGAGCAGGATGTCGTGGAACATGACCGGCCGCAGGACCGTCGTCGGCAGGTCGAGGGTCCGCAGGTACCGCTCCACCCGGTGCTTGCTCTCGAAGTGCGGGACCCGGGTGTCGCGGTCCGCGCCGCCGACCGAGCTGTAGACGAAGTGCCGCACCCCGGCCCGCACCGCGGCGTCCGCCACCGCCCGGCCCTGCCGCTCCTCGGCCTCGACGCCGCCGGGCCCCCGGAAGGTCTGGACGCTGAACACCCCGTGGACGCCTCGCATCGCCGCCGTCAGCGACGCCTCGTCGTCCATGTCGCCGCGGACCAGGACCGCGCCCGCCTCCCGCAGCGCCTCCGCCTCCGCCCTGGCCGGGTCGCGGACCAGGGCGTGCACGGTGTGGCCGCGCCGCAGCAGTTCGCGGGCCACCGCCCCGCCCTGCCGGCCGGTCCCGCCCAGCACCAGGATCGTTCCGTCAAGCGCCACTGTGTGTCTCCATGTCTCGTGCCCGCCGGGGACTCGCCCGGCGGTGCGGTCGGATGCGGCGGCCGCGGGGCGGACGCCGTGCGTCGGGGGTCGCGCGCTACCAGGGGACGGGCCCCTCGTCCGCCAGGCACGCGCCCGAGGGGCCGGACTCGTCCAGCAGGGCGAGCCGGACCACGACGGCGGCCCCTTCGGCGGGGGTGCGGTGGCCGCGGTGGTGGTTGATGTCCGTGGCCACCACTCCGGGCAGGGCCGCGTTGACCTTGACCGGGGTCCCCCGCAACTCCTTGGCGTAGGCGACCGTGACCGCGTTCAGCGCGGTCTTCGACGACTGGTAGGCGATCATGTTCACGCCCGCCAGCGGGGAGTCCGGGTCCGCGTTCAGGGTCAGCGACCCCACATGGCTGGACAGGTTGACGATCCGGCCGGCCGGGGAGCGGTGCAGCAGCGGCAGCATCGCGTGGGTGACGGTGACCACGCCGAAGACGTTGGTCTCGTAGACCTCCCGCAGGTCGGCCGCGGTCGCCCGGCTCGGGGCGCCGGTGAAGCCGCCCGCGGTGCCGGCGTTGTTCACCAGGATGTCCAGGCGGCCGTGGCGCCGTTCGATCTCGCGGGCGGCCTCGGCGACGCAGGCCGGGTCCGTCACGTCGAGCCGCAGCGCCGTCGCGGCGATGCCGTCGGCGGCCAGCGCGTCGGCGGCCTGCTTGCCGAGCGTCTCGTCGCGTGCGCCGACGATGACGACGATCCCCCGCTCACCGAGCTGCCGCGCCGCGGCGAATCCGATGCCCTTGTTGGCGCCGGTGACGAGGGCGATCTTCTCGTCTGTCACGTCAGCTTCCTTTCTGCGGCCGGTAATGCGCGCATTCACCATGGGAAGAAGCGAAACCCGAAGGCACCCGACGATATTGCTGCGGTGCGGACCGTGCGCTCAAGCGTTCACCGCCGTGTTCAATCGCGCCGACTCCACGGTCGAACGCCCCACGGCGCCCACGGAATTCCGAATCGTTGCGGCCGGAGATTGCCCTGAGTAGCTTCACCATGGCCAACCATTGCCACAGCGCAGAGGGCCTCAAAGAATGAAAACAACTGACGTCATCGTGGTCGGTGCGGGGCCGGTCGGCCTGATGCTGGCCGGAGAACTGCGTCTGGCCGGAGTGGACGTGGCCGTCTACGACAGGCTGCCCGCCCCGACCGAGGAGTCCCGGGCACTCGGCTTCAACCGGCGGGCCGCCGAGTCACTGGACCAGCGCGGGCTGCTGCCCCGCCTGGGCGCGTTCCGATGGGGCCCGATGGGCCACTTCGGCGGGGTCCGCTTCGACCTCGACATGCTCGACGAGGACCACAGCGGGGTGCTGGGCCTGTCCCAGGCCAGGACCGAGGAGGCGCTGGGCGGCCGGCTGGCCGAGCTCGGCGTGCCGGTGCGCCGCGGCTACGAGGTGACCGCTCTGCGCGAGACGGCCGAAGGTGTCGTGGTGTCCTTCGCCGGCCCCGAGGGCCCGAGCGAGGAGACGGCCCGGTACGTGGCCGGCTGCGACGGTGCGGGCAGCACGGTGCGCCGGCTGGCCGGCATCCCCACCGCCGACTGGGAGCCCACCCGGGGCATGTACACCGCGGAGATCACCGGTGTCACCCCGCGCCCCCGGCCGATCGGCGAGCGGCTTCCCGGCGGCCGGATGGTGGTGTGCACCCCGCTGGGCGGGGGCCGCTGCCGGGTGGTCGTCCACGACCCGGCCCTGCCCGCCCGCCCGGAGCCGGGTGCGCTGACGTTCGCCGAGGTCGCCGCCGCGTGGCGGCGGCTGACGGGTGAGTCGATCGACGACGCGCGGTGCCTGTGGCTGTGGGCCTCGGGCAACTCCTCCGCGCTGGCGCGGGAGTACCGGCGCGGCCGGGTGCTACTGGCGGGCGACGCCGCGCACGAGATCCCCCCGCTGGCCGCCTGGGGGCTGAGCGCCGGGCTGCAGGACGCGGTGAACCTCGGCTGGAAGCTGGCGGCGGCGGTCGAGGGACGGGCCCCCGAGGGCCTGCTGGACACCTACCACGCCGAACGCCACCCGGTCGGCGAGCAGTTGGTCCGCAACGCCCGCGCGGCCGCCAAGCTCTACCTCGGTGACGAGGCCATGGACCCGGTGCGCGAGGTGGTGGGCGAGCTGCTGGCCCACAAGGACGCCGCCGAGCAGGTCGCCGGGGTCGTGAGCGGCCTCGGCATCCGCTACGACCTGGCCAAGGGCGACCACCCCCTGCTCGGCCGCCGCATGCCGCCCGACACCACCCTCACCCTCGCCGACGGCACCCGCCCCCGCGTCGCCGAACTCCTGCGCACCGGCCGCGGCCTGCTCCTGACCACCGACGACACCACCGCCCGCACCGCCCACCGCCACACCGACCACGTCGACGTCGTCACCGGAACCTGGACCACCGAACCCCCCACCCCCCTCGACGCCGTCCTCGTCCGCCCCGACGGCTACGTCGCCTGGACCTCCCCCGGCACCACCGACGACCTCACCCGGGCACTCGACCACTGGTTCGGCACCGGACGCGTCCCGCAGTCCGCCGGCCGGTGAGCGCCGACGGCACCCTTCGAACAGGAGTGAACACATGGCCAGGGATGTAATCGTCGTCGGGGCCGGCCCGGTCGGGCTGATGACGGCGGGCGAACTCAGGCTCCGCGGCGTGGACGTCGTCGTCCACGAGCGGCTGCCCGCCCCGACGCGCCAGTCGCGCGGCGCGAGCTTCACCCGGCGCACCGCCGAGTGCTTCGACCAGCGGGGCCTGCTCGACCGGCTCGGCGCCACCGAGCCCGCCGACAGCCACTTCGGCGGGGTGCCGATCGACCTCGGCATGCTGGCGGAGGACCACTACGGGCACCGGGGGGTCTCCCAGTTCCGCACCGAGCGGATGCTGGAGGACTGGGTGGGCGAACTCGGCGTGCCGGTCCTGCGCGGCCGGGAGGTGACCGGTCTGCGGCAGGACGACGACGGCGTCGTGGTGAGCGTCGACGGCCCCGACGGGACGACCGAGGAGAGCGCCGCCTACCTCGTCGGCTGCGACGGCGGGCGCAGTACCGTGCGCAGACTGGCCGGGATCGGCTTCCCCGGCACCGACGGCAGGCGCGGCTTCCTCACGGCCGACGTCACCGGGATCGACACCCGCAGACGGCGCATCGGGGAGAACCTGCCGGGCGGCAGCATGGTGATGGCGATGGACCTGGAGAACGGCGTCACCCGGGTCGTCGTCCACGAGGCGGGGACGCCGCCGCCCCGCGACCGGGACGCGGTCGCCTACGCCGACCTCGCCGACGCCTGGCAGCGGCTCACCGGCGAGTCCATCCACCACGGGGAGTGCCGCTGGATCAGCTGCTTCACCGACGCCTCGCGAGCCGCCGCCGAGTACCGGCGCGGCCGGGTCTTCCTGGCGGGCGACGCCGCGCACGTGCAGCCCCCGGCGATGGCGCAGGGGCTGAGCGTGGGCGTGCAGGACGCGGTGAACCTCGGCTGGAAGCTGGCGGCGGCGGTCGAGGGACGGGCCCCCGAGGGCCTGCTGGACACCTACCACGCCGAACGCCACCCGGTCGGCGAGCAGTTGGCGCGCAACGCCCGCGCGGCGATCGAGCTGCGGCTCACCGGCGAGGACATGGACCCGGTGCGCGAGGTGGTGGGAGAGCTGCTGGCCCACAAGGACGCCGCCGAGTACGCGGCGGGCATGCTGAGCAACCTCGGCGTCCGCTACGACCTGGCCAAGGGCGACCACCCCCTGCTCGGCCGCCGCATGCCGCCCGACACCACCCTCACCCTCGCCGACGGCACCCGCCCCCGCGTCGCCGAACTCCTGCGCACCGGCCGCGGCCTGCTCCTGACCACCGACGACACCACCGCCCGCACCGCCCACCGCCACACCGACCACGTCGACGTCGTCACCGGAACCTGGACCACCGAATCCCCCACCCCCCTCGACGCCGTCCTCGTCCGCCCCGACGGCTACGTCGCCTGGACCTCCCCCGGCACCACCGACGACCTCACCCGGGCACTCGACCGCTGGTTCGGCACCGGCCACCGGCCCTCCAGCAGCCCTCGACCGCAGGGCGGGGAGCCCCGGCCAGACTGCCAGGACCTGTCTTGACGCCGGTCGCCGGCGCCGAGACGGCCTCTACGACACTAACCACGAAGGATCTGGTGGAATGGCTGGCACCGAACAGGATCAGGTGAGTGGAAAGCCCCATGTGGTCGTCATCGGGGGTGGCATCGCGGGACTGGCGGCGGCGTTCCAGCTCCGCGACGAGCCGGTCCGGGTGACGGTCCTGGAGGCGTCCTCCCGGCTCGGCGGGAAGCTGTCGGTCTCCGAGGTGGCGGGCGTCGCGGTCGACGAGGGGGCCGAGTCGCTGTACGCCAACCGGCGCAGGACGACCGGGCTGATCGCGGACGCCGGGCTCGGCGAGAAGATCATGTCGGCCGGTGTCACCGCGTCGGCGATCTGGACCGGGGGAGGGATCCGGCAGCAGCCGGACCGTCAGTTCATGGGCGTGCCCTGCGACATGGACGACCTCGCCAGGTCCGGCGTGGTGTCCCCGGAGGGCGTCGAGCGGGCCCGGCAGGACCTGGTGCTCCCCTCGTTCGACCGGGACGGCGACGTCTCGGTCGCGGACTACGTGGGCGGGCGCTTCGGCCAGGAGGTCGTGGACCGCCTGGTCGAACCGTTCCTCGCCGGTGTGTTCGCCGGCCGCGCCGCGGACCTGTCGTTCGAGGCCACGCTGACGCCGCTGGCGAAGGCGGCCCGTTCGCACGTCTCGCTGGCGGACGCGGCGGGCTCGCTGACGCCCGTGCTCGCCGAGGGGCAGAAGCCGCCGCCCGTGCGGGTGGCGACCCTCGACGGCGGGTTCGGCTCGCTGCCCCCCGTGCTCGTGCGCGAGGTGCTGTCGGCGGCGCCCGACGCGTCGGTGCGCACCGACGCCCCGGTGCGGGAGCTGGCCCGCGGCGCGGACGGCTGGCGGGTGACCGTGGGCACGGCCGCCGGCCCGGAGCACATCGAGGCGGACGCCGTGGTCGTCGCCGTTCCGGCCGGTCCCGCGGGCAGGCTGCTCGCCGGGGTCCCCGGAGCCGCCCCGGCCGTCTCGGCGTTCGCCGAGGTGCCGTACTCGAGCGTGGCGGTGGTCACCCTCGCCTATCCCCGCACGGCGTTCCCCGGCGGGCTCTCGGGCCGCGGGTACGCCGCCTACCGGGTGCCCGCGACGGAGGGCAAGGCGGTCAAGGAGGTCACGTTCACCACCGTGAAGTGGCCGCACCTGGCCGGCGAGGTGGAGATCGTCCGCTGCTCGATCGGCCGGTTCGGCGAGGAGGACCTGCTGCGGCGCGACGACGCCGACCTGGTGGCGCTGGCGACCACGGAGCTGGCCGAGGCCACGGGCGTGCGGGGCGTCCCGGTGGCGAGCCGGGTCAGCCGCTGGGAGGACGCCCTGCCGCAGTACACCGTCGGCCACTTCGAGCGGGTGCGGCGGATCCGCGAGACGGTGGCCGCCCAGCCCGGCCTCGCCGTGTGCGGCGCCCTGTACGACGGTGTGGGCGTCGGTGTGTGCATGGCCTCCGCGCGGCAGGCCACCGAGCAGGTCCTGGCCTGGGTGAGGCAGGACGCCGCCGCCCGTTCGGCGGCGGTCGGGGCCTGAACCGGTCCCGCGGAACACCGAAGCGGCCGTGCCCGGTGCCGGGCACGGCCGCTGCTGTTGTGCGCCGCCGGGGTCAGCGGTCCAGCACCGCGGCGAACACCTGCGCCAGGACCTGCTCCGGGTCCTGGCCGCCGTCCGCGCCGCGCCAGGCGACGTGCTGGTCGGGGCGGACCAGGAGCGCGCCGGCGTCGGTGATCCCCCGGACGGCCTCCCAGCCGCCGTCGACGTCGGCGTACTCGCCGCCGGCGCCGATGCGGACCATGCGGACGCGGACGGAGAACTTCTCCGCCACGCGCGCGGCCGCCTCGCACCACGGCGTCCCCTCCGGGCCCGTGATCAGCGTGAAGTCGGTCCTGCCGGTGAGGTCGAGCGTGGACAGGCGCCGGCCGCCGGAGGTGATCCAGGCGTGCGGCAGCCGGTGTCCGGGGCGGGACGTGGGCCGGTGCTCGTTGCGCATGGGGACGCGGGCCGGCGGCTCGCTGCCGTCGGGGAGGAGCGCGCCGTCCTCGTAGTGGAAACCGACCTCCATGTCGAGCGACTGGCACCCCCCGCGGTGGGTGTGGAAGATCTCCAGGGCGCGCGCCCGCACGGTGTCGCCGAGCGGCGAGGGGTCGAAGTACGCCTCGAGCCGCTGCTTGCGGCGCCCCGCCGGGATGTTGTGGCCGGCGCCGACGGCGTCGATGACGGCCTGGTGGTGGACGGCGGCGGAGACCGCCCAGTCGACGTTCTCCCGGCCCACGGGCCGGCGCTCGGCCTCGTAGGTGTCGATCAGGCCGTCGGTCGCGCGGCCGCCGAGCACCGCGGCGAGCTTCCAGGCGAGGTTGTGCGCGTCCTGGATGCCGGTGTTGAGGCCGAGGCCGACGGCGGGGGGCTGGCGGTGCGCGGCGTCGCCGGCGATCAGCACGCGGCCGACCCGGTAGCGGTCGGCGAGGTGCGCGTGCACGATCCAGTCCGTCACCTTGTGCACCGTCACCTCCAGGTCCGGGATGCGCAGCAGCTCGCGGATCCTGGGGACGACGCTCTCGTTGTCCCAGCGTCCGGGCGGGCCGGGGGCGAAGTGCAGGCCCCACTGCTCGCACTCCTTGCCCCAGCGCGGCCCCATCTCGATGAGGTTGCTGGACAGGTCGGGGTCCTCCGGGCTGAGGAAGTGCGTGATGAGCGTGCCCTCCTCCCACCACTGGGACAGGTCGGCGGAGAAGTACACGGTGGTGGTGTTGACCAGTCCGGGCGGGCCCTGCATCTCGATGCCGACCTCGGCTCCGACCATGCGGCCGCCGTCGGCCCCGATGAGGTACTGCGCCGTGACGGTGGTGGTCTCCCCGGTCTCGAGGTCGCGCACCTCGGCGACGACGTGGTCGCCCTCGTCGGAGAAGGAGGTCAGTTCGTGGTGGAACAGGATCCGCCCGGGATTGCGCTCCTCCGCGTGCCTGCGCAGGATCGGCTCCAGCCACATCTGCGGCAGCTTGGCGGGCAGGAGGGGCCCGGCCGCCGCGTAGGTCTCGCGCAGTTCGCCGCCGCCGAAGGCGTCCATCTCGTGGATCAGGCGCCGGTCCAGCGGCCCGTCGCCGGCGAGCGTGGTCTGCCAGCGCACCTTGCCGAACTTCTCCAGCGGCGCCGCCTCGGCGAGCACGTCGTCGGCGACACCGTGCTGCCGGAAGATCTCCATCGTGCGCTGGTTGAGGTAGTGCGCCTTCGGAACCCTCGATGTGTCCGGGTGCCGTTCCACCAGCAGATGATCGACGCCCTGGTCGGACAGGAAGACGGAGGCGGACAGACCGCATCCGCCACCGCCCACGATCAGAACCGGAACCTCGATGGCTCCCATATTCGCCCCTTTAGGATCGACCGATGCCTTGCCAGTCGCAGCCTGGCAAAGCCGTCTTCAGCACCGGTCAAGCACGGCTGGACCGCAGCGGCGCCGGCCGGTCACGCGGGTGGCCGGCCGGCGCGGGCGGGGCGGGGTGCGGCGGGTCAGCCGAGCCAGGCGCCGTCGCGCATGAGGGAGCGTCCGGCCAGCTCGTTCGCCTCCCGCCAGGCCTGGATGCGCCGGGGCCGGATGCGGAAGTACTGGTAGGGCTCGTCGAGCGTGCGCGGATCGAACCCGGTCTTGGCCGCGAAGGCGTCGGCCGACTCCTCGCCCAGCTCGGCGACGTCGACCGGTTCCGCGACGCCGTCGACGATCACGACGTCGCGCGTCGGCCCGAGGCCGAGCCGCACCCGGCCGTCCGCCAGCAGGTTGCGGCCGGTGACCGAGTCGCGGGGCGTGGAGACGAGGATCGCGGTCCCGTCCCAGAGGTAGGACAGCGGGATCAGGTGGACGCCGTGGGCGGCACCCGCGGTGGCCACCCACAGGTCGACGTCGTTCTCCAGTCTCGCCCGAGTGTCCTTCAGCCTTTCCTCAAGTCCGCGCGCGGGTGGCTTCGTCGTCATGCTTCCTCCGTCGGTGTGGGGGGGCAGGTCCCCTCCGGATGGTTCTCGCCGGTCGGCCGGGTGCCGGACACGGTGGCCGCCACGGCCGCCAGCGCCCGGACGGCCGCGCGTACCCCGATCATGTCGTGCGCCCGGTGGGTCACGAAGCGCACGTGTCCGTTCGGCAGCGGCAGGACGCGCACCCCGCGGTCGGCCAGGCGCTCGGCGCACTCGGCGGCGGTGAGTCCGGGCAGCCGCGCCATGACCATGTTGGTCGGCCGCGGCGGGCGCATCACCTCGACGCCGGGCAGCGCGGCGAGCCGGGCGGCGAGCGCGGCGGCCCGCTCGTGGTCGGCGGCCAGGTCGGGCAGGCGGTCGAGCGCCACCAGGGCGGGCGCCGCGAGGACACCCGCCTGGTGCAGGGAGCCGCCCAGCCATCCCCTCAGCTCGCGGGCGCGGTCGACGTACTCGCGTGATCCGCACAGCAGTCCGCCGGCGGGGGCGCCGAGCCCCTTGGAGACGGAGAAGGTGACGCTGTCCGCCGGCCCGGCCAGGTGCGCGGGCGGCACTGCGAGCGCCACGGCCGCGTTCGCGAGCCGGGCGCCGTCGAGGTGGAGGTGCGCGCCGTGCCGGTGGGCCAGCTCGGCCACGGCGCGCGTCGCCTCGGCGTCCAGGGCGTTGCCGGAGCACATCATGCTGGTGTTCTCCACGCAGACCACGGTCGGCGGGTCCGCCCGGGTGGCGAGCAACGCGGCCAGGGCGTCGGGGTCGGGCAGGCCGTCGGTGCTCCGGCGCACCGGCAGCAGCTCGATTCCGCCGAAGCGGCGCAGCCCGTCCGCCTCCAGGAACGCCATGTGGGTGTCCGCCCCGGCGATCACGCGCGGGGCGGGCGATCCGGGCGGGCCGGACGCGGCGAGCGGGGCGAGCAGGTTGGCCATCGTGCCGGTGGGCGTGAACAGCGCGGCCTCGGTGCCGAGCAGGCCGGCGACCCGCTCCTCCAGGAGGGCGACCGTCGGGTCGTCGCCGTACACGTCGTCGCCGACCTCCGCCTCGGCCATCGCCCGGCGCATCCGCGCGTCCGGCACGGTGCGGGTGTCGCTGCGGAAGTCCAGGTGCGGGGAGCCGGTGCGCGCCACGGCTCTACCGCCCCGGCCGGTGGGCCACCCAGACGGCACGGGGCCTGGTGTAGCCCTCCACCGCGTGCAGGCCCAGCTCCCGGCCGTATCCGGACTGGCCGAGGCCCCCGACGCTGACCGTCTCCTCGGTGTCGCCCCAGGTGTTGACCCACACCATGCCGGCGCGCAGGGTCCGGGCGAAGCGCTCGGCGCGGTGGGCGTCGGAGGTCCACACCGACGCCGACAGACCGTACGCGGTGTCGTGCGCGAGGGCCAGGGCCTCGTCGTCGGCGCCGAACGGCACGACGGACAGCACCGGCGCGAAGATCTCCTCCCGCCAGGCGCGGCTGTCGAGGGGCGCCCGGTCGACGATCGCCGGGTGGACGAAGAACCCGCCGTCGAGGTCGTGCAGGACCGAGGAGCGGCCGGGCGGGAGGATCACCCGCGCACCGCGCGCCGCAGCCTGCGCGACCACCTCGGCCGTGCGGTCGGCGGCCGCCCGGCTGATCAGCGGACCGAGGTCGGTGCCGGGGTCGGCGGGCCGGCCGACCTTCAGGGCGGCCGCCAGTTCGGCCACGCGGCCGACGAACTCCTCGTGCACGGCCCGGTCCACGATCAGGCGTGAGCCGGCCACGCACACCTGGCCGGTGTTGCCGGTGAAGCCGGTGACGACGGCCCGCGCGGCCGCGTCGAGGTCGGCGTCGCGGAAGACGACGACGGGGCTCTTGCCGCCGAGTTCGAGGGAGACCGGCTTGAGGCCGTCCGCGCAGCGCCGCGCGACCTCGCGCCCGGCCGCCGTCGAGCCGGTGAAGGTGACCATGCCGACGGCCGGCTGGTCGCACAGCAGCCGGCCGGTCGCGGCGCCGCCGTGGACGGCGGTGAGCACGCCGTCGGGGAGCACCTCGCCGGCGCGGCCGACCAGGCGGCGGAGCGACAGCGGTGTCTCGGGCGCCGGTTTGACGACGACGGTGTTGCCGTGGGCGAGCGCGGCGGCGATCTTCCAGACGGCCAGCAGGAGCGGGTAGTTGTTCGGGGCGATGGCCGCGCACACCCCGACCGGCACCCGGTCGGTGTAGGTGCGCATGCCGGGGCCGGCCGGATGGGTCTCCCCCACCGGGTACCGGGCCGCCGCCGCGAACCAGTCGACCACCCCGGCGGCGAAGTCGACCTCTCCCAGGGCGCGGGCGGTGGGCTTGCCCGTGCTCAGCCGCTCCAGCGCCGCGAGTTCGTCGCGGTCCTCGCGCAGCAGGTCGCCCAGTTCGCGCAGCAGGCGCGAGCGGTGGGCCGGGGAGGTGTCGGCCCAGATCTCGTGGAACGCCGTCCCGGCCCGGGCCACGGCGGCGGCGACACCGGACGCGTCGGTGTCGGGCACGTGGGTGACGGTGCGGCCGGTGGCGGGGTCGAGGACCGCACGGCCCGCCGCGGTCACCCCAGCACCGCCGCGTTGCCGGCGAGCCGGAGCCCGCGGTCGATCGCGTCGGCCAGGCCGTGGAACGCCTCCGGGCCGAGCCCCGCCCCCGCGCTGCCGAGCAGTCTGAGGTCGTACCCGTCGGGGTGCTGCCACCAGGCGTCGCAGGCCCCGAACTCGGCGCTGGAGTAACCGAGGTGGAGCGGGCGGCCGCCGAGGTCGCGGATCTCGGCGGTGGCGGGGTGCTTGTCCCGCTGCGGCGGGAACGCGAGCCGGCCGCCGCCGGTGCGCTGCGCCGTCAGGCGCAGCTCGCCGCCGAAGGGCGAGGAGTAGACGACGTCCAGTTCGGCGACGGCGCCGCCGTCGCCGAAGACGGCGGCGCTCTCGGCCCGGAACTCCCCGGCCGTCACCGGCACTCCCTGGGCGGTGAGGAAGTCCACGACCTCCCCGGACGGGACCCAGTCGCCCTCGTGTGCGCGCCCGCGCCGGTGGAAGTGGAAGACGCCGGTGGGCACCGACACCATGTCGGCCGGGTGCCTGGCCCAGTAGCTCAGTTCGGCGAACGGGGTGGCCAGCACCCGCGGTACGGCGTCCGGTACGGCCGGGCGCAGCGCGGCGAACAGCGCGACGAGCTCGTCGTCGGTGAACTCGCCCTCCAGCACGGAGAGTTCGACCGTGGTGCGGGCCAGCCGGGCGCTCGCGGCCCGGTGGCCCAGGTAGTCGGTGCCGAGCCAGACCACGCGGCCCCCGCCGATCCCGGCCGGCCGGGTCTCGCTGCCCCACAGACAGGGGTGGTCGGCGGCCGGGAACGCCCAGTCGTACAGGAACTGCTTCAGGCGCAGCCGCCGTCCCCCGCCGGAGATCTCGGTGCGGTAGCCGGCGGGGTTGGCGTCGCTCCACGGGGTGCGGCCCTCGGCCTCCACCCGGCCGGGGGGCGCCTCGCGGCGCAGTGTTCCGACGGCGGTGTCGCATCCCTCGGGCAGCCGGGACGGCCGCCACAGCACGAAGTTGCACCAGCCCTGGGCGCGCGTCTCCTCGATCGCCGGGGGCACCCGGTCAAGATCGGCCGCGCGGTCCAGGGCCTGCCAGCGCCACAGGGGTGGGGGACTGCTCACCATGACTCCTCGGGTCGGTGCGAAGCTCCGCGAGGTGACCGAGCCAGGCGGAGGTCGAAGCAAGGAACATCCATTCGCCGACGCCCAGTTCGGCGCGGAGCCCGGCCGGCAGCGGCGGCAGGCCGAAGGGGGTGCCGAACTCGTCGGCGAGGTCGGTCAGCCGGCGGACGTAACGGGGGTCGGTGGGGGTCGGGAAGCCCTGTTTGGGGCGGTGGCGCACCGAGTCGGGCAGCAGGTCGGCGAGCGCCTCCTTGAGCAGTGCCTTGTGGCTGGTGCCCGGCTCGCCGGAGTCCTTGAGGTGCTCCGGGCAGCGGAAGGCCAGCTCGGCGAGGGCGACGTCCTGGAAGACGGGCCGGTCCTCCAGGGTGAAGGTCGCCGACGTGGCGTCGACCATGTCGTTGACGTAGACCAGGAAGCGCCGCAGCAGGTGGTGGCGGCCGCGTTTGAGCGGGGAGGCCGTCTTGATCGCCCGGTACTCGTCCATGGTGCGCTCCCACACCAGGTCGGTGACGGCCGTCATGTCGACGCCGAGTTCCCGCGCCATCCAGCTCACCAGCCGTGCCCAGACGGGCCGTTCGTCGGAGTACAGCTGGTGCGTCAGGTAGTGGCGCCCGTGGATGAAGGTGGGCGCGTAGGGGTCGACGACCGGGAAGTAGCGGCCGGACTGGTAGCCCCACAGCTCGTCGGCGCCGTGACCGGAGTAGACGACCACGTTGCGGTCGCGGGAGATGGCGCCGTAGAGGTGGTGCATGGCCAGCTCGGCGCCGTGCAGCAGCGGCCGCATCAGCCGGGTGGGCAGGACGGGCACCAGTTCGGCGGCGCGGTGGCGGTCCAGGTCGCACACGGTCAGCGGCACGCCGAGACGCTCGGCGGCCTCGGCGGCGTGCACCACGTCGTCGCCCGAGCCGCCGATGCCGTCCTGGTAGCGCAGGACGTACCCCTCCACGGGCACGCCCAGCGCGGTCAGGGCCGCCACGGCCGCCGTGCTGTCGACGCCGCCGCTGAGCACCGCCGCCCGCGGGACGTCGGACACGGCCCGCTCGGCGACCGCCCGGTCGAAGGCGGCCCGGATCTCCTCGGCGCTCACCAGGCCGTCCACCGGCGTGGGCCGCCAGTAGCGGTGGGTGCTGGTGCCGGGGCGGTCGACCGACAGGTACTCGGCGGGCTGCAGGGCCCGCACGCCGCGCAGCCAGGTGTGGTCGTCGGCCGCGTCCATCCGGATCCAGGAGCGCAGGACGTACTCCTCGGGGTCCACCTCGGGGGTCACCAGGCCGGTGCGCAGGAGCACTCCCGGCTCGGAGGCGAAGAGGATCCCGCCGTGGGCGAAGGCGTAGAACAGCGGTTTGACGCCGAAGTGGTCGCGGGCGAGCACCACGCGGCCGGTCCAGGTGTCGTGCCAGGCGAGGGCGAACATGCCCGACAGCGGCCGCAGCGCGGCCGCGGGGTCGTCCTCGCGGCACACCTGCTGCAGGACGAACTCGGTGTCGCAGGCGGTGCGGCGGGGCCACAGCGGCGCGGCGGGCGAACGGGAGCCGTAGACCTCGCCGTTGTGCACCAGGACGATCCGTCCGGTGGGGTCGGTCATCGGCTGGTCGCCCGCCTCGGTGCGGTCGCGGACCGCCAGGCGCGTCGCGCACAGCATGACGGTGCCGCAGGCCGAGACGTACGGGGCGCGGGCCGCCTCGCCGCGGTGCGCCATGGCGCCGGTCATCGTGCGGCCGAGCGCGTCCATCCAGTCGGTGTCCCGGCGTCCCTCGAAGCTGACGAAACCCGCTATGCCGCACATGCGCCGGCCTCCGTCCCGCTCCACACCCGCCACAGCTGCGCCAGGGCCTCGGTGAACACGTGCTCGATGCCGTGGTGTCCGCCCTCGTGCTCGCGGTAGGCGTGCGGGACGCCGTGCGCGTCGAGGGCGGCGTGCAGCGCGCGGACGCCCCAGTGCATGCCGTAGTCGTCGCGTTCGCCGACGCTGAGGTGGAGCAGCCCGAGGCCGGCGAGCCGGCCGGCGTGGGCGGGCAGCATCCGCACCGGGTCGTGGCGCAGCCACCGCTGCCACACCTCGTCGCGGAACAGGCCGGTGACGGGGTCGCACGGCAACGCGTCGGAGGGCGTGGTCCCGGGGGCGTCGGCGTAGCACATGCCCATCGCGACGATGCTCATCGCCACCATGAACGGCACGTCGTGCGGGCCGGTGCCGCGGCGGGCCAGCAGTTCCCCGACGCCGCCGGCCGCCCGGACGGTGTCCAGCGCGGCGGGCAGCAGCGGCAGGTAGCAGTGCTCGAACCCGGCGTCGGGCGAGAAGGCGAGCACCGCCGAGAACAGCTCGGACGTCATGCCGGCGACCAGCGCGCCGTAACCGCCGCTGGACTTGCCCGCGACGGCGCGTCCGGCGGGCTCCGGCAGGGTCGCGAACCGCCGGTCCACCTCGGCGACGACCTCGGCGAGGTGGCCGGCGTAGCGGCCGCAGGCGGCGGAGTCGATGTACTGCGAGCCGCCGTAGGCGGTCGTGGAGTCGGGCACGACGAGCAGGGCGGGCGGCACCCGGCCGTCCGCCATCGCCCGGCCGAGCCGGTCGGCGACGGAGCCGCCGAAGGCGAGCGGCCGGTGGGTGAGGCTGGGGTGGGCGCCGAAGCCCGGCAGCCAGTACACCACCGGGTACCGCCGGACGCCGTCGTACCCCGGCGGGAGGTGCACCTCGACGCGGCGGCGGTGCGGGTCGCCCAGCGGGTTGCCGCGCAGGCAGGCGCTCTCGTGGTCGAGCACGACCGGTTCGCTCATGGCCTGCTCTCCTCCCGCACCGCGCGCTCCACGTGGCGGGTGTAGAACGACGGGTGGTGGAAGACCGCGGAGAGCAGCACGCCGTCGCTGGCCCACAGTCCGAAGGAGCTGCCGAACAGCAGGTCGGCGTCGAGCATCGCCTCGAGCGTGGAGGCCGCGATCTCGGTCCAGCCCTCGCCGCCGGCGAGGTGGTCGCGGGCCGGTCCCGGGCCGAGCCGCGTGACCCGGCCGGCCACCGGGTCGAGCAGGAAGGACGTCTCGCCGCCGTCGTCCTCGTACAGCGAGACGACGTGGCGGCCGGCGCCGTGGTCCAGCGCCCGGTACCAGTAGTCGGTCGCGACCAGCCGGTCCAGCAGCTCGCGCAGCATGTCCTCGGCGTCGCGGGTCTGACGGCCGTAGCGGTCGGCGGAGGCGTCGAACGGCGGCACGGGGGTGTCCGGGTCGAGCGTCACCGCGGCGTAGACCTCGTCGAAGTCGTACGCGCCGGGTGCCACCGGCCCGTCGGCCGGGACGGCCTTGCCGTCCTTGACCTCGATCACCTGGCCCGGGCCCCACAGCAGGCCGTCGCGGCCCAGCTCGTCCAGGCGGCGCAGTGCCTGGGCCGGGGTGAAGGGGAAGATCGTGCGGTTGCACCAGTCGTAGTCGCGTTCGCCGTCGCCGCTGATGCGCCAGCCGAACGAGGAGGGCACGGTCACGGCCGCGGGGATCGCGTCGACGTACCGGTCGAAGTTGGCGACGGCGCGGGCGCGCGCCGCGTCCGGGTCGGTCAGCGGGCGGCGTTCGGTGAGCACGCCGGGCGGCGAGATGCTGTGCGCGGGGACGAACAGGGCGTCCGGCCTCGGCGCGTCGGGACGACGGAAGGCCGCCACGGTGTCCTCGTGCAGGAGCGCGTCGCCGCACAGCATGACGGCCGCGTCGTCGGTCTGCACCAGCACGCTCATCTCGGGGAAGGACACGGCCGAGGGGAACGTCCGCAGGGTCGCCCCGCCCAGGGTGATCGTGTCGCCCGGCGTCACCGGCTGCAGGTTCTCGTAGCCGAAGCGGCGCAGTGTCCAGGCGATCGCCTGGTGGCCGAGCCCGGACGCGGTCAGCTGCGGCGGCACGGGACCGGCGGGGTAGATGCAGGTGACCCCGGAGCTCTGGCGCGGACTGTCGTCGAAGTCCACGTCGGCGCCGTCGACCAGGCGCAGCAGCGAGGGGAAGTGGTGGTGGTCGAAGTGGTGGTGGCTGAGCACCACGTAGTCGATCCCGTCGTCGAGCACCTCGCGCACCAGCCGGTCCGGCAGCGCCGGGTGGTGCTCCCAGAAGCGGTCCAGGCGCTGGGTGAGCCACGGGTCGAAGAGGATGCGCTCCGTCCCCGTGTCGACGAGGACGGCCGCGTGGCCGAGGGAGGTCAGTCGCATCAGTCACTCGTCCCGTACACGCAGCGGAAGCCGACCTCGTTGTGCCGGTCGGTGATCAGGTCCTTGCCCCGGTAGAACGTGGTCAGGCAGGACGGCGGGGAGGTCCAGGTGCCGCCGCGCAGCACGTGGAAGGCCTCCTTGCGGTTCATGAAGTCCAGCGGGTGCCGACCCTTGAAGAAGGGGTCCATGTCGTCGCCGGTGTAGAAGTTGGTCCGCGTCAGCTCCCAGACGTTGCCCGACATCTGCAGGGCGCCGTAGGGGCTGGCGCCCTGCGGGAGGGCGTCGGCGGGCAGCACCGGGTGGGCGGGGTTGTCGCCCTGCTCGATGGTGACCAGCAGCGCCTCCAGGGAGTCGAGGTCGGCCACCTCCTCGCCGAAGGACCGCTCCACGTAGTTCACCCGGTCCGGGTCCCACTGCTCGCCCCACGGGTAGCGGCGGCCGTCCGCGCCGCGCGCGGCCTTCTCCCACTGGACCTCGCTGGGCAGCGAGCCGCCGGCCCACTTCGCGAAGGCGTACGCGTCGTACCAGTCGACGCCGACGACCGGCAGGTCGGGCGCGTTGAAGCGCGGGTCGTGCCAGTGCGCCGGGCGGTGCGAGCGCTCCAGCGGCTGGTCCGGGTGGTCGAACTCGCCGGAGTCACCGGCCTCGTCGAGGAACTCGCGGTAGCGCGCGTTGGTCACGGTGGTCCGGTCGATGAGGAACGCGGGGACGTCCACGGCGCGCAGCGTGCTGTCGTCCTGCGCCATGCGGAAGGCGTCGGGCTCCTCCTCGGCGCCGATGATCGCCGGGCCGCCCGGCACCAGGACGACGTCGGTGTTGCGCCGGGGGCGCTTGCGCGCGGCCTCGATCCGCGCCCGCATGTCCGAGAAGTACTCGTCCTCCAGGCGGCGCAGTTCGGCCGGGTCGCGGGTGCCGAAGACCGCGATGAGGGCCCGTTTGGTGAGCGCCGCGCCGCAGCCGACGGGCTTGCGCGTCCAGTCGGGGCGGGTGAAGTTGCTGGGCCAGCCGGAGATGCGGATGAGGTCGGGGACGGCGGCGGCGATCCGGTGCTCCGCGATGACCTTCAGCGCCGTGAAGGCGACCCAGTCGACGGTGTCGTGGGTGGCGGCGGCCACGGCGGCGTCGGCGGCCGGATCGCCCGCGTGGTGCCTGGCCAGCAGCCGTACCGCGCCGGCCCGCACCGGCCACTCGGGATGGGTGACCGCGACAGACGCCAGCAGCGGTATCCCGTCGGCGGCCCGCCCCCGGTCCTCGGCCAGCGCGACGACGCGTTCCACCGACGCCCAGTAGCGCTCGTCGGTGGAGTCGTCGGTCACCAGCAGTTCGGCGGGAATGTCGATGACTTCTGAAACGCGATTGCCTACCATCTCAGCCTCTCTCGGACGACGCGCCGCCCGTACGGATTCGATTCCATACGGGCGGCGCGTTTCGCTGGTCAGCGGATTACCACTTGCTGGTCTCCTGCTCAGCGTCACGGGTGTCGATGAAGTCGCGGTCGCTCATTTGTCACTCCCTCCGCCGTATCGAGTTGTCGCGGGCCGGATCGGCCGCACGGCCCGGAATCATACGGAGAACGCGGAAGGCGGGGCAACGGCCTTGATACGCGGACGTTGAACATGAACATTTCCGTGATATGCGCGGGTCGGTTCGCGACGATCCGGGGCGAGGAAAGGGAGAGGGAGAGAAGAATGGGCGACACGCATTACCGTGAAGTGCGGGAAAAGGGATTCGTGCGGCTCCCCGGGCTGGCGGCGGGCGAGGCGCTCGCTCGGTTGCGGAGCGCGGTGGCCGACCTGGAGGAGCTCGCCCGCGACCGCACGGTCTCCAGCGGCGACTTCGTCCTGGAGGCGCCCGGCATCGGCGGCTGGGCGGCCTGGCAGCAGGGCGCCCGGGCCCTCCCGGGGGTGCTGCGGTCGGCCGACCGCATCCACGAGCACGTTCCCGGGTTCGAGGCCGTACAGCGGTCGCTGGACCTGGCCGGCGGGCCGGTCGCGGGGGCGGCCGGGAGCCCGGGCACGCTGGTCAACGCGTTCCTGTGGGCCAAGCCGCCCGTGGTGGGGTCGGCCAAGCCCTGGCATCAGGACATGGCCTTCGCGCCGCCCTCGTTCGGTGCCGAGGAGCACGGCATCGTGACGATCTGGATCGCGCTGGAGCCGGCCACCGTGCGCAACGGCTGCCTGGAGTTCATCCCCGGCTCCCATCTGCTCGGGCTGTTCCCGCACACCGGGGACCGCGAGCGCCTGCCGGGCGAGCCGCCGCGGGCGGGCGCGGTGGAGCCGCACGTCGCGGACGAGCACCTGCCGCGCACGGCCGACCCGGTCGCCGTACCCCTCGATCCCGGTTCGGCCGTCATGTTCGACGGCATGGTGCTGCACCGCTCGGCGCCCAACACGACGACGGCGGAGCCGCGCACGGCCGTCAGCTTCGTCTACCGGGTGCCGCGGCCGTCGTGGACCCGGACGGAGCCGGCCGCCGTCGCCCGGATGTGACGTTCGACTGCGGCAGGTCCGCGGTCGAACGCGGGCGTCAGGAGCCCGCCGCGCCGTCGAGGCCGTAGAACGCGGCACCGTCGAGGTGGCGGATCGTGTTCAGGTCGCGCTGCACGACCTCCTCCAGGTCGTGCAGCAGCGTCACGACGAGCGGATAGGTGAGGTCGTCGACCGTACGGTCGATCTCCTGACCCGGTTTCACCAGCGGGATCAGGCTGTGGAAGCTCTCCAGCCGCTCGATCTCCTCGATGCCCCGGTACTCGCTGAGCACGCCCTTCACCGGCGAGACCATGCCGACGATCGCGGTGTGGCGCCGCACCCGGTACGGGGTTCCGGCGCGGGCGTGGAACCGCTCGGGCCGCAGGTAGGCGTCGACGGTCCACTCCAGCTGCGACTCGCCGATGGCGAGGCCGGCGCAGGCCGGGATGCCGCCGCCGGCGATCCGGGCGCCGACCTCGACCAGGCACGGCCCGTGCGGGGTCATCCTGATCTCCAGGTGTGCCGGGCCGTGGCGGATGCCGAGGGCGTCGAGCACCTGGAACGCGTAGTCGCGCAGGGGCGCCACGACACGGCTCTCCGACTCGATCAGCGACAGGGCGTCGCAGAGGTCGACGACCCCGTTCGCGCTGAGGCGGCCGGTCCGCCAGACGTCGCACAGGTGGTGACGGCCGTCGCGGCTGACGGTGTTCACCATGTACTCGGTGCCCGGCAGGTACTCCTGCGCCACGGCCCCCCTGTTGGGCCGGGAGAAGACGTCGTCGGCGTCGGCGAGGGAACGGAAGGCCGCCACCGACTCCTCCGGGGTGTCGCAGAAGAAGACGCCCTGGCTGCCCGCGCTGCGCGGCGGTTTGACGACGACGCGTCCGCCCAGGTCGCGGTGGAAGGCGGCGAGTTCGTCCGCGTCGGTGGCGCGCAGCTGCCGGGCCGCGCGAAGTCCCGCGGCGCGTACGGCCTCGACCATGAGATGCTTGTCGCGCCGCGCGGCGCTGAGGGCGGTGCCGTTGCCCGGCAGGCCGAGCCGCTCCGCGAGCAGGTCCGCGAACTCCACCCCGCTCTCCCCGCCCGTTATCACCGCGACCGGCGCGAACGCCCTGACGGCCTCGACCGTGGCTTCCAGGTCGCCGTCGTGGACGATGTCGGCGACGAAATCCTCGGGGACGAACGGCGACGCCCGGTAGACGTAAGGCACTTCACGGGTGCTCTGCACACGGACAAGGGAACATCCCTGTTCCAGGAATGTCAGAACGAGTGAGCGGACCGCGGCGTAGGCGTCGACCATCACGATGCAGGGGCGGCCCTCGATAGCTGCTGTCATGTGTTCAAAGTAGAGAGGGCCGTCCCTCGCCGAAAGACGTTCAACTCTGAGATCCTCCCCCCTCGGAGGAATACCTGATGACGTCTTTTCCCACGGGGTTCCGGTCGCCGCACTGCACTCCGGCATTGCTGTTCGTCAATACGTTCGGCAGTTTCCTGGTGCTGGTGAGCCTTTCCACGCTCGTGGGGTCGGCCACCGGGTCGGGGCTGCTCGCCGCGGCCGTGCTGAGCGCGCCGTGGCTGCCCGCGCTGCTGCTGGCCGGGCCGCTCAACCGGCTGCTCGGCCGGCGCGCCCCGGAACGGCTCGTCCGGCTGGCCGAGGCGGCGAGCCTGGCGCTGACCGCGGCCACGCTCCTGACGCCGGAACGCGCCCTGCTCGCGGTCGCCGCCGTACTGCTCCTGGTCCGTGGGTTCTTCGAGGCGGTCACCCGCTCGGCCACCGCGCTCGTGCTGCGCGACACGGTGCCGCCGCGGCGGCTGGACCGGGCCAACACCGTGGCCGAGATCGGCAAGCTGACCGGCCTCAGCGTCGGCGCGGCGCTGGCCGGTCCGGCCTCGGCGGTGCTGTCGCTGCGCGGCCTGATCGCGGTGAACGCGGCGACGCTGGTGCTCAGCGCGCTGCTCGCCCGGGCGCTGCCGTCCGCGCCGGAGCAGGCCGCCGAGGCCGCCCCGGACGGTGCCGAGGCCTCCCCGGACGGTGCCGGGGCCACGGCCGCCGCCCGCCCGCGCGTCGACGACCCGGTGCTGCGCAGGCTGTTCGCGCGTTTCCTGCTGGTGTCCTTCTGGCAGGGCTTCCACACGGTGGCCGTCACCGTCGTCCCCGTCCAGGTGCTGGGCGGCGGCACCCGCCTGGTGGGGGTGTTCGTCGCCGTCTCCTCGGTGGCCCTGTTCGCCGGCTCGCTCGCCGCCCTGCCGGTCCAGCGCCACCTCTCCCGCGTGCCCTCGGCCGTCTGGGCGGTGCTTCCCATGCCGCCCCTGCTGGCGGCGCTGCTGGCCGGCCGCACCGTGCCGACGCTCGTGCTGTACGCGCTCTTCCTGATCCTCTTCGAGGTGGCCTACCTCCACTACAACAACCGGCTCCTGGCCACGGCCTCCGCCGCCGACCTGCCGTCGGTGGTGACGCTCCGCGCCACCCTGCTCCCCTCGGGCGTGGCGGTCTCCATCCTGGCGCTGGGCGCGCTCTGCGACCTGGTGGGTCCGCTGTCCACCGCCTCCGTGGTGGCCGTGGTCACCGTCCTCGTCACCGCCTCGACCGGAACCACCGGGCACGCCTGGAGAAGACGCGTGCGGGACGCCTGACCAGGATGGGGAGGGCGGCGAAGGCCGAGAAGTACGGCGTTCGCCCGTGATCCCCGTCCCCGAGGTCAAGGAAGTGCCATCGTGCGGGTCCTCATCGTGCCGTTCCCCTGGAAGACGCATGTGTTCAACCTGGTGCCGCTCGCGTGGTCGCTGCGGACGGCCGGGCACGAGGTGCGGGTGGCCTGCTGGCCGGACCTGCTCGACGCCGTCACCTCGGCCGGGCTGACGGCCGTGGGCGTCGGCCCCGGCGAGACGCCGGAGGTGCGCAGGCAACTGGACCGGCGCCAGACGTCGGAGCGTGCCGCCGCGGCGAAGCGGTCCCCGCAGCAGGGACTCGACCCGCTGTTCGACATACGGCCGGACCGCGAGCGGCTGGGCTGGGAGCAGGCCTCCAGGGTCTTCGACGACCTGGTGCTTCCGCAGGCGCGGCGGTCCAACGACTCGATGATGGAGGACCTGGTCGCCGTGGCCCGCGCCTGGCGGCCGGACCTGGTGCTCTGGGGCGCCAAGGCGTTCGCGGGAGCGGTGGCCGCCGAGGCGGTGGGCGCGGTGCACGCCCGGGTGCTGTACTCCGTCGACGTCTACACCCGCATGCGGGAGGACTTCCTGCACGCCAGGGCCCTGCAGCCGCCGGAGCGGCGCACCGACGCGATGCGGGACTGGCTGGCGGGCTGGGCGGGCAGGTACGGCGTCGGGTTCTCCGAGGACCTGGTCAACGGCCGGTTCACCGTCGCCCCGCTTCCCGGGGCCTTCCGGCCCGACGCGCGGCCGACCACCCTCCCCGTGCAGTTCGTTCCCTACAACGGCCCGGCCGTCGTGCCCGGGTGGCTCGCGGTGCCGCCGGCGGCACCGCGGGTGCTGATGACGTTCGGCGACTCGGTCGACGACGGGCCGGCCCGGCTCCCGCTGCCCGTGGGACGCGTCCAGGAGATCCTCGACTCGGTGGCCGGCCTGGAGATGGAGCTGGTGCTGGCCCTGCCGCCGGACGCCCGGCGGGAGTTGCGCGAGGTGCCGGCCAACACCCGCCTGGTGGAGTCCGTCCCCCTGGCCGAGGTGCTGCCGACGTGCTCGGCCGTGGTGCACCACGGCGGCACCTGGTCGTTCGGCTGCGCGCTGCGCCACGGCGTGCCCCAGTTGCTGATCGGCCGGGCGTTCGACGCCCCGCTGAAGTTCCGGTGCCTCGAGGCCGCGGGCGCGGGGCTCGCCATGACGCCCGCGGAGGTGGACGGGCCCGCGGTCCGTGCCGCACTCGTCCGGCTGCTCCACGACCCGGCCGTGCGGGCGAACGCCGTACGGCTGCGGGAGGAGATGCTGGCCATGCCCTCGCCCAACGAACTGGCGCGGACCCTGGAGACCCTGGTCGCCGCCCACCGGGCCGGCCCGGTGCCCGCCCTGCGCTGACCGGGCGGGCACGGGAGGACCGGCGGACCCGAGGGGCCGGGAGGACTTGGCGGACCGGGAGGACCGGGAGGACCCGCGGACCGGGAGAACCGGGAGGACCCGCGGACCCGAGGGGCCGGGAGGACCAGGAGAACCGGGAGGACCCGCGGACCAAACGGAGACGGGCCCCGCGTGACGATCACGCGGGGCCCGTTCGTCCGGTGTGTCAGGACGCGGGGACCGGGTCGGCCGACGCCTGGCAGACGGCGTCGGTCCCCTTCCGGGAGGCGGGACGGGTGCCGTCCCGGAAGAAGTCACCGACGTACTCGTTGAGGCAGGTGTTGTTGTTCGCCGACAGCGCCGCGCCGACGTTGTGGCCGCCCTTCTCCACCACCAGACGGGAGTTGGGGAACAGCGCGTGCGTCTCGACGGCGCCGGCGACGCCGTGCGCGGTGTCGAACTGCGGCTGCACCAGCAGGACGCTCACCTGGTCGTCGCCGACCGTCAGCGGCTTCTTCCTCGCGGGCTGCGGCCAGAACGCGCACGGCGCGTTGTACCAGGCGTTGGTCCAGGTCAGGAACCGCGCACCGGCCTCGTGCTGGCGGGAGTGGTCCGCGCTCCAGCGGTTCCAGTTCCGCGGCCAGGGGCCGTCGATGCAGTTGACCGCGTTGGTCATCGCGTGCCGGTTCTGGTGCGGGAAGCCCGGCGGGGAGTAGCCGGCCCGCAGCGACGTCGGGTCCTTGCGCACCACCCAGTCGGAGAGCACCTTCGCGCGCGAGAGCCAGGTCCAGCTGCGGTAGACGACCGGCTCGAAGATGTCCGCCCACTCCGACGGGCCGATCGCGCCGTCGACGGGCGCCGCGGCGAGCGCGTCCCGCCCCTTGTAGTAGTTGGCCTCGACCTCGGCCGCGGTCGTGCCCAGGTGGTAGACGGCGTCGTACTTGGCGACCCAGGCGAAGAAGATCTCGGCGTTGCGCTCGGACAGCGCGTTCTTGCGCAGGCTGTTGCGGTATCCCACGCGGCTGGGACGCACCACGCTGTCCAGCACCATCCGCTCCAGCCGGTGCGGGAACATCGTGGCGTAGACCGAGCCGAGGTAGGTGCCCCAGTCGGTGCCGAAGTAGGTGATCTTCTCCTGGCCGAGCGCGATCCGCATCCGGTCCAGGTCGCGCGCCGCCTCCTCGGTGCCGAGGTGCTCGAGCACGTCGCCGTACTTCTCGCCGCAGCTCTCGGCGTAGGCGCGGGCCCGCTCCACCCACTGCTGCTCGGCGGCGGGCGTGGCGGGCACCGGGTCCGGCTGCGCGTGCCCGGGGTCGAGGTAGTCGCTGTCGCAGACGACGGCCGGCTCGCTGGCGCCGACGCCGCGCGGGTCGAAGCCGATCCAGTCGTAGGCGGCGCCGACGTCCTTGGCCAGCCCGGTGGTGCCCGCGGCGTACCGGGTGGGCAGGTCACGGCCGATGCCGCCGGGCCACTGGCCGCGGTTGAGCACCACGACGCCCTTGTACTCGCTGTCGGGGACGGTGTGCTTGGCCCGGGTCAGCGCCAGGCTGATCTTCCTGCCCTCGGGGGCGTCGTAGTCGAGCGGCACCTGCACCGTGCCGCACTCCAGGTTCTTGAGCATGTCGCCGAGGACCGGATCGCCGCCCGGACACGGAACCCAGGCGACGCTGCCGGCGGCCGGCGCGGCCGCGTCGTTCGCCACCGCGACCGGGACGACGGCCGAGCCCACCAGCGCGGCCGCCATCACCGGTATGGCCAATGCAAGCTTTCTCACGTAATTCCCCTCCTAATTCAGCGCGCTCGCAGCGTGGCACCGGCCTGTCGGCTCACGCTCGAGAACGTCTGGAAACCGCCTTGAGGCGACGTGGGGAAGATGCGACGGCTCACCGGATCTCCCTAGCATTGAGCGACGTGATCCCAACCCCCAGGAGTGAGAATGGCTGACGCGGCCATCCAAGGAATCAAGACCGTGCTGCACCCGGTGGCGGACGTGGCAGCGGCCAAGAAGCTGTACGCCGCCCTGTTCGGCATCGAGCCGCAGACCGACTCGGAGTACTACGTCGGGTTCGACGTCGCCGGTCAGCACATCGGGCTGGTGCCGGCGGGGGCGCAGGACATCACCTCGCAGGTCGCCTACTGGCACGTGGCCGACCTCGACGCGAAGCTGGCCGAGGTCACCGCCGCGGGCGGCACGGTGAGCAGCCCCGCCAAGGAGGTCGGCGGCGGCCGCCGCGTGGCGACCGTCACCGACCTCGACGGCAACGTCCTCGGACTGCTGCAGGACAGCTGACGACGCGTCCTGCGACCGAGCGTCCCCCCGCCGCCCTCGAAGCCCGTCGAGTCCGTCTCGAGAGGGCTTCGAGGGCGGTCGTCCACCCTCACCGGACAGGGTGCGCGCGGGCGTCGTCGTCCCGGGAGACGGAGAGACGACGAGCGGCGCGTGAAGACGGTCCGCCGCCCCGGCTCCGCGCTCACCGGCACCGCCCGCCTCCTCGACGGGCCCGCCACCGGCCCGCCCCCGCACGGCATCCGGCGGGCGAACGGGCCGCGGCCGCGCGACGAGGGCGACACGCACCGGTGGCGGAGCGCGGGCCGGAGGCCGTCGCGATCGCCGGCCAGGCCGTCGGCATCGGCCGACAGGGCCCGCGGCACATCATCCGTCCCCTCAAGGAAAAGGGAAAAGGACATGCTCCGAGCGTGGAATTCCGACTGCGATGTGATCTCATGAAAATCCTCGTCACCGGCGGTGCCGGATTCATCGGCTCGCATTACGTACGGACCATGCTCGACGGGGGATATCCGGGTTTCGAGGACGCGCACGTCACCGTCCTGGACGCGCTGACCTACGCGGGGAACCGTGACAACCTCCCCGCCTCGCATCCGCGGCTGACCTTCACACACGGGAACATCCTCGACCGGGAGCTGCTGGGCGGCGTGCTCGACGGTCAGGACGCGGTGGTGCACTTCGCGGCCGAGAGCCACGTCGACCGTTCGATCGCCAGCGGCGCGGCGTTCGTCCGCACCAACGTGGAGGGCACGCAGGCGCTGCTCGAAGCCTGCCTGACGGCCGGCGTCGAGCGGGTGGTGCACATCTCGACCGACGAGGTGTACGGCTCCATCGAGGAGGGCGTGTGGACCGAGGAGTCCCCGCTGCTGCCCAACTCGCCCTACGCCGCGTCCAAGGCCGCCTCCGACCTGATCGCCCTGGCCTACTTCCGCACCCACCGGCTGAACGTCTCGGTCACCCGGTGCTCCAACAACTACGGGCCCCACCAGCATCCGGAGAAGTTCATCCCGCTCGCCGTCACCAACCTGCTCGAAGGACGCCCCATACCCGTCTACGGGGACGGGGGGCAGGTCCGCGAGTGGCTGCACGTGGACGACCACTGCCGCGCGGTGCAGCGGGTCCTCACCGGCGGCAGGGCCGGCGAGGCCTACAACATCGGCGCCGGCACGGCCGTGCCGAACCTGGAGCTGGCCCACCGGATCGCCGAGCTGTGCGGGGCGGGGCGGGACATGGTCCGGCACGTCACCGACCGCAAGGGCCACGACCGGCGCTACGCCCTGGACCAGGGCAGGATCGAGCGGGAGCTCGGCCACCGGCCGCTGACCGCGTTCGGCACCGGGCTGGCCGAGACCGTCGCCTGGTACCGGGACAACCCCCGCTGGTGGAAGCCGCTCAAGGAGAGCGGTGGTCGGCCGTGAGCGCCCCGGCACAGCTGGTTCCGCGTGCCCGGGCGGGAATCGCCGAGCGCCTGGCGCTGTCGGCCGCGACGGCCGAGGGGGCGCACACCGCGACGTCCGAGGTGCCGGGCTGGCTGGACCTGCACCGGCGCCGCGGCGGGACGGTGGTCCGGCGGATCCCGTTCGCCGCACTCGACCACTGGTCGTTCGCCCCGGACACCGGCGACCTGCGGCACAGCAGCGGGCGGTTCTTCACCGTCGAGGGACTGCACGTGGTCAGGCCGCAGGCCGAGTGGCAGCAGCCGATCATCGTGCAGCCGGAGATCGGCATCCTCGGCATCCTGGCCAAGGAGTTCGACGGGGTCCTCCACTTCCTGATGCAGGCCAAGATGGAGCCCGGCAACCCCAACCTGGTGCAGCTCTCCCCCACCGTGCAGGCCACCCGCAGCAACTACACCAAGGCCCACGGCGGAGCCGGGGTGACGTACCTGGAGCACTTCCTCGCCCCCCGGCGGGAGCAGGTGCTCACGGACGTCCTGCAGTCCGAGCACGGCGCCTGGTTCTTCCGGAAGCGCAACCGCAACATGATCGTCGAGGTGGACGGCGACGTGCCCGTCCACGACGCCTTCCGCTGGCTCACCCTCGGCCAGATCCTGCGGCTGCTCCGCCTGGACAACGTCGTGAACATGGACGCGCGCACCGTGCTGGCGAGTGCTCCGGCGGTGCAGGCCGAGACGAGGGCGCTGTCGTCCGACTCCGACCTGCTGGCCTGGTTCACGGGGGAGCGGACCCGGCACGACGTCCGCGCCCGTCTCATGCCGCTGCGCGAGATCGCCGGGTGGCGGACCGACGGGCACTCCGTCAGCCGTGCCGACGGCAGGTTCTTCCGGGTGGTGGCGGTGTCGGTCGAGGGCGCCGGCCGTGAGGTGGCCGGCTGGACCCAGCCGATCATCGAACCGGTGGAGCGCGGCGTGGTCGGTTTCGCCTACCGGGTCTTCGACGGCGTCCCGCACGTCCTGGCGCACGCGCGCGTCGAGGGTGGCTTCCTCGACACCGTCGAGCTCGCTCCGACCGTGCAGTGCGTGCCGTCGAACTACGCCCCACTCCCGGCCGCGGACCGCCCGCCCTTCCTGGACGTGGTGCTGGACGCCCCGCCCGACCGCGTCCGCTACTCGACGGTGCACTCCGAGGAGGGCGGCCGGTTCCTCAACGCCGAGAGCCGCTACCTGATCGTGGAGACCGACGAGGCGACGACGCCCACCCAGCCGCCCCCGGGGTACCACTGGGTCACGCCGGGCCAGCTGAACTGGCTCGCCGAGCACAGCCGTTACGTCAACGTGCAGGCCAGGACGCTGCTCGCCGTCCTCGACGCGGCGGTCCGCGGCGGCGGCGCCCCCTGAGCCGGAGCAGGTCCGCGAACGACGTCAGGCCCTGTCCGGGGTGCCACCGGACAGGGCCTGACGAGGTCGGGAGGGGTTACTGCGCCGCGGTGAGCCGGCTGGTCATCGGGGTCCACTTCTTGGGGTTGATGCGCCAGTCCACCGCCTCCTGCTTGGTGACGACGTTGACCCGGTTCCAGAGGTTGACCAGCCCGATGTGCAGGACCACGGCGGCCAGCTGCACCTCGGTCCAGTGCCTGGCGGCCTCGTCCCAGACCTCGTCCGACACCGGGTCCTCGCGGCCGTCGATGCGCGTGGCGGCCTCGGCCAGCGCCAGCACCGAGCGTTCGGCGTCGGTGAAGCAGGTCTGCTCCCGCCAGGTCTCCACCAGCGGCAGACGGCGGTCCTCCTCCCCCGCCTCCTCGAACTCCTTGGGCTTCGTGGGCAGGTGGACCGTCCGGCCGTTGATCTGACTCACCCTCAGGTGGACGAGCACGAGCGTCTGCAGGGGAACGCCGACGCTGTTGACGGCCTTGACCAGCGCGCGCATGGGCGGAAGAACGTCGGGAACCACCAACGAGGGGTTCGGCATCCGCGGCGACATAATTCTCCTTCGCATGGTGGGGATCGGAAATCAGTTTGCCCTCGGGGCCGCCTTTTCTCAATGAATCGAAATTGCGGCGGCCGGCTCTTTCCGCAGGCGTCCGGCGGCGTGCGCGAGGGCTTGGTGAAGTCGTTTGTCGGCCGTGTGCCCGGATTCCCATTGCACACCGATCGCGAAGGGATGGTCCGTGACTTCCACGGCCTCGACCGTCCCGTCCCCGGCCCGTCCGGTGACGGTGAGGCCGCTGCCGACCCGGTCCACCGCCTGGTGGTGGTGGCATGCCGTCTCCGGCTCGTCCTCGTCCAGGACGGCGGCGATCCGGCTGCCGGGCAGCAGCTCCAGCGGCTGGCGGCCGAGGGTGAAGGACGCCGTCGGCGGACGGTGGCCGTCGTGGCCCGTGACGTCCGACAGGTGCTGGTGGAGGGTGCCTCCGTGCAGCACGTTGAGCAGTTGCATGCCGCGGCAGATCGCCAGCACGGGCAGTTCGGCGTCCAATGCCCGGCGCAGCAGGTTCAGTTCGACGCGGTCGGCGTCCGGGCTCATCGCCCGGGTCGCCGGGTGGGGGTCCGCGCCGTACAGCGCCGGGTCCAGGTCGGGGCCGCCCGGGACCAGCAGTCCGTCGAGCCGGCCGACCAGTTCCCCGGCCCCGGGCAGCAGCGGAAGCAGCAGGGGCGTGCAGCCCGCCTCGGCCAGGAAGGCCACGTGCGACTGGAGGGCCAGGGAGACGACCAGGTCGCCGCCCTGGAGGGTGACCGGCGCCGTCCGCGCGCAGATCCCGATCACCGGCCGCCGCCGGGCGGCCACCGGACCGTTCGTGAATGAATTCATGACCACCCTCGTGGGTTTCCGGGTTCAACTGAGGAAAGTGAGCAGATGAAACACGCGCTTCCCCAGACGGTCGGAGCCGCCAAAATATCCGTGTCGCGATGCGCGGGCCATCGTTCACGGGCCGCTCCAGGCTGCGACTACTGAACAGATAGCGATCCTGATATCACAGGTGGCCGGGGGATTTTGCCCCAGCGAAACTCTCGCAGGCCATTCAACCGAGGTGACCATGATCGAGGCCAAGAACCTCACGAAACGCTACGGCGACAAGACCGCCGTGAACGACCTGTCGTTCACGGTCGAGCCCGGCCGGGTCACCGGCTTCCTGGGCCCCAACGGCGCAGGAAAGTCCACCACGATGCGACTGCTGCTGGGACTCGACAGGCCCGACGCCGGTACGGCCACCATCAACGGCGTGCCCTACCGCGACCTGGCCCGGCCGCTGCGGGTGGTCGGGGCTCTGCTGGAAGCGCGCGCCGTCCACACCGGCCGCAGCGCCTACGACCACCTGCTCTGCCTCGCGCAGACCCAGGGCATCGGCAGGCGCCGGGTGGAGGAGGTCATCGGGCAGGTCGGGCTGGCTTCGGTGGCCCGCAAGCGGGCGGGCGGCTTCTCGCTCGGCATGGGGCAGCGGCTCGGCATCGCCGCCGCGCTGCTCGGCGACCCCGCCGCGCTGGTCCTGGACGAGCCCGTCAACGGCCTCGACCCCGAGGGCATCCTCTGGATCCGGAACCTGATGAAGTCGCTCGCGGCCGAGGGCCGCGCGGTCTTCGTCTCCAGCCACCTGATGAACGAGATGGCCGTCACCGCCGATCACCTCATCGTCATCGGCCGCGGCCGGCTGGTCGCCGACTGCTCCACCGAGGAGTTCATCGAGCGCAGCACCGAGCGCTCCGTCCTGGTCCGGACGCCCGACGGGGCGCAGCTCGCCGAGCTGCTCGAGCGCCGGGGCGCCACTGTCACCCGCACCGACGAGGGCGACCTCGACGTCACCGGGCTCGAGGCTCCGCGCATCGCCGAACTCGCCGCCGCCGACGGCCTGGTGCTGCACGAGCTGTCGACCCGGCGCGGCTCCCTCGAGGAGGCCTTCATGGAACTGACCAAGGACGCCGTCGAGTACGACGCCGGCGTGCCCACCGCCGGAGGTGTGAAGTGACCGCCACGACCGCACCCGTCGCCGCGTCCGGCTCGGTCGCCGAGAACCGCGGGCCGGGCTTCGGGAACCTGATGCTCTCGGAGTGGACGAAGATCCGCTCCGTCCGCTCCACCGTCTGGTCGCTCGCCATCCTGGTCGTGCTCACCCTGGTGTTCACCGCGCTGTTCCTGAAGATGGGCATGGCGAACTGGGACAAGACCGATCCCGCCCAGCAGGCCGAGATGCGGCTGGACCCGACGGGCACCATCCTGGGCAGCGGCATCCTGCTCAGCCAGCTGGCGGTGTGCGTGCTGGGCGTGATGGCGATCGCCTCCGAGTACTCCACCGGCATGATCCGCGCCAGCCTGCTCGCGGTGCCCCGGCGGGTGCCCGTGCTGGCGGCCAAGGGGGCGGTGTTCGCGCTGCTGGTCCTGGCGGTGGGCGAACTGACCGCGTTCGGCTCCTTCTTCATCGGCGCGCCGATCATGGACGACAAGGCGCCGGTCGCCATCGGCGACCCGGGCGTCCTGCGGGCCGTCGCCGGCTGCGGCCTCTACCTCGCCCTGCTCGGCCTGTTCGCCCTCGCCGTCGGCGCGATCATCCGGCACACCGCGGCGAGCATCACCGTCGTCATCGGCTTCGTCCTGGTGATCACCCCGATGGCGGGCCTGCTGCCCGGCAGCGTGGGCGAGCACATCCACGCCTGGCTCCCCACGGAGGCCGGTTTCATGGTCACCCAGCAGCACGCCCGCGCCGGCGATCTGCTGGGACCGTGGGAGGGCCTCGGCGTGCTCGCGCTCTGGACGGCCGTCCTGCTGGCCGTCGCGGCGGTGCAGCTGCGGCGCAGGGACGCCTGATCCCCCGCGGGCGTCCGCTCCCCCTCGGCGGGCGCCCGCGGTGCCGTGTTTCCAGGGAACGTCGACCTGCCCTCCACTGCGGCTGGAGACCCTCCTGCGACCCTCGTCGGCAGCGGCAGCAGAGAGGGAGTCACCGGAATGTCCCAGAGGAACGCGCAAGCCGTCTCGCTAACGAGTGCATTCAGTCTCGTCCGGATGGAGGGCGTCGGATCGTCGGCGCACAGCGAATTCGACCTGAAGAACTTCGAGAAACTCCCGGCACGTGAAGTTCCCATCGCCGCGCTCTCTCCCGGAGTTTCCCTGCGCCAGGGCGGAACGGACGCCGCTCACGTCCGGCTTCTCGTCGACGCCGCGGATTCGGCGGAGCTTCCTCCCATTCTCGTCCAGGTGGACGGCTGCCGTGTCATCGACGGGCTGCACCGGCTGGAGGCCGCCCGGCTCATGGGCGACGAGAGCATCCGGGCCCGTTTCCTCGACTGTTCCAACTCCGAGGCCCTCGTCATCGCCATGAAGGCGAACGGCGTGCACGGCCTGCCGCTGTCGCGGGCCGACCGCGTCGCCGGGGCCCAGCGGGTCCTCGGCTCCCACCCCGACTGGTCCGACCGCGCCATCGCGGGCATCGCCGGGCTGAGCGCGAAGACGATCGCGTCGCTGCGCGACCGGTCGGCGGTCGCGACGCCGCTGGGCGGCAAGCGCATCGGCCAGGACGGCAGGCGGCGCCCGGTGGACGCGGGCGAGGGCAGGCGGCGCGCCGCCGAGTACATCGCCGCCCATCCGGACGCCCCGCTGCGCCAGGTCGCCAGGGCCACCGACGTGTCGCTGGGCACGGTGCACGACGTCAGCGCACGGCTGCGGCGCGGCGAGGAGCCCGAACGGAACGGGCGCCGCACGCGGGGCGCACGCCCGCAGCACGTGCGGCCCGTGCGGTCCGTACCCCCGCCCGACGACGTGACGGCGCCGGCCGGGGTGGCCGCCGACGGCGTCCGCCGGGTGCCGCTGCAGGTGGCCGCGGGCGTCGAGGCCGCGCCGCCGCAGCGCAGGAACCACACCGAGACCCCGCCCACCTGGGCGGCGGTCGCGGCCAAGATGGCCACCGACCCCGCCATCCGCTACACCGCGGGCGGCCGGGAGCTGCTGCGCTGGATGCAGTCCCACGGCACCGAGCCCGGCGAGGACTGGCGGCGGTTCGTCGACACCGTCCCGCCGCACTGGCTCGGCGTCGTCGCCCCGATCGCCGAGCACATCGGCAAGGAGTGGTGCCTGCTCGCCGAGCGGCTGAAGGCCCGGCAGGAGCTGTGCCGCAAGCTGTCGCCCTCAGGTCCCTGACGGCACCGGCGCGGCGGGCACCACCCGCAGCCGGCCCGCGGCGGCCCGGCCCCGTCCCGGGCCGGCCGGATCCGGGGTGACGGCGGCGCATCCGGGGTGCGGCACGACGGTCGCCGGCGGTTCGAGAGCGGGCAGCGCGAGCAGCACCGGCGGATCGACCCGGCGGGGCGGACGCAGCCGCACCGCCGCGCTGGTGACGGCGTCGGCGGTGACGGTCACGGTCGTGGTGCCGCCGCCCCCGACGAGCGCGGTCCGCACGGCCTGCGGATCGTGACCGGTGCCGGCGGCCACCGCCACCGCGAGCAGGTGCCAGCGCCCCTCGGGGACGTTCCGCAGGGAGTAGCAGGACGGGCGGTCGCCCGGTACGTCGACGACGGCCGAGGCGAGCGGCGGGTACTGAACGACGGGCGTGGCGAAGGCCCCCAGGAACACGCGCGCGTTCCCGTGGCCCTGGGGCAGCCTGACCGTGCCCGCGACCGAGCCGTGGCGCGGGTACGGGCCCGGCTCCGGTCCCGGCGGCACCTCCCCCCCGTCACGGCACAGCCGGCGGAACCGGCCGGGAGACAGGCCGACCCCGGCCGTGAAGGAATGGGTGAACGAGCCCAGGCTGGTGTATCCGACCGCGGCGGAGATTTCCGCAATGGTCATCGAGGTGCGGTCGATCAGTTTCTTCGCCTCGTGAATACGGACCGCGGCGAGGAATCTCCCGGGGCTCACCCCGGTCTCCTCCTTGAATACGCGCGAGAAATAGAAACGGCTGAGCAGAGCGTTCCGGGCGATGTCCGTGACGGTCAGCGGATCGCCGAACCGCTCACGCATGTACACGACCGCCCTCTCCACTGCTGCGTCCACGGCTCACCTCGCTCGCCTCACCACGTGTCGGTCCACTCAACAGGGTGGCTCGCGGGCATCGTGATCCGCTCGAGTCCCGCTCGGGAACCGCTACAGGCCCCCGCCGGGAGGAAGCCGGGGATCGAGAGGCGCCGGGGGCGGGCCCGCGGCCGGCGTGATGCGGCCGGAGCTGCCCGGTCCCCGGCGGGTTCGCCGCTCCCGGCACGATCGCGGCGGCCGGGCGCACCGGCGCCCCGGCGCGTTCCCGCCGGCCGGCCGGCGGCGTCCTCGTGCCGCCGGGGCGTCGGATCGCCCGACTCCCCCGAATACCCGGGACTAGAGTGACCGCCATGATCTCCCTCACATCCGTCACCCTGGAGGTGGCCGACCTCGCGGCCGCCGAACGCTTCTACTCCGCCGCCTTCGGACTGGGCCCGCGGTTAGGTCTGCGCGCCTCCGAGGCGCCGACGACCGGATTCCGCGGGTTCACGATGTCGATCACCGTCTCCCAGCCGGCCGACGTCGACAGCTTCATCGCATCCGCCCTCGAGGCCGGTGCCACCACGCTGAAGCCGGCCGCGAAGTCCCTGTGGGGCTACGGCGGCGTCGTGCAGGCCCCGGACGGCACGATCTGGAAGATGGCGACCTCGTCGAAGAAGAACACCGGCCCCGCCAACCGGAAGGTCGACGAACTCGTGCTCCTGCTGGGCGTCGAGGACGTCAAGGCGAGCAAGCAGTTCTACGTCGGGCAGGGCCTGTCCGTCGCGAAGAGCTTCGGCGGCAAGTACGTCGAGTTCGCCTCCGACGACGCCGCCCCCGTCAAGCTGGCGCTGTACAAGCGCCGGGGCCTGGCCAAGGACGTCGGGGTGCCCGAGGAGGGCAGCGGCTCGCACCGCGTCGTGCTCGGCAGCACCGCCGGGGCCTTCACCGACCCGGACGGCTTCGCCTGGGAGGCCGTGCCGGTGACGTCCGCCCCGGCCTGAGGACGTCTCGCCCCGGCCTGAGGACGTCTCACCCCGGGGACGGCCGGAACACGAACGCGCCCACCGGGCGGAGCCGGTCGCGGGCACCGCGCGGTGGGCTGCTGTCCGAGGGGACCGGGCGCGCCTCAGCCGAAGGAGATCTTCGTGCCGACCGGGCCGGTGGCTTCCAGGTAGGCGACCAGCTGGCACTGCGCCACGGCGCAGTCGACGGTCACGGACGTACCGGTGCCGGTGCTCCAGTCGGTGGCCGCGAACTGCTTGCGCACGGTGTAGGGCGCGGTGAAGGTGCCGTTGGCGCCGACGGTGGCCCTGGTCAGCGTGTCGGTGCAGGTGGTGTTCTCCCGGCACTGCGACACGGCGACCTCGGCACCCGCCGGGAACCCGGTGCCGGTGACGGTCACGGTCTGTCCGTCGGCCAGGCCGCTGCTGGGCGAGGCGGTGACGGCGGCGGCCGCGGAGGCCGGAGCGGTGGAGATGGCGATGGCGGCCACGACGGCGGAGCCCAGCATGCCGGCCTTGGTCAGACGCGAGCGGATCTGCATGTTCGTCTCCTCATGGAGTGCGGAAAGCGGAAGTGGAACGGCGCGTTCTGGTGATCACGCCTCACCCAGAGTCGACCGGAACGCATGAGACCGGCTTGAGATCCACTCGCGGTCCGCTCGAGTTTCCGGGGGGTGCGGGGTGCGGCGGGCGACGCCGTTCGCGGTGTGGTGGTGGATCAAGCCATGGCCGCCGCCCGCGCGCCGGGCCCGTGGCCGGCTCCTGGCCGAGGTCCGGGGGGCGGAAGCGGACGGGCCGGACCGCGAGCCGTCCGGGCAGCCGGCCGCCGCCCCGCTGCCGCAGCACGGGCAGCGGCACAGGACGCGGTGCAGGTCGGAGCGCAGGTCGGAGCGCAGGTCGCGGCACAGGACGCGGTGCGGGCCGGAGAGCGCAGGCCGCAGCGCTCGTCCGGCCCGAGGCGGGGATCGACGAGATGTCGCTCAGGTGTTCACGAACAGTCGCTCAGGGGTTCCCGAGCATGAAGCCGACGCCGCGCACCGTCACGATCCAGCCGCTGTCGCCCAGCTTGCCGCGCAGGCTGCTGACGTGGGTGTCGACCGTGCGGCGGGACCAGGAGTCGCCCCAGACCTGCTGGAGGAGCTGCTTGCGCGGGATGACGGTGTCCGGATGCGAGGCCAGCAGGCACAGGAGGTCGAACTCCTTGCGGGTCAGGGCGACTTCCTCGCCGCCGACCAGGACCTCGCGGGAACCCACGTCGATGTGCAGACGGCCGTGCCGGATCTCGCGGGCCGCGGCCGGCTGCCACTCGGCACGCCGCATCACGGCCTCGATGCGGGCCATCAGCTCGCGCAGGCCGTACGGCTTGGCGACGTAGTCGTCGGCGCCCGCCTGCAGGCCGAGGACGCAGTCCAGTTCGGAGGCGCGGGCGGTGACGATGATGACGGGCACCCGGCTGACGGCGCGGACGGCGCGGCAGACCTCCAGACCGTCCAGGTCGGGCAGTTCGAGGTCCAGGAGGACGAGATCGGCGTCCTCGTGGGCGCGCAGCGCGGCCTCGCCGCGCCGGACGCCGAAGGCCTCGTGACCGTGCCGGCGCAACTGGGTGACCAGCGATTCGGCGCAGGCGGTGTCGGCGTCGACGACGAGGACGCGGCGGCCGGAGGGCATCGAGACGGCGGCGCCGTGGCCGGTGGCCGCCGGCTCGTGGTCCCCCGCGGGCCGGGGGACGGCCGGGGCGGGGCCGGCGGGCGGGCGGGTGTCGAGCAGCGCCTGTGCCGATGTCACGGTGATGCCTCCCCCGGGGGTGCGGTGCTGTGCGCGGGTCCGGGTCCCGCCCTGGCCCTGAATCTAGGCAAGCGCGGTCGAGCCCCGGTACAGCCCCGGCTGCCCCCGTGAGGGGCGGGTTCCACGGGTCTCGGGGGTGTTACGGGTTGAGCACCCAGGCCGATTCGTGACGGGTGAATCCGATGTGCGGGTAGTAGTCGACCGCCGCGGGCGCGGACAGCAGCACCAGCTTGGCGTCCGGGGCCTCGCCGCGCGTGGCGTCGATCAGGGCGCGGCCGATGCCGGAGCGCTGGCGGTCCCGTACGACGGCGATGTCCGAGACGTAGGTGACGTAGGAGAAGTCGGAGACGGCGCGCACGATGCCGAGGAGGGTGCCCTCGTCGTCGCGGGCGACCAGCACGAGGTTGGCGTGCTCGACCATGGCCGCGAACCGCTCCCGGTCCCCGACCGGGCGCCGCTCGCCGAGGCCCGAGGCCCGGTAGACGCCGAGGACCTCGTCCAGGTCGAGCGCGGCGCCGTCGACGCGGTCAATCTTCCAGCTCATGCAGCTTCTCCAATCGGGTGCGGATCACATCGTGGTGGGCGAGGAAGCGCTCGGGGCCGAGTCCGGCCAGGTCGATGCCCTGCTTGGCCAGGGACGCGCCGAAGTGCTCGCCCGTCGCCAGGGTGTGGTCGGCCGCGGCCTGCACGCTGCGGTAGGCGCGTTCGCGTTCCATGCCGTCGCCGAGGAGTTCGGCGAGGACCGAGGAACTGTAGACGAGGCCGTCGGTCTGGTCGATGTGCGCCCGCATCCGGTCGGCGTCGACGGTGAGCGAGGCCACCAGGTCGGCGGCCTTGGTCACCTGGAAGTGGCCGACGCAGAGGCTGTCCGGCAGGATCACCCGCTCCACGGACTGGTGGGCGAGGTCGCGTTCGTGCCAGAGCGCCACGTTCTCCAGTGCGGTGTCGGCGTAGCCGCGCAGCAGGCGGGCCAGTCCGCACAGGCGTTCGCTGGTGGTGGGGTTGCGCTTGTGCGGCATGGCGCTGGAGCCCTGGTAGGCGCTGGTGCGCGCCTCCTCGACCTCGCGGACCTCCGTGCGCTGCAGCAGCCGCAGCTCCAGGGCGATCTGTTCCACGCAGGCGCCCAGGGTGGCCACGGCCTGCAGGAGCTGGGCGTGCCGGTCGCGGGCGACGACCTGGCTGGGCGCGGGCTCGACGGCGAGGCCGAGGGCGGCGCAGACGTGCTCCTCGACGCGCGGGTCGATCAGCGCGTAGGTGCCGACGGAGCCGGAGACGGTGCCGACGGCGACGGCCTCGCGTGCGGCGGCGAGCCGGCGCAGCGAGCGGTCCACGGCGAAGGCGTGTCCGGCGAGTTTGTGCCCGAAGCTGGTGGGCTCGGCGTGCATGCCGTGGGTGCGGCCCACCATCACGGTGTCCCAGTGCTCCAGGGCCCGTTCGGTCAGCACCCGGCGCAGCCGCCGGGCGGCGCCGGTGAGCAGGTCCGTGGCGCGGGCCAGGGTGTGGCCGAGCGCGGTGTCGACGAGGTCGTAGCTGGTCATGCCGAGGTGCACCCAGCGCGCGGAGGAGTCGGGGAGGTCCTCGCAGTAGGCGGCGAGGAAGGAGAGCACCTCGTGGTCGCGCTCCCGCTCGATCTCGGCGACCCGCTCCGGGTCCGGGACGCGGGCGCGGCGCATGTCCTCGACCACCTCGTGCGGTACGCGGCCGAGGGCGGCCTGCGCCTCGGAGGCGAGGATCTCCACCCGCACCCAGGTGGCGTAGCGGAACCGGTCGGAGAAGAGGCCGGCCATCTCGGGCAGCGTGTAACGGGGAATCATGCGAGGCCTCCGTCGGGAGAGGAGCGGCAGGGGAGAGGGGCTCGACGCAGGTCAGTAGGCACCGAAGTACTCGCGCTGCTCCCACTCGGTGACCTGCCCGGGGGCGGGCGCCGCCTGCACGCACCAGGCCTCGTAGCGGCGCAGCTCGCTCTCCTTGAGCTTGACGAGGCAGGCGGCGAGCGGCTCGCCGAGCAGCCGGGCGGCGCGGCCGGCGCGGAAGGCGTCGAGGGCCTCGCGCAGCTGCTGCGGCACCAGGCCGGCGGCTTCGGCGCCCGCGGACGCGGCGGCTGCCGCGTCCGCGGGCGCCGCCCCGGCGGTCAGGCCCTCCAGTCCCGCGAACAGCTGCGCGGCGATGTTCAGGTACGGGTTGGCGCACGGCTCGCCGATCCGGTTCTCGATGTGCGCCCCGGCGCCGTGGCCGACGACGCGGAGCATCGCGCTGCGGTCCTCCTGGCTCCAGCCGAGCCGGGTGGGCGCGAGGGCGTGCTCGGCGGCGAGCCGCCGGTAGCCGTTGACGGTGGGCACCGAGAGCGGGAACAGCTCGCGCGCCCAGGACAGCAGTCCCTCGGCGTACGCCTTGCCCTGCGGGGACAGTCCGCCGGAGGGGCCCTCGGTGCCGAACAGGTTGCCGCCCGAGGCGAGGTCCGTGACCGACTGGTTGAGGTGCCAGCCGCTGGGGTCGGCGGCGTCGAGGAGCGGCTGCGACATGAAGGAGGCGTGGTGGCCGCGGCGGGCGCACCAGCTCTTGGCGACCGTGCGGAAGAGCAGCATCGCGTCGGCGGTGTCCAGCGCGGACATCGGGCTGAACGTCGTCTCGACCTGCCCGGGGCCGGACTCGTGCTCCATCGACCGCAGGGGCAGGCCGAGGGCGAGCAGGTGCAGGGCGAGCGGGTCGGTCAGGGGGGCGACGGTGTCGTAGTGGGCGTCGAGGTTGAACTGGTAGCCGGCGTTCAGGGCCGCCACGCGCGGCGCCCGGCCCTGGAGGCCGAAGCCGTTGCCGGTGTTGCCGGGCTCGTCGTCGAGGCGCCGGGTGAGGTACCACTCGACCTCCAGGCCGAGGACGGGGGCGAGGCCGTGCTCGGTGTACCGGTCGACGACGCGGCGCAGCACGGCCCGTGAGGACAGCGGGTGCGGGCTGCCGTCGCGCAGGTACTCGTCGCCGATCACCCAGGCGGTGCGGGCGTCGCCGCCGGGCAGCGCCTGGAAGGTGAGCGGGTCGGGGACGAGGATGAAGTTCCCGGCGCCGGCGATCTCGTCGACGCCGATGCCGTGGTCGCCGAGGAAGTCGACGGCGACGGCGTGCCCGGTGTCGAAGACGAACGGGCCGGGGCTGAAGTTCATGCCGTTGCGCAGCACGGCGCGGAACGCCTCGGCGGTGAGGGTCTTGGAGCGGGCCAGTCCGTGCGGGTCGCCGAAGACGAGGCGGACGAGGTCGAAGTCGGCGAGGCTCGCCTCGATCCGCTCGGCGGCTGCGGTGCGGGCTTCGTCCCACAGCCCGTGATCGGCCACGAAGGAGGGCCGCCCGACACTGCCCTCCGCGGCGGGCGAGGACCATGACCTGACGTACACGGGAACGTCCTTTCCACGGGGGTGGGGTGGGGCGTGGGTCACCGGGCGGCCGCGGGCTCCAGGGCCCGCGCGGTGGGCGGCACCGGTGTGCCGAGGTCCGACTCCAGGCGCCCGGCGAGCGAGAGGACCAGGTCGTCCCCGCCGACGGGGCCGACCAGTTGCAGGCCCACGGGCAGGCCGGAGCGGGTGAGTCCGGCGGGCAGCGACAGGGCCGGCTGGCCGGTCATGTTGAAGGGGTACGAGGCGGGAGCCCAGGCCAGCCACCGCAGGTCCCGCGGGTCGGCCGCCCAGGGCGGGCCGACGGCGTCGGCGGCGAACGGCTCGACGGGCACGGTGGCCATGGCGAGGACGTCGTAGTGGTCCATGACGGTGCGCAGGGTGGCGCGCAGGCCCTGGCGGACCTCCTCGGCGCGGATCACGTCGGCGCCGCCGAGGGTGCGCCCGTAGCGGATCACCTCGAGGCGGCCGGGGTCGGCCCACTCGTCGTCCTCGGGGCGGGCCCCGGCCGCCTCGGAGGCGGCGAGGAGGTCGACGAGCGCGGGGTACAGGCGGTCGCAGCGCACCTCGACGTCCTCGACCAGGTGGCCCTGGCCCAGCAGGGCCAGGCGGGCCTGTCCGGCGACCCGGCGGACCTCGTCGGCGGTGCCGTCGTACTCGATCCAGCCGATCCTGAGCACCCGGTCGGCGCGCGGCGCGTCGAGGGAGCCGAGGCCGGAGTCGGGGTCGGCCGGGTGCGGGCCCGCCATGACCTGCCCGAGCAGCGCCGCGTCGGCGACGGTGCGGGCGAGGGGGCCCTGGTGGGCGAGCCGGTCGGCGCTGTTGGGGACGTACGGGATGCGGCCCAGGGTGGGCTTGTAGCCGACGACGCCGCAGAACGCCGCCGGGATCCGGATCGATCCGGCGCCGTCGGTGCCCAGGGCGCCGTCGCACAGGCCCGCGGCCACCGCGGCGGCGGCGCCGCCGCTCGAGCCGCCCGCGGTCAGGCGCGGGTCGTGGGGGTTGCGGGTGGGCGGGGCGACGCGGCTGAGCGTGGAGGCGCTCCAGCCGTACTCGGAGGTGGCGGTCTTGCCGACGACGACGGCGCCGGCGGCGCGCAGCCGGGCCACGGCCGGGGCGTCCTCGCGGGGGCGGTGGTTGGGCAGCAGCGAGCCGCGGACGGTGGGCAGGTCGCGGGTCTGCAGCAGGTCCTTCACGGAGACGGTGACGCCGAGCAGCGGCAGGGTCCGCCAGGCGTCGGCGCCGAGTTCGCGGATCCGCGCGTCGGCGCGCTCCGCCGCGCGCAGCGCCTCCTCGCCCGCGACGGCGACGTACGCGTCGAGCGTGTCCCGCTCGCGGGCGGCGGTCAGGACGGCGGTCGTGTGCTCGACGGCGGACAGTTCGCCCCGCCGCAGGAGTTCCCTGGTGTGGCTGACGCCGCGGGCGGTCATCGTTCTCCCCTTCAGGACGCTCGGCGGATCTGGCCGGCCAGGGAGTCCGGGCCCGTGGGCTGCCGGCCCGTGGGCTGCCGGCCCGTGACGGCCGTCCAGTGCCAGCCGGAGTCGAACGCGGTGACCTCCAGCTCGGACCCGGCGGCGACCAGCCCGGCGGCGAGCGAGGTGGCGCGGGCGACGAAGGCCGACACCTGGTGCGCGGCGAGCAGGTCCTGCTCGCCGAACGGGTCACCGGCGCAGCGCAGCAGCCTGAGGTCCATGAAGCCGTCGAACCGGCGTCCGTCGACCTCGACGGCCTGCGGGGAGCGGAGGGAGAACCGCACGTTGTTGTTGACGTGCCCGTGGTGGTGCTGGTCCGAGAAGAACGCGAGGTCCGGGATGACGGGCGGCACGAAGTGGTCGCGGGCCGCCACCTCGGGCACCCGCGGCAGGTTGCCGGCCACGAAGTGCCAGGAGTTGTACTGCATCCGCGAGGACATCGCCCAGGCGGCGTCGGCGAGCGCGGCCTCGGAGCCGCCGAAGTGGGCGGCGGCCTGCGGGCGCGGCACCACACAGCAGAAGAAGTGGGTGATGTCCCAGTCGCAGATCTCCGCCCAGTTCTCGCCGCGCAGCGCGCGTACCAGGCCGGGCAGGGAGCGCATGCCGCGGCTCATCGCGAAGTCGGCGTCGAAGGCCGTGACGGTCGCGGCCACGCTCTCGTACACCAGGGACTCCAGGCCGGTGCCGAAGGCGCCGTGCGGCCGGGCGAGCCAGCCGGGCGCGGCGGCCAGGTCCCGGCCGAGGTCGGCGAGCGTGCCGCCGGTCAGCGGCAGCCGCGCGCGCAGGTGCTCGGCGACGGCGTCCTGGCGGGCCCGGGCGGCGGGGCCGGGAGCGGCGGCCACGCGCTCCACCTTGTGCATCAGCGCGCCGTGGATCTCGCGGTACAACTGGGCGCCGCGGCCCACCGACCGCCGGCGTTCGCGCAGTGCGACGGCGAGCCGGTCGAGGTCGGCGACGCGGTGGGAGGCGGCGGCGGGCACCGGCTCGGACCCGGGCACGGGTACGGCGTTGTAGGCGCGGCGCACCCGCTCCAGCGTGTGCGCGACGTGGTCGACGGTCAGCTGGGTGCCGTTGGCCTCCTCGACCCGGCCGAAGCCGGCCGAGCGGATGAGCAGCGTGAGGCAGACGACCAGCTGGGTGTCCTGGTCCGACCAGAGGTCGAGCGGCAGGCCGTGCAGGGCGCTGAGGGCGCAGTCGGGGTGACCGGGCCACAGGGTCTTGCCGGTCAGGGTGTTGCGGCCGCGGAAGTTCGTGTACTGCGTGTCCTCCTGGTAGAGGACGAACGGGGCGGTGCGCAGGGCCGCCTCCCTGGCCTGGGCGACCAGCGCGTCGCGGCCCTCGGGGCCCTGCCCGGCGAGCCAGGCGCGGCAGTCGGCGGCGGAGGCGGCGCGCCGCTCGCGGGCGCGGTCCAGTTCACGCCGGTAGACGGCGAGGACGGCGCGGCTCCACGGCACGCGGCGGACACCGCCGACCAGGTCGCGGGGGTCGAGGGGGCGGGCACCGGGGGTGCGCACGGCGATGCGGCCGCTGGTGGTGAGGCCGATCTCGCCGCGGAAGGCGGGCGGTTCGGAGGGCCCACCGGGTTCACCGGGTTCGGCGGGTTCACCGGGTTCGGCGGGTTCACCGGGTTCGGCGCCGGGTTCCGCGGTCGTTGCCGCCCGGGTCCCGGCCGCGTCGGCGGACACCTCGGCGCCGCCGCCCTCATCGCGCCAGTCGAGTCCGCACAGCGCGATGAGGGCGGCCTGCTCGGCGGAGTTCAGGGCCCGCAGCTGGATGTCTCCGGGGACGTGCCCGTCGAGGGTGAGCAGCACGTCGAGACCCGACCGCAGGTCCCCGGCCTCGGCCGCGCGCCGCCAGACGCGCTGGAGCAGTCCGGGGAACCCGGCGTCCGGTTCGCGGACGCGGTCCGGTGCGAGCGTGCTCCCGGCGGGGAGGCCGAGCCGGCTGGGACGGCGGCTGATCCGCTTCCTCGCGTGTGCGGCGCGGCGGGACTCCTGGCGTCCTGCGGGATCCTTCATGCGGCACTCTCGGCGGTGAGCTCGATGTGGTTCCACATCGCGTCGTCGGTGGGGGTCCAGTCCTCGTCGACGTAGATGCAGTCGACCGGGCACTCCAGGACGCAGGCGGGACAGCCCGAGCAGAGCTCGGGGACGATGACCACGTCCAGGCCGCGGTCGAAGACCGCGCCGAACTCCGCGGGGCAGCCGCGCAGGCAGCTGTCGCAGGTGATGCACTCGGACGGTTCGATGCGCCGCGGCGGCTTCTTCCAGTTGTCGGCGCGCGAGCGTCGGGCGATGCGATCGGCGCGCTCCGACAGCGCGGCAGACGAGGCAAGCTTCTTCACGGGATCGGGCCCCCTCCGGGACTCTTCTCGGCCACGGCCGAGACGGACGGTGCCCATCGTCACCGGGCTGTCTCGACTGCCCCCGGAGCGCGGGTGGGGACCAACTGGAGCCCCGCGGGCCCCGGCGGACGCCGCCCGCGGCCGTCCCCTTCCCGCCGACAGCCCCGTCCCGCTCGGCACGGGCGTGGCTCCAGCCGTCCGCGAGCGCGGCCCGTCCGCGCCACCGGACCCTCGGTGTCCGGGGCGCGCCCGGCGGTCGCCGGCCGCGGGCGCGCCGACCTGTCCGCCGCGGGCGGACCACCCGGCCGCCCGCCGCCCACCACGGAGGAACCCATGCCGCTGCCGCCCGCCCGTGTCGTCCGAGCCGTCGAAGGCGTGCGTACCGGTCTGCAGAGGCTGGTGCGCAAGCTGGCCCCCGCACCGTTCTCGCTGCTCGAGATGGTGCAGGGCGCCATGCTCAGCCAGGCGATCTACGCCGCCGCGGAACTGCGCGTGGCCGAGGCGCTCCGCGACGGCCCGCTGCCCGTCGCGCGGCTCGCCGAGCGGGTCGGCGCCCACCCGGAGACACTGCACCGGCTGCTGCGGCTGCTCGCCTCGAACGGCGTCTTCGCCGAGCGCAAGGACGGCGGCTTCGAACTGACCCCGATGGCGGAGGCGCTGCTGGAGGACGCGCCGATGTCGATGCGCGGCATCGCGGTGCTCATGGGGCACCCGATCCACTGGGAGGACTGGTCGCACTTCGTCGACGCGGTGCGCTCCGGGGAGCCGAGCCTGCCGAAGCTGCGCGGCATGACGGCCTTCGAGTTCCTCGAGGCCAAGCCGGAGTACGGCGAGGTGTTCATGAAGGGCATGGGCGCCATGTCCGCCACCGAGACCGAGCCGGTCCTGGCCGCGTACGACTTCTCCCGGTTCGGCACGGTCGTGGACTTCTGCGCCGGGCGCGGCGAACTGCTCGCGGGCATCCTGCGGAAGTCGCCGGGCGTGCGGGGGATCCTCGCCGACCCGCGGGTGGACGACAACGGTGCGGCGGAGTACCTGGCCGAGCAGCAGGTCGCCGACCGGTGCGAGGTGGTGGCCGCCGACCTGTTCGGGCCGGTGCCCGAGGGCGGGGACGCCTACGTCCTCAAGCACATCGTGCACGACTGGCCCGAGGAGCAGGCCCTGCAGATCCTGCGCAACGTCCGGGCCGCGATGCGGCCGGGCGGGCGGCTGCTGCTGATGGAGATGGTCGTGCCGTCCAAGCCGAACGCCGCGCACGCCTCGAAGCTGGTCGACCTGTGGCTGATGCTGCTCGTGGGCGGCAGGGAGCGCACGGCCGGGCAGTACGCCGACCTGCTGGCCGAGGCGGGCTTCCGGCTGGAGCGGGTGGTGGAGACCGCGGGGGCGATCTCGGTGGTGGAGGCGAGCGTCCGGTAGCGGCCGCCCGGTGGTCCGGGCGGCGAGGAGGAGGGCCTGCGGGTCGGTCCTCCCGGCGCGGAGTACCTGGCCTGGCGCGACGCGGAGGGACGCGCCAGGCCAGACCGCCGCAGCCCCGTTCTGACACCAGTGCGGGCCCGCCCGGACCGGTGCGGGCCGCCCAGATGCCCCCTAAAGGCGCTGTGCGGCCCGTACGCGGACGACCTCCCCGCCCGACGGGCCCCCTCATCCGCAACTTTCCGTGAAAGGCCGCCTACGGTCCGCACAACCGATCAGGAGGAACTCATGGGGACGCGGACTCTCCCCGCTCCGGCGCCGCATCCTGCAACTCGCCCACGACAACCGGGAGGCCGGCCGCAGCAAGCGCGGGGCTCCCGACGTCTGCGCGGCGGAGATCCACGCCACGGTGAACGGCTTCCCCGCCCTCCTCGCCGTCAGTCCCCGGCGGGTGCGCCGAACCAGCGGGCGAGGGCGGTGCCGAGGCCGCCGGTGCCACCGGATCCGGTCCAGGCGACGTGGCCGTCGGGGCGGACCAGCACCGCCTCGGCGCCCGCGAGGACCGCGCCGCGGTCGGACGGGGAGGCGGTGGCCGTGACGACGTCGACGCGGCCGGACCAGGCCGCCGCGGCCTCGCGCACGCGGGCGTCGTCGCCGAGGTCGAGCAGCACACCGCGGCCGGCGTGCAGCAGCCGGAAGGTGTCGGTCCCCCCGTCGGGTCCGGTCAACGGGATCCTGGGCAGGCGGCGTCCGAGCAGCGGGTGGGCGGCGTCGCCGTCGTCCGCGGCGCCCTCCTCGCCGAGGTCGTAGCGGATGTCGAGGTGGGAGACGACGCCCGCCAGGTGGCGGCGGACCGTGTCGTGGCCGGTGAGTTCGGTGATGATCCTGCGCAGCGGTTCGGCCCGGTCGCCGCCGAGGAAGACCATGCCCTGGGCGCGGGTGTTCATCAGCAGGCGGCGGCCCACCGGGTGGCGCTCGGCGTGGTAGGTGTCGAGGAGGGCGTCGCCGGCGCGGCCGGTGACGACGGCGGCGAGCTTCCAGCCGAGGTTGGCGGCGTCCTGCACGCCGGTGCTCAGGCCCTGGCCGCCGGCGGGCAGGTGGATGTGGGCGGCGTCACCGGCGAGCAGCACCCGGCCGCGCCGGTACTCGGCGGCCTGGCGGGTGGCGTCGCTGAAGAAGCTGACCCACTCGGCGCCGCCGCCGCTGATGTCCTCGCCGGTGATGTGCTCCCACGCCTTGGCGACCTCCTCGAAGGTGACGGTGTCGTCGGCGCTGCGGGCGGCGGCGCCGTGCGGGCAGACGATGATGCGGTGCACGCCCTCCTTGAGGGGGGCGGCCATCACCATGCCGTTGGGCAGGGTCTCGCCGAGGTAGCGGGGCTTGAGGTCGAGGCCGGTGATGTCGGCGAGGAACATGGCGCGGGTCGCCTCGGTGCCGGGGAAGCCGATCCCGGCGAGCTTGCGCACCGTGCTCTTGCCGCCGTCGCAGCCGACCAGGTAGCGGGCGCGCATGCGCCGTACGCCGTCCGGGGTGCCGACGGTGATCTCGGCGTGGTCGTCGTGGAGGAAGCCGTCGGCGAGGGCGAGGACCTCGTGTCCGCGGCGGATCTCGGCGCCGAGGTCGGCGGCCCACCCGGCGAGGACCGCCTCGGTCTGGCTCTGCGGGATGCCGCGGGCGCCGAAGTGGGCGCCCTCCAGGGCGGTGAAGTCGAACTGGACGCCGCCGAAGTGGCCGACGGGGCTGACCTCCAGGCTCTCGCCCTGCCCGAAGCGGGGGAGGATCCCGCGCTGGTCGAACACCTCCATGGCGCGGGCGGTGAAGCCGAGACCGCGGGACTGGCCGGTGGGCTCGGCCAGCTTGTCGAGCACGATCACCTCGGCCCCGCCCAGGCGGAGTTCGCCCGCGAGCATCAGTCCGGTCGGACCTGCGCCTACGACGATGACGTCGGCGTCCATCGTGGTGTCCTGCATGTCGTGGGATCCCTCTCAGTCATCGGTGGTCCGTGCTCGGTGGGGGCGGGGGGGTGGCGAAGCCGGAGCGGGCCGCGCGGGCCGGGAGCGGCGTGTCAGGGGGACCCGAACCAGCGTCCGACGGCCTCGGCGAGGCCGTCTCCGTCCGGTCCGCCCGCCCAGGCGACGTGGCCGTCGGGCCGGACCAGGACGGCGGACGCGGCGTCGAGCGGCGAGCCGGTCACCGCCTCGGCGGTGACCGTGTCGATGCGGTCGGCGGGGGCGGCGTCGACGCGCGGCGGGGGGCCGCCCAGTCCCAGGAGCAGCCCGCGTCCGGAGCGCAGCAGGTCGGCCGCGGTGCAGACGATCGCGCCGGTGCGCAGGCCGACGTGCGGCAGGCGGGCCCCGCGCAGCGGGTGCTCGGGACCGCCGACGTCGTACCGGACGTCGAGGCCGCTGATCATTCCGGCGAGGCGGGCGCGGGCGTCCTCGTGCGTGACGAGTTCGGCCAGGACCGTGCGCAGCGGCTCGACCTCGGGGCCGCCCAGGAGCAGCAGCGCCTGGGCGCGGATGTTGCCGAGGACGGCCGCGCCCACCGCGGCGCGTTCGGTGTCGTAGCTGTCCAGGAGGCCTGCGGGGGCGGTGCCGTCGACGGCGGCGGCGAGCTTCCAGCCGAGGTTGTAGGCGTCCTGGAGGCCGAGGTTGAGGGCCTGGCCTCCGATGGGCATCTGGCGGTGGGCGGCGTCTCCGGCGAACAGCACCCGGCCGTGCCGGTAGCGGGTCAGGCACCGGTTCTCGTCGTCGAAGCGGTTGACCCACAGCGGCGTGCCGCCGGTGATGTCCTCGCCGGTCACCCGCTTCCACGCGGCGGCGACCTCGTCGTAGTGCGGTTCGCCGGCGCGTTCGCGGACCGCGGCGCCGAACTCGTGGACCATCACCCGGGTGACGCCCGCCGGGTTGCGGGCGGCGACGGCGAATCCGCCGGGGAGCCGCTCGAAGCGCCGGCCGGGGATGTCGAGGCCTTCGACGTCGGCGCGCAGCAGTTCCCGGGCGGCCGGGGTGCCGGGGAAGCCGGCACCCGTCAGGGCGCGCACGGTGGAGTCCTGGCCGTCGCAGGCGACGAGGTAGTCGGCGCGCAGCGTGACGCGGCCGCCGTGGCGGCCGGTGGCGGCGGCCTCGACGTGGGAGCCGCGGTCGTCCACGGCGTGCAGGGTGTGCCCGCACCTGAGGTCGGCGCCCAGGCCGAGGGCCCACTCCTCCAGGACGGACTCGGTCCTGGTCTGCGGGACCTTCCACTGGCCGGGGTAGGGGCCGGGCAGTGTCAGGTCGAGGGGGATGCCGCCGAAGTGGCCGCGCGGCTCGCACGGCGGGTTGCCGAGGTCCGCGAGCAGGCCGCGGCTGTCGAGCAGCTCCATGGTGCGGGCGTGCAGCGTGGAGGCGCGGGACTCCGTGGTCGGGCCGTGGCGCCGCTCGACGAGCGTCACCCGGATGCCGCGCAGGGCCAGTTCACCGGCGAGGAGCAGGCCGACGGGGCCCGCGCCGACGACGATCACCTGGGTGTCGATCGTCTCCGCGGGCCCGGTGCGCGGCGTCCGGTCGTCCGGGTGCGGGGCGGCGGCCATGTCAGCGGTTCCGCTCCGCGTACTCCTTGGCGTGGCCGAGGGTGGCGAGGCTGTTGGTGCTCAGCGCGCCCTGCACGTAGGCGCGGGCGTCGGCGACGGTGGCCTCGGGGCCGAGGATCCTGGCGATGTTCGCGGTGTTGAGGGTGACGGTGTGCTGGGAGCTGGCCGTCGCGCCCGAGTCCTCGGTCTCCTCGAAGGTCCACACCCCGGTGTGCAGGGTCATCAGCGCCGGCAGGGTGACCTGCTTGTAGGCGATGCGGTGGTGGCCGAGGACGACCCGGTAGGACTTGGTGGTGTGCGTCGAGCCGTCCTTGGCGCGGGTGTCCATCTCCAGCTCCTGCAGGCCGGGGGTGTCCTCGGTGAAGCGGACGCGGGCCACGTGCGGAAGCCGCTCGGGCCACAGCCCCGCCTCGTTGACGAAGGCGAAGGCGTCCTTGGCCGAGCCCTCGATCCGCACGGTGTCGGTGAAGGAGAAGGTCAGCTCCCGCGTCTCGGCGGCGTGGGCCCGCTCGACGTTCTCCTTCAGCGCGGCGAGTTCGCTGGTGCTGTTGCGGTCCACGGCCCGCTCGATCCACAGCAGGTCGTGCGGGTCGTCGTCGACGGCCCGGTAGTCGTGCAGGAGCCGGACGCGGGAGGCGCCCTCGTCCAGGGGCTCGACGATCCAGGTTCCGCCCATGGCGGCGACCGGCGGCGCCGGCACCTCCTGGCGGAAGGTGATGCGCAGGGCCCCGGGGTCGAGGGTGCGGCGCGAGGTCCAGGTCTTGGGCTCGCCGTTGGCGGTGGCCCAGATGCGGATGCGCTCCTCGTGCGTGCCGGTCTCCTCCCGGTCGACGTAGATGGTGGGCGGGAAGATCCGCGGCCAGTTGGTCACCTCGGCGAGGAGGCGGTAGACGGCGGCGGCGGGCGCGCTGATGGTGATCTCGTGCTCGACCTCACGAGTCGTCATGACGGCTTCTCCTCGGTGGTACCGGCGGTGCGGAGGGCGGGGAGCGGGGCTCCGGCGGGACGGACGTCGTCCGTGGGGGCACTAGAAGTTGCCGAGACCGCCGCAGACGTTGAGGGCCTGGGACGTGATGGACGCGGCGGTGTCGGAGGCCAGGTAGCCGACCAGGCCGGCGACCTCCTGGGGGGTGGCGTAGCGGCCGAGCGGGATCTTGGCCTGGAACTTCTTGAGGATCTCGTCCTCGGTCGTGTCGTAGGCCGACGCGTAGCCCTGCCGCACCCGCTGGGCCATCGGTGTCTCGACGTAGCCGGGGCAGACGGCGTTGACGGTGATGCCGGTCGGGGCCAGTTCGTTGCCGAGCGCCTTGGTGAAGCCGACGACGCCGTGCTTGGAGGCCGAGTAGGGGGCGCCCAGGACGACGCCCTGCTTGCCCGCGGTGGAGGCGATGTTGATGATCCGGCCGCGGTCCTTGGCCCGCATGCCGCCGGTGGTCAGCACCTCGCGGGTCATCCGGAAGACGCTGTTGAGGTTGGTCTCGATGACGTCGTCCCACAGCTCGTCGGTGATGTCCGCGGTGGGGCCGCCGCCGGAGCGCCCGGCGTTGTTGACGAGCACGTCGACGGTGCCGAACGCGGCGACGGCGCCGCGCACGAACTCCCTGACGGAGTCGGCGTCGCGGACGTCGAGCTGCCGGCCGTCGACGTCCAGGCCGTCCTCGCGCAGTGCCTTGGCGGTGCGTTCGACGTTGTCGGCGTCGCGTGCGCCGATGAAGACCCGGTGGCCCTGGCGGGCCAGCAGGCGGGCGACCTCCAGGCCGATGCCGCTGGTCGCCCCGGTGACGAGGGCGACCCTCCCGGTGGTGTCGGACATGGGTGTGCTCCCCTCAGGCGGCCCGGGCGCCGGCCGGGGCCAGCTGGGCGTTGACGGCGTCGATCAGGTCACGCGGCGTGAGCTCTTCGCTGAGGTCGTCGTCGTCCAGGACGATGCCGTACTCGCGCTCGATGCGGCCGCCGGTCTCCAGCAGGGCGATGGACTCGTACCCGAGCACCTCGAACGAGGTGTCCAGGATGTCTCCGGCGAGGTCGACGTTCTCGTCGGCGCCCGCGGCCTCGAGGAGGATCCGCCTGAGGTCGTCGAGGGTGAACTGGGTGCTGGCCATGGGGTACTTCCTTCGGTCTCGGGGCCGGGGCCCCAGCTGATCTGTTTCGTGGGTCGCGGGCACAGCGGCCCGGTGTGCCGGCGGGGCGGCGCGCCGCCGGCTCAGGCGGACGCCTCCCACCGGTAGAAGCGCTGTGCCATGGCGTCGGCCGGGGAACGCCAGGTCGCGGGGTCGTAGGGGTCGATGAACGGCTTCAGGTCGTCGCTGATCCTCACGAAGCGCGGGTCGTCCTTGGCGCCCTGGATCAGCTCGCCGCCGTTGTCCTCGTCGAAGTCCTGCAGGTGGAAGTACAGACCGTTGAAGGCGAACAGCTGGCGCCGCCGGGTGCCCATGCGGTGCGGCATGTCCGTGGCGTCGAACTCGGCGAACAGCCTGGCGACGTCCGCGCTCGAACCGGGCGCCATGCGGGCCACGATCAGCGTGCTGTGCATAGGTTCTCGCTCCTTGGCAGGGGTGCGGTGTGTCGCGGAGGGCGGATCCGCGCCGTCGGCCCGGTCGCCGGGGGCCGGGCGGGCTGCCGGGTGCCCGCCCGGTGGGGGGCGCGGGGGTTACTCGCCCGCGGCGCGGGTGTGCACCACGCGGTAGGTGTTGGCGTCGCTCTCGACCGTCAGCTCGGCGACGCGCTCGTCGTTGGCGCGGCGGGGCTCCGGCTTGCGCTCGTCGGGCAGGCCGCGGAAGGCGTCGTAGCTCTCCTTGCTGTCCCACTGCGAGTACACGACGACGAAGGCGCCCTCGACGAACATGGCGCGCAGGCCCTTGAAGACGCAGTGCGAGCGGTAGCCGGGAACGTCCACCAGCCAGTGCCGGTCCTCGCCCAGGAGCTTGATCAGATCGGCCTGGTCGGCCTCGCCGACCCGGTGGACCTCGATGGCGGTGTAGTCGTCGCGGTCCGGCGAGACCTCGACGCGGCCGCCGAGGGCGGGGTGGGTCTGGGTGAAGACGATCTCGTTCTGCAGCAGCCGGATCGCCGTGGTGATCTCCCGGAAGACGGGCAGCGTGCGGTGCTTGAACTCCTCGCCGGAGTACCGCTTCTGGAGGTCCTCGCCGCTGCGCCACTGGATCAGGTTGGCGGTGCCGGGGCTGTCCTGCCCGGCGTGCACGGTGGAGGAGATCCACCCCTCGTAGGCCGCCGCGTCGACGATCTTGCCCATCTCGGTGAGCAGCTGGTCCTGGTGCTCGGGGGTGTCGGTCGTGAACAGGTTGAGGACGGTCAGGTAGTTGTCCTCGGTGGAGATGATCGGCATGGTTCCTTCGCTTCCTCGAGGGATGTGACGTGCGGTGGGGGCGGGCCCCGGTCAGTGGGCCGGGCCGAACCAGCGGCCGAGCGCGTCGGTGAGCGGCATGCCGCTCGTCCCGGCGCCGGGGCCGCCGTCCGGGCCGCCGACCCAGGCGACGTAGCCGTCGGGGCGGACCAGGAGGGCGGCCGGGCCGTCCTCGTCCTCGGGACCCTGGACGGTGACGGTGTCGACCCGGTCGGACCACCCCCGGGCCGCGGCGCGCAGTTCGGCGCTGCCGGCCAGGTCGAGCAGCAGACCGCGCCCGGACTCGAGGAGGGTGAGGACGCTCTGCTTGACGCCGTCGCGGGTGACCTGCCGGTCCGCCAGGCGGCGGCCGAGCAGCGGGTGGCCGTCGCCGCCGACGTCGTGGCGGATGTCGAGCCCGGTGACCATGCCCACCAGGTGGCGCTGCACCTCCTCGTGCCGCACCAGCTCGGCGAACACCTGGCGCAGCGGGTCGACTTCGTCACCGCCGAGGTAGAGGGTGCGCTGGGCGAGGGTGTTGGCGAGGATGCGGGCGCCGACCGGGTGGCGCTCGGCGTGGTAGGTGTCGAGCAGTCCCTCGGGGGCGTGGCCCTTGATGTCGAGGGCGAGCTTCCAGCCGAGGTTGACGGCGTCCTGGATGCCGGCGCTCATGCCCTGGGCGCCGATCGGCAGGTGGATGTGGGCGGCGTCACCGGCGACGAAGACGCGGCCGCTGCGGTACTCGGCGGCCTGCCGGCTGACGTCGGTGGTGGAGGAGACCCACAGCGGCGTGGCGCCGCTGATGTCCTCGCCGGACAGGCGCTGGAAGGCCTCGGCGACCTCCTCGAAGGTGATCGGGCCCGGACCGGTGCGCAGCGGCTGGGCACGGTCGTAGTAGATGACGCGGCTGCGGTCCGGGCCGAGCGGCAGCACCATGACCATGCCGCCGGGCACCGGCTCCCCGCTGAACCGCGGACGCAGCTGTACGCCGGTGATGTCGGCGAAGCGCAGCTCGACGGTGGGCGCGGTGCCGGGGAAGTCGATGCCGGCGCTGGTGCGCACCACGCTGCGGGCGCCGTCGCAGCCGACGACGTAGCGGGCGCGCAGCGCGCCGGTGCCGTCCCCGGTGGCGACGCGGACGGTGACCCCGTCGTCGTCCTGCTCGACGCCGGTGACCTCGGTGCCGCGGCGCACCTCGACGCCGCGCTCGGCGATCCAGCCGGCGAGCATGGCCTCGGTCCGCGACTGGGGGATGCCGCGGGCGCCGTAGGAACCGCCCGGAAGGGCACGGTAGTCGAGCGGCACACCGCCGAAATGACCGAAGGGAATGACGTCGACGTCACCGAGCCGGGAAATGAGTCCGCGCTGGGCGAATTCCTCGATCGTGCGCGCGGAAAAGCCGAGGGCACGGGATTCCCTGATGGGCTCGGCAAGCCGGTCGACGACCAGGGCGGAGACTCCATTGAGACTCAACTCACCTGCGAGCATGAGTCCGGTGGGACCTGCTCCGACTACGATCACGTCCGCGTCAAAGGTATTCATCTGCCCTCTCCCGACTGGTGTTTGACGAGTATTGCCGGGCCACGGGAGGACGGTAAAGAGAATGCGGTACAGGCTTCATGCAATCCATTACAGAACTCTGTCGGCAATGTCAGATCTTCGGCAGGAACCTGGTCCCGCGAGCGCGCCGGGCACCATGCTCGGGCGGTGACTTCCAACCATCTCGCCGCCTCGGTCCCGGCCGCCGACGCCGCTCTGGTCGGGGACCTGCTGGGCCGTTACCTGATCGCGCTCGACGACGGGGAACTCGACGACGCCTGGGCCCGGAGCCTGTTCACCGAGGACGCGGTCGTCACCTTCCCGATGAGCCGCCACGCGGGGTGCGCCGGGCTCGCCGAGTGGCACCGCGCCTCCCTCGCGGCGTTCGTCCGGACCCAGCACCTGGGCTCGCCGCCGGTGGTGACCGTCGAGGGCGACCGGGCCGTGTTCCGCGCCAACGTGCTGACCACGCACGTCCACCGTCCCGGCGGTGACGGGCCGCCGCTGTTCCGCGCGGGCACGCTCGCCTCCGGCGAGGCCCGCAGGACCCCGGCCGGGTGGCGGATGGGCGAGCTGTCGTTCCGGGTGCTCTTCACCGAGGGAGAGCCTCCGCACCGGGCCTGAGCCGGCGGGGTGCCGGCCCGCGGTGCCGGGCCAGGCACCCCGCCGCCGGGCCCGGCACCGCCTGCCGCACCACCCGCCCGGCCGCACGAAGCCGCACCACCCGCCGGGTTCCGGCGCGGGCTCAGATGTCCACCGTCGGGGCGTCCTGCCCGGGCGGTGTCATCGCCGTGAGCAGCCGCCGGTCCAGCATGGTGCCGACCGAGGTGTCCCCGGCCGGGTCGAGCCCGGCGTCGTGGCAGGCCGCGCTGACGAGGTAGCGGCCGAGCACCGGGTGCGTGGCGAACGCCCACTCGTCGCCGAGGGCCGCGGTGCCGTCGGGGGTGCACAGGCCGCCGAGGGCGAGGCCGAAGCCGAACTCGGTGAAGGGCAGGCGCATGCCCTGCCCGAGCGCCTTGGTGTAGGCCTCCTTCAGCGTCCACAGGCGCAGCAGGCACGCCGCCCGCTGGTCCGCGGGCAGCGCGTCGAGCTCCGTCGCCTCGGCCGGGGTGCACATCCCGCGCCGCATCAGGTCGAGGTCGAAGCGGCGGTCCGCGCGCTCGGCGTCCAGGCCCATCCGGCCCATCCGGCTGATGCCCACGGCCATCAGCTCCCCGGTGTGCGTCAGACCCACCTCCACCTGGTCGAGTCCGCGCAGGTACGGACGGCCGCCGAGCCGGTAGGCGATGTCGATGTCCTCGGGTCCGATGCCGAGCGCGGCCGCGGCGGTGTACTTGATGAGCAGCCGGGAGGCGGCGAACCGGCAGCGGACCGCGGGGTCGTGGGTGTTGTCGTAGCGGTTCCAGTCGCGGCCGAGCAGCGGCCTGAGGCGCGGTGTGGTGAGCACCGCGGGCAGCCACTCGGTCCAGGTCGCGTACGCCACCGTGGCCCCGCGGTCCAGGAGGTTCTCCCGGACCCGCAGCCAGGAACCGTCGGGGCGCGGGATGTGCACGGGCGGGGCGACGGCGGAGCCCCGCGCGGTGGCGACGGCGCCGAGGGCACTCAGGCGGTGCAGGGTGGCGAGGACGCCGGCGGTGTCGCGGGCGTCGATGTCGTCCGTGACGCGGCCGCCGCCGCGCACGTCCGTGGGCTCACCGTGGTGCACGGCGTTCGCCTCCTTCCGTGGCCCTTCCGGCCCGCCGCTCTCCTGGGGCTCCCGGGCCGTCCCCTGCGGAGCCGAATCGTTTCTGTCGAGGTGTGGTGTCACGTCTGTCGAGGTGGGGTGTCACGCGAGCCGCATTCCGTACAGGTCGAAGCTCCGCCCGCGCCGGTACCGGTCCACGAGCCCGGCGGCGAGGTCCTGCGCGACGCCGTCCGGCGGTTCGGGCACCTCCAGGCCGAGGCGGCGGCCGAACCGGGTCAGGGCCAGCAGCGCCCAGTCGGGTTCGGCGAGCAGGGCGCCGTCCGGGGTACCGGGGGTGGCGTTCTCGCAGACGGCGAGGCAGGAGGCGGCGGCGAGCAGCAGGCAGTACCGGTCGACGAGGACGTACGCGGCCGGGGCGGGCGCCGCGCTCTCCGGGCGCCCGGAGAGCGCGGCGCACCGCTCGGCGAGGCTGTGCACCTCGGCGGCGAAAGCGCGGGCCAGGTCGGCGAGCGCCGCCCACCTCGGGCCGCGGGCGCGCTTGCCGTCGAGCCGGGCGGCGGCGCCGAGCAGCGCGGCGAGCAGCCCGTCGCAGCCGCGGTGCGGGTCGCGGGGCTCGGCGTCCAGCCGCCGGAAGTCGAGCGTGGCGCCCCGGCCGCCGGGGATGAACAAGGCGGCGGGGGCCTCGTGCCCGGTCTTGCCACGCCGGGCGGCGTGGGCCAGGGTGCGCAGGTGGGGGACGAGCACGGCCTGGGTGTCGGCGGTGCCGGCGTGCCCGAGCCCGGCCACCGGCAGGTCGCGCACGAGTTTCTGGAAGCCGCCGTAGGCGGGGCCGCGTTCGTAGCCGCGGGCGCCGAGCACCGCGGCGAGTTCGTCGAGGTCCTCGTGGAGCAGCGCGGACACGGCGTACTTGACGGCGGCCGAGGGGACAAGAGCGTGCTCGGGGGCCAGGTCGAGCAGCCGCAGCCCGGTGACGGCGAGGCTGTCGCAGGCGAGCAGGTCGGCGAAGACCCCGGCGAGCACCCGTCCGCGGCGTCCGCGCAGCACCAGACCGCGGCGGGACTCGCTGACGGCCCGCACGGCGTAGCGCAGCGCGCTGTCCATCCCGCCGACCAGGGCGCCGCCGGACACCAGGGCCCGGCTGACCTGGAAGGTGCGCAGGGACAGGTAGATGCCCTCACCGAGCTCCCCGACCAGGGCGTCGGCGGGCACGGGGCAGTGGGCGAGGTCCAGTCCGGCGTAGTGGGCGCCGCGCATGCCGTGGGTGCGGGCACGCGGCAGCCGGTGCACGGCGTGCGCCGGGAGCCGGTCGGTCTCCAGCAGGAACGCGGAGTGGCTGTCCGGGCCGTCGCCGGGGGCGGTGCGCACGTAGGCGACGAAGGCGTCGGCGCGGTCGGCGTTGATGACGACTTCCTTGCGGCCGTCCACGACGTAACCGCCGCCCGGCGCGGGGCGCGCGCTGTACTCGCCGCGCAGGATCGCGTTGGCGTGCGCGAACTCGCGGTGCAGGATGGTGATGCGGCCGCCGCCGAGCAGTCGCCGCGCGGTGTCCCGGCGCTGCCGCCCGTCGCCGGCGGCCCACACCACCGACGCGGCGAACAGGGCGGTGATCCCGGCGCCGAAGCCGAGCGCCACGTCCCGCCGGAACACCGGCCGCAGCACCTGCGCGAGTTCCTCGACGCCGGCGAGGCGGCCGCCCAGCGACCTCGGCACGAACTCCGCGGCGAGGCCGAAGCGGTCGAGCAGGTCCTCGGTGGCCGCAGGCGCCTCGCGTCGCTCGTCGGCGGCCAGCAGCGCCCGCTGGCCGTGCGGGTTGTCGTCGGCGAAGGGGTCACCGAGCAGGTCCTCGACGTACTGGGCCCGTGCGGCACCGTCACCGGGGACCCGGAGGGGACGGGAGGAACGGGGGGGACGGGGGGCGGTGGGCCGTACCGCGGACCCGGGCGCGACGGCGCCCGCGGTCAGGTTGTCGTTCACGTGGGACCTCCAACTCCGGCCCGTCCGGCCAGTGCGGACGGACCGTTCGGCGCGATGAGCACGGTTGCGGCGGCCGGACCGGCCGCACGGCTCAGGCCCTGCGGGCGGGTGCGCCCTCGGCGTGCTCCCTGGCCAGCCGCAGCGCGGCGACGCTCTGCCGGGCGAGCCGTGAGCGCAGCGCCTCCCGCGCGACGCGCACCGCCTCGGCCCCGTCGCCGTACCGCTCCCGCACGCCGTCCTCGTCGAGCACGGCGTGGTGACGCGCGACGAGGGTGACCCCCGCGCCCCAGGCGTCGGGTTCGACCGACCACTCCCCCGTGCGCGCGGCGAGCAGCGCGGGCTGCTCGGTGTCCCGGACGTCCTTGTAGACGATGCGTCCCGCGTGCGGGAAGCCGATCCGCACCGATTCGGTCGTCCGCGTCGTGCCGTCGGTGCCGGGCAGCTCCACGGTCATCAGCTGCACCCCGGGGGCGCGCTCGGACACGTGGATCCTCGTGGCACCGGGCACGGCGTCGGCCCGGTCGCCGAAGCGGTGCAGGAAGTCGTAGACCGGCTCGACGGCCGCGTCGATGCGCACCGATTCCTCGAAGGACAGGACGAGGGCGTCCAGGCGGTGCCAGCGCTCGGCGAGCTGCCGGAGGTTGGCGAGCGCGGCACGCGTGTTGGCGGCGGTGGCCCGCTTGACCCAGTCGACGTCCGCGCGCACGTTGTCGGTGACGGCGAAGTCGTTGCGCAGGGTGACGAGGGACTTCCCGGGGCCGCGGGGCTCGACGGTCCAGCTGCCGCCCATGGAGGTCACCGGGCGGGGCAGCACTTCCTGACGGAAGTCGACGCGGTGTGCCACGGGGTCCAGGACGCGCCGCGTGGTCCAGGACCTGATCTCGCCGTTGGCGGTGACCCACATCCGCAGCCGCTCCGACCCACCGTCGAACTCCAGTTGTTCGACGTGGACCGTGGGCGGCAGGAAGACGGGCCAGCGCAGGGCGTCCGCGATCAGGCCGTAGAGTACGCCGGCCGGGGCGTCCACCTCCGCGTGCTGGGCCATACGGTGCACAGGCGCGAGGTACATCCACCACACCCCTCTCGTCTCGGACGTCCGGAAGGCCGGGCCGGCCACGGGACGCCGCGACCGGTCCGGCCCGTACAGGCTCGCCATGGACTGTGTCCTGATCGGGTGGAGAACACCTCGGCCACCGCTGGACCGACGCTCGAATCCCCAGCACGGCGCCGGCGGGCCCGTCCGCGGGGCGCCCCGTTCGACGCCGGCTCGACCCGGGCCCGACCGCTCCGGCCGACCCTGCGGCCCCGGCCGGGAGCAGGGGGTGCCGACCGGGCGAGGACGGGGGCTCCGCCTCGCTTCCTTCAGCGGACGTCCGGGGTGCCGGGATGCAGGGGGTGCCGGGGAGGACGGGAGGACGGGAGGAGGTACCGGCGGGGTACTGAGGGCTTCGACGGCCCTTCCTGCCGCTGCTGGGGTCGCCCGCTACTGGGTGGGGTCGCCCGTGGTTGTCGTCACCCCTGGCTGCCGCCGGCCCGTCGCCGCCGCCGTTCCGGGTGAGTTGTGTCCCGTCGGATGTGCTTCGGCCGGGCCGACGGGCGGTGTACCGAGGGGGCGGTGTACCGAGCGGGCGGTGTACCGACGGGGCGTTCTGCCCGCGGGGCGGTGTACCGACGGGGCGTTCTGCCGCACGTCCTTCCCGGCAGGGCAGTGGCTGCCGATGGGCACCGGCTGCCGATGGGCACCGGCTGCCGACGAGTGCCGGCGGGGCGGCCGTGGTCCGGGGCGGCCTGCCGCTCTCCCGGCCCCGGCCGGGGCGGTGCACGCCTGCGCGACCCGCGACTCGTGACCCGTGATCCGTGACCCGTGACCTGCTCTTCGCGGATCCGGGACCGCCGCCCCGGCACCTCCCGCGCGCCCCGGCACCTCCCGCGCGGTCCGGCGACAGCGCGGCGGGTCGCGCAGCACGCGGCCCGCCCGGCGTCGGAAGTAAGCACCGCCGGGCCCGCCCCCTCCCCCCGGTCGGCATGCTCCGGGCCTTCCCCGGGCCGACGGCACCGTGCGCACCGAGTACCGCGCGCTGGTCGCGCACACGCGGCCGGGCGGTCCCGGGCCGCTGTTCGGCCCCGGCGCTTCCGCCGGCTCCGCGCTCGAGACCGTGTCAGGCGGTTCACGAGTGCACGGACCGAATCTGACGGACGGGGAACGGTGTCCGCCGCCCGAAGGAGTTCTGATGGCGTTTTCCGGTGCCCGGCGCGTGCGGCGGGCCGCCCGCGCCCTGGCGGCCTGCGTCTGGCAGTGCCTGGTGGCCGCCGGCGCCGTCCACATGGCGGGCGAGGCGGCCCGGGCCGATGCCGCCCGGCTGCTTCACGCACCACCGCCGGGCCATCCCGAGCGTCTGCGTCCGGACCTGCCCCTGACCGCGCTGGAGCGCGCCCTGCTGAGGGAGCTGGGCCCCGCGGACTGACCGGACCGGAGTGCCCGGCGGCGCCGCGGCGTCAGGCCGCGTACAGGTCGAAGGTGGAGGAGCGCCGGGAACCGGACATCACGTCCAGCTGGGGGTCGACGGCGAGCATCGCCTGGTGCAGCCGCTGCAACTGCGGCGAGGGTTCCACGCCCAGCTCGTCGACCAGGCGGCGGCGCAGCCGGTGGTAGACGTCGAGCGCGGCGGCCTGCCGACCGGAGCGGTACAGCGCCACCATGGCCTGCGAGTGCAGTCCCTCGTGCTCGGGGTGCCGGGCGGTCAGGTCCATCAGCTCGGCGGTGACCTCGGCGTGCCGGCCGAGCCGGAGGTCGGCGTCGATGCGGCGCTCCCGGGTGACGAGCCGGCTCTCCTCCAGCCGCATCGCCTCGATCTCCAGCACCGGGCCGACGCGTACGTCGACCAGGGCGGGCCCCTGCCACAGGTCCAGCGCCCGGCGGTAGGTGCGGGCCGCCAGCTCGTCGTCACCCTTCTCGAAGGCCTGCTGGCCCTCGGCGACGAGGCACTCGTACTCGTGGACGTCGACCGCGTCGGCCGGTATCTGCAACAGGTAACCGCCGTGCCGGGTGGCGAGCACGTCCTTGGCGGCGCCGGGGGCGCCGGGTCCCATGGCGGTACCGAGCCGGCGCCGCAGCTGGAGGATGTAGGTCTGCAGGGTGGTGAGGGCGCTCTGGGGGAGGTCGGTGCCCCAGATCTCCTCCATGAGCGTGGGCACGGGCATGACCCGGCCCGGGTAGAGGGCGAGCAGGGCCAGGATCTGGCGCGGCTTCCCGGCCGTCGGGACGATCGACATCCCGTTGACGTCGGCACTCAGTGGACCAAGAACACGAATCTTCATGGTTTCCTCCCCGTACCTCGACGGCTGTAGTCGGTTTTCCGATCCGGCGTGCGAATCAGTGCCCGAGGTTCGTCGATATTGCGCCACGCGGGGACCGGACGTCCTTTCCCGCGACGCATGTACGAGGCGCACCGTATCCCGCCGCAACCCGGCCCTCGAATATAATCGAGGAGTCATTGAGTGAGCTTCTTGTCGTGTCCCGTCCGCCGGGGGCGGACTGACATATTCCTGATGCGTCCCTGGCCGCCGGGAGAAAAACGAGCCCGCCGTCTTCCGCGGGGCGGACCCTCGCTGTTGGCTTTCCGCGCCATGGAAGCCACCGAGAGCACCGGGCGGGACGGCGGGCAGGGCCGACCGGCGGGCCCGGACCCGCTGACGCACCAGCTGCTGCGGCTGATGACCGCCCCCCGCGTCCGGCACGCGGGGCACGACGCGCCGGGCCCCGGCACGGAATCGACGTACCGGGGCCCGGATTCGATCGCCCTCATGGAACTGGTCTCCGCCTTGCACCGGCGCGGCATCGAGGTCGGATTTCCCGAGCTGACGGCGATTCCGGCCTGCGGCCGGCGGCGCCCACCGGTGAGCCGCGCACGCCGCATGACGTGAACTCGAAGAACTCCGGAATTCCGCTGGAGCTGGAGCGGTTTTTTTACCCGCCGTTCGCGTGCGGCGTCTATGGTCCGACAGCCGGGGGAACTGAAGGGCCCTTTTTCCTTTTCCCGGCCGACCGGAATCGGATCACCAGACGGAGCCATCCATGGAATGCGGTGTGCACTCCTCTCCGGTCCCCGGTCCGGAGAGCGACGGCGTGAGCGGGTACGGCGGCGTGAGCGGGTACGGCGGTACGGGGCCGGAGACGGCCGGGCCCGGAGCCGTGGAGGGGGTGCGGTTCCGGGTCCTCGGCCCCGTCGAGTTCCACGACGAGCGCGCCGGGCTGCGGATCCGGCCCCCGGGGGCCGAGCAGCGGGCTCTGCTGGGCGTGCTCCTGGTGAAGGCGGGGCAGATCGTCTCCGCCCACCGGCTCATCGACGAGCTGTGGGGCGGGCATCCTCCGGCGCACGCGGGGAACGCCCTGCAGACCCGTGTGGCCCGGCTGCGCCGGTTGTTGCCGACGGTGCCCGGGGCGGCCGGCGAGCCGCACCACGACGGGGTCATGTCCCGCTCCCTCGGTCATGCGCTGCGGCTGGGCGGGGCCACCGCCGACGCCGAGCTCTTCAACCGCCCGGCGGCCGAGGGCCGGGCCGCGGCGGTCGGCGATCCCGGACGCACCGCCGGCCTGCTGCGCCGGACGCTGTCGCTGTGGCGGGGGCGGGCCCTGGAGGGCAGCGTGCGCGGAGACGTCTGCGCGGCCGAGGCGGCCCTGCTGGAGGAGAACCGGCTGACGGTGCCGGAGGCGCTGTACGACGTGTGCCTGCGGACCGGCCGGCACGCCGGGACAACGGGCGAGCTGGAGGAACTGACCGGCGCCCCACCCGTGCGGGAACGTTTCTACGACCTGCTGATGGTGGCCCTGCACCGCTGCGGCCGACAGGCGGAGGCCCTCGGCGTCCACGACCGGGCGCGCAAGCGCCTGGCCCTCGAACTCGGCGTCGAGCCCGGTCCGGTGCTGCGCGGCCGGAGGGAGGCGATCCTCCACCACGACCCGGCGCTCGCGCTCCCCGGCCCCGCCGATCCGTTCCCGGCGGCCGTCCCCCAGTCGCCCCGGTCATCTCTGTGCCCTGCCCGGCACCGGACCCTTGTCAGGAGGCCGCGGTCCTGACCCTCACCGACGAGATCGCCCGCCTGCGGCGCCATGTGGAGCGCCTCACCGTGGAGCAGGAGGCCCTGATCCGCCGCCTCGACCACCTGTCGGCCCCGCCGGCGTCGGCGGCGTCGGCGCGGGTCCGGTGACGGGACCGCTCGGCACCGGGCGGCCGGCCCGGTCGGGCAAGGCGCGGGTCAGCCCACCCGGGCCATGGGCGGTCCGGTGATCTCCGGGTCGCGGGCCGGGACGGTCTCCGGGGTGGTCATCAGGATGGAGCGCTGCAGCCGGCTGAGCGTCGCCGACGGCTCCAGGCCCAGCTCGCGCACGAGCGTGGTGCGCAGCCGCTGGTAGACGTTGAGGGCGTCACCGCGCCGCCCGGACCGGTGCAGGGCCACCATGAACTGGCCGTGCAGGCTCTCGTGCATGCGGTGCCGGTTCACCAGGACGGTCAGCTCGGACAGCAGCTCGCGGTGGCGGCCGCGTCGCAGGTCGGCCTCGATGCGCTGGTCCAGGGCGCACAGCCGGGCCTCGTCCAGGCGCTTGACCTCGAGGCCGATCCGGCTGCCGGCGGTGACGTCGGCGAGCGCGGGGCCGGTCCACAGGGCCAGTGCCTCGCGCAGCCGCCGTGCCGCGCCGGAGAAGTCGTCGGCGTCCATGGCCCGGTAGCCCGCCCCGGCCTGCTTCTCGAACTCGCGGAAGTCGACCCGGCCGCCGCGGGTGTTCAGACGGTAGCCGCCGGGGAGGGTGACGAGGATGTCCTTGGCGGTGACGCCCTTCTCGCCTGCCTTGGCCAGCGCCTCACCGATGAGTTCACGCAGTTGCAGCACGTACGTCTGCAGCGTGGTGCGGGCGCTGCGCGGCGGTTCGTCGTCCCACAGCTCCTCGATCAGGGAGGAGACCTGGACCACTCGGTCCGCGTGCAGAGCGAGCAGGGCCAGCACCTGCCGCGGCTTGGGAGCCGTCGGTGTGACAGAGATGCCGTGCTCGCTTACCGACAGCGCGCCCAGAACTTCGATGTCCACTGTCTTCTCCCCCTTTGTCCGGTGCCGGTTGCGTATGAGTCCATGCCGCGGGGACCACCGCTTGGAAGCCTGGACGGTGCGCCAAGGCTTCTGCTTGAGCACGAGTAAAAAACAGCACAGTCGGTTTGTCAATGAGAAGTGAAGATGTCCCCCCGGCGCGCACACCGCCGCCGGCGGAGGGTCCGCTTCGCGTTCGCACAGGGTCCGGACAGCCCTCAGAGCCCCCGGGGGAACGGCCTTCGAGGCCCTCCGGAGGTTCTGGACGCGCGTGCGGGCGGAGGACCGGCGGGAGCGAACGGAAGGCGGGGACCCGGCCCCGCACCCTCCGGGTCGTCCCACGGATCCCGGTGCCCCTCCGCCCGCCGGCGGTGGTCAGGCGGTGGTCACCGGGGCGGGCCGCCGGCCGCCGTGAGATCGCCGAGCACGGCGGGCGTGGCCAGCCGGGGCAGCAGCAGCTGCCAGAACCTGGTGACGGTGTGGCGCGAGAGCCAGTGCGGGTCCCGCGCGCCCAGCACCTCGAAGCCGGTGGTGGCCGCCACCACCGAGGACGTCACCTGCTCGGGGGTGACCTCGTTGAGCACGCCCTCGCCGTCGGCGCGCTTCAGCGCCCCCTCGACCCAGTCGTGCCACTGGCGGTAGAGGTCCTGCCCGCCCTGGTGGACCTGTTCACGGCTCAGGTCGAAGCCCGCGCGCAGCACCACGTCCTCGCCGAGCCGGCGGGCCAGGTCGTGCGAGGCGTTCACCAGCAGCTGCAGGGCGTTGCCGACCGCGCCCTCGTGCGCCGCGACGATGCGGCTCAGCCGTTCCGACGCGGCCTCTTCCACCGCGTCGGCCACGCCGGCCTTGCTCGCGAAGTGGAAGTGGAGCGCTCCGTTGCTCACTCCGGCCAGCGAGCTGATCGCGGTGAGCGAGGCCACGCTGAAGCCGTCCCGGTCGAAGACCGTGGCGGCCGACTCGATCAGAGCCTCGCGGGTACGCAGCGCTCGTTCCTGTTTGACCATTCAAGGTGCTCCATTACTGCGGGGGGTTGCCGTGCTTGCGTGAGGGAAGGTCGGCCTGTTTGGTGCGCAGCATCGCCAGGGACCTGATCAGCACCTCGCGGGTCTCGGCGGGGTCGATGACGTCGTCGACCAGGCCGCGTTCGGCGGCGTAGTAGGGGTGCATGAGCTCGGACTTGTACTCCTTGACCA
>NZ_JBICUZ010000022.1:0-85399 GCF_043198675.1 Streptomyces sp. NPDC048734 | reverse complement strand
ATGGCCTCGGGTCGGGCGCGGGAATCCGCCTTCTACTTCGCCGCGGGCGGCCCCCCCACCACCGGCTGCGCGGGGGGCACCGGCTCCGCCCCCGCCGCCCCCGCGGGGGGCCGGCCCCCCCCCCCGGGGGGCGCGGTCGCGGTCCGGCCCGGTGGGCGGTGGCCGTACGGCTCGCCGCCCACCGGGCCGGACCGGCGTGGCCGCTGCAACGCGAGCGGGTCCGCGACGGGGTGACGGTTCGACCGGCCCGGCAGGGAAGGGTCGTCGCGCCGTCGCCGCCGGGGCCCGGGACGACGTACCCGAAGGTCGCGCTCGCGCCGGGACCCAACGAGCCGTTCCAGCCGGCGTTGTGGACCATCACCTGCGGGGCGGCGAAGGAGGGGGAGGCGGGAGCACCCCCGGCGGGTTCCGGTCCACCGAGTGGGAGCGCTCCCACCTCACCTGTGGCGCAAGGTAGCGCTGCGGAGCCGACTTGTAAACGGAATCGGCGTCACTTCACGAAACCAGGGGCCGACCAGGACGCGGGGGCCGAGGGTGCGGAGGGTGCGGACGCGTCACCGCTGTCTCTCGTGGGCGGGTGCGCCGTACCAGCGCCATCGGGTGAGGCGGGGGTGGCCCGGGAGGTCCGTGCGGCCGGTGGCCCACAGCAGGGTGGGCCACCGAGGGGTGTCCGTGGGGGCGTTCGGGAAGAGCCGGGTCAGCACCCGGTCGCACAGGGCGGCGTCGGGTGTCCAGGCGAGGCCGAGTCCCTCGGCGACGTCGTGCAGGTGCACCAGCGTCTCCACGACGCCCATCGCCGCGAAGCCCTCCGGGTCGGCCGCGCCGAAGACGTGGTGCGACCGTACCGTCGGCGGCGTGGTGCGCACGACGGCCGCGAGCAGCGCGCCGCACGCCTCCAGGACCTGCAACAGGCCCGCCGGGCCGGCGGTACGGTCGGCGAAGACGACGTTGGCCGGACCGCCCGGCCTCCTCCGGCTCCACACGAACGGCACGTGGGTGTCCGACGGCGGGTTCCGCGGGCCCAGTTGGGCGGCGTAGGAGAACAGGTCGTCGGCGAGGTGCTCGACGGTCTCCCAGCAGTCCCACTCCAGGCTGCCGGCCTTGGCGTCCCAGTCCGGCGCCTTCGCTCCCCGCAGGGTGGCCACGGCCAGCCGGACCGCGTGCTCGACGTCGGCCGCCGTGACGGGTCCACCGGTCACGGAACCGCTCGCCGTGTGCGTTTCGGGCATGGCCGGACCGTACCAACAGCCCTTGGCGGCAACGTCGGCGGCGGGCCACGGCACGGCGGAGGGCCGCTCCCCCGCCACCGGGGGAACGGCCCTCGTACGCCCGCCGGACCGCAGTCCGGTCGAGCTTTCGCTTGCGGACTACTTGCGGATCAGGCTGCGCAGCACGTACTGCATGATGCCGCCGTTGCGGTAGTAGTCGGCCTCACCGGGGGTGTCGATGCGGACGACCGCGTCGAACTCGACGCCGGTGTCGGTGGTGACCTTGACCGTGCGCGGGGTGGTGCCGTTGTTCAGCTCCTCGACGCCGGTGAAGGAGAAGGTCTCCTCGCCGGTCAGGCCGAGGGAGGCCGCGGAGGCGCCCTCCGGGAACTGGAGCGGCAGGACGCCCATGCCGATGAGGTTCGAGCGGTGGATGCGCTCGTACGACTCGGCGATGACGGCCTTGACACCGAGGAGCGCGGTGCCCTTGGCGGCCCAGTCGCGGGACGAGCCGGAGCCGTACTCCTTGCCGGCCAGGACGACCAGCGGGATGCCCTGCTCGATGTAGTTGCGCGAGGCGTCGTAGATGAACGACACCGGCGCGTCGGGCTGGGTGAAGTCGCGGGTGTAGCCGCCCTCGGTGCCCGGCGCGATCTGGTTGCGCAGGCGGATGTTGGCGAACGTGCCGCGGATCATGACCTCGTGGTTGCCCCGGCGCGAGCCGTAGGAGTTGAAGTCACGACGCTCCACACCGTGCTCGGTGAGGTACTTGCCGGCCGGGGTGTCGGCCTTGATGGCGCCGGCCGGGGAGATGTGGTCGGTGGTGACCGAGTCGCCCAGCTTGGCCAGGACGCGGGCGCCCGTGATGTCGGAGACCGGGGTGGTCTCCATCGTCATGCCCTCGAAGTACGGGGGCTTGCGGACGTAGGTCGACTCGGCGTCCCACTCGAAGGTGTTGCCGGTCGGGATCGGCAGCGCCTGCCACTGGGCGTCGCCCGCGAAGACGTCCTGGTAGGACTTGTTGAACATGTCCTCGCCGATGGCGTTGGCCACGACGTCGTTGACCTCGGCCTCGGAGGGCCAGATGTCCTTCAGGTAGACGGCGTTGCCGTCCTGGTCGACACCGAGCGCGTCCTTGGTGATGTCCACCTTCATGGAGCCCGCGAGGGCGTACGCGACGACCAGCGGCGGGGAGGCCAGGTAGTTCATCTTGACGTCGGGGTTGATCCGGCCCTCGAAGTTCCGGTTGCCGGAGAGGACCGAGGTGACCGCGAGGTCGTGGTCGTTGACCGCCTTGGAGACCTCCTCCGGCAGCGGGCCGGAGTTGCCGATGCAGGTGGTGCAGCCGTAGCCGACGAGGTTGAAGCCGACCTTGTCGAGGTAGGGGGTCAGGCCCGCCTTGTCGAAGTAGTCGGTGACGACCTTCGAGCCCGGCGCGAGGGTGGTCTTGACCCAGGGCTTGCGGGTCAGGCCCTTCTCCACGGCCTTCTTCGCGACGAGCGCGGCGGCGACCATGACGTACGGGTTGGAGGTGTTGGTGCAGGAGGTGATGGCCGCGACCGTCACCGCACCGTGGTCGATCTCGTACGTCGAGCCGTCGGGGGCGGTCACGGTGACCGGGTTGGACGGGGCGCCGTTGGGGTGGATGGCCGGGGCGTCGGAGGCCGGGAAGGACTCCTGGCCGGCCTCGTCGACCTCGTCGACGTAGTTGCGGACGTCCTGCTTGAACTGCTCGGCGGCCTCGGCGAGGACGATGCGGTCCTGCGGGCGCTTCGGGCCGGCGATCGAGGGGACGACGGTGGACAGGTCCAGCTCGAGCTTCTCGGAGAAGTCCGGCTCGGCCTTCGGGTCCAGCCAGAGGCCCTGCTCCTTGGCGTACGCCTCGACGAGCGCGACCTGCTGCGCGTCACGGCCGGTGAGCTTGAGGTACTTCAGGGTCTCGTCGTCGATCGGGAAGATCGCGGCGGTGGAGCCGAACTCCGGCGACATGTTGCCGATGGTGGCGCGGTTGGCCAGGGAGGTGGCGGCGACGCCCTCGCCGTAGAACTCGACGAACTTGCCGACGACGCCGTGCTTGCGCAGCATCTCGGTGATCGTGAGGACCAGGTCGGTGGCGGTGGTGCCGGCCGGCAGCTCGCCGGTCAGCTTGAAGCCGACGACGCGCGGGATGAGCATGGAGACCGGCTGGCCGAGCATCGCGGCCTCGGCCTCGATGCCGCCGACGCCCCAGCCGAGGACGCCGAGGCCGTTGACCATGGTGGTGTGCGAGTCGGTGCCGACCAGGGTGTCGGGGTAGGCCTGGCCGTTCCGGACCATGACCGTGCGCGCCAGGTGCTCGATGTTCACCTGGTGGACGATGCCGGTGCCCGGCGGGACGACCTTGAAGTCGTCGAAGGCGGTCTGGCCCCAGCGCAGGAACTGGTAGCGCTCCTTGTTGCGGCCGTACTCCAGCTCGACGTTCTGCGCGAAGGCCTCGTTGGTGCCGAACTTGTCGGCGATGACGGAGTGGTCGATGACCAGCTCGGCCGGGGAGAGCGGGTTGACCTTCGCCGGGTCGCCGCCGAGCTCCTTGACGGCCTCACGCATGGTGGCGAGGTCGACGACACAGGGCACGCCGGTGAAGTCCTGCATGATCACGCGGGCCGGCGTGAACTGGATCTCCTGGGAGGGCTGGGCCTGCGAGTCCCAGTCGCCGAGGGCGCGGATGTGGTCGGCGGTGATGTTCGCGCCGTCCTCCGTGCGGAGCAGGTTCTCCAGCAGCACCTTCAGGCTGTAGGGAAGGCGCGCGGAGCCCTCGACCTTGTCCAGCCGGAAGATCTCGTACGACTCGTCGCCCACCTGCAGCGTGCTGCGGGCGTCGAAGCTGTTCGCCGACACGACAGTCTCCTTCATTGATGTGCGCGTACCACCGCATCCTGCCGTCACGCGGACTTGGCCGATCCGCTTAGGACAGGCTAAGTTAGGTCACCCTTACTCGGGTGGCGGCTGCGGTGCGCCTCGGCAGATATCTCGATGTCGAGATAACTCTAGTACATGAGGGCTGGTTGGTCATGCCCAGCCCGTCGACCGCTGCCGTCCGGCCGAGTCGAGTCGCCTGACAGCGGTCCCGGTCGCTCCGGCTTCCCTGACAGCGGCCCCGGTCACTCCGGCTTCCCTGTCGGCGAACCCGGTCACTCCGGCTTCCCTGTCGGCGAACCCGGTCACTCCGGCTTCCCTGTCGGCGAACCCGGTCGCTCCGGCTTCCCTGTCGGCGAACCCGGTCGTACGAGGTGGCGCGCCGGGGGTGCCGGGCGGCCTAGCAGTGACGGCCGTCAGGACACTCGGCGAGCATTACGCCGAGGACCCAGGCGAGGACCAGCGCGCTGGACAGCGTCGCCATGATGATGAAGCGCCGGAAGGCCTTCCGCCGACGTCCGAGGTGCGCCACCACGAGCCCCGCGGCCGGCGCGACGATCGCGCCGGTCGAAGCGGCCCACCAGAAGATGGTGCCGAACTCCTCCAGCACCCGGGGAAACCCCATCGCACGGGCGATCGCCGGAGTGGACAGGACGAGGGGACTGGCCATCCACCACAACGACAACCACGTGATCGCCCGGTCCACCCCGGAGGGCATCAGCCGATCAGACACACCGCCGGAACGCGGGTCCGAATCGACACCGAGGGATGACATGCCCAAATCATAGGCAGTTCCGCGGACCAGCAGCGCCTGTCGACAGAGGCTGCGCCAGGCCTTTGACACTCGGCTCGACCCGCCGAGGCCATGCGGCAGCCGTCCGGACGGTGCGGCGGCGTGCGAGGGCGGCCACCGGGTCGCCCGCCCTCGCCCGCCGGGCGCCCGACAGTGCGTCAGCTGCCGGCGCGTCAGCCCCGCGGCGCGGCGGCCATGCACCGGCCGGGCGGGGGTAGACGGAAGCGGAGCGTTCCCGGCGCACCCGCGGAACGCTCCCGACGTCCCGACCGAGAAGGAGGCCCCGATGCCCCTCACCTTCCGCAAGAGCTTCCGCATCCTTCCGGGGGTGCGCCTGAACATCAACAAGCGCTCGTGGTCCATCACCACCGGTGGCGGCTCACACGGCCCGCGCCACACCCACAGCAGCACCGGCCGTCGTACGACATCGATGGATTTGCCCGGACCTTTCGGGTGGCGCCGTACGCGTACCGCCAAGCGGCGTTGACGGGGCGTCACCCGAGCGGACCCCCCGAGAGGCGCGATCTCATATCTGAGATAACCTCAGCCTCATGGCAGACGACTACCTCGTACGCATCGGCAGGCTCATCCGTGACGCCCGGCAACACCGTGGCTGGACACAGGCGCAACTGGCGGAGGCTCTCGGAACCAGCCAGAGCGCCGTCAACCGCATCGAGCGCGGGAACCAAAACATCAGCCTTGAGATGATCGCTCGAATCGGTGAAGCCCTGGACAGTGAGATCGTCTCACTGGGCTACGCGGGGCCGATGCACCTGCGCGTCGTGGGCGGCCGACGGCTGTCGGGCGCCATCGACGTGAAGACGAGCAAGAACGCGTGCGTGGCACTGCTGTGCGCCTCGCTGCTGAACCGGGGGCGCACGGTGCTGCGCCGGGTCGCCCGCATCGAGGAGGTCTACCGCCTCCTGGAGGTGCTGAACTCGATCGGCGTCAAGACGCGCTGGATCAACGAGGGCGTCGACCTGGAGATCGTGCCTCCGGCCGAACTGGACATGGCGGCCATCGACGCCGAGGCCGCCGTGCGCACCCGCTCGATCATCATGTTCCTCGGCCCGCTGCTGCACCGCACGGACCGCTTCATGCTGCCGTACGCCGGCGGCTGCGACCTCGGGACGCGGACCATCGAGCCGCACATGATCGCGCTGCGCCGGTTCGGGCTGGACATCGCCGCGACGGAGGGGCAGTACCACGCCGTCGTCGACCGCGCCGTCCGCCCGGACCGTCCGATCGTGCTGACCGAGCGCGGGGACACCGTCACCGAGAACGCGCTGCTGGCCGCCGCCCGGCACGACGGGGTGACCGTCATCCGCAACGCCTCCTCCAACTACATGGTCCAGGACCTCTGCTTCTTCCTGGAGGCGCTCGGCGTCGCGGTCGAGGGCATCGGCACCACCACGCTCACCGTGCACGGCGTGCCGGACATCGACGTCGACGTGGACTACTCCCCCTCCGAGGACCCGGTCGAGGCGATGAGCCTGCTGGCCGCCGCCGTCGTCACGGAGTCGGAGCTGACGGTGCGCCGGGTGCCGATCGAGTTCCTGGAGATCGAGCTGGCGGTCCTGGAGGAGATGGGCCTCGACCACGACCGCACGCCCGAGTACTTCGCGGACAACGGCCGTACCCGCCTGGTGGACCTGACCGTGCGGCCCTCCAAGCTGGAGGCGCCGATCGACAAGATCCACCCGATGCCGTTCCCGGGCCTGAACATCGACAACGTGCCGTTCTTCGCGGCCATCGCGGCCGTCGCCCAGGGCAAGACCCTCATCCACGACTGGGTCTACGACAACCGCGCGATCTACCTCACCGACCTCAACCGCCTCGGGGGCCGGCTCCAGCTCCTCGACCCGCACCGGGTCCTGGTGGAGGGCCCCACCCGCTGGCGCGCCGCCGAAATGATGTGCCCGCCGGCCCTGCGGCCGGCCGTGGTGGTCCTGCTGGCGATGATGGCCGCCGAGGGCACGTCGGTCCTGCGCAACGTCTACGTCATCAACCGGGGTTACGAGGACCTGGCGGAGCGGCTGAACTCGATCGGGGCGCAGATCGAGATCTTCCGGGACATCTGAGGATCCTCGGAAAAGCGCCGCCACACTCCCGCCGGCCCACATGGACGTGCGGCAGGAGAGGAGGTGGCGGCGCCTCCGGGGCTTCGGCCGGGACCGAAGAGTCCGGATCGCAGCTCACCCGGCACGACGCGTCGTCGAGAACAGTCGAGAACACACGGAACCACTGAAACCGATCAGGCGGCCGGGGGAAGCGCGGCGCTTCGTTCAGGAGCGGACGAGGGGCGTGTCGACCAGGTGTTCGGCCAGGAACCAGGACTGGAGCTCGCCGGTCCTGATCACCTGTGAGACGAGCAGGTCGTTGGTGCCGTCGTCACCCAGCTCGGCGGTGCGTGCGGCGGCGTCGTGGGCCTCGACGAGGATGGCTTCGTGCGCCTCCAGCAGCCGGGACAGCATCGCCGGCACCTCCTCCACGCCGTCCGGGGGCCGCGGGACGGACGTGATCTCCGCGACGTGCCGGGGATCGCCCACGGCGACACCCCCGAGGGACTGAACACGTTCGGCGATGGTGTCGACCAGTTCCAGCTGCTCGCCCGCGTGCTTGTCCAGCACCAGGTGCAGTTGGTAGAAGGTCGCGCCGCGCATCAGCCAGTGGTGCTTCTTGTAGAGACCGTAGAGGATCTGCGTGTCCGCCAGAGCCTTGTTCAGGCGCTGGCACGAATACATCCGGGCCTCGTATGACAGGCCCAGCGGGAACTGCTTGACGGTCCCGAAGTCCTGGATCACCTTGCCCTTCTGATGCAGCCACGGCTGGCTGCCGCTCACGTGCTGGGAGCTGGTGGTCATGATCCGCCTCCTGCGGTGCCGTGCTGTGCGTACCCGAGCGACGCTAGACGGCGCCACGGCATCGCCTTGCCCAGCAGCGCATGCGCCGATGCCCGTCAGCGCACGGTGCACAGCACCCCCGCGGACGTTCGCTCCAGTGCGAAGGCCCTCGCACCGGTGGGCTCCTGCCGTTCTCCAGCCGTCCCGGTCCCGGCAGCCGGCCGCAGCCGGCAAACGGGCTGGACGAGGAACTGCGCTCCGGACCGTCCACGGCCACGCCACAACCGCGAAGACAGCGGTCGTCGCACGCCCGCGCACCGACTCCGACCTCACCGTGCGCGGCGGCACGGGCAGTGCGCTGCCGGACAACTGCCCATGCGCTGAAAGGAAATCCGACCGGGACGGTCCGGCATAGCGTGACCGGCGAAGCAGCCGCGGCACGGCTCCCCGTGCAGCTCGCCGACGTCCCGTCCGGACACGAGCGCGCGGTCCTGCCGGAAATCCCACGCCGCACGTCCTTCAGGAGGTTGTCGCAAGGTGTCCACGATGCCGGTCGGCCGCTGGTCGCTCGACCACCTCCTCGGGCTGCTCCCCTGGCCGCTGTGGGCCTCCCTCGCGGCCGTCGTCATCGGCCCGGGCAGCGGCCTGATCACCCGCTCGCTGCTGCGGCGTGCGCCGGCCGCGGGTGACACGACGGACGACAAGGACACGGCATGCGCAAGCTGCTGACCGACGCCACTCACACACTCGTCCCGCCGAAGGACGACCGGCACGGGCCCTTGCCGCCGTTGATGCTGGTGCTGACGGTGGTGACCGGTCTCATCGATGCCGTGAGCTACCTGGCGCTCGGTCGGGTCTTCGTCGCCAACATGACGGGCAACGTGGTCTTCCTGGGCTTCGCCCTGGCGGGCACGCCGGGTCTGTCCGTACCCGCGTCCACCGTCTCGTTGGTGTCCTTCCTCGTCGGAGCGCTGGCGGGAGGGCGGTTCGGCACCCGGTTCGCGGCACACCGCGGTCGGCTCCTGACCGCGGCGACGGCCGTCCAGGCCGTACTCGTCGCCGGGGCCGTCGTCGCGGTCGCGGTCGCGCACGGCGAGGTGACCAGCCCGGTCCGGTACACCCTCATCGTGCTCCTGGGCATCGCCATGGGCCTGCAGAACGCGGTCGCGCGACGCCTCGGGGTCCCGGACCTGACCACGACCGTCCTGACGCTCACCCTGACAGGGCTGGCCGCGGACTCCTCGCCGGCCGGCGGGGCCGCCCCCCCCCCGCCCCGGCCGGCGCGTCCTCTCCGTCCTCGCCATGTTCCTCGGAGCTCTCACGGGTGCCCTGCTCCTGGGACACGGCGAGCTTGTCCTCGTACTGGGTTCGGCACTGCTGCTGCTCGTCGTGACGTCGGTGGCCACCCACCGCTTGTCGGCCTCTGCCCCGGCCTGGACCAGGCCACCGTCATGAGGCTCACGGACAACTCGTCCTGGGCCGCGGCGGTGCCCGGTTCCCCCCGGCTGGAGCACCGGCCCGGACCACAGTCGGCTCACGACCACGGACCGCGGTCACGGGTGCCGCGCCACTCACGGGGGGTCATCCCATAGGTGGCCCGGAACACCCGGCTGAAATGGGAGGCACTGGTGAAACCCCATCGGTGTGCGACCGCGGCGATCGTGGTGTTCCCCTGGAGCACCAGGTCGCGTCGGCACTCCTGCAGACGGCGCCGCTGCATCCACCGGCCGACCGTGGCGTCCTCGCTCTCGAACAGCTTGTGCAGATAGCGCAGGGATATGTGATGGGCCCGGGCTATCGCCTGCGGGGTCAGATCGGGGTCCGCCAGGTGACGGTCGATGAATGCCTGGATCCGTAGCAGCAGCGCCCGGCTCCCGCCCGGTGTGTCCGCGGCCGGCCGTCCGAGGACCTCGTCGGCCAGCACGCCGAGCAGGTCCACGACGTTGCGTGCCAACAGCTCGTTGATGCGGGGCCGGTAGTTTCCGGCGCCGTCCACGAGCTCGGTCAGAAAGAGCGAGAGCAGACCGCCGAAGGACGTTTCGGGGCCGAGCGGGCGGGCCGTGACGTGCGCCATGTCGGCCTCCCCCAGGCCCAGAACGTCTCTCGGCAGGACGAGGGACTTGGTGCGGAAGGACTGGGGAAGCTGCAGCCGGAGGGGACGCGCCATGTCGTAGACGAAGATCTCCCCGGCGCCGAGGAGTGATTCACGACCGTCCTGTTCCAGGCGGGCCACCCCCTTGTCCAGCAATTTGACGACGACGTACTCGCTCTGGTCGTCCTGGCTGACGAGTCGGCGCGTGCGCAGGGCGGACAGGCCGTCGCCGTCCACCGTGACGGCCTGGAGCCGACCGAGCGGTGTCGCACGGATCGTTCCGGAGCACACCTCGTCCGGGACGGTCATGTTCACGGCACCGAAAGTTCGGGACAGGGCTTCGCGCCAGTACGCCCGTCTGTGTCGGACGGGCAATGCATCAGTGGTGTGGAAGCTGCCGGGGACGCTTCCCTCCTGGACGTACGGCGCCATGATCTCCGCCCCTCGACTGGTGTGTGTCTACTGCGACACCGTGCCAGCCGGCCCTCGGGCGGCACATCGCGTGAACCCGCTAGATCAGCGACGTGGAAGGGGGAAAGCGACGTAGGAGTGGGGGGCCGCTCCTCACCTGACGGCTCCGCTGGTGGTGCCGGTGGTGACGAAGCACTGAGAGACGACGAGCAGGAGGGCGGCGGGCAGGGACGCCATGACCGTGGTGGCCATGACGGCGTTCCACTGGACCGTGTGGGCACCGATGTACTGGTAGATGCCCAAGGTGACCGGCTGAACGGTCGGCGTCGTGGTCAGTGTGAGGGCGAAGAGGAAGTCGCTCCAGGTGAAGAGGAAGGTGAAGACGGCGCTGGTGACCAATGCGTTCGTGCTCATCGGAAGGACCACGGAACGGAAGACACGCAGCTTGCCGGCGCCGTCCACACGGGCGGCCTCGACGATCTCCCGGGGAATGTTCCGCATGAACGAATGCAGGATGATGATCGCGAAGGGGATCCCGGCGGTGGAGTCGGCGAGGATCAGCCCGAGGTGGGAGTTCAGGAGCCCCAGGTCGGTGTAGGCGTTGTGGAGCGCGTTGGCCAGGACGACGCTCGGCACCGTCTGTGTGACGAGGACCCCGAAGAGGACGACGTTGGTCCCGCGGAAGGAGAACAGGGCCAGCGCGTGGGCCGCCGGCGCCGCGAGCCCGAGGCTGAACACCACGCTGCCGAGAGCTACGACGAGGCTGGTGACGAGGTTGTGTCCCTGATCGCGCAGCGCGAGGACGTACCCGCTGAAGTCCGGGGGAAGCGGGAACCAGCCTCCCCGCAGGGTGTTGCCCGCGGGCTGGAGGGAGGCGTTCACCATCCAGTGGACGGGGAACAGCATCAGGACGAGTAGGGCGGTCCCGACGACGGTGGACAGCCTGCCGCGGTCGCGCGCGCGCTTCACCGGCTCACCTCTCAGACCGTCCGGGCGCGGCGGTCGGCGCGCAGATGGACGAGGGCGAACGCGAACGAGACGACCATGAGGACGTTGCTCAGCACGGCCCCGCGTCCGAACTCGAACTGCTGGAAGGACTCCTGGTAGGCCCGCACGGCGATGGTCTGCGTGGCGCCCGCCGGTCCTCCGCCCGTCACCACGAGGATGATGTCCAGCACCTTGACCGTGTAGATCACGTCCAGCACCAGCACGACGCTCACCACGGGCCGCAGCAGCGGCCAGGTGATGTGACGGAAAGACGTCACGGGGCCTGCGCCGTCCAGCTTCGCCGCCTCGTGCAGGTGCGTGGGAACGTCCTGCAGACCGCCGTAGAGGATCGCGGTGTTGAAGGGGACTCCGATCCAGGTGTTGACGAGGATGACCGACACCAGCGCATGTGAGGTGCCGGTCAGCCAGGGGATGCCGGACGACGACAGGTGGAGGCCGCGCAGCACCTCGTTGACGACACCCGTGTCGGGGTCGAGCATCCACCTCCACGTGGTTCCGGAGACGACCAGCGGCAGCAGCCACGGCAGCAGCAGGAGGGACCGCAGGACGCCGCCGAGCGGGAAACGCTGCTGGAAGAACAGCGCGAAGGCCAGACCGAGCACGAACTGCCCGGCCGTCGAACCGACGGTGAACAGGACCGTGATCACCAGGGCATCGGAGAACGCGTCGGACGTGAGGACAGTCGAGTAGTTCCGCAGCCCCACGAACGGAGCGGCACCCGTGTAGAACGTCGTGGCCGTGTACTGCTGGAAGCTCATCGCGACGTTCTTGGCGATCGGGTAACCGAAGAACAGCAGCAGGTACACCGCGGCGGGCGCGACGAAGGCCCACTGCGCCAGCCGCTCCCCGCGGTGTGCCCAGGACGTGCTGCGGGCGCTCGCCCCGCCGTCCCCTACCCTCCGGTCGGTACCCTTCCGGAGGGTGGGGGACGGCTCAGTCGCCGGTCGCGAACCGCTGCGCATCCCTGAGGGCTTCCTTCGGTGTCTGCTCTCCCGCCAGCGCCGACTGGATGGCGGTGTATATCGCGGTCGCCGCCTTGGGCCACCTGACGCCGAGTTCGCCGGTGCGGACGCGGGTCGTCTCCACGCTCTTGGCGAAGACGGTCATCGACGGGTTCTGCTCGGCGTACCGGGCGGCCACCGCGGCACGGGAGGGCACGGTGAAGTGCTGCTCGGCCAGGGTGAGCATGTTCGAGGATTCGTTCAGGCAGGCGAGGACCCGGGCGGCCTTCTCCTGCCGGGCCTCGGAAGAAGTCCGCGGGACCGTCCACACTTCGCCGCCGAGTGGCGTGACCGGGGTCTGTCCCGCCCGGGGGACGGGCACGGGGGCCACTCCCCAGCGCAGGTCCTCGTCCTCGTTCAGGGCCGGGATCCGCCAAGGGCCGTTAATCATCATGGCCGTCCTTCCGGCGGCGAACTGATCGTGGACGTCGGCCTGCGTCCAGTTCAGCACCGACTTCGACATGGATCCGCTCTTCACGAGGTCGACCCACAGCTGGAGCGCCTGGGCGGCCTGCGGGGTGTCCAACTGCTTCTCGTGTCCCGCGTTGGACCACAGGAAGGGCAGGAACTGCCAACTGCTCTCGAAAGTGGCGCTCGCGTCGACCGCCATGCCGTAACGCCCCGGACCGGTCAGCTCGGCCGCCGCGTCCTTCAGTTCGTCCCAGGTCCTGGGCACGGCGACGCCGGCCTCGGCGAGCATGTCCTTGTTGTAGAAGAGGGCGACCGTGCTCACGTAGGGGGCCAGCCCGTACACCTTTCCGCGGTACGTGCCCGCCGACAGGATGCCCTCGGCGAAGCCGGCGGTGTCGATGCCGTACCGGTCCAGCGGAGTCAGCGCACCGGTCCGGGCGATCTGCTGCAGGTCGGCGTTGTCCACCATCAGCAGGTCGGGAAGGGTCCGCGACGACGCCTGCCGCAGGACCCTGGGGACGAGCGACGCCGGCGGAACGCTGGTGTGCTCGATCCTGACACCGGCTTTCTCGCCGCACGCGGTGAGCATCTCGCCCCACTGGGTGTGCTCGGATTCGTCGGTGTAGTAGTCGAGCACGGTGATGGAGTCGGCCTTGCCGGTGTCCGATCCGGCTCCGGTTCCACCGGCGCACCCGGTGACGGCCAGTACCAGCGCCATGGTCCCGGTCAGGAGGGCGGCCGTGCGCCGCGTCGGCCGGGCTGGTGAGGTCATGCTGGCGCCTTACCGGGTGACTGTCTGTGGCGGAGGTCGATGTGGCGGATCGGCGGACTCCGGGAGGCCGTACGGGGGCCTGAACGGCGTCTTGCGGTCGAACGCATTTTAAGCACCAGGGGCCGGCCCCCGTCACGGGGCGTTCGGAAGACCGCTCACCTGCCCCAAAGCCCTGTCGCGTGCGGTCGTCGTCCCTGCTCGGCCGCTTCGCGGATCATCGCGGCCACGGCGTCGGGCTGCGACAGCACAACGGCGTGGGAACCCTCCAGCACGTGCTCGGTGGCCGCCATGCGTTGTGCCATGAAACGCTGAGCGGCGGGGTTGAGTATCCGGTCGGCGGTCGCGATGGCGTACCAGGACGGTTTCGAGGCCCACGCCGGCGTGCCCGACCTGCCGGTCAGGGCGGCGCAGGCGATCGGTCGCTGCGCCACCGACAGCGCCTCTCCGACACGGGGTGGCAGGTCGGCGGCGTACACCTGCGGGAATCGTTCCTCACGGATGTACAGCTCCCTGTCCGGGCCGCCGGAGATCCGAGGGGGGAGGGCGACGGTGAAGGTCGCGTCGGTCACCGGGGTGGGGGCGAAGCGTCTCATGATGTCCAGAACGCACTCGCCGGCGTCGGGACCGAACGCCGCGACGTAGCACAGCGCCACGACGTTGTCGGCGGCGGCGGCCTGGGTGATGACTGAGCCACCGTAGTCGTGACCGACCAGCACGACGGGGACGTCGATGTCACGTACCGTGCTCCCGATGTGGGCGGCGTCGTGCGCCAGACCCCGCAGTGGGTTCGCCGGGGCGCGCACGGTCAGTCCGGCGGCCTGGAGGGAAGTGACGACCCCCGCCCACGACGAGGCGTCCGTGAACGCGCCGTGCACCAGCACGACGGCCGGCGGTACGGGGCTGGGTCCGTGCATGCCGGTGACCTCCGACTGGGTTGGGGAAGGTCCCAGACAAGCGTGTCCAAGCCTGGCAGGGCATCGCGTGAACGTACCAACGGATGCCCTCAGTCGTCGGGCAGGGCCGAGACCAGGTTGGCGAGCTGAACCCGGGAGTTGACCGACAGCTTGCGGAAGACGGACGTCAGGTGGGTGTTGACCGTGTGGGGAGAGACCACGAGCAGGTCTGCGGCCGACCGGTTGGTGTGTCCCCGGGCGACAAGACGCGCGATCTTCTTCTCCGACAACGTGAGCGCCTCCCACCCCTGTACGGGGCGCTGAACGGCCGCTGTCCCGCGCCCCCCGGCCCCCGCCCCTTCCAGGGCGTGCCGCACGCGTGCCGCTGCGGCGTGGGCACCCGACTCGGCGAACGCGTCACGGGCGTGCGTCAGCGCGGTCACTGCCTGACGTGTGTCGCCTGCCGTCAGGAGTGCCTGTCCCAGATCCGCGTACGCGGCGGCCCGGACCAGCGGACGAGGACTCGCGCCGAGCAGTTCCACGGCGTGCTCGAGCGTGGCCACGTCGTTCTTCACGAGCCCGAGGACCTGCGCCGCGATGCCCGTGGCGGTCGGCACGGCGGGGTTGCGCCCGGCGTGGACTCGGGCCTGTGCGGCCAGGTCCTCGGCGAGTTCGCGCTCCGCGCCGCGCAGTGCCATGCGTATCGCGGAATCGACCCAGTCACGCAGAAGCCGCCAGCGCATGAAGGGACCTTCCCGCTGCACCTGCCGGATCTTGTCGACGGCGCGGCCGACGTCCCCGTCGGCCGCGGCGTGGACCGCTTCCAGGAAGCACACCGCGGCTGTGTTGCCCGGGTTCGGTTTGGCCGCCAGTCGTTCCCGCGCCGCCACCAGGTGTTCCCGCGCCCCTTCCCGGTCACCTCGCAGCAGGGCGATCCGGGAACGGATCACACGGCCGTTCACCTGCTGGACGGACACCCGCACCTCGTCCTCCAGGCGTTCCATGGTCGCGAGGCCGGCGTCGACGTCGTCGAGCCGGCCGAGTCCCAGGTCGTACTGCCCCTGGGCCCACAGCAGCATGGTCTGACGCGTCGCCCCGGCGTCCGTCGCCTGCCGGATCAGCCGCTCGCCGGACGCGAAGTCGTCGACGTGCAGGTGCGCGACGATCTCTTCGGGGAGGAAGGCGGGATCGATGGCGCTCAGAGCGGCGAAACGTTCCAGCGCGACCGCGTTCTCCCCCGCGTTCTGCGCGATCTCTCCGAGCCCGGAGAGGGCCAGGATGTGTGCCTCCCGGTCACCGACGGCGGTGGCGGCACGCAGCGCGGTCTCGCCGGCCTCACGCGCCGCGACCAGGTCGGGCTCCCGGGACATGGCCAGAGTGCGCAGGCCGGCCAGCCTGGCCCCGATCTCCGGGGCGGCGCCCCCGGTGGTGAGGGCGGCTTCGACCCGGCGGCGCAGTTCGCCGGTGAGGTCCATGTTCCAGAGCGTCCCGCCCAGGGTGGCCTGCAGCCGGCCGAACGCCTCCAACGGTGGCCGGTCGGCCAGTAGCCGGTCGCCCGTCGACAGGGCCTCTCTGTTCCTGCCGGCCCGTGTCAGGCAGAAGATCGCCTGCTCACCCACGGTGAACCGCAGCGGATGCGCTGACGGCACAAGCTCCAGTGCGCGCGTCACCAGGTCGGCCGCGAGGCCGGGTGTGACCGGCAGTACGGCGTCGGCCGCCTGCTGCAGCAGCACCACGGCTTCCTCGTCCCCGGGCAGGGCTCCCCTGAGGACGTGCGGCACCGCGTCGATCGGCTGGTGGCCCGCGGCGACGAGATTGCGGGCGGCCTCCCGGTGCAGAGCCTTCCGGGCCGACGGCGGGATGTCGACGTAGACCGCCTGGCGCAGCAGATCGTGCCGGAAGACCAGATGATCGCCGTCGTCGTCCAGGAGTCCGGCGCGCACGGCTTCCTCGAGTGCCGAGATCAGGGTGGCGGCCGGCCGGGCGCACAGCGCGGCGGCGTCGTGGAAGCCGAACCGGCGTCCCAGTACCGCCCCCATCTGAAGGAAACGCAGCGTGCCGGGCTGCAGGGACCTGAGTCTGCCGCGCACGCCCACCATGAGCCCCGGGGGCACGGAATCGTTCGAGGCCTCGGCGGTCCGCAGCCCCCTGAGCATCTCGACGGCCAGGAACGGGTTGCCGCCCGCCCCGTCGAGCAAGTCCCGTACGCGTTCGTCGACGGCGGCCCCGAGTGTGTCACCGGCCAGTTGGGCGATGGCCTCACCGGACAGGGGCCCCAGGGAGACGGTGACCGTCGGCAGGTTGCCGGTTGCGGCCGCGACGATCTCCTCCGCCGGGCCCGCGGGTTCCCGTCGACCGGTCAGCACCCACAGGACGGGCGACGTACGCAGGCGTGCCGGAAGCTGCTGCAGGGCGAACCGGCTCAGCGAATCGGCCCACTGCACGTCGTCCAGCCCGATCAGCACCGGCACGCTGCCGGCTCTGGTTTCGATCGCCTCCGCCAGGCGCTCCACCAGCCAGATCCGCTGATCGTGGTTGCGGGCCAGATCAGCGAAGGCGTCGCCGGACAGCAGGGGCTGATCGCCCTGCAGGACACAGGCCGCCAACGACGAGAGCGGCACGACGTGATGCAGCTCGTCCGCCTTGCCGACGCCGACGGAGAATCCCGCCGCCACGGCCTTGGAGACCACTTCGGCGAGCAGCGTGGTCTTGCCGATGCCCGGTTCGCCCTGGACGAGGGCCAATCCACCGCTCCCGGTGCCGGCCACGGAGGCGGTCAGCGCCTCAAGCTCTCCGAGCTCGATCTCCCGGCCGCGCAGACCGCTGTGGGACAGCGGACCGCCTGCTCCTGCCATTTACGACCCATTCCTCCTGCACGCGTCCGTCGAACCCCGCCTCCGTCCGGGCCGGCAGACGACCGCGCTCTTCTCCCGACCGCGGGCTCCCGTCCCCCGGCCTCCGGTTCCCCGGCCTCGCGTCACCGCGGTTCCGGGCGAGGCAACCGTCATGGGCACAGCGGGCATGGCGCGAGACCGGATCCAGCGGCGGCATGTGTCACCGCACTTCAGGAACCGGGCCGTGTCGATCACGGGAGTCATCGACGCCCTCCAGCCGGTTGTGTCCGGGGACGGACGGCCACCGCGCAAGCAGCCGGCCCGGCACCGTGTCCAGCTCCGGCGGACGGGATGACGCAGGTCGTCGGCCCGACGGCTGTGCAGTGACTGCGGGGAGGCGATGTACTGGCGGACATCCGTCCCGCAGCGCACTCTAACTGGTCCCCGCGTGCACCTGGACTGTGGTCGCGCGGGCCAGGACGTCGGCGCGGGGGCTTCGGACGTCCGACGCCGTGCTGTTCGGCCGGGTCCGGCAGGCAGGCACTGCCCGACGGTCCACGCCGCCCCGGCACTGGTGCGTGCCCGTTCACGCAGTGCCCGTTCACGCAGTGCCCGTTCACGCAGTGCCCGTTCACCGTCCGCGCGGCTCCGGATTGGGCTGGAGAACAGGCCGGATTGGGCGGGGGAACAGATCTGCGCCCGGTGCGTGCGGGTTCGCGCATGCGTCTGATTGACTCCGCCCCCACCCCCACCCCCCGTACTCGCACCCTTTCCTGGGTGCCGGATCGACGTGAGCGGAGCCACCCACATGTCCTTCGGACCGCAGCCCCGGCACGGGCCGCCGCACCATGACGAGCCCGCAGCGGGCGCGCGACCTCGCGCGGAGCACGGGCGACACGACGCCGAGGAGGCGGCGCGACTGGCCGTCGGGCTGCGGCTCGGCGTGCGGATCGCCGTCGTCTGGCTGCTCTACGTGCTGCCCGCCGCCCTCGTACCGGCCGTGTACGGCACGCGGATCGCCGGACCGGTGAGCCTCGGCGTGATCCTGGCCGCGGTGCCCTTCGCCGTCGGTGTGCACGCGCTGGTGGTGTACGGGCGACGGGTCGACCGGCTCGAGCCGCGGGCGGGCGCCCGGAGGTGGTCGTGACCGCGCTGCTCGACCCCTCGTCCCGGTCCCTCGTCTTCGCCGTGTTCTCGGTGTTCGTCGTGATCTGCCTGATGCTGTGCATCGTCACCGGCGCCGACGAGGACGACCGGGCTCTCGTACGGTCCGACAACCGCCGCCGGCTGCGCTCCTGGCAGCAGGGCATCGCGATGGGCGGCGACACCACCACGGTCGCGACGGTCACCGTACTGGTGGGCATGGTCGCCACGTCCGGCTTCGACGGCCTCGGCGTCATGCTGGGCAGCCTGATCGGCGTCATGCTGCTCCTCGTGCTGGTCGTCGAGCCGCTGCGCGGGCACGCCTCGCTGACGGCCGCGGACATGCTGGACGCGCGCGGCAGCGGCGGGCCCGCCGTACGCGTCTCGTGGGGCGTGGTGACCCTGCTCGTCTGCTTCCCGCTGCTGGTCGTGCAGTTGGTGGTGGTCGGCAACGTCGCCGCGGCGCTGATCGGGCAGCCCGGTACGCGGGCCGGCTGCATCCTGGTGATCGGCTGCGCGATGACGGCGCTGGCCGTCAGTGGCGGGATCCGGGGCACGGGCGTGGTGATGATCGCGAAGTCGGCGATCGCCCTGCCCGTGCTGGTGGTCGCCGCCGTGCTCGTGCTCCACCGCTTCGGCGGGGACCCCGGGCGGCTGCTCGACGCCGCCGCGCACGGCTCGCGGACGGGTGAGGCGTACCTGCGTCCGGGCGGTTACACCGGCGAGGGGTGGGTGGGGGCCGTCAACCGGATCGGGCAGACCTTCGGCATGTCGATGGCCACGCTGGCGATGCCCGCCGTGCTGATGCGGGCGATCTCGACGAAGAGCCCGCGCGGCGCCCGGACCGTCGGCCGCTGGATGCTCGGCGAACTCACCCTGCTGTACGGCACGCTCACCGTCGTCGGCGTCGGCGCGGCGGCCCTCGTCGGCGAGGCGCTGCGCGAGGCCGGTCCGTCGGCACAGGTGTTCACGCCTCTGATGCTCGGGCGGGCGCTCGACAGCGGCGGCATCCTGGTCGCGGCCCTGGCCTGCGTCCTCTTCCTCACCGCGCTCGCGGCCGTGGTGGACGTGACCCTCGCCGCCGGCATCTCCCTGGGGCGGGACGTGCTGGGTGCGTCCGGCAAGCCCGCCGGGAGCCGCCCGGCGGGCACGGCGGACGGTGCCGCGTCGCGGTGGTCGGCGGCGCTGACGGGGGCGGTCGCCGCGGTCGTGGCGGTCGTCGTCGCCGACTGGAACCTGGTGGTCGTCTCGACGCTCTGGCTCGCCGTCTGCGGCGCCGCCCTCGCGCCCGTCCTGCTGTACGCCCTGTACTGGCCCGGGTTCACCGCCCGCGGTGCGCTGTGGTGCCTGTGGGGGGCCACGGTGCTGAGCGTCGCGGCGCTCGCGCTGTCGCCGTACACGTCCGGCACACCCGGGTCGATCTTCCCGGAGCACGACTTCAGGATCTGGGACGTGACGATCCCGGGCCTGGTGACGGTGCCGGCCGGATTCCTGCTGGGCTGGCTGGGCAGCGTCACGGACCGGCGCCGGGCGGCGGGCGACGTGCCGGGGTCGGAGCGCCTCAGGGAACTGGACACCGTCTGAACCGTCCGCGCGCCGTCCACCGACGATCTCCGGTGGGCGGCACGGTCGCCGGTACGCCAGAGCCCTGCCGTCCCTTTCGGGCGGCAGGGCTCTGGTGCGGGGGGGCGCGGGGCAGGGGCGCGGAGCGGGACCGAGCGGAGCGGGGCCGGGGCGGGCTCCGGCCTGCTCGTTACGGCGTCTGCTTCATGCCGTCGACGACCGCCCGCTCGATGACGGCGCTGGTGAAGGTGACCGTGCCGGGCTTGATCAGGGCGTCCTCACCGGTGCGCTTCTCCACCTGGACCGTGCGCTCGCCGAGGAAGACGTAGGTCTTCGGGTCGAAGATCCACTCCTCCCGCTGCCCGCTGGTCTCGTCGAGCCGGGCCACCGCCACGCCGTGCCGGCCCACCGCGTCCACGGCGTCCTGGACGACGACGACGCCGGGGATCTTCGCCGCGGTGCGGAACAGGGCGGAGTACAGCTCCGCGGGCGGGTAGCTCTCGCCGAGGAGGTCGCCGATGGTGGTGAAGGCCTCCTGGTCGGGGGAGTTCCCGTGGCCCTCGGTCTCCTCGTAGATCTTGGCGAGGAGGGCGTCGGGGTCGGTGGTCAGCTTGGACAGGTAGTCGTACGACGGGCTGTTGAGGTACGCCTTCGGGGTGTTGCCCTGTTCGTCGGGGAGGCTGAGGGTCTCGCCCTCGGGGCTGTCGTTGACGGCCGGGTCGATCAGCCAGCCCTCGGTGCCGTCCGGGGACTCCCAGATCTGGCGGCGGTGCAGTTCGTGGCTCGCCAGGGAGGTCCTGTCGCCGACGGTCTTGAGGAAGGTGTCGGCGACCTGGGACTCGATGTAGACGAACTGGCCGGGCTTGACCTCCGGGTGGGAGGCCTCGGCGGCCGCCAGGGAGATCCGGTCGAGCAGCTGCGGTACGCCCTTGGCGCTCGCGGTGCCGACCGGCGTCGTCAGGGCCGGTCCGGTCGCGACACCGTGGTCCGCGGGACCACCGGAGGTCACCACTGCGGCGACGACCGCCGCGGCCACCAGCGCCGCCGTCGCGGGCAGGGTGATCGCCGGGCGCGGCAGCCGCTGCCACCATGCCCGGCCCGCGGCCGGGGCGGGGGGCGCGGCCGGGGCCGCCGTGCGCTGTTCGTCGTGGATCCGGGCCATCAGACGCTCCTTGTGGAACTGGTGACGGCCCGACGGCAGGTCACGCGCCGTCCGGGAGAAGAGGGTGCCGTCCTCTTCCCGCTCGGCCGGACGCTGCCGGGGCGTGTTCGCGTTCATCGGTTTCCTCCCTGCGCGGGCCGGACCGCGGGTGCGCGGTCATCTCTTGTCTGTCGGCCGGAGCGGCCGCCTTCCCGTTTTCCGGGGGGAGATTTCGGCACGGCACCCGCCACGGGTCCCGCCGGGGCGTCCGCGGTGAGGGAACGCAGCTTCCCCCGCGCCCTGGACAGGCGGGAGGCGACGGTGCCGGCCGGGATGCCGAGGGCCTCCGCGGCAGCCTCGTAGTCCAGGCCCTCCCCCAGGCACAGCGCCACGACCTCGCGTTCCGCACGGCGCAGGCCCGCCAGCGCGGTCAGCGCCCGCGCGAGGCGCCGCCGGTCGTCGACCCGGTCGGCCACCTCCTCGGCGTGGTCGGGCACCGACAGCTCGGCCGCCGCGGCCGCGTTCGCCGCCGCCCGGTACCGGCGGTTGCTGCGGTACTGGTTGCGGGCGGTGTTGGTGGCGATGCCCAGCAGCCAGGGCCGTAGCGAGCCGCCCTCGGGATCGACCCGGTCGCGCAGCCGCCACGCCTCCATGAAGGTCGCGGCCATGACGTCCTCGGCCGTCGACCAGTCGGCGGTCAGCCGGAAGGCGTGGTTGTAGACCGCCTTCGCCCAGCTGTCGAACAGCTCCGCGAAGGCGGTGGGATCCCCGGCCCGTACCCGGGTACGCATATCAGTGCTCACCTCCATGAGCTGTCCGGCACCCCCCGCCCCCTTCCCGTGACCCGCGTCACAACGGCCGTGTTCCCGGGCGGCGTTCGTGGAGCACGACGGCCAGCGGCGTCGCCGTGAACATGGAGGAGTACGTTCCCACGGCGAGACCGACGAGCAGGGCCAGGGCGAAGTCGGTGAGGGAGTCGCCGCCGAAGACCGCCAGCGCGGTGAGGACGAGCGCGGCGCCCGTCCCGGTGTTGACCGTGCGGGGCAGGGTCTGCTGGAGCGCCCGGTCGGCGATGCGGCGGAAGGAGGCCGCGTGCCCCTTGTCCGCGTGCCCCTCGTCCGCGCGTCGGGTCAGTTCCCTGACGCGGTCGAAGACGACGACGGAGTCGTTGACGGAGTAGCCGATGACGGTGAGGAGCGCGGCCAGGAAGACGCCGTCGACGGGTTTGCCGAGCCACGCGAAGACGCCGACGAGGATCACGACGTCGTGGGCGAGGGCGGCGACGGCGGCCGTGCCGAGCAGGAGGCGGAACCGGGCCGCGAGGTAGACGAGTTGGGCGCCGAGGGCGACGGCGAGCGCGATGATCGCGCCGCGGCGCAGTTCCTCGCCGAGGCTGGGGCCGATGGCCTCGTCGCGGAGTTCGTCCGCACGGCCGGTCAGTTCGCCGACGGCCGCGCCGACGGCGTCCGCCTGCGCGTTGCTCAACTGGCCCGTGCGGACGGTGAGCCGGTTCTCGCCGGAGGTCTGCACGACGGCCTGCGGGAAGCCCGCGTCGGCCAGGGCGGCGCGGGCCCGGTCCGGGTCGACCGGGGTGGCGGTGGCGTACTCGATCTGGCGGCCACCGGTGAACTCGATGCCGAGGTCGAGGCCGCGCAGGGCGATTCCGGTCCCGGCGAGGACCAGTGCGGCGGCGGAGACGGCCAGCCACCGGCGGGGACGGCGCATCAGGTGCGGGTCCTTGCGGGCGAGCCGGTCGCGGACGACGCCGGTGTGCGCGATGCCCGTCAGGTGGGGCCGGCGGCGCGGCCCCGGGCGGGCCACGGCGAGGTCGGCGAGCGCGCGGGTGATGACCAGCGCGCTGACCATCGAGGCGAGGACGCCGATGCCGAGGGTGACGCCGAAGCCGCGGACGGGACCCGAGGCCAGCGCGAACAGCAGCCCGGCGGCGATGAGGGTGGTGATGTTGGAGTCGGCGATCGCGCTGAAGGCGTTGCGGAAGCCGGCGGCCAGGGCCGAGCGCGGGGTGGGCCGGTGGCGTGCCGCGTACTCCTCCCGGGCCCGCTCGAAGACGAGCACGTTGGCGTCCACCGCCATACCGATGGCCAGGACGAACCCGGCCAGTCCGGGCAGGGTGAGGGTGGCGCCGAGGGCGGCCAGGGCGGCGTAGGAGATCAGGCCGTAGCAGAGCAGGGCCACGGCGGCCAGGACGCCCAGCAGACGGTAGACGACGATGACGAACAGGACGGTCAGCGCGCTGCCGACGGCGGCGGCCCAGGCGCTGGCGGTGATGGCCTGCGCGCCGAGGGTGGGGCCGACGGTGCGCTGTTCGACGGTGTCGACCGGTACGGGCAGGGCGCCGCCGTTGACGAGCAGGGCGAGCTCCCGGGCGTCACCGTCGTCGAAGGCTCCGTTGATCATCGTGGAGCCGCCGTCGATGCCGACGCCGCAGCCCACCGAGGGGTCGACCTGCGGTGAGGAGATGATCCTGTCGTCGAGGACGATCGCCACCCGGCGGGCCGGGTCCCCCGCCGGCCGGCAGGCGGCCTCGCCGGTCAGGCGGGCCCAGCGGTCGCGGCCCGCGTCCTCGAAGTCGACGGTGACGTGCCAGCCCGCGCCGCCCTGCTGGTCGAACCGGGCGGCGGCCTCCTCGACGTGGCTGCCGGTCAGCGCGGCCGCGCCGAGGCGCAGCGGCTGACCGGACTCGTCGGGCAGGACGCGCGCACGGGTGGGGTCGGGGCGCGGGTCGGAACCCCGGTCGGAACCCCGGTCGGGGGCGGCGTCGGGAGTGGCTTCGGGGGCGGTCCCGGGGGCGGCGTCGGGCGCGGCCTTGGACTCGACCTCGGGCGTGGCCTCGGACCCGGCCTCGGGAGTGGCGTCGCGTCCGGTTCCAGGGGCGGCATCGGGAGTGGCGTCGCGTCCGGCGTCGGGCGCGGTCTTGGACCCGGCCTCGGGCGCGGTATCGGGTCCGGCCTCCGCCGCCGTGCCCAGCACCCGGTGGAAGGTGAGCTGGGCGGTGCGGCCCAGTACCTGCGCCGCCTCCGCCGGATCCTGGACGCCGGGGAGTTCGACGACAATGCGGTCGTCGCCGGAGCGGACGATGGTGGGTTCGGCGACACCGAGCGCGTCGACGCGGCCGCGCAGCACCTCCACGGTGCGGTCGACGGTGTCGCCAGCGTCGTCGGTGTCGGTGTCGGTGTCGGTGTCGGTGTCGGTGTCGGTGTCGGTGTCGTCGGTGTCGGTGGGTCGGGTCTCCAGCACGATCTGGGTGCCGCCGCGCAGATCGAGCCCGAGGTGGACGGGCACGGTCACGGCGACGTACAGGGACAGGGCGACGACGGCGAGGGCGAGCAGCCCTCGGATGCGCTGGGCGCGGGACAAGCGGGCCTCCGGCAGGCGTGCCGCGGCCCGGGGGGGGCCGCGGTGAAGAAAGAAGAGGGGATGTCAGGTGCCTGGAGGAGGGGGCGGGGCGCGCAGCGGGTGACCGTCCGCCGGTCGCGGGCGGACGGGCGCAGGTACGGCCGTCGGCGGGGCCGGGGTTCCCGGCGAAGCGGTGTCGGCCGGGTCCCGCGGCGTGGGACCGGCCGGGTGCGGCGGGGCGAGGAGGTCGCCGTGGACGCGGGCCGCTGCCGTGCGGACGGCGGGCGGCGCGTCGTCGGCGACGGGGGCGCCGCCCGCCTCGACGCCCCCGGAGACGCTGTGCGGGGCATGGGGATGGGGGCCGTGGTGGGCGGCCGGGACGAGGAGGGCGGCGAGGACGACGAGGAGGGCGGCGAGCAGGGCGGCCGCCGTTGCCGCCGGGCGGGGCCCGCCACGGGGGACGGGACGCGCGGAGCACGTCATGTGCCGTCCCCCCTCTCCTCGTTTCCTTACGGCCGGTTCAGGTTGCCTCCGTGCGGGCGGCCGCTCTCCTCATTGACGTGCGGGCGGCCCGCTTCGTGCCCGTGCGGGCCGGTTCAAGGCTCGATGAGGCCCGCCCGGATGGCGTACCGGGTGAGTTCCAGCCGGTCGCGCATGCCCAGTTTGTGGAGCAGGTTCGCCCGGTGGCGGTGGACGGTCTTGATGCTGATGAACAGCGTCTCCGCGATCTCCTTGGAGGTGTTGCCCTCCGCCACGAGCTTGAGGACCTCCTCCTCACGCGCGGTCAGCACCCGTTGCGGGGGTTCCTCGCCGTGGCGGACGCGGTCGAGGTAGTTGCGTACGAGGGCGGTGACCGCGCCGGGGTAGAGGAAGGGCTCGTCGCGCACGGCGGCCCGGCAGGCGGCGACCAGGTCGCGGTCGGCCACGGACTTGAGCACGTATCCGCCGGCCCCGGCCTTCAGCGCCTGGAAGAAGTACTGCTCGTTGTCGTGCATGGTCAGCATCAGGATGCGCAGGCCCGGCTTCAGCGCGGCGAGTTCACGGGCCGCCTGGAGGCCGGTCATCCGGGGCATGGCGATGTCCAGCACGGCCAGGTCGAGGTCGTGGGCCCGCGCCAGGGCGATGGCCTCGGCGCCGTCCCCGGCCTCGGCGACGACCTCGAGGTCGGGTTCCCGGTCGAGGATGAGGCGTACTCCGCGACGTACCAGGGCGTGGTCGTCGGCGAGGAGGATACGGATCGGGGACGGGTCGGTCGGGATGGTCATGACACCTTCTTCCGGACGGGCACGGTCAGCCGGACCCGGGTGCCGGCCGGCTGGGAGACGATGTCCAGGGTGGCCCCCACGAGCAGCGCCCGCTCCCGCATCCCCCGGATGCCGGCGCCCTCGTGCGCGATGCCGGTTCCGCGGCCGTCGTCGGCGACGGTCAGCAGCAGCGAGCCGTCCGCGTGGGACAGGCTCACCTCGACCCGGCCGGCCCCGGCGTGGCGGGCCGCGTTGGTCAGGCTCTCCTGGGCGACCCGGTACAGCACCAGCTCCGTCTGCGGGTCGAGGGCCGGCAGGTCCGCGTCGAACCGGCGCAGGACGTGCAGTCCGGCGTGGGCGGCGAACTCGGTGGTGAGCGAGGTCAGGGCGCTGACCAGGCCGAGGTCGTCCAGCACCCCCGGGCGCAGCCGGCGTACCAGGCGGCGTACCTCGTCCAGGCTTCCCCGGGTGATCTCCTGGGCCTGCTGGAGTTCGCCGCGCAGGGGCTCGTCCGCCTCGTCGGCCGCCCGCTTCAGCGAGAGCAGGATCGCGGTCATCGTCTGCCCCACCTCGTCGTGCAGCTCCTGGGCGATACGGCGCCGTTCGGCCTCCTGCGCGAGCAGCACACGGCCGCTGCTCGCCGCCCTCTCGCTCTCCAGCCGGTCGAGCATGGCGTTGAAGGTGCGGATGAGGTCGGCGACCTCGCGCATGCCGTGCGCGGGCAGCCGCTGGCCGGGGCGCAGCAGGTCGACCGTGGTCATCAGGCGGGTGAGCCGGTCGAGGGGGGACAGCGCGAGCCGCAGCAGGGCGGCGTTGGCGACCAGCATGACCAGCATGCCGCCGACCAGGATCACGGCCTCGGTCAGCAGGACCGGCACGGAGACGGTGACCGGAGCCCACAGCAGCAGCGCGGTGGCCATGCCCAGCACCACCGCGTTCAGCCCGAAGATCCGCCAGAACAGGGACATCGGGATCGTGCCTTTCGCAGGGTTCGCAGGAATCGCAGGGTTCGCAGGGACACACTTCGTGCGGTCGGTCTCGTCGAGGACGGGGACGGGGACGGGGGACGGGAGACGGGGACGAGGCAGGGGTCAGGGCCGGAGCCGGGGCCGGGTCGACGCGCCCGCGCGCGTGAGACGCGGGGAGCGGACCGACCGGCCCCCGACCAGCGTGCGCGCTGTCCGCCGCCGCGTCGATGGGCTCTGATGCCCATTTTCCGGCGTGCGCGCCGGCCGGGGCGGCGGCCCGAGGGACAGCGCGTGCGGCTGCGGATGGGTACTGCGCCCGATAGGCAGGGCGCGGCCCGTCGGCGACGGTGGGGAAGGAGCGGCGACCACCACCGGACCGCTCCCCCGCCGAGCCACCCGAGGAAGAGGTCCCGCCATGTCGTCGCTCGACACGCCCCCCACCGAAGGCCGTCCGAAGCGTCTGACGGCGCACGAGGCCCGTCAGCGTCTCGAGCACGAGCGCGACGCGCGGCTGACCCAGCTGCGGGCCCTCGATGAGGCCGGACAGGAGGTGACGGACCAGGTGACGATCGCGCAGAAGGACGCCGTCCGGCGCGTGCTCACCGAGATCGAGGCGGCCTTCACGCGCGTGCACGACGGCAGCTACGGCACCTGCGCCGGCTGCTCCCGGCCGGTGCCCGCCGAACGCCTGGAGATCCTGCCGTACACGCGGTTCTGCGTCGGCTGCCAGCGTCACGGCGCCTGATCCCGCGCGCCTCCGTCTCCCGTCCTGCCCTGACCGAGGGGTGAAGTCGTGAACCACCGGACCGTCGGTGACGTGAACCACCGGACCGCCGACGAGCGGGCCCCGGTCCTCTCCGCGAAGGACCTCGCCGCGCTCCGCGAGAACCTGCACGAGCAGTTGCTGTTCCGCCGGGAGCAGATCGAGCAGCTCACGTCCGCCGCCCCGGCCCCCGCACCCGCCCCCGGCGACGGCGACGGGCCGGGCGGGCGGCGGGCCGCCGCCCGGATCGAGGTCGGGGTCCAGCTCGCCGCCTCCGCCCGTATGGTCCTCGCCGACGTGGAGGCGGCTCTGCGCCGCATGGACGAGGGCCGCTACGGCTCCTGCTGCCTGTGCCGGCGGCCCATCGCCCGCGAGTTGCTGGCGATCGTGCCGCAGGCCCGCCACTGTGCCCGTTGTCGCCAGGTCAGGGAGGCGGGCCGGTGATCCTCGCGGCCCGTCGCGGCTCCAGCCGGCACCGGCCGTGGCCGCTGTGCCTGCAGTGCTACGGCCTCGCCCTCGACGTGGGCGGCGCCCGTACGCGGGCCTGGACGTCCGACCGGGGCACGATCCTCGACGTCCCCACCGCGGCCGGGTCCGCGACCGTGGCGTCACTCCTTGGTGGCGGGTCCGCACCGTGCGTCGGCGAACGGTCCGCGGGTTGTCCTGGTGCTGTCACACTCCCCGGCGGACTCTGGCCGCGGTGCCCCGCGCGGGCGCATGGTCGGTTCGACGGGGCCCACCGCCCGGTGGCCCCACCGACGTGGAGGTGCGCCATGTGTACCCACCGGACAACGAGCCCCGCGGCCGACCACGCACACGTCGTCGCGGCCCGCCCCGAGCAGGGCTGGACCCTGCTGTGCGACGGCACGATCGTCTTCGACGACTCCGGCGAGCTGCTGCCCGACGGCCGCGTCGTGGCCCCGCACCGCGTGCCGGCCGAACGGCTCGCCGTCGCCCTCGCCGCCGTAGCCTGATCAGTCTCCGAGGACGGCGAACCCGTCCAGCTCGACGAGGGCCTCCTCGTCCCACAGCCGTACGATGCCGACGACCGCCATGGCGGGGTAGTCCCGGCCCGCCAGGTCCCGCCACACGCGGCCGAGTTCGGGTGCGCAGGCCCGGTACGCGGCGACGTCGGTGACGTACACGGTGACGCGTGCGAGGTCCGCCGGGGTGCCGCCGGCCGCCGCGAGGGCGGTCAGGAGGTTGGCCAGGGCGCGGGCGAACTGCTCGGGCAGCGAGTCACCGACCACCTTCCCGTCGGCGGCCAGCGCGGTCTGGCCGGCCAGGAACACCACTCGGGAGCCGGTCGCGACGACCGCGTGCGAGAAGCCGGCCGGCGGTGACAGCTCCGGCGGGTTGACGCGTTCGGCGGTCACCGGACGCCCTCCGGTCCGGCCTGCGGGGGTCCGCCCTCGCCCGACCGCGCTCGATCCGGCGCCGGGCGGTCCGGCAGCGAGTGATCCGGCACCGGGCGATCCGACACCGGGCGGTCCGGCCCCGCGCGGTCCGCCTCAGTGCGCTCCGCCTCCGCGTACAACTCCTTGGCGATGACGGCGCGTTGCACCTCGCTCGCCCCCTCGTAGATCCGTGGTGCCCGCACCTCGCGGTACAGGTGTTCCAGCAGGTGGCCCCGGCGCAGGGCGCGGGCGCCGTGGAGCTGGACGGCCGCGTCGACGACGTACTGCGCGGTCTCGGTGGCGAGGAGTTTCGCCATGGCGGCACGGCGCGGCACGTCCGGCGCGCCGGTGTCGTACGCGGTGGCGGCGGCGTACACCATCAGGCGGGCCGCCTCCGTGCGCAGGGACATCTCGGCGACCTGGTGGGCGACCGTCTGGAGGTCCCGCAGTTTGCCGCCGAAGGCGTCCCGGCACGCGGTGTGGGCCAGGGTGGCGTCGAGGGCGGCCTGGGCCATGCCGACGGCGAAGGCGCCGACGCTGGGCCGGAAGAGGTCGAGGGTGGACATGGCCACGCGGAAGCCGCGGTCCGGTTCGCCGAGCAGGTCGGCCCCGGTGACCGGGACGGCGTCGAGGACGAGGGCGCCGACGGGGTGCGGGGAGAGCATGTCGAGGGCGGTGCCGGTGAGGCCGGGGCGGTCGGCGGGGAGCAGGAACGCGGTGACGCCGCGGGCGCCCGCCCCGGGTGTCGTGCGGGCGAAGACGGTGTAGAAGTCGGCTTCGGGGGCGTTGGAGATCCAGCGTTTCTCGCCGGTCAGGCGCCAGCCGTCGGCGCCGTCGGGCTCCGCGGCGAGGGAGAGCGCGGCCGCGTCCGATCCCGCCCCCGGCTCGCTGAGCGCGAAGGCGGCCACGGCGCTGCCGTCGGTGACGCGGGGCAGCCAGCGCTGCCGCTGGTCGTGGCTGCCGTGCGCGTGGACGGGGTGCGCGCCGAGGCCCTGGAGGGCGAGGGCGGTCTCGGCCTCGGTGCAGGCGTGGGCGAGGGATTCGCGCATCAGGCACAGGTCGAGGGCGCCGGAGGTGAACAGGCGGGCGAGCAGGCCCAGTCTGCCGAGTTCGGTGAGGAGGGGGCGGTTGATCCGGCCGGGTTCGCCCTCGTCCGCGAGCGGGCGCAGCCGGTCGGCGGCCAGGGCGCGCAGTTCGGCGCACCAGGCGGTCCGTGCCGGTTCGAGCGAGAACGCGGGCATCGCCGCCCCTCTCCACCGATGGCCTTGCCTCTGCCGCCCCCACGGTATCGCGAACCGTTGACTGCCGTCACCAACGCGATACGCTCGGTGCGCGAGCCCACCATCACGCCCGCCACGGCGCCCCGGGGCGCCCACCAAGGCAAGGGGGCGACCCGCCATGCACGCCTCGGCCCACGTCGACACCTTCGCGCGCGACCACCTCCCGCCGCCCGGCCAGTGGCCCGGGCTGCGCTTCGACCTGCCGGGGCTGCGCTATCCCGGACGGCTGAACGCCGCCGCCGAGCTGCTCGCCGGCGGCGCCCCCGAACGGCCGGTGTTCCGCACCCCGACGGGTCCGCCCTGGACGTACGGGGAGCTGCGCGCCCGCGTCGACCGGCTGGCGCACGTCCTCACCGGCGAGCTGGGCGTCGTACCGGGCAACCGGGTGCTGCTGCGCGGGCCGACCACCCCGTGGCTGGCGGCCTGCTGGCTGGCGGTGCTGAAGGCGGGCGCGATCGCGGTCACCGTGCTGGCGCAGCAGCGCCCGCAGGAGCTGCGCACGATGTGCGCGATCGCCCGGGTGGAGCACGCCCTGTGCGACATCCGGTCGGTCGACGACCTCGCCAGGGCGGCGGTACCGGGGCTGCGGATCGCGGTGTACGGCGGTGACGCGCCCGACGACCTGCTGAACCGGCGGGCGGCCGCCGGCCCGTTCCGGGCCGTGGACACCGCCGCCGACGACGTGGCGCTGATCGCCTTCACCTCGGGCACCACCGGCCGGCCCAAGGGCTGCCTGCACTTCCACCGGGACGTGTTGGCGATCGCCGACACCTTCTCCCGGCACGTGCTGGCGCCGCGCGCCGACGACGTGTTCGCGGGCAGTCCCCCGCTCGGCTTCACCTTCGGTCTCGGCGGCCTGCTGGTGTTCCCGATGCGGGCCGGCGCGAGCGCCCTGCTGCTCGAACAGGCGGGTCCGCGGCAGCTGTTGGCGGCGGTCGCCGAGCACCGGGTGTCCGTGCTGTTCACCGCGCCCACGGCCTACCGGGTGATGCTCGCCGACCTCGACGGGCACGACGTCTCGTCGCTGCGCCGCTGTGTCTCCGCCGGCGAGAACCTGCCCGCGGCGACCTGGCGGGCCTGGCACGAACGGACCGGACTGCGCCTGATCAACGGGATCGGGGCCACCGAGCTGCTGCACATCTTCATCTCGGCGGCCGACGAGCGGATCCGGCCGGGCACCACGGGCGTCCCCGTGCCGGGCTGGCAGGCGCGGGTGCAGGACGCGAACGGCGACCCCGTCCCCGACGGCCGGCCCGGACTGCTGGCCGTGCGCGGCCCGGTGGGCTGCCGCTACCTCGCCGACCCGCGGCAGCGGGAGTACGTGCGCGACGGGTGGAACGTCACCGGCGACACCTACGTCCGCGAGGAGGACGGCTACTTCCGGTACGTGGCCCGCGCCGACGACATGATCGTCTCCGCGGGGTACAACATCGCGGGCCCCGAGGTGGAGGACGCGCTGCTGCGGCATCCCGACGTCGTCGAGACGGCGGTCGTCGGGCGGCCCGACGAGGCGCGCGGCCGGGTGGTGGTGGCGTTCGCGGTCCTGCGGGCCGGGGCGCGCCCGGACGCGGAGGCGCTGCGGGCCTTCCTCAAGGCGGAGCTGGCGCCGTACAAGTGTCCGCGCGAGATCGTGTTCCTGGACGCGCTGCCGCGCACCGCGACCGGCAAACTCCAGCGCTTCCGGCTGCGCGCCACGGGCGACACCGATGGCGACACCGATGGTGACCAGCAGTGATGCCGACGACCTAAGATGATCAACGTGTCCGACCAGCCCGCACCTCGGTCCCTCATCGTCACGCTCTACGGCGCGTACGGCCGCTTCGCGCCGGGCCCGGTGCCCGTCGCCGAGTTGATCCGGCTGCTCGCCGCGGTCGGCGTCGACGCGCCCTCCGTGCGCTCCTCGGTGTCCCGGCTGAAGCGACGCGGCCTGCTGCTGCCCGCCCGCACCGCGCAGGGCGCCGCCGGGTACGAACTGTCGGCGGAGGCACGGCAGTTGCTGGAGGACGGCGACCGGCGCGTCTACGCCACCGCGCCGCCCGGCGACGAGGGCTGGGTGCTGGCGGTGTTCTCGGTGCCGGAGTCGGAGCGGCAGAAGCGGCACGTGCTGCGTTCCCGGCTGGCCGGCCTCGGCTTCGGCACGGCCGCCCCCGGCGTGTGGATCGCCCCGGCCCGGCTGTACGACGAGACCCGGCACACCCTGGAACGGCTGCGCCTGGACGGGTACGTGGACTTCTTCCGCGGCGAGCACCTCGGTTTCACGCCGACCGTCGAGGCCGTCGGCCGCTGGTGGGACCTGGCGGCCGTCGCCGAGGAGCACGAGGCGTTCCTCGACCGCCACGCGGACGTGCTGCGGGCCTGGGAGCGGCGCGAGGACACCCCGGCGCAGGAGGCGTACCGCGACTACCTGCTCGCCCTGGACGCCTGGCGCCACCTGCCCTACACCGACCCCGGCCTGCCCGCCGCGCTGCTGCCCGCCGACTGGCCGGGAACGCGCTCGGCGGCGGTGTTCCGGGGACTGCACGACCGGCTGCGGGACGCGGGCGCCGCCTTCACCGGCCTGCTCCCCGAAGCCTGAGCCGTCTGCGGTATCAACTCTCCAGTTCCAGGCGCGGTTTGGGGGCGTCCGTGCGACCGGTCCGCGGTGGCCGGCTGCCCGCCCGGTACGGTGCCGGCCAGACGGCGCCCGGTCCGTCGTAGCCCTGTTCGGCGGCCGCGTGCAGGGTCCAGTGCGGGTCGTACAGGTGCGGGCGCGCCAGCGCGCACAGGTCCGCGCGCCCGGCCAGCAGAAGCGAGTTGACGTCGTCCCAGGAGGAGATGGCGCCGACCGCGATCACCGGGATCCGCGCCTCGTGCCGGATCCGGTCCGCGAACGGCGTCTGGTACGACCGGCCGTACTCGGGCGTCTCGTCGGCGACGACCTGCCCGGTGGAGACGTCGATCGCGTCGGCGCCGTGCGCGGCGAAGGCGCGGGCGATCTCCACGGCGTCCTCGGCCGTGGTCCCGCCGTCGGCCCAGTCGGTCGCGGAGATCCGTACGGTCATGGGCCGTTCCTCCGGCCACACGGACCGTACGGCGTCGAAGACCTCCAGCGGGAACCGCAACCGCCGCTCCGGCGACCCGCCGTAGGTGTCGGTGCGCCGGTTGGTCAGCGGGGAGAGGAATCCGGACAGCAGGTAGCCGTGGGCGCAGTGCAGTTCGAGGAGGTCGAACCCGGCCCGCGCGGCCCGCCCGGCCGCCGCCGCGAACTGATGCCTCAGATCGGTCAGTTGGGCCCGGCCGAGTTCCCGGGGCGTCTGGCTGCCCGGCTTGTACGGCAGCGGGGAGGCGGCCACGACCGGCCAGTTGCCGTCCGGCAGGGGCTCGTCCATGCCCTCCCACATCGGCCGGGTCGAGCCCTTGCGCCCGGAGTGGCCGAGCTGCACGCCGATCGCGGTGCCCGGCGCCCGCTCGTGCACGAAGTGGGTGATCCGCCGCCACGCCTCGGCCTGCCGGGCGGTGTAGAGGCCGGCGCAGCCGGGCGTGATGCGCCCCTCGGGCGACACGCACACCATCTCCGTCATGACCAGTGCGGCCCCGCCGAGGGCGCGGGCGCCGAGGTGCACGAGGTGGAGGTCGCCGGGGACGCCGTCGGCCGCGGAGTACAGGTCCATCGGGGAGACGACGACCCGGTTGCGCAGGGTCAGGCCGCGCAGCCGCAGCGGCGTGAACATCGGTGGTGTGCCGGGCGGGCAGCCGAACTCCCGCTCCACGCCGCCGGTGAAGCGGGCGTCGCGCAGCCGCAGGTTGTCGTGGGTGACGCGGCGGCTGCGGGTGAGCAGGTTGAAGGCGAACCGGCGCGGCGGCTGGTCGACGTACAGGGCGAGGTTCTCGAACCACTCCAGGCTGGCGCGGGCGGCACGCTGGGTGGAGGCGACGACCGGCTTGCGTTCCTCCTCGTAGGCGGTCAGCGCCGAGCGCAGGTCGGGCTGTTCCTCCAGGCAGGCCGTCAGCGCCAGGGCGTCCTCGACGGCGAGTTTGGTGCCGGAGCCGACGGAGAAGTGGGCGGTGTGGGCGGCGTCGCCCAGCAGCACCACGTTGCCGTGGGACCAGCGCTCGTTGACCACCGTGCGGAACGTGGTCCACGCCGAGTCGTTGGACCGCAGCGGCCTGCCGCCGAGCGCGTCCGCGAAGATCTTGGCGCAGCGTTCGACGGACTCCTGCGGGGTGACCCGGTCGAACCCGGCCGCGTGCCACACCTCCTCGCGCATCTCGACGATGACGGTGGAGGCACCGGAGCCGTTCTGCGGCCCGGCGGACCCCGTCGCGGGGTGGTGGCCGGTGGACGGGCGGGCGTAGGGGTAGCCGTGCAGTTGCATGACGCCGTGCTCGGTCTCGGCGATCTCGAACCGGAAGGCGTCGAAGGGGAAGTCGGCGGCGAGCCACAGGTAGCGGCAGCGGTGGGTGGTGACCCGGGGGCGGAACACCTGGGCGTAGGTCTCCCGGGTCGCGCTGTGCACGCCGTCGGCGGCGACGACCAGGTCGTGGGTCCGCGCGAGGCGCGCCACGGGCGGTGCCCCGGTGTGGCGCAGGTCGACGCCGAGGGCGTGGCAGCGGGTCCGCAGGATCTCCAGGAGGCGTTTTCGGCCCAGGGCGGCGAAGCCGTGGCCCGTGCAGGTGTGGCGGGTGTTCCTGTGGACGACGTCCACGTCGTCCCAGCGGACGAAGTTCCGCCGGAGGGCGTCGTGGACGGCGGGGTCGGCGTGCTCGATGCCGCCGAGGGTCTCGTCGGAGAGGACCACGCCGAAGCCGAAGGTGCGGTCGGCGGGAGTGCGTTCCCAGAGGGTGACCCGGCGGTCGGGGGCGCGGCGTTTCAGCAGGACGGCGGTGTAGAGGCCGCCCGGGCCGCCGCCGATGACCGCGACGCGCAAGGGGCGGGCGGGCCCGTCGTGCGCGGGCCGCCCCGTCGTGACGGGTCGCGTCCCCGGGGCCGGCGTGCTCAGCGCCCCTGCCATTTCGGCGGCCTCTTCTCCGTGAACGCCGCGTGGAACTCGGCGTAGTCCTCGCCGTTCATCAGGAGGGCCTGGGTCGCCGCGTCCAGTTCCACCGCCGCCGCCAGCGGCATGTCGAGTTCGGCCGTCAGCAGGGCCTTGGTCTGGGCGTACGCCAGTGCCGGGCCGTCGGCCAGGCGGCGGGCGAGGCGGTGGGCGGCCTCGTCGGCACGGGCCTCCTGCGCCAGTTCGCTGACGAGGCCGATCCGCTCCGCCTCGGCGGCGCGGACCGGCTCGCCGAGCATGAGCAGGCGGGTCGCGTGGCCGAGGCCGACGACGCGGGGCAGCAGGTAGGCGGCGCCCATGTCGCCGCCGGACAGGCCGACGCGGGTGAAGAGGAACGCGAAGCGGGCGCTGGGGTCGGCGACGCGGAAGTCCGCGGCCAGGGCCAGCACGGCGCCCGCTCCGGCGGCCACCCCGTGCACGGCCGCGATCACCGGGAACGGGCACTCCCGTACCGCCCGGACGACCTGGCCGGTCATCCGGTTGAAGTCGAGCAGCTGGGCGGTGTCCAGGGCGAGCGTGGCGCCGATGATCTCCTCGACGTCGCCGCCGGAGCAGAAGCCGCGCCCCTCGCCGGCCAGCACCAGGGCGCGCACGGAGCGCTCCCTGGACAGCTCGGCGAGCAGGTCGCGCAGGTCTGCGTAGGCTCCGAAGGTGAGCGCGTTGAGCTTCTCGGGGCGGGCGAGGGTGACGGTGGCGACGCCGTCGGCGTGGGTGACGCGCAGGTGGTGCCAGTCGGAGGTGCGGGCGGCGGAGCCGGTGAAGGGACTCATGAGGGCGGCCTCCTCGACGAGTGGTCACCCTCGAAGCTATCACCGATACGTGACTGTCGTCAGGAGTGCGCGACAAGACAGGTGGGTGCGCGACGGTCGCGTCACCGCGCGAGGGGTCCGCGTCACATGCGTCACCGGTCCTCGACAACGCGGTAACGACGGGATCAGGGGTGCGCCCGGGGCCGTTGTGCCGGGTAGGCCGACCGGTGACGGGGCGGACGGTCCCGTACGGCGGACGGTCCCGTACGGCGACCGGCCTGGGCCTCCGGCGGAGGCCGCCGTACCATTCCTCAAATCGAGAGCAGGACCACCTGATGCCGCACACGGGGACCTGCGCCACGAACGGACTCACCTTGCACGAACGCCCCTCCTCAGCCGCGTCCTGGCGCGTCGCGCTGCCGCACTCCGCCGCGGCCGTGCCGGTCGCGCGCGCCCTGGTCCGCACGGCGCTGGCGGAGCTGGAGCACGGGGCGGACAGCGACACGGCGGAGCTGCTGACCGCCGAGCTGGTGGCGAACGCCGTGGAGCACACCGCCGGGGACGACCCGATCGAACTGGTGGTGCGGCTGCTGCCGACCGGCTGCCAGGTCGAGGTGCACGACCCCGACCCGGTGCCGCCCGGCGACCTGACCCGTCCTGCCGCCGGCCGGGAGCCCGACCCTTGGCAGGAGCACGGGCGCGGGCTGCTGCTGATCCGCGCGCTCAGTTCGTCCTGCGGTCACCGGCCGACGGAGACCGGGAAAGCGGTGTGGTTCCGGCTGACCGCCGTGCCGCCGCAGGGACGCCCGCGTCCGGTGTGAGCCGGGCCCCACCGGCCCGGCGTCACCACAGCCTCGCAGCCGGCGTCACCACGCACCCGTGACCGGCGTCACCGCAGACCCGTGACCGGCGCCACCGTAGCCTCGCAGCCGGCGTCACCGCAGACCCGTGACCGGGGCGGCCGCAGCCCCGTGGTCGGCGTCACCGCAGCCTCGCAGCCGGCGTCGCCACGGTCCCGCGACCGGGGCGGCCGCAGCCCCGTGGTCGGCGTCACCGCAGCCTCGCAGCCGGCGTCGCCTCGCAGCCGACGCCACCGCAGACCGTGACCGGGGCGGCCGCAGACCCGCAGCCGGCGTCGCCGCGGTTCTATCGGGCCAGCGTCGCCACCAGGACGGCCTTGATGGTGTGCAGCCGGTTCTCGGCCTCGTCGAAGACGACGGAGTGCGCGGACTCGAAGACCTCGTCGGTCACCTCCAGCGAGTCCAGGCCGTGCCGGTCGTGGATCTCGCGGCCGACCTTGGTGCCGAGGTCGTGGAAGGCGGGCAGGCAGTGCAGGAACTTGACGCCCGGGTTGCCGGTGGCGCGCAGGACGTCCATCGTCACGGCGTACGGGGTGAGGGCCTCGATCCGCTCGTCCCAGACCTCCTTGGGCTCCCCCATGGAGACCCACACGTCGGTGGCGACGAAGTCGGCGCCGCGCACGCCCTCGGAGAGCGACTCGGTGAGGGTGACGCGCGCGCCGCTGACCTCGGCCAGTTCGCGGGCGCGGTCGACGACCTCCTGGGCGGGCCAGTAGGACTTGGGGGCGACGATCCGCACGTCCATGCCGAGCAGGGCGCCGGTGACCAGGTAGGAGTTGCCCATGTTGAAGCGGGCGTCGCCGAGGTAGGCGAGGGTGATCTCGTGCAGCGGCCGGTCGGTGTGCTCGGTCATGGTGAGCACGTCGGCGAGCATCTGGGTGGGGTGCCAGTCGTCGGTGAGGCCGTTGTAGACGGGCACGCCGGCGTACGCGGCCAGCTCCTCGACCTTGTCCTGGCTGTCACCGCGGTACTGGATGCCGTCGTACATCCGGCCGAGCACGCGTGCGGTGTCCTTCACGGACTCCTTGTGGCCGATCTGCGAGCTGCTCGGGTCGAGGTACGTGGTGGAGGCGCCCTGGTCGGCGGCGGCGACCTCGAACGCGCAGCGGGTGCGCGTGGAGGTCTTCTCGAAGATCAGGACGATGTTCCTGCCGGTGAGGTACCGCGTCTCGGTCCCGGCCTTCTTGGCGGCCTTCAGCTCGGCGGCCAGCTCGATCAGCCCGCGGAACTCCTCCTGGGTGAGATCCAGTTCCTTGAGGAGGTGGCGGCCGGCGAGGGCGGTCGGGACTGTCGCCATGGGGGCGCTCCAGAGGTGCGGTGAACAGGTTCCGCGGCAGGTTCGCTGACGCGTTCATTGACGGTCTCAATGACAGGGGCTTGGAAGTCTATACGACGTTCAGCATTTATATGCATTCCGGCCCCGCCCACCCACCGGTACCGCACCGGCCGGCCCGCCGCCGGCCACACCGGCCCCCGCCACACCGGTCCCCGCTACACCGGTCCCCGCTCCACCGGGCAGCTCATGCAGCGCGGCCCACCCCTCCCCCGCCCCAGTTCGCTGCCCGGGATCTCTATGACCTCGATGCCCCGCTTGCGCAGATGGGTGTTGGTGGTGGCGTTGCGCTCGTAGGCGACGACGACGCCCGGTTCGACGGCCAGGACGTTGCAGCCGTCGTCCCACTGCTCGCGTTCGGCCGCGTGCACGTCCTGGGTGGCGGTGAGGACGCGGATCTCGCTGAGGCCGAGGGCGGCCGCGATCGCGCGGTGCATGTGCTCCGGCGGGTGGTCGGTGACCTTGAGCTCCTTCTCGCCGACGCCGGGCTCGATGGTGTACGAGCGGAGCATGCCGAGACCGGCGTACTGGGTGAAGGTGTCGCCGTCGACCATCGTCATCACGGTGTCGAGGTGCATGAACGCGCGCCGCTTCGGCATGTCGAGGGCGACGATCGTGGCGGCCGAGCCCGCCGCGAACAGTTTGTGGGCGAGCATCTCGACGGCCTGGGGGGTGGTGCGCTCGCTCATGCCGATGAGGACGGCGCCGTTGCCGATGACGAGGACGTCCCCGCCCTCGATGGTGGAGGGGTAGTCGGCCTGCCCCTCGGACCAGAGGTGGAACTCCTCGGGACGGAAGAGGGGGTGGTGGCGGTAGATCGCCTCGAAGTGCACGGTCTCGCGCTGCCGGGCCGGCCAGCGCATGGCGTTGATGGAGACGCCGTCGTAGATCCAGGCGGAGGTGTCGCGGGTGAAGAGGTGGTTGGGGAGGGGGCCGAGGAGGAAGTCGTCGAGCTCCATGGCGTGGAAGCGCACGGAGGTCGGCTCGGGGTGCGCGTCGAGGAACTCCCGCTTGGTCATGCCGCCGACGAGGACCTCCGCCAGCGCAGGCGCGGGCAGGTTCTCGAAGGCCGCGCGGAGGTGGTCGGTGGCGAGCACCCCGTACTCCTTCTCGTCGAAGACCCGGTCCAGGACGAGTGCCCGGGCCGCCGGGATCTCCAGGGCCTCGGTGAGCAGGTCGCCGAAGAGGTGGACGTCGACGCCGCGGTCGCGCAGCACGTCCGCGAAGCCGTCGTGCTCGGCGCGCGCCCGCCGCACCCAGAGCACGTCGTCGAAGAGGAGGGCGTCCTTGTTGCTGGGGGTGAGCCTCTTGAGCTCGAGATCGGGCCGGTGCAGGATGACGCGGCGCAGCCGCCCGGCCTCGGAGTCGACGTGGAATCCCATGCCTCCATCCTGACCACCGGGACCCGCCTTCACCCGCTCCCGGCCCGATTCCGCACCACCTCGTTCTCGTCCTCTTGACGACAACTGGATCTCCCGGTTATCGTCCCAGTGACGAAAATGGTCCGACCGAGGGGGATCCCGTGGCCGACATCACCCGGCGCCTGGGCTGGCGCCACCTGCGGGGCGCCCCGACGGCGCACGTCCGCCACCACCGCTCCGGCAGACTGGCGCACGACGGTCCGGGGCTCAGCTTCTGGTTCCGCCCGCTGACCGCCGCGCTCTCCGAAGTCCCGGTGGACGACCGGGAACTGGCCATGACCTTCCACGCCCGTACGGCAGACTTCCAGGACGTGGCCGTCCAGGCGACCGTGACCTACCGGGTCGGCGACCCGGCGCTCGCCGCCGCCCGTCTCGACTTCTCGATCGACCCCGACACCGGGGCCTGGCGCGGCGCCCCCCTGGAACAGCTCGGCACCCTGCTGACCGAGACGGCCCAGCAGCACGCGCTGGACGTCCTCGCCCGCACGCCGCTGTCGGCGGCGCTGGTCGACGGGGTGACGGCGGTGCGCGAGCGGGTCGCGGCCGGGCTCGCGGCGGAGCCCCGGCTGCCCGCCACCGGCATCGAGATCGTCGCCGTACGCGTGGTGGCGCTGCGGCCGGAACCCGAGGTGGAGCGGGCGCTGCGCACCCCGGCGCGCGAGCAGATCCAGCAGGAGGCCGACCGGGCGACGTACGAGCGGCGGGCGGTGGCCGTCGAGCGGGAGCGCACGATCGCCGAGAACGAACTCGCCAGCCGGATCGAACTCGCCCGGCGCGAGGAGCAGCTGGTCGACCAGCGCGGCACCAACGCGCGCCGCGAGGCGGAGGAGGACGCGGCGGCCGACAAGGTGCGCGCCGAGGCGGAGGCGGCCCGCCTGGTCCGGCTGGCGGAGGCGGAGGCGGCCCGTGCCGTGGCCCTCGGCGACGCGGAGGCGACCCGTTCGGTACGGCTCGCCCGCGCTGAGGCGGAGGCGGCCCGCGAGGTGGGCGAGGCGCGGGCGCAGGCCCAGGCGGCCTGGCTCCGGGCGCACGCGGACGTCGACGTCGCCACCCTGCACGCCCTCACCGGCACCCGGCTCGCGGAGAACCTGCCGCACATCGACAGCCTGACCGTCTCGCCCGACGTGCTGACCGGGCTGCTGGCCAGGCTGGGAGCACGGCAGTGAGTCTCGCCCCGCGGGCCGTGCTGGTCCACCGCACCACGGAGTACGAGGAGTTGGTGGCCCGGCACGGCACGCACGGCCAGGCCGCCTTCTTCCTCTCCTCGCGGGGCCGGGACATCGAGGAGATCGCCGAACGCCACCGCGCGACCCGGCGCGCGCTGGCCCGGGTGACCGCGGCGATTCCCCTGGCCTGGCGTCAGAGCCGGGTCGAACGGCGGGACCTGGACCGTTTCCTGTTCGCGCCCGAGGACGTGGTGATCGTGGTCGGCCAGGACGGACTGGTGGCGAACGTCGCCAAGTACCTCGCGGGCCAGCCGGTCGTGGGCATCGACACGGACCCCGGCCGCAATCCGGGTGTCCTGGTCCGCCACCGGCCCGCCGACACCGAGGCGCTGCTGGCGGCCGGCACCGGGGGCGTCGAGGAGCTGACCATGGTCGAGGCCGTCGCCGACGACACCCAACGGCTGGTGGCCCTGAACGAGATCTATCTCGGCGCGGCCGGCCACCAGACCGCCCGGTACCGCCTGGGCCTCGACGGCGACGGGGGTGTCGCCGAGGCCCAGGCCTCCTCCGGAGTGCTGGTCGGCACCGGCACGGGGGCCACCGGCTGGATCCGCTCGGTCCGGCGGCAGCGCGGCGGCGACGGCCCGCGCCCGCCGGGCCCGTCCGAACAGCGGCTGCTGTGGTTCGTCCGGGAGGCCTGGCCGTCCCCGGCCACCGGAACCTCCCTGGTCGCGGGCGAACTCACGGCCGGCGCCCGGCTGACCCTGACCGTCGAGTCGGAACGGCTGATCGCCTTCGGCGACGGCATCGAGAGCGACGCGCTGGAACTGACCTGGGGACAGCGGGTGACGGTGGGCGTGTGCGGGGAGCGGCTGCGGCTGGTGCGCTGACACCCGCTCCGCCGCCGCGGCCCGACCGATCCGCCGACCCGGCACACCGCCGTGGTCCGCCCGACCCGCTCGCTCGGCACCCCGCCGCCGCCCCCGCACCTCACAACCGCGGGTCCACCGGCTCCGACTCCAGGGCCAGCACGCCGAAGACCGCCTCGTGCACGCGCCACAGGGGCTCGCCCTCCGCCAGCCGGTCCAGGGCCTCCAGGCCGAGGGCGTACTCGCGGACCGCCAGGGAGCGCTTGTGGTTCAGGAAGCGCTGCCGCAGCCGGGCGAGGTTGTCGGGGCGGGTGTACTCCGGGCCGTAGATGATCCGCAGGTACTCGCGTCCCCGGCACTTGACGCCCGGCTGGACCAGACGGCCGGCCTGGCCGCGCACCAGTGCCCCCAACGGCTTGACGACCATGCCCTCGCCGCCGCGCCCCGTCATCTCCAGCCACCAGTCGACGCCGGCCCGCACCGACTCGGGGTCGGCGGTGTCGACGTACAGGCGCCGGGTCGTCCGGAGCAGACCGGTGCCGTCGTGCTCCACCAGCCGGTCCAGCAGGGCCAGTTGCGCGTCGTGCGGCAGGGCGGCGAGGCTGCGGCCCTGGACGGCGAGGATCTGGAACGGCGCCAGTCGGACACCGTCCAGGCCGTCCGTGGTCCAGCAGTAGCGGCGGTAGGCCTGCGTGAACGCGGCCGCGTCCGCCGCGCGTTCGCGCTGCCGGGACAGCAGGTCCCGCACGTCGACCCCGCGCGCGGCCGCGCCCTCCAGGGCGGCCAGCGCGCCGGGGAAGACGGCGCCGGAGGCGGCGCCGACCGCCGCGTACTGCGAGCGCAGCAGCCCGGCCGCCTTCAGCGACCACGGCATCAGCTCCGCGTCCAGCAGCAGCCAGTCCGTGTCGAGTTCGTCCCACAGGCCGGCCTCGCCGACCGCCGTGCGGACCCGGTCGAGGATCTGCTCGGTGACCGACCCGTCGTCGAAGAACGGGCGGCCGGTGCGGGTGTAGAGCGAGCCCGTGGGACCGTCCCCGACACCGAAGCGCCTGCGCGCCGTCTCCGCGTCCCGGCACACCAGGACCACCGCCCGCGAGCCCATGTGCTTCTCCTCGCACACGACCCGCGCCACACCGTCCTCGGCGTACTGGGCGAACGCCTCCGCCGGGTGCTCCAGGTACCCCTCGACGCGGCTGGTCGCCGTCGGCGCCATGGTGGGCGGCAGGTACGGCAGCAGGCGCGGGTCGACGGCGAACCGGCTCATGACCTCCAGGGCCGCCGCCGCGTTCTCCTCGCGCACGGACACCCGTCCCGCGTGCCGGGTCTCGACCACCCGCCGGCCGTGCACGTCCCTCAGGTCCAGCGGACGCCCGTCGTGGCCGCCCGGTGCCTCGGCCCGCAACGGCTTCACCGGCTCGTACCAGACCCGCTCGGCCGGTACGTCGACCAGTTCCCGCTCCGGCCAGCGCAGCGCGGTCAGCTTGCCGCCGAACACGGCGCCGGTGTCCAGGCAGATGGTGTTGTTGAGCCAGCTCGCCTCCGGGACCGGGGTGTGGCCGTAGACGACCGCGGCCCGGCCCCGGTAGTCCTCCGCCCACGGGTAGCGCACCGGCAGTCCGAACTCGTCGGTCTCGCCGGTGGTCTCGCCGTACAGGGCGTGCGAGCGGACCCGGCCCGAGGTGCGGCCGTGGTACTTCTCGGGCAGGCCGGCGTGGCACACCACCAGCCGGCCGCCGTCGAGGACGTAGTGGCTGACGAGCCCGTCGAGGAACTCCCGCACCTCGGACCGGAACTCCTCGCTCTCGCGCTCCATCTGCTCGATGGTCTCGGCGAGGCCGTGGGTGGGCTGGACCCTGCGGCCGCGCAGGTGGCGGCCGTACTTGTTCTCGTGGTTGCCGGGCACGCACAGCGCGTTGCCCGACTTGACCATCGCCATCACGCGGCGCAGCACGCCGGGGCTGTCGGGGCCGCGGTCGACGAGGTCGCCGACGAAGACGGCCCGGCGGCCCTCCGGGTGCACGCCGTCGACATAGCCCAGCTTGCCCAGCAGCGCCTCCAGTTCGGTGGCGCAGCCGTGGATGTCGCCGATGATGTCGAAGGGTCCGGTGAGGTGGGTCAGGTCGTTGAAACGCTTCTCGGTGACGACCGTGGCGCTCTCGACGTCCGCCACGCCCCGCAGGACGTGCACCTTGCGGAAACCCTCGCGCTCCAGGTGCCGCAGCGAGCGGCGCAGTTCGCGGGTGTGGCGCTGGATGACCCGGCGGGGCATGTCGGCGCGGTCGGAGCGGGCCGCGTTGCGTTCGGCGCACACCTCCTCCGGCACGTCGAGGACGATGGCGATGGGCAGCACGTCGTACTGCCGGGCCAGGTCGATCAGCTGACGCCGGGCGTCCTGCTGCACGCTGGTCGCGTCGACGACCGTGCGCCGGCCCGCCGCGAGGCGCTTGCCGGCGATGTGGTGCAGGACGTCGAAGGCGTCCCGCGAGGCGCTCTGGTCGTTCTCGTCGTCGGCGACCAGGCCGCGGCAGAAGTCGGAGGAGAGGACCTCGGTGGGCTTGAAGTGCCGCCGGGCGAAGGTGGACTTGCCCGATCCGGACGCGCCGATCAGCACGACGAGGGAGAGGTCGGTGACGGGCAGGACGCGGCCCTGCCCGGTGGTCGCCCGTGTGTCGGTCATGCTGCCTCCGCCTCCTTCCGGTTCGTGGTCCGCAGGGTGAACACGGCCATCTGGGTGGGCGGTCCGACCTCGGGGTCCTCCGGTCCGACGGGCGTGAACTCCACGTCGTAGCGGTGCCGTTCGGCCACCGCGCCGGCCCAGGTGCGGAACTCCTCGCGGGTCCACTCGAAGCGGTGGTCGCCGTGCCGGACGTGCCCGGCCGGGAGGGTCTCCCAGCGGACGTTGTACTCGACGTTCGGGGTGGTCACGAGGACCGTGCGGGGGCGGGCCGAGCCGAACACCGCGTACTCCAGGGCGGGCAGCCGCGGCAGGTCGAGGTGCTCGACGACCTCGCTGAGCACGGCCGCGTCATAGCCCTTGAGCCGGGTGTCGGTGTAGGCGAGCGAGCCCTGGAACAGCTTCACGCGGGAGGCCTGCCGCTCGCCCATCCGGTCCAGCTTCAGCCGCCGGGAGGCGATGGACAGCGCGCGCATCGACACGTCGACGCCGACGATCTCCGTGAACCGCGGGTCCTTCAGCAGTGCCTGCACCAACTGGCCCTGGCCGCAGCCGAGGTCGAGGACCCGGGCGGCGCCGGACTCGCCCAGCGCGGCGATGATCGCGTCGCGTCGCCGCACGGCCAGCGGGGTCGGCCTCTCCTCGGCCTCCGTCTCCGCCTCCGCCTCGACCGCGTTGTCGATCTCCTCGACCGCGGTGTCGTCGGTCTCGGCGAGCCGCACCAGCTCCAGGCGTTCCATCGCCTGCCGGGTCAGCGACCAGCGGCGCGACAGGTAACGGCTGGTGATGAGCTTCTGCTCGGGGTGGCCGGGCAGCCAGCCCTCCCCGGCGCGCAGCAGCTTGTCGACCTCGTCGGGGGACACCCAGTAGTGCTTGGCGTCGTCGAGGACGGGCAGCAGGACGTACAGGTGCCGCAGGGCCTCGGCGAGGGTCAGCGCCTCGGACTCCAGCACGAGACGCACGTACCGCGAGTCGCCCCAGTCGGGGAACTCCGCGTCCAGCGCGACCGGTTCGGCGGTCACCGTCCAGCCGAGCGGCTCGAAGAGTTGCTGTACGAGGCCGGGGCCGCCGCGCGCGGGCAGCGCGGGTACCTCGACGCGCAGGGGCCTCGGCTGCGAGGGGAGTTCGGGTTTCGCCGCGCACACCCCCCGCATGGCGCTGGAGAAGACGCCGCTCAGCGCGACGGCGAGCAGCGAGGAGGCCGCATACGGGCGGTCGTTGACGTACTGGGCGAGCGCCGCGTCGGGGGCGCCACCGCGGCCCTTGCCCTTGCCCCGGCGGACCAGCGCCACGGCGTCCACCTCCAGCAGCAGCGCCGCCGTGCAGCGTCCGGCGTCCGCCTCGGGGTAGAGGACGTGCGCCGTGCCGTACGAGGTCGAGAACGCCTGCGCGTTGTCGGGATGCTTGTGCAGCAGGAAGCCCAGGTCGGTGGCGGGGCGTTCGGGGGTGCCGGTGGTGGTGATCGTCAGGAACACGGTGGGTGCCTCGAAAGGGTTCGGAATGAGCGAAAGCGCTGGTGGTGCGCTTGTGCGCCTCTCCAACGTACAGAGATCGGGGCACGGGCACCCGGGATTTTCCCGCGCTACCCCGCCGCCCGTTCCCATGGCCGGACGCCGAGCTTCCCGGTGGTGCCGAGGTCGAGTCCGGGCGTCACGACGACCGGGTCGGCGCCCTCCTTCGCCCGGATCCGGACGTACGGCACGTTCACCGGTGTGCCGAAGTCGGTGGTGTTGCGCCACACCAGACCCGCCCTCGCCGCCTGGCCCGGCTTCAGGGTGACGGGCTCGGGCGGCACGTCGGGCCCGGCCCCGGTGGTGATCTCGCCGCTGCCCTCGAGGATCTCGACGCCGTCGACCGGCTCGCGTTCTTCGTCCAGCAGTTCCAGCAGCGGGTAGCCGTGGACGGCGTAGTCGCGCGATCCGCAGTTCTCCAGGTGCAGGCCCACCACGCGCAGGCCCATCGCCGCGTCGCCCTCGTCGGCGGTGACCCGGATCCCGGAGGACGGGCAGTCGCCCGCCTCGGCCGGTGCCTCGGCCGCGGGCACCTTGGTGACGTCGGCGACCTCGGCCCGCGTCACCGACGCGGATCCCGGCGTCGCCGCCCCCAGGGTGACGGTGCCGCGGACGGTCTTTCCGGGGCCGACCGCGCGCACGGTCTCGCGCTGGTTGCCCATGACCTCACCGGCGTCGTCGGTGAAGTCGACGAGGATCGTGTACGTCATCGCCTCGGAGCCCCGGTTGGTGACCTCGTAGGCGGCGGAGATGCCGGTGACGAAGCCGGTGGGCAGCCGGTCGGCGGTGACCGAGAGGCTGCGCCGGGGGGACGGGGAGAACGCGGAGGGCACGGAGGACGACGGGATGTTCACCGAGGTGATCCGGACCCCGTCGACGCCCGGGTCGGTCACCCGGGCACCGGGTAAGGGGGTGCTCGCGCCGGGGCCGGTGCTCCCGGTCCCGGCGTGCTGTGTTCCGCACGCCGAGAGCAGCAGGACGGTGGCGAGGGCCGGGAGGAGGAGGGGGGTGGGTCTGCGCATCCGGCCACCTCATCAGGTGGCCGTCCCGGCGACTGTGGCGGAGGCCACAATTCCGGCCACAGGGCTGTCACAGTGTCCGCCGCCTTCCGCGTCCCGCGGACAACGTCGCCCGGGGCCCGGAAGGCGGGGGTGCGGGGGCCTGCGCGCCGTCGCGGTCCGGGCGCCGGGTGCCGGGCGCCGGGCGCCGGGCGCCGGGCGCCGGGTGCCGGGTGCCGGGTGCCGGACATCGTTGTCCGGGACCCAGGGTCCGGGGCGGGGGCGCGCTGCTGTGCGGCGCGCGACGGGTGCGTCCGGCGCGCGACGGGTGCGTCCGGCGCCGGGAGCACGCGAGGCGTGCGGGGGCGTTACGGCAGCTGCGACTGGACCTGGGCGGAGATCAGCTCCAGGTGGTCCAGGTCGTGCAGGTCGAGGACCTGGAGGTAGAGGCGCGTGGAGCCGATCTCGGCGTAGCGGCCGATCTTCTCGACGACCTCGGCCGGGGTGCCCGCCAGGCCGTTCTCCTTCAGCTCGTCGACCTCGCGGCCGATCGCGGCGGCACGGCGGGCGACTTCCTGGTCGTCCTTGCCGACGCACACCACGAGGGCGTTGGAGTAGGTGATCTCCTCGGGCGCGCGCCCCGCCTTCTCGGCGGCGGTCCGGACCCGGCCGAACTGCCGCTCGGTGTCCTCGACCGAACTGAACGGCATGTTGAACTCGTCGGCGTAGCGGGCGGCCAGCCGGGGCGTACGGGTCGCCCCGTGACCACCGATGAGCACGGGGACCTTCGCCTGGGCGGGCTTGGGCAGCGCGGGCGAGTCCTTGAGCTGGTAGTACTCACCCTGGAAGTCGAAGGTCCGGCCGGCGTCCGTCGCCCACAGGCCCGTGACGATCTCGAGCTGCTCCTCCAGGCGGCCGAACTTCTCCTTCGGGAACGGGATGCCGTACGCGGCGTGCTCCTCGGCGAACCAGCCCGCCCCCAGGCCCAGTTCGACGCGGCCGCCGGACATCTGGTCCACCTGGGCGACCTGGATCGCGAGGACGCCGGGCAGCCGGAAGGTGGCGGCGGTCATGAGCGTGCCGAGCCGGATGCGCCTGGTCTCCCGGGCGAGGCCGGCGAGGGTGATCCAGGCGTCGGTGGGGCCGGGCAGGCCGTCCGCGTCACCCATCTTCAGGTAGTGGTCGGAGCGGAAGAAGGCGTCGAAGCCGAGGTCCTCGGTGGCCTTCGCCACCGTGAGGAGCGTGTCGTAGGTGGCGCCCTGCTGGGGCTCGGTGAAAATGCGGAGATCCATACCTCCATCCTGCCCGAGAAACCTCGTCGACCTCGGCAGCCCCTCCCGCACCGTCCGTCCCGGCCGGGGGTGCCGTACGGGCTCGGGACACCACGCGTGCCGGCGGCGCCCGTCCCTCCCGCGGGGTCACCCCTCCCGCAGCACCCCTTCCCGCGCCGCCAGTTTGCGCAGCATCTCCAGGACCCGGTCCCTCGCCTCGTCCGCCGCGTCGATGGCCTCCATGCACTGCCAGTACGTCCCCTCGTCGGCCGCCGAGCTGGCGACGCCGACGAGGGCGATGCCGACCTCGCCGAGCAGGTCGCCCAGGCGGAGGAGGCTTTCGCGGGCGTCGTCCAGCTCGGTGAGCCGGGCGGCGAGCAGGTCGCCGGGGTCGAGGTCCGGGGTGTCCAGCACCCCGCAGCCCCGGCCCGCCAGCTCGGTCAACCTCAGCGCCTCGCCGCGCAGTTCGGGCGGGCCCGAGACCGCGAGGCGACTGCCGACCGCCTGGGCCAGGGCCTGCGCCTGCCACACCTCGGTCAGGGTCCGTCTCCCGCCGTCACTGCCCGCGAGAGCCCGGCTGCTTGTCAGGATGAGCCGCACCGCGTCCATGGGGCGCCCCCGTCTGTCCCGACGTGCTCCGCGCACGTCCACGTCACCTCATCACTACCCAGAGTGAAGGTCGATGGGACGAAAAGCCAGAGGAAGACCGAAATCTGTGGACAACAAATCGGCGTCGAACCTCGAAACAGTCACGAAGAGTGATGAAGAGTGACGACGGAGGGCGCGGCTCCCCTGACCGGCGGCCTCGGACGCCCGCCCCGCCGCCCGCGCGGGGCAGGTCACGGGGCCGGAAATCTACGCTCGTTGCGGTCGATCTTCGCGTCGAGTGCGGCCAGCGGATCGATGCCGAGCACCTCGCACAGCTGCAGCAGATACGCGAGGACGTCGGCGACCTCGTCCGTCACCCGGTGCGCGCTGTCCGGGTCGTCCATCACGCGCGCCGACTCCTCCGGCGTCAACCACTGGAAGATCTCCACCAGTTCGGAGGCCTCCACACTGAGCGCGGAGACGAGGTTCTTGGGGGTGTGGTACGGCTGCCAGTTCCGGGCCGCCGCGAACTCGGCCAGCCTGCGCTGCAGTTTCGCCACGTCGAGATGTTCTGTCACGGCTCCAGGTGTACCACCGCCACTTCGGCGGTCCCGCCGCCCGGGAGGCGTCGCCCACCACCCCGACGCAGCGGATGCGGCCGCGCCCACCCATCCGGACGGCGAGCCGCAGCAGGTCCCGGCGCCGGTGCGGGTCGAGGTCCCGGTCGAAGCCGTCGACGAGCGCGACGACCGGGGGTGGGCGGGGGCGACGGGCCGCCGCCCCCGCCCCGCGCCTCCGTCACCCTTCCGCGCCCCGCACCTCCGTCACGCTCCCGCGCCCGCACCCCGCGCACCGTGCCCCGCTCACACTCCCGCGTCCTCCATGAGTCCGCTCACCTCGGTGCCCGGCGGGGTCAGCAGGAACACGTTGCGGTCGACCCGGTGCATGCCGCTGGCGAGGCCGAAGACCACGCCGGTGGAGAAGTCCAGGACCCGCTTGGCGACGTCGGTCTCCGCGCTGCTCAGATCGAGCAGCACCGGAATACCGGCCATCAGGGTCTCGGCGACCTCGCGCGCGTCCGCGAAGACATTGACCCGCAGGACGACGAAGCGCCGCCGGGTCTCCGTCTCGGCGTCCGGCAGCGCGCGGTGGCTCACCGCCGACGGCCAGGCGTCCCGGCCGCGCAACGGAACGACCTGAGCGAGCCCTTCCCACTGTTCATCGGTGACGTCGTAACGGTTCACCGGCACCCCCCGAACTGACTCGCTTTCACTACCTGCACCAGCCATTCTTACGCCAAGTCACCCGTTCAGCCCAACAGCGACACGGGCCGCGACAGCCGCGGAAGCCACCGGACCGCCTCCCGGCCGCCTCACAGCGCGGCCTTCGCCTCCGCGAACGCCCCGCTCACCGGCCCCGATCGCCTTCCCCTGCCACGCACTTGACGAGCATCACGCCGGCGGCACCGGCCCGGCGAAGCCGGCCGGCCCCGTCCGCGCCGCCCGGAACCATTCGAACGACGTCCGCCGTGCCGCTCGCTCCGGGCACCCGTTCGCTTCTGCACCAACCGCGGAGCCCGCCGCGGCCACCTCGTACACGACACGTTCACCCGTGACTCCTTGCGCACGTCCCGACACGCACACCATGATCGCGACACGACACGACTCAGAATTGGATCGATTCCATTTCTTGAACCATTCGTGTTTGTGGGGGTAGGTTGGTGTCCATGACCGCACCCGGGATTCCGTCCACGGCGCAGGAGCTGCGCGGTGCCGGCCTGCGGGTGACGGCCGCCCGCGTCGCGCTGCTCGACACCGTGCGCGAAGGCGACCACCTCGGGGTCGAGGCGATCGCCGCGGGCGTCCGCGACCGCGTGGGCCACATATCGCTGCAAGCCGTGTACGAGGCGCTGCACGCGCTCACCGCGGCCGGTCTCCTGCGCCGCCTCGAGCCGCCGGGCAGCCCCGCCCGGTTCGAGGGCCGCGTCGGGGACAACCACCACCACCTCGTGTGCCGCTCCTGCGGTGCCATCGCCGACGTCGACTGCGCGGTCGGCCACGCCCCCTGCCTGACCGCCTCCGACCACCGCGGCTTCTCCGTCGACGAGGCCGAGGTCATCTACTGGGGCCTGTGCCCCGACTGCTCCGGCACCCCGTCGGCCGCCTGATCCACCGATGCACCCGATTCACCGCTCCACGCAGTAGTAAAGCCCTGTGATCCACGCAGTTCGGAAGGAACCCCCCAATGACCGAGAACCACGACGCGATCGTCACGGAACCGAAGGCGGAGGAGGCCGGCGGCTGCCCGGTCGCACACGGGCGCGCCCTGCACCCGACCCAGGGCGGCGGAAACCGCCAGTGGTGGCCGGAGCGCCTCAACGTCAAGATCCTCGCCAAGAACCCGGCCGTGGCCAACCCGCTCGGTGAGGAGTTCGACTACGCCGAGGCGTTCAAGAACCTCGACCTCGCGGCCGTGAAGCAGGACATCGCCGAGGTGCTGACGACCTCGCAGGACTGGTGGCCGGCCGACTTCGGCAACTACGGCCCGCTGATGATCCGGATGGCCTGGCACAGCGCCGGCACCTACCGCATCAGCGACGGCCGCGGCGGCGCCGGCGCCGGCCAGCAGCGCTTCGCCCCGCTCAACAGCTGGCCGGACAACGCCAACCTGGACAAGGCCCGCCGACTGCTGTGGCCGGTCAAGAAGAAGTACGGCCAGAGCCTGTCCTGGGCCGACCTGATGGTCCTCACCGGCAACGTGGCGCTGGAGCAGATGGGCTTCGAGACCTTCGGCTTCGGCGGCGGCCGCGAGGACGTCTGGGAGCCCGAGGAGGACGTGTACTGGGGTCCCGAGACCACCTGGCTCGACGACCGGCGCTACACCGGTGACCGCGAGCTGGAGAGCCCGCTCGGCGCCGTCCAGATGGGCCTCATCTACGTCAACCCCGAGGGCCCGAACGGCAACCCGGACCCGCTGGCCTCGGCCCGCGACATCCGGGAGACGTTCCGCCGCATGGCCATGAACGACGAGGAGACCGTCGCGCTGATCGCCGGCGGCCACACCTTCGGCAAGACCCACGGCGCGGGCCCCGCCGACCACGTCGGCGACGACCCCGAGGCCGCCTCCCTGGCGGAGCAGGGCCTCGGCTGGAAGAACACCTACGGCACCGGCAAGGGCGGCGACACCATCACGTCCGGCCTCGAGGTCACCTGGACCGCCACGCCGACGCAGTGGAGCAACGGCTTCTTCAAGAACCTGTTCGAGTACGAGTACGAGCTGACCGAGTCCCCGGCCGGCGCCAAGCAGTGGGTGGCCAAGGACGCCGAGGCCATCATCCCCGACGCCCACGACCCGTCGAAGAAGCACCTGCCGAGCATGCTCACCGCCGACCTGGCGCTGCGCTTCGACCCGGTCTACGAGCAGATCTCGCGCCGCTTCTACGAGAACCCCGACCAGTTCGCGGACGCCTTCGCCCGCGCCTGGTACAAGCTGACCCACCGCGACATGGGCCCGAAGTCGCTGTACCTCGGCCCGGAGGTCCCGCAGGAGACCCTGCTGTGGCAGGACCCGCTGCCGGAGCGGACGTACGAGCTGATCGACGCCGACGACGTCGCCGGGCTGAAGGAGCAGATCCTCGCCTCGGGCCTGACGGTCTCGCAGCTGGTTTCCACCGCCTGGGCGTCGGCCTCGACGTTCCGCGGCAGCGACAAGCGCGGCGGCGCCAACGGCGCGCGCATCCGCCTGGAGCCGCAGCGCGGCTGGGAGGTCAACGACCCCGACCAGCTCGCGCTCGTGCTGCGCACTCTGGAGGGTGTCCAGGAGTCCTTCAACTCCGGCCGCACCGACGGCAAGCAGGTCTCGCTGGCCGACCTGATCGTGCTGGGTGGTGCCGCCGCGGTCGAGCGGGCCGCCGAGGAGGGTGGCGTCGAGGTCGAGGTGCCGTTCACGCCGGGCCGGGTGGACGCGGCCGAGGAGCACACCGACGCGGAGTCCTTCGCCGCGCTGGAGCCGGCCGCCGACGGGTTCCGCAACTACGTCGGCAAGGGCAACCGTCTGCCGGCCGAGTACCTGCTGCTCGACAAGGCCAACCTGCTGACCCTGAGCGCCCCCGAGATGACCGTCCTGGTCGGCGGCCTGCGCGTGCTGGGCGCGAACCACCAGCAGTCGCAGCTCGGCGTCCTCACCACCACGCCCGGCGCCCTGACCAACGACTTCTTCGTCAACCTGCTCGACCTGGGCACGACGTGGAAGGCGACCTCCGAGGACCAGAGCACCTTCGAGGGCCGCGACGCCGCCACCGGCGAGGTCAAGTGGGCCGGCACCCGTGCCGACCTCGTCTTCGGCTCGAACTCCGAGCTGCGCGCGCTGGCGGAGGTCTACGCGAGCGACGACGCGAAGGAGAAGTTCGTCAAGGACTTCGTCGACGCCTGGGTCAAGGTCTCCGACCTGGACCGCTTCGACCTGGTCTGATCCCGCACACCCCGGCCGGGCCGGCTCCTTCGGGAGCGGCCCGGCCGTCGTGCGCCCGCCCGTTCTCCACGAGAACCACACGCCCCGTCCCCCGCGTCCTGTTCTACGGTGCCATCAGTCACCTGCGACCAGGGAGGAACCGTGCAGCAGACCGGGGCGGCGCTCGCCGAGCGGATCGCCGAGCGGAGAAGGGGCGGGGACGACCCCCGTGCCCTGGTCGGGGAGATGCGGCGCTCGGTGCTCCTGGTGCCGGTGGCCGACGGCGGTCTGTGGTCGGTGCGTTCGGGCGGGGTGCGGTGGATCTGCGGGTTCACCGACGAGACGGCACTGGCCCGGTTCGCGCTGCGGCACGGGCCGGGTGACCGGCCGATGGAGTACGCGGCGCTGCTGGGCGCGCGCATCGTCGACGAGATCGTGCCCTCACTGGACGAACCCGCCGGTCTCGCCGTCGACATCGCCACCGAGGACGGGTCGATGTTCTTCCCGCCGGTCGTCGGCATCGTCCCGGACGCGGTCGCCGTCGACGCCGGTACGGCGGGACCTGAGACGGGACCCGAGACGGAACGGGGGCCGCGGTCATGAGCGGTGACGGTACGGACCTCAACCTCGACAAGGCGTCCGTCGCGAAGTTCACGCAGGGCGTGGGCGCGACGATCGACCAGCTCGGTGACCTCGGCGGCGCCACCGGGTCGATCATGGGCAAGGGTTTCTCGGAGCTGGCGATGACCGGGATGGAGGCCGGGCACCACGGCCTCTCGGTCGACTTTGAGGAATTCTGCGAGCGCTGGGAGTGGGGGGTGCGCGCCCTGGTGCACGACGCGAGCGAGCTGGCGAACCGCCTCGGCCTGGCGGCGGGCACCCTGTGGGAGCACGACCAGTACGTGGCGGGCACGCTCAAGGTGGGCGCCAACTCCCTGTTCGGCGGCAACCCGCACGCCAGTGAGGAGGAGATCGCCCGGCAGGACTGGGGCGACGTCTTCACGCCGGACTACCTGGACCCCGACTGGAGTGCCGAGTCGTGGGACAAGGCCGGTGACGAGATGGGGCAGACCTGGAAGGACACCGGCCGCACCGTCCTCACCGAGGGCCGGGGCGGTCAGCAGTCGGAGATCCTCAACGACGCGCTCGGCATCTCCGACGACCAGTGGAACCAGGCGCTGGACGACACCTTCGGCCCGTCGCCGGAGGAACGCGCCCGGCAGGAGCAGCAGCAGGGTGAGGCCGGGGGGAACTGAGCATGGGTATCGGCGACTTCATCAGTGACATCACGCCCGACTCGGTCGAGGACGTGGTCGAGGACGGCGTCGAGTGGGTGGGCAACCGGGTCGAGGACGCGGGCAACTGGACCGCCGACCGACTGGGCGACGCAGGCTGGCAGTCCGGCGCGGACTGGGTGCGCGAGCAGTCCCGTTCGGTGGCCAACCGGCTGGGCGCCGAGGTCGACGAGATGGATCTCGGCCAGACCGAGGACAAGACCAAGCTGGTCTATGGCAGCCCCGGCAAGATCACCGCCACCGCCACGAAACTCCGCGCCTTCCAGAAGGCCTTCGACGGCACCGGCGACGGTCTCAAGGGCATGGACCCGTCCCGGCTCAAGGGCGAGACGGCCGAGGCGCTGCGGACCGCGGTGAGCACCCAGCCGCCCAAGTGGTACAACGCCGCCGACGCGGTCGAGAAGGCGGCCGCCGCGCTGGACGCGTTCGCCGACACCGTCACCTGGGCGCAGGGCCAGGCGCAGACGGCGATCGACAAGTGGAAGGAGGGCGTCAAGGCCTCCGAGGACGCCGCCGACGCCCACCGCAAGAAGGTCGACGACTACAACGGCGCCGTCGACCGCCTCAACGCCCAGCCGGCGGACAAGCGCGACCCGGCCTCGCTGCCGCCCAAGCCCGCGTCGACCTTCGACGACCCGGGCAAGAAGCTGATGAAGGAGGCCCAGGACATCCTCGCCGAGGCCCGCACGCAGCGGAACTCGGCGGCGGAGACCGCCCGCGCGGCGGTGCGCGCCGCCCGCGACATGGCCCCGAAGAAGCCTTCGTACGCCGAGCAGTTGGGCGACGGGATGCAGGAACTGCAGATCATGGGCGACCACGTCGGCGGCGGCATCATCAAGGGCACGGCCGGGCTGCTCAACTTCGTGCGCAGCGTGAACCCGATGGACCCGTACAACATCACGCACCCGGCCGAGTACGCCACGTCCCTGAACAGTCTGGCCGCGGGTCTGGTGGTCGCCGCCAACGACCCCGTCGGCACCGGCAAGCAGATGATCGGCGACTTCATGAAGGACCCGGCCGAGGGCTTCGGCCGGCTCATCCCGGACCTGGCGCTGACCGCGGCCACCGGTGGCGGCGGCGCCGCGGTGAAGGGCATCCGCATCGCGGAGGAGGCCGCCGACGCCGCGCGGGTGCGGAAGCTGGCCGACGACGCCCCGGACGGCACCCACGACCGGCCCGACGGTGAACGCACCACGGACGGCACCGACCCCGTCGACCTCGCCTCGGGCCGGATGTTCCTGCCCCAGACCGACCTGGAGATCCCCGGCATCCTGCCGCTGGTCTTCACCCGCCGCACCGAGTCCGGCTGCACGGCCGGCCGCTTCCTGGGACCCGCCTGGACGTCCACCGTCGACGAGCGCCTCCAGGTCGACGCCATCGGCGTCCTGCACGTCACCGCCGACGGACTGCTGATCCCGTACCCGCACCCGGTCCCCGGCGTGCCCACCTCGCCGGAGTCGGGCAGGGCCCGCACCCTGCTGGCCCGCGAGCCCGACGGCGACTACACGCTCACCGACCCCGACAGCGGTCTGACCCGCCGCTTCACCGCCCCGCCCGGCACCGAACCGGGCGACGACGGCACCGCCTGGCTGTCGACCGTCACCGAACGCAACGGCCACACCGTCACCGTCGACCGCGGCGAGGACGGCCTGCCGCTGGCCCTGGTCCACTCGGCGGGCCACCGGGTGAGGCTGACCACCGCCGACGGCCTGGTCACCGCCCTGTCCCTGGCCGGCGCGGGCGAGGCCGGCGCGGACCTGCCCCTGATGAGCTACGGCTACCAGGACGGCGACCTCACCACCGTCACCAAGCCGTCGGGCGCGACGACCACCTTCCTGTACGACGACCGCCGCCGGGTCATCGCCTGGATCGACTCCAACGGCAGCCGCTACGACTACCTCTACGACGACCACGACCGCGTCGTGGCCGAGGGCGGCGAGGCCGGCCACGTCCAGATCACCCTCGCCTACACCGAACCCGACCCCACCACCGGCCACCGCACCACCACCCTCACCACGGCCGACGGCCACGCGACCCGCCACCTGATCGACCGCCACTCCCGGGTGATCGCCACCACGGACCCGCTCGGCCACACGACCCGGTTCCGCTACGACGCCCGCGGGAACGTGCTGAGCCGGACGGACCCGCTGGGCCACACCACCGCCTTCACCTACGACGACGCCGGCCGGGTCGTCTCCGCCACCCGCCCCGACGGAAGCGAACTGCGCACCGTGCGCGGCCCGTTCGGCCTGCCGGTGGAGGTCGTCTCACCGGACGGCACCCGCATGGTCCACGCGTACGACGAACGCGGCAACCGCACCTCGGTCACCGACCAGGCCGGCTCCACCACCCGCTACACCTACGACGACGCCGGCCGGCTCACCTCCGTCACCGACGCCCTCGGAGCCACGACACGTGCGGTGTGCGACGCGGCCGGGCTGCCCGTGGAGGTGACCGGTCCCGGCGGCGCCGTCACCCGCACGGAGCGGGACGGCCTCGGCAGGCCGGTCCGGGTCATCGATCCGACGGGCGGCGTCACCCTCCTGGAGTGGCACGCCGACGGGCAGCTCGCCCGGCGCACCGGCCCCGACGGCGCCACGGAGTCATGGACCTACGACGGCGAGGGCAACTGCCTCACCCACACCGACGCGTCCGGTGGCGTCTCCCGCTTCGAGTACACCCACTTCGACCTGCCGGTCGCCCGCACGCGGCCCGACGGCGCCCGCTACGAGTTCGAGCACGACGCCGAACTGCGCCTCACCCGCGTCACCAATCCGCAGGGGCTGACCTGGACCTACGTGTACGACGCCGCCGGTGACATCGTCTCCGAGACCGATTTCGACGGCCGTACCCTCACCTACCGGATGGACGCCGCGGGCCGGCTCGCCGCCCGTGTCGACGCGCTCGGCGGGACCGTCTCGTTCGAGCGCGACCAGCTCGGTCAGGTCGTCCGCAAGGACATCGACGGCCGCGTGACGCACTACGCGTACGACCGGGCGGGCCGCCTCGTGGAGGCGACGGGACCGGACAGCGAACTGCGCTACCAGTACGACCGCCGAGGACTGACCAAGGCGGAACTGGTCGACGGCCGCCCGGTCCTGTACGCCTACGACGCCCTGGGTCGCCGTACGCGCCGCACCACACCCACCGGTCACGTCACCTCCTACTCCTATGACACCGACGGGCTGCCGCAGCGCCTGACCAGCGGCGGTCACCGGATCGACTTCGCGCACGACGCCGCCGGCCGGGAGCTCACCCGGATCTTCGGCGACGCGATCACCATGACCTCCGCCTGGGACGAGGCCGGACGGCTCGCCTCGCAGCACATCACCGCCGGCGGGCGCGACGTCAACAGCCGCGCCTACTCCTACCGCGCCGACGGCCGACTGACCTCCGTCGCGGACCGGCTGTCGGGCTCCCGCACCTTCGATCTCGACCGGGTGGGCCGCGTCACCGCCGTCCACGCCCGGGGATGGACGGAGCGGTACGCCTACGACGACGTCGGCAATCAGACCTCGGCGTCCTGGCCGTCCGGCCACCCCGGCCGCGAGGCCACCGGACCGCGCGCCTACACCGGCACCACCCTCACCCGCGCCGGGGACGTCCGCTTCGAGTACGACGCCCTCGGCCGGGTCGTCCTGCGGCAGAAGACCCGCCTCTCCCGCAAGCCGGACACCTGGCGCTACACCTGGGACACGGAGAGCCTCCTCACCTCCGTCACCACTCCCGACGGGACGCGGTGGAGGTACCGCTACGACCCGCTCGGCCGACGCACCGCGAAACAGCGCCTGGCGGCCGACGGCGAGGGCGTGGTCGAGGAGGTCCGGTTCACCTGGGACGGCCTGACCCTGTGCGAGCAGAGCAGCCACCAGCCGGACGTCCCGCACACGGTCGCCCTCACATGGGACCACCGGGACGTCGTCCCCCTGGCCCAGACCGAGCGCATCCTCACGGCCGACGACCGCCAGGAGGAGATCGACCGGCGGTTCTTCGCCATCGCCACCGACCTGGTGGGCACGCCGACCGAACTCGTCGACGAGAGCGGCGACATCGCCTGGCGCACCCGCAGCACGCTCTGGGGCACCACGGCCTGGTCCCGCGACAGCAGCGCGTACACCCCCCTGCGCTTCCCCGGCCAGTACTACGACCCCGAGACCGGCCTCCACTACAACTGCTTCCGCCACTACGACCCCGAGACCGGCCGCTACACCTCACCGGACCCGCTGGGGCTGGCTCCCGCCCCGAACCCCGTCGCGTACGTGGAGAACCCGCTCGACGGGTGCGACCCGCTGGGCCTCATGCCCAAGTACACGAAGGAGGAGAAGGCACAGAAGCGGATCGACAAGATCGTGGACGAAGTCCTCGCCAGAGCACAGAACGGCGAACTCAAGAAACATGCCGACTACCACGGGGACACAGGGCACGGCTTTACCGACGAGCGGGTCCTTGAAATCCTGAAGAACCCCGATGCCGTATACCAGTCATCGGGCCAGTCAGGGAACTTCATCTTCCGAAAGGACAATGACATTGCCGTGGTCTACGGGCCCGGCGCCAAGCAGGGCCAGGCCATCACGGCGTACGGAGAGTCGGGCATCAAGGGTGATTCCGGCGCGAAGGCGCTCGGAGGCAGCCCGTCAGACCCCGGCAGGCCGGTTACCCACGAGGACGTCGTGGAGGGCAGGATTCCTGGCAAGTTCGGCAATCTGGCCCCAGGAGTGCAGATCAGATGAGGCAAGAATGACCACGAAACTGTCGTTCGACGGCGACTGGCGCGCTACGGTGACGGACGATCCGCTGCACATCACCCCTCGCTTCGCAGGCGACTCCGTACGCGTCATGCACTACGCGGACGCGGCTGAGCGTGTGCGGTTCCTCGCGAACACCTTCGGCAGTCAGGACTGGCTGTGGGACACGCCTGACGTCCTGCGGTTCGACCCGGACAGCCGGAAGCTGGTCGGGGCCGAGCTCCAGCTGCCGTACGTGTCCGCGACCGCCGAGACCTCCACCCGCCTTCCCGTCCTGCCCGCGGTACGGCCGGGCGGGCTCCGCGCGGACGAGGTCCGGGACTTCCGGCACGAGACGTGCACGCTGCTGTGCCGCGCTCCCGGGGACGCCGTACTGATCTCTCTGCGCGATCTCGACGTCCTCGACGAGCCCTTGGACGCCTGCATCGGCATCGCCCCCGACGTGGCACTCCTCGTCCAGCACCGCACCGTCGTCGGCTGGAGCCTCACCGACCCCGCGCGCCACCTGACCCTCGCGTACGCCGACCCGGTCCCCGCCCCGCCGTCGCCGGCCACTCGTCGGCTGCTCACCGAATGCCTGGACCTGGTCACACAGCCGATCGTCGACGACCTGTTGGACGGCGAGCCGAACGCCCTGGCCCGTCTCCGGGCCGCCGACAAGGCCCTGCGCGACCAACGCGAGGACCGGCACCGGGCCGACGCCCTGCTCGAACTGATCGCCACTTACGTGGAGGACTACGGGAACTGGTGACAGCCAGCCGAGAAACCGCCGTACGGCTGCTCGAGCGCTGCGGCCTCGAGGTGACGGGGAGGGCGGCGCGTGGTGGCCCACCCGTGATTGCCGCCATCCACGCGGTGAACGGATTCGAGGTTGAGCCGGTCGCCGCGATCCCCGCCACCACCCCGCACGCCGCCGACGAACTGGATGAGGCGTGGCACCATCACGCCGCACGAGCTTCACTGCACGCGGAGAACGGCGAGTTCCTCATGTTCGCGCCCATGCCGGGTGGGAGCGAGGTCGGTTGGGTGCGTGTGAAGGACCCGGTCGGCAAGAACCTGCCATCACGCGTTTCCACAGCGACAGGCTCACCGGAGTTCGTCGCGGTTTCGGTCGACGGCCGTCACCTGTGTGCAGTATCGGTCGAGGAATTCGAGTACTGGGTGGTGGTGCACGCGTTCGACACCCATCGGGAAAAACGAGATGTGCCCGAGCCGGTAGTCACCGCGGCCAGGAGCCTCAGTCGGGCGATCGACGGTGCCGACAGCGAGCAGGTCGACGAAGCGACGCGCGAGTTCATCGAAAAGGTCACCTTCGCGACGGTCGACGAGATCCTCGCCATGCTCCGGGACGTCCTCGCCGAGGACTGGACGGCCCTGCCGCCCTGGGCCAGGAACCTCGCCTACCGCCTGGCCTGCCTGCAACGTCCCGACGACCCGCGACTGCTCCGGGAGGCGGCCGCGGACCTGCTGTGCTTCGGGCCCGACTGGGACACCTTCGCCCAGGACCTCAAGAGCCGCGCGGCGGAACTCGAGTAGGGTCTGGCTTCCGTGCCCCCGTCGTGCAGAGGGGCAATCGTCCGAGTTCGCAGCAGCCTTGACCGCCGACCGCCGACTGCCGACTGCCGACTGCCGAGCGGGAAAGGTAACAGCCGGACGTGTACCGAGAGTTCGTCACCCCTGATGACGACGAGGTCTACCAGACCATCGGCGAATGGCCCGATGCGGACGAGAGCGGCGCGCGGGTTCTCACCCTGCGAAATGATTCCGGTCAGTCCCTCGTCCTCTCCTACGACGCGCCTGCGAGGTCGGTGAGGATTCGCTGGGTGGACGACCGGGGAATCGAGGTGCTGGACGTCTTCCGCGAGAGCGCGACGCGCCTTTCCTTCACTTCAGGACGATCGAACCGCAACATTTCCATCGATTTCGACATGGGTGAGTGCACGGGGACCATGGAGATCCAGGTGACGCCCCACCTGTCGATACGCGATCGCCTCCTGTTCTCGTAGAAAGCGCAAGAAGATTCCGTGGTCACCGAAGCAGAACACCGAGAGTCACGGGAGCTGAGGAAGGTGCTGGACACGGACGCCGCCTTCACCTCGTCCTGGCTGCGGGGGAAGTCGGTGACCCCGGTGCCCGTAGGCGCGCGGATCGACCCGGCGCTGGCCCGTCGCATCACGGCCGGCACCCGTGCCGTCGGGGCCTCGCACCTCCTCGCGACGAACCTCACCGAGACTCCCCGTGTGACATCCCGGCTACCCGTTGACGCGGACTGGACGGGCCTCCGTCCGCCCTGCCTGCTGCGCACCCCTGACGCGCAAGGAGCCGTCCTGTTTCCGGAAGACGGCTACGCGCTGATCGCAGGAACCGCCGCTTTCATGGACTCGGCCGTCAGTGAAGGCACTGACACCGCACGCGCACGCTTCGGTCGTTATGCGCGCAGCCTCCAGGACTGCCGCCCCTCACTGGTGTTCGTGGCCGCCGCTCACTGACCTGGCCATAAGGCCTGGTCACACGCCGATGACGTCGACCGGGCGAGCGCGGCGGCACGCCAACTGGCATTGCTGGACGCATTCAGCGACGGGACTTGCGGCGCACCGGACTTCGCGCACGGCTGGTGGGAGGCCCGGCGCACTTCCCAGGCAAAGGGGGAACGGGTCCAGGGAACCCTCGGCGATCTCTTCAACAAGGTGTTCATGATCCTCGAGGACTACTCGGTCGACCCCGACCTCACAGAACCAGGTGATCTCGACGACGCCGGACTCCCGACCGCCGTGAGCGGGGCGCTGGAGGTACAGGGCCTGGCCCGCGTTCTCAGCCGCTCAACTGCCCTTCTTTGACTGCCGAGACGAAAGTGGCCCAGTCGGCGGCCGGGAACACGAGCACCGGGCCGTGCGGGACCTTGCTGTCCCGTATCGGGACGGCGACGGCGGCGAAGTCGTGGGAGACCTCGACGCATGCGCCACCGTCCGAGTTGCTGTAAGAGCTCTTGCGCCATGTCACTACGCCAAGGTCGATGAACCGCAAGGTACTTCCTCCAACATGCGCAGGATGAACTTCCGCGACTCGGCTCGGGTCAGCGCCAGGTCACGGACTGCATCGTAAGCGGCTTGCAGCTTCTCGACCGATGCATCGTCCTCGATCAGGTCACCCCGGTGCGCGTTCTCCGTGTAAGCCACCGTGCGCTGCTGCGGCAGACGCAGAAACCACACGTCGGTGCTGTCGAGACCGTAAGGGCCGGCGCTGAAGGGCAGCACCTGGACAGCGATGTTCCGACGCTCCGCCACCTCGGCAAGGTGCTCCAACTGTCCGCGCCACTCGGAGGTGTCCACCAACGCCGTCCGCAGGACCGCCTCGGAGAGGATCGTCCGGAACCGGGGTGCATCCTCCCCCTCCAGCACCTCCCGCCGTCCCATCCGCGCTTCGACCTGCTGCTCCAGCTCCTTGCCCTTGAGGCCGCCCGCCGCCAGCACCTCCCGTGCGTACCCTGGTGTCTGCAACAGCCCCGGCAGCACGCTCACCGCGAAGTGCCACAGGCTCACCGCCTTCGCCTCCAGCGCCATGTAGCGCCGGTACCGCTCGCGGAACTGCGTGTGGTCCCCGGCCGCCAACTCCCAGAGTGCGAGCAGCAGTCCCGGCGTGCCGTAGTGCGTATCGAGGGCCTGGACGACCTCCGGGCTGCCCAGTGTCTCGCCCTTCTCCATCTTGCCGAACAACGACCAGTCCCAGCCGAGGCGTTCGCCGAGCGCCCGCAGGCTCGTCCCGCTCCCGGCCCGTAGCGTCCGCAGCTCCTCGGCGAACCGCTGACGGGGTTCCTGGCTGCGGCCGGTGATGACGCGTCGCTGCGACATACCGCTCCCTCCGGGACGTTCGTGTGACCGATGTGGAACCTGTGGAACCGGCCCCGTGTGGCGGAGAAGCACCACCCCGTCCACACCTCGGCCGCCCGCGCCCGGCCGCATCCTCGTAACGACCGGACTACGCAGCGTAATTCAGCCGGCGCGGTCAGGTCATGGAATCAGCGGAACCGCACCCCGTACGGACACCGACACCCACGAGGACCCTCATGGACCAGACCCGCCCGGCTCCCCACGACTCCCCCACCCCCAGGACCGCCGAGGCCCTTGAAGCCCGCGACGCGCTCGCCGCCGCCCTCTCCCAGGCCGGCATCCAGCTTCCCGCGATGGACATCCGTACGCCGTGGGCGGACGACCGCAGGGCCGAGGCGCAGTACGCGCTCGTCCACCTCGGGGTGTGCTCGGCCCCCGTCGCCCTGATGCTCGCGGACGTGATCACGAAGGGGATCGGCAGGTGACGGACGGCGCCGACGGGCTCCCGGCCGTCGGCGAGGCCGTCCGCGACACCGTCCGTGACCGCGTGGGACGCGTGACGGGTCACGAGGGTCCGTACGTCCGGGTCCGCCCGCTCGGCGGTGGCCGTGAGTGGGACGCCGACCCCGGCCGGCTGCGTACGCTCACGCAGGACGAACTGCTGAGCGCCCTCGTCGCCGAGGTGAACGCCCGGAGCAGGCACCCCGGCGGATGACGGCACGGCGGATGACGGCACGGCCCGGCACCGGGGGCGAGGAGCCGCCCGGTGCCGGGCCTTCCGTGCGCTGTTCGACCGCTTGCCGTGACCTCCGCCGCGGTCAGGCGAACGGGATGGTCAGGACGGAACCCGTGCCCACCTGGAGGGTGGACGGGGTGTTGCCCAGGGCGCTCCAGACCTCGACGCGGACGGTTCCGCCGTCGAGGTCGCCCAGGGTGCCCGTGGCGGAGTGCAGGCCCTGCCGGGCCGAGGAGTACGTCTCCCAGCCGGGGACCGGGTCGGTGGCGAAGTAGCGGAACGTCTCGACGCGCTCGAACGTGCCGTCGCCGGTCAGGTCGTACGACACCCGGGCCTGCTGGGCGTTGCCGACGGAGGTGCCGGCGTCGACCTTGAGGTCGAAGGCCGTGGCGACACCCGACTTCAGGGCACCCTTCACGTTCTCGACCTCGTAGACGACCGGGTTCTTCGGGGTGCCGTCGTTGTTCGTGCCGCCCGCCGACCGGATGGTGTCGGAGGACGCCGCCGTGGCCGCCGTGGTGCTGAGCCGGCCGTCCGGCTGGGGGTAGAAGGTGTCGCCCGTGACGTACGGAGGGGGTGCGTCACCGGTGGTGGTGACGGTCACCGTGCCACTGGCCGGGCCGATCTGGCCCGCGGTGTCGCGGGCCTTCACGCTGTAGGTGTACGCGGTGCCGGGGGTCAGCCCGGTGTCGGTGTACGTGGTTCCGGTGACGGTGGCGGCCTTGGTGGCGCCGCGGAAGACGTCGTAGTTCCTGACGCCCTTGTCGTCCTGGGCGGCGGCCCAGGTCAGGGTGACCGCGTTGTCGGTGACATTGCTCGCGACGGGGGTGCCGGGCGCGGTGGGCTTGTCGTCGGCCGGCGGAGTGGTGCCGCCGCCGGCTCCGCAGAGCTTGTCGAGCGGGGTGTCGTCGCCCGTTCCGGACGCGGTGGACCTCGCCGGGACGTTGAGGACGCCGCCGTCGGAGAACTTCACCGAGCACGCCTCGGTGCCGTAGTTGTGCGCGGCGTAGGTCTTGGTGCCGTTCTTGTCGAAGACCACGGCGGAGGGCGTGTTGGCGGTGACGGTCATGTCGGGTGCGCCGATGGCGTTCATCGTGGCGACCCAGTGGTAGGTGTGGGCCTTGGTCTCGCCCTCCTCGGGGACGTAGCCGCCGTTCCCCTGGTTCCAGAGCGCCATCGCCTTGGCCGGATCGGCCAGCGCCTGCACCTCCCAGAAGACGTCCCGCCACTCGACGGCCGGGCCGCCGTTCTCCCTCTCCATCTCGGCGACGCTGCGGCGGAGCATGTCCTTCTCGCGCGCCAGGTGCAGGGAACCGCCGGTCACGGGGAGGAAGTTGATGCCGTGGATCTCCTCGGGGTTGGCGGTCCACCAGGTGGCGTAGGCGCCGCCGCTGCTCCAGACCATGCCGACGACGTCGTGGGTGAAGTCCTCGGGGAAGACCTGCTGGTCGGCGTCGAACCAGTACTGCGCGATCGACTCCGACTCGGTCATCATCATGTAGACGCCCTGGTCGCGCAGCGCCTTGTCGCCGGTGGCCGAGCCCCACATGATCAGCGCGGCACTGAGGTTGATCGACTCCGAGGACGACTCCTGGTTGTTGCCGGCGGCGAACGCCTCGTGGCCGGCGGCCCAGCTGTGTCCGGCGTAGACGTCGAAGCCGCGCAGGAAGGGGTACTCGGGGTCGTCCCTGGCCGGGTTGGCGGCGTCCTTGACGAGTTCCTCCACCATGCCGCCCCACTCGGAGTCGGCGGCCCACCGCGGGTCGTACTGCGCCACCACGGCCGCGGCCATCACGTAGTACGAGTAGTGGAAGTGGTGGTCGTTCAGTTCCAGGTCGCTGCCGTACGAGGCCGGGTAGCCGATGAGGGTGCGCCAGTCCTTGTCGTAGGAGAACTCGGAGGGGCCGCCGACGGTGAACCACTCCTGCATGCGTGCCTTGATCAGGGCGAGGAGCTTGTCGCGGGCGGCGGTGTCGCCGATCTGGTCGGCGATCGGCACGAGTTGGGCCAGTTTGCCGAGGGCCTTGCCGGTCCAGTAGGTGTCTGTCGCGCCGCTGAACGGATCACCCTGCGTCAGCACGTCGTTGATGTACGTCTTGAGCTTGGCCCTGTCGACGCCGGCGGCGCCGGGCAGCCCCGGCAGGACGCCGTTGACGTCCTGGACCGTCGTGAAGGACGTGCCCTCGCGGACCTTCATCGCACCGCGCGAGGAGACATAGGTGTGGTCGGTCAACTGGTCGGTGGTGTGCATCCACTGGTGGCGGTAGAGCGCCTGGAAGGTGCCGGTCTCGTCGCCCTCCTTCGCCTCGGTGGTCAGCGAGTAGGTCGCCTTGACCTTGCCGTCGCCCTCCAGGTACTCCCAGCTGGTCGTGGAGCCGGTGACGAAGCTGAAGGCGTACTCGGTGTAGTCGGCGAGGGCCGCCTTGCTGGGCAGGACCGCGAGGGAGAAGTAGTCCTTGCTGCCGAGGCCGGCGCGGATGTCGTTGCCGGAGACGGTCCAGTCGCTGCCGCTCGGGGCGAACAGGGCGTAGTCGTGGCCGGCGATGGTGACGCCGAGGACGTTGCCCCGGTCGGCGAAGACGGTGGGCGGGGCGGCCGCGGTGATCTGCGCCGCGCCGCCGGTGCCCTCGGCGTACACGTACGGCGAGCCGTGGCCGATGGTGGCCCGCAGGGTGCGCGCGCCGTCCTTCCAGTAGGGGGTGACGGTCCAGTCGCTCCATCCGTCCGCCTTGGCGTCCGGGGAGTTGAGGCCCGCGAGGCCGAGGGTCAGGTCGGCCTTGTGCGGGAACTCGTACTGGCGGCCGTCGCCCACGATCTGGTGGGTGGTCGGGTAGCCGACCTCCAGGCCGCCGGAGACCGCCTTGTAGGTGAGGGGGTGGCCGTACATGTTCTCGGACCACGGGTTGCCCGCGAAGCGCTGGAAGACCAGCGAGGACCACCAGTCGTTGGTCGGGACGGGCTTGGCCGCCATGGCCGGCGTGACCTTCGGCGTGACCGCCTGACCGCTGCTGTTGGACGGCCCTTGCCTGCCTGGCGGTCGTACGTCGCTGTAACTGCCTCTGCCCACGTCGATGGTGGCGGCGGAGGCGACACCGGCACCGGCGATCGCGGACAGGCCCGAGGCCGCCACGGCGGCCACCGACAGTAAGGCGAGGTGTTTGCGGAATTTCATGGTCCACCTTTCTGAGAGCGCTCTCAGGACGGCGTCAACGTAGGACCCTGACGGTGAACGGTCAATACTTCGCACACGTACGATCGGGCGTCCGGGCCGCGCCCGCCGGACGGCCGTGGCACGACGGCCCGGCCTCCGCCCTGCCTCCGGGCGGGCGTCCGCCGTCGCCACGGCCGACCGCCCGCCCGGTGGCCGTGCGGGCCGGCCGGCGCCCGTGCGGGCCGGCCGGCGACCGTGCGGGCCGGCCGGACGGGCCCCGCGGGTCAGGTCGCCGCACCGTCCCGCTGGATGCTGTCGCCGCGGTTGTTCACGGAGATGGAGGTGCCGATGCGCCGGAAGTCGTTCATCACGCCCAGCATGCCCTTGTCCGGCGGCAGGAGGGCCAGTACCTCGGGGTCGTCCTTCAGCAGGTCCTGGAGCGTCTTCTTGTAGGCGTTGTAGACCCTCGCCGTGTAACCGGGTTCCGTGGCCGCGCTGAGCCGGTGGTCGTTGGTGACGGCGATGGAGGCGAGGTCCATGAGGTAGCAGTCGAACAGGTCGGTGACGTCCTTGGGCTTCGCGTTCTCCTCCCCGTTGCGGGCGTCCCGCGCGAGCGTCCTGGCCATCTCCAGGACGATCTCGCGGTAGACGCGGTGCCGGGTGCTGCTCTGGTAGGCGGCCATGATGTGGTCGGCCTGGCCGGCGCCCGCCGTGCTCATGGTGCGCGGCGGGTTCACGCCCTCCAGTCCCGGCACCGGCAGGGGGAAGTCCTCGAACATCGCCTCCTCGTCCGGGAGGCCCGCGTTCTGGGAGGCCAGAGGGTGCAGGCCGATCTCGTGGGCCAGCATGCCCATCACGTAGCCGATGTCGTACTTCTCGAAGTAGTAGCTCGCCAGGTTGATGTCGACGCCGAGCGCGTCGGCCGGATCGACGGCGGCCAGTGCGGCCAGGGTGGTCCGGGCGGCGTCGATCGCGTCGGCGTCGGCCGCGTCGATCGCGCGGGCCAGGGCGGCCCGGGCGGCGTCGAGGCGTGCCGCGTCGCGGTCGATCACGTCGGCGGGCGTTTCCGTGGTGCGCACGTGCAGGGTGATGCGGACCGGACGGCCACCGACGTACTCGCGGACGGTGTCGTGCCCGCGCAGCAGCTCGATGATGCGGACCGCCCTGTCGCGGTACCTCTCGTTCGTGTGCTTGAGGTTGGTGAACTCGAAGTTCCCGGACTTGAAGGGGACGGGCATCCGGGGCGCCACGTCGCCGGCCACCGCGCCACCGGCGTGCGCGTCGGCGTCCGCACCGGGCCCGGGGTCGAGGCCCGGTTCGGTCCGTCCCCCGGCCGGGGCGGGCAGGGAGACGGGGTCCACCCAGACCGCCTCGCGCGTGTCGGGGACGGCGGCGCTGCGGGCCTCCTCCCAGCTCCGGTCCGCTTCGTCGCCGTCGTGCCGCGGTGCCGGGGTTACGTCTCCGATCAGCGCGCCGAGCAGGGCGAGGTGCCGGTCGCGCAGGCCTGCGGGGTCGAGGGAGGAGTCCTCCGGGTCCGTGTCCAGGTCGCCGAGCAGGCTGCCGAGGATGTGTGGGCGGTGCGGGGAGTCGGCGTCCCGGTACTCGTCACGCAGACCGAGCTGGTGGGTCAGCTCGTGCACCAACTGGACGGGGGCGGCGTCGGTCCACCAGGTGGTCTGGTCCATCGCCCGGTCCCGGCCCATCAGGTCCACCGTCAGGTGCGGGGAGTCGTCGGCGTCGACGTGCTCCACCGTCACGTGCAGGCGGTCACCGTTCGGCAGACGGTGGCCCGCGGCGTTCAGGAATTCCTCGACACCCGCGCTGAGCTGCCCGAAGACGTGGGCGCTCCGGTCTTCCGCACCACGCGTCGCGACCCGCACCGTGAGATCGGTGACCGTCTCGTCCCGGTGGGAGAACCGCCGGACGTCGAAACTCGACCGCACCACGAACCGGGGACGGCTGTCACGGTGACCGTTCGTCCTCGAACCGGGAACCGACGCGCCGTGGGGGGCGGGGTCCGGGGCGGTCTGGGGGAGGCGGGGGCGGGCTTCGTAGGCCGGGGCGGGCCGTTGGATGCTGTCGCCGGCATTGTCGGCCGCGATGTTGGCGCCGAGTCGCGTGAAGTTCCCCGCGACGCCGAACACACTCTTGTCGGGGGGCAGGAGTGCCTGAAGCGCGGGAGTGTCCGCCAGCTGCTCGCGCAGCAGCTCCTTGTAGGCGTTGTAGACCTTGACCGTGTTGAAGGGCTCCAGGACGGCTCGTGCCCGGTGGTCGTTGGTCACCGCGATCGTCGCCACGTCCATCAGATACGTGTCGAACAGGTCCGTGACGTCCCTCGCGACCGCGCCCTCCTGACGGTTGGCGGTCTGCTGCTCCAGCACCCGCGCCATCTCCACCACCACGTCACGGTAGATCCGGTGCCGCACGCGATCCGGCGAAGCCGCCATGACGTGGTCCGCCTGACCCGCCCCCACCGTGTTCATCACACGCGCCGGCAGCCCCGGCACCCGCTGCGCCACCCCCCTGTTGGCGGCCTCGTCGCTGACCAGACCCTCTTGCGCCGAGGCCAGCGGGTGCAGACCGATCTCGTGCGCCAGCATCCCCAACACGTAACCGACGTCGTACTTCTCGAAGTAGTAGCTCGCCAGATTGATCTCGACCCCGCGCATCTGCGCCGCGGGCCGGTCCGCCAGAGCATCCACCAGCTCCGCCTGGGCGGCAGCGGCCGCCTCCGCATCACCCGAGTCGGCCGCGGCCTCCAGAGCACGCATCGCGGCATCCTGACGAGCCACGTCCAGGTCGATCACATCCGCCGGAGTCTCCGTGGTCCGCACGTGCAACGTGATCCGCACCGGACGATCACGGACGTAGTCCCTGATCACGGCATGACTGCTCAACGCCTGAATGACACGAATCGCCTTGCTCAGGTACGCCTCATTGTCAAAGTTCAGGTTGGTGAACGTGAAATTGCCCGACCCGAACGGGAGCAGACCCTGCCCCTGCACCATCCGAGCGGGAACACCGACACCGGTGGTGCCGTCGGAGTCGTCAGCCGACCCGGGCAGGGACACCGGGTCCACCCAGACCGCCTCGCGCGTGTCGGGGACGGCCGCGCCCCGCGCCTCCGCGAAGCTGAGACCGGCCTCCTCGGGTGCCGGGGCCACGTCCCCGATCAGCGCACCGAGCAGGGCCAGGTGCCGGTCGCGCAGACCGGCCGTGACCAGGGAGGAGTCCTCCGGGTCCGCCTCCAGGTCGCCCAGCAGGCTGCCGAGGATGTGCGGGCGGTGCGGGGAATCGGCGTCCCGGTACTCGTCACGCAGACCCAGCTGGTGCGTCAGCTCGTGCACCAACTGCACCGGATCCGCGTCCACCCACCAGGTGTTCTGATCCATCGCCCGGTCCCGGCCCACCAGGTCCACCGTCAGATGCGGCGAGTCACCGGCATCCACCGGCTCCACCGTCACGTGCAGACGGTCACCGTTGGGCAGACGGTAACCGCGGTCGTTCAGGAACTCGGCCACGCCCGCACTGAGCTGTCCGAAGACGTACGCGCTCTGCCCTTCGGCGCCCCGCATCGCCACCCGCACGGTCAGGTCGGTGACCGGGTCACCGTCGTGCGTGAACCGGCGGGCGTCGAAGCCGGACCGCACCACGAACCGGGGACGACCGTCGAGCGAGCCGTTCAACTGCGCAGTGTTGGAACGATGTTGCCGGTCATCCGCCTCGGACTGCTGAGCAGTGGTCTGCGGGAGGCGGGGACGCGCTTCGCCGGCCGGGGCGGGCCGCTGGATGCTGTCGCCCCGGTTGTTGGTCCCCACACTCGCCGTGAGCTGGGCGAAGTCGCCCAGCACACCCCACCGGCTCTTGTCGGCCGGCAACAGGGCACGCAGGCGGCCGTCCTGCGGCAGATGCGCGTCCAGCAGGGCCTTGTAGGCGTTGTAGGACCTTGCCGTGTAACCCGGATCCGTGACCGCCCGTCCCCGGTGGTCGTTCGTCACCGCGATCGACGCCAGGTCCATCAGATACGTGTCGAACAGATCCGTCACGTCCTTGGACTTGGCACCCGGCACGCCCACCCGCGCACGCCGCTCCAGCGCACCCGCCATCTCCACCACAACGTCCCGGTAGAGGGCATGACGGATCGACTGCGGCAACGCCGCCATGATGTGGTCGGCCTGCCCCGACCCCACCGTGTTCATGAAACGCGGCGTCTTCAACGACTCCAGACCCGGCACCTGGAACGGCATCCCCGCGAACAGATCCTCCTCCTCCGCGATACGACTGTTCCGCGAGGCCAGAGGATGCAGACCGATCTCATGTGCCAGCATGCCCATGACGTAACCGGTGTCGTACTTCTCGAAGTAGTAGCTCGCCAGATTGATGTCGACGCCGTCCTCGCCACGGTCGATCACGTCCGCCGGCGCCTCCGTCACCCGCAGACGCAACGTGACACGCACCGGACGGTCACCGATATAACTCTTGATCGTGGCGTGCTCGTCAAGCAGCTCCACGATCCGGACCGCCCTGTCCATGTACCGGTCCGTCTGGTTGAGGTTCGTGAACTCGAAGTTCCCCAACTTGAACGGCCGCGGGGCGGGCACCGCATCCGAATCCTGCGGCATGCGAGCGGGGACCTCGGTGATCGTCGTGTCGTCCCCGGTCCGGGGCAGGGACACCGGGTCCACCCAGACCGCCTCGCGCGTGTCGGGGACGGCCGCGCCCCGCGCCTCCGCGAAGCTGAGACCGACCTCCTCCGGCGCCGGGGCCACGTCCCCGATCAGCGCACCGAGCAGGGCCAGGTGCCGGTCGCGCAGACCGGCCGTGACCAGGGAGGAGTCCTCCGGGTCCGCCTCCAGGTCGCCCAGCAGGCTGCCGAGGATGTGCGGGCGGTGCGGGGAATCGGCGTCCCGGTACTCGTCACGCAGACCCAGCTGGTGGGTCAGCTCGTGCACCAACTGCACCGGATCCGCGTCCACCCACCACGACACCTGGTCCATCGCCACATCACGGTCCACCAGGTCCACCGTCAGATGCGGCGAGTCACCGGCATCCACCGGCTCCACCGTCACGTGCAGACGGTCACCGTTGGGCAGACGGTAACCGCGGTCGTTCAGGAACTCGGCCACGCCCGCACTGAGCTGCTCGCGTACGCGTGCCTGCTGATCCTCCGTGCCGCGCAGCGCGACGCGCACCGTGAGATCGGTGACGGGATCACCGGCGTGCGTGAACCGACGGGCGTCGAAGCCGGAGCGCACCACGAACCGGGGACGGCTGTCACGGGTTCCGTGCGGACGTGCCGGGAGGGACGGATCGTGGGGCGAGGGGTCCGGGTCGGCCTGCCGCAGGCGGGGCCGGGCTTCGGCCGGGCCACTGGCGGGCTCCGGCGCGACGGTCTGGATGCTGTCGCCCTTGTTGGTGAAGGTGAAGCTGGCGCCGAGACCGAGGAAGCCGCCCGTCACCTTCCACCAGACCTTCTCCGGCGGCACGAGGCTCCGGAGCGGGCTGTCCTGCGCCAACTGGGCGATGAGCCGCGTCCGGTAGGCGTTGTAGACCTTCGCCGTGTTGCGGGGCTCCCAAGCCGCGTCCTTGCGACGGTCGTTGGTGACGGCGATCGTGGCCAGGTCCATGAGGTAGGTGTCGAACAGATCGGTCACGTCCGTGGCCCTGGCGCCCTCCTCCCCGTTTCCTGCTTCCTCGGCCAGGACACGGCCCATCTCCAGGACGATGTCGCGGTAGATGCGGTGCCGGGTGCTGCTCGGGTAGGCGGCCATGATGTGGTCGGCCTGGCCGGCGCCCTCCGTGCTCATGGTGCGCGGCGGGCTCGACTCCTCCAGCCCCGGCACGGTCAGCGGGAAGTTCGCGAACATCGCCTCCTCGTCGGGGATGCTCCGGTCCCGCGAGGCCAGAGGGTGCAGGCCGATCTCGTGGGCCAGCATGCCCATCACGTAGCCGATGTCGTACTTCTCGAAGTAGTAGCTCGCCAGATTGATGTCGACGCCGTCCGCACCGCGGTCGATCACGTCGGCGGGCGTTTCCGTGGTGCGCACGTGCAGGGTGATGCGGACCGGACGGCCACCGACGTACTCGCGGACGGTGTCGTGCCTGCGCAGCGTCTCGATGATGCGGATCGCCTTGTCGCGGTACTTCTCGTTCGTGTGCTTGAGGTTGGTGAACTCGAAGTTCCCTGAGGTGAAGGGCACATGGGTCGGCGCCGCCGCCTCGCCGGGAGGCCGGCTCGCGTCCTGCGGCACGCGTGCGGGGACGCCGATGGGCGTCATGCTGTCGGCGGGCGTCGTGTCGTCGGCAGGTTGGGGCAGGGACACCGGGTCCACCCAGACCGCCTCGCGCGTGTCGGGGACAGCCGCGCTGCGGGCCTCCTCCCAGCTCCGGCCGGTCTCCTCGGGTGCCGGGGTCACGTCCCCGATCAGCGCGCCGAGCAGCGCGAGGTGCCGGTCGCGCAGACCGGCCGTGACCAGGGAGGAGTCCTCCGGGTCCGCCTCCAGGTCGCCCAGCAGGCTGCCGAGGATGTGCGGGCGGTGCGGGGAATCGGCGTCCCGGTACTCGTCACGCAGACCCAGCTGGTGCGTCAGCTCGTGCACCAACTGCACCGGATCCGCGTCCACCCACCAGGTGTTCTGATCCATCGCCCGGTCCCGGCCCACCAGGTCCACCGTCAGATGCGGCGAGTCACCGGCATCCACCGGCTCCACCGTCACGTGCAGACGGTCACCGTTCGGCAGACGGTAGGCCGGATCGTTCAGGAACTCCTCCACACCCAAACCCAGTTGTTCGCGTACGCGTGCGCTCTGATCCTCCGTGCCCCGCAGCGCGACCCGCACGGTGAGGTCGGTGACGGGATCACCGTCGTGCGTGAACCGGCGGGCGTCGAAGCCCGACCGCACCACGAACCGGGGACGGCTGTCGCGCGAGCCGTTCAACTGCGCAGTGCTGGAACGGCTTTGCCGGTCATCCGCCTCGGACTGCTGAGCAGTGGTCTGCGGGAGGCGGGGGCGGGCCTCACCCGTCGTCGGGGGCCGCTGGATGCTGTCGCCCCGGTTGTTGGTCCCCACACTCGCCGTGAGCTGGCCGAAGTCGCCCAGCACACCCCACCGGCTCTTGTCGGCCGGCAGCAGGGCACGCAGACGGCCGTCCTGCGGCAGATGCGCGTCCAGCAGGGCCTTGTAGGCGTTGTAGACCCTCGCCGTGTAACCCGGATCCGTGACCGCCCGGCCCCGGTGGTCGTTGGTCACCGCGATCGACGCCAGGTCCATGAGGTAGGTGTCGAACAGGTCCGTGACGTCCTTGGCCTTGGCACCCGGCACGCCCACCCGGGCACGCCGCTCCAGCACCCGCGCCATCTCCACCACCGCGTCCCGGTAAAGGGCATGACGGATCGACTGCGGCAACGCCGCCATGATGTGGTCCGCCTGACCCGAACCGATCGTGTTCATGAAACGCGGCGTCTTCAACGACTCCAGACCCGGCACCTGGAACGGCATCCCCGCGAACAGATCCTCCTCCTCCGCGATACGACTGTTCCGCGAAGCCATCGGATGCAGAGCGATCTCATGCGCCAGCATGCCCATGACGTAACCGGTGTCGTACTTCTCGAAGTAGTAGCTCGCCAGATTGATGTCGACACCGTCGGCACCCCGGTCGATCACGTCCGCCGGCGCCTCCGTCACCCGCAGACGCAACGTGACACGCACCGGACGGTCACCGATGTAGTTCCTGATCGTGGCGTGCTCGTCGAGCAACTCCACGATCCGGACCGCCCTGTCCATGTACCGGTCCGTCTGGTTGAGGTTCGTGAACTCGAAGTTCCCCAACTTGAACGACCGCGGGGCGGGCACCGGCGGCGTCGGAGCCGCATCCGGGTTCGTGGGAGTGTCCGATCCCTCGCCGGCGCCGGAGAGTGTGCTCAGTTCGTGTGCTTCCTCCTCCTCGGCCGGCAACTCCGGCGAGGGGTCGGCGCTCTGGGACACGGGGGACGGGGGCAGCGGGATCTCGGCCGCATCCTGGTGGGACGGCAGGGACCGCAGGGGCGGCGAGGGTGGCAGCGGCGCGAAGGTCTGGGCGGCGGGCGGGACTGACGGGTCGGTGTCGGCGGGCGTCGTGCCGGCCGTCGTCGTGCCGGCCGTCGTCGTGTCGGCGGGCGGTGAATCGATGGCCGCCGCGTCCATGGGCGCTACGGTCACCGCTGCCGTATTCGCGGCAGGCACGTCCTCCGTCGTCGCGTCCGTGGCAGGCGCATCCCCCGCCGTCGCATCGACGGGCGCCGCATCCATCGCCGGCGCATCCACCCCCGTCACATCCGCAGGCATACCGTCCACGGGCGGCGTATCCAACGGCGTCACATCCGCCGTCGTCGCGCCCACGGGCGTCTCGTCCACCACCGGCACATCGACCGCCGGCACATCCACCACCGGCACGTCCACCACCGGCGCATCGACCGCCGTCGCGTCCACGGGCGGCGTGGTCTGTGTACCGGGTGTGCTCGATGTGCTCGATGTGCCCGGCGTTTCCGGTCGGCTCGGTTCGGGGGCCGGGGTGCGGAGGGTCAGGGGGACGACGTCGCCGCCGCGGCGGCGGAGGCGGATGTGCGGGCCGTTGTCGCCGGCCGGGCCGGGGTAGGTGTGGGCGGTGCCGTTCTCCTCGATCAGGGTGACGGTGGTGCCGGTCGCGGCGGCGGCCCACTCGGCCACCGCGCGGTCGGCCTCGGGGCCCCAGGGGGCCTCGGTGAGGTGGCGGCGCAGGTGGTCGTCGCGGGCGTCCGGGCCGGGCTCGGGTGCGCCGGGGCCGGCGTTCATGGGCGGGGGCCGGAACAGGGAGCCCCGCTCGGCCGGGCTGCCGGGGAGGCCGTGCAGGCTCATCAGCCGGTCGGGCGACGCGGCGGCGAGGTTGCGCAGCCGTGCCACCTCGGGGCCGCGCGGTCCGGGCCGCTCGGCGGCGTCGCGCAGGGCCGTGGCGAGCGCGCCGAAGAAGCCGTTGCCACGACCGGTGGGCGTGCCCTGGGTGTAGGTGGCGCCGTCGGGCGCGGTGAGGACGCCGTCGCGGGCCAGGCGGTAGCGCGGACCGCTGCTGTCGGCGGGCAGCATCCAGGGCGGGGTGGTGTGGCTGCGGTGTGCCGGCGGCTGCTGCGTCGCGGGCGTGCCGTCGGTGGCCGGCGCCGTCGACGTGCCGGGACCGGCCTCGGTCGCCGGCGCCGGCAGCGCGGTGGTGACCGGGGCCGGGGTGCCGGGCGGGAGGGCGGCGTAGAAGAAGCCGTCGGCGGCGAACAGGACGGGATCGCCGACCGGGTCGACGGCGGCCGGGTCGGTGCCGTGCGGGAGGAAGACCTGCTCGCGGCCTTCGCCGGTCACCACGGTGAGCGGGGTGCCCAGGACCCGGGCGGCGAGGGCGGGCAGCAGGTCGGCGCCGCCGTGGTCGCCGGCCCGGCGCGCGGGCGGGGCCGGTTCGGCGTCCGGGAGCTCCTGTGTGCCGTCCTGGCGCGGTTCGGCCGCGAACGGGCGGGACAGGGCGGTGGTGGCCAGCGCGATCCGCTGGGCGGGGGTCGGCCAGAAGGTCAGCGGGAGACGGCCGAAGGCGTCGAACTCGGCCTGCTGCGCCGGGGTGAACGTCACTTCGGCGGCGTCGAGTTCGGTCTGGGTGAAGGTGTCGGCGACGTCCAGGGCGAGGGCTTCGAGCAGGTCCTCGTTGCCGTCTTCGCCCAGCGCCGAGGCGAGCCGGACGCGGGCGGCGTCGATGGCGCCGGCGGTGACCGCCGGATCGCCGGGGGTTCGGGTGAACTGTTCGGCGAGGTCGGTGCCGAGCAGGTGGGACAGCCGGCCCCGGGCCTCGGCGACGGCGATCAGCGCGTGGAAGAACGAGGCGCCGTCGTGCGGCACGGCGTGCGCCTCGCGCACCGTCGCGCCGTCCGGGGAGATCAGGGTGCGCGGGGCGGAGCCGGTGCTCTCGGTGATCGTGTACGGCTCCGGCGCCTCGGAACGCCATCCCGGCTCGGTGTACTCCTGCGGCCGGTCCGGTACCGGGACGGAGAGGGAACCCTGGTGGTGGGCGGTGAGGCGGGAGGCGGCGAGGTGCAGCCGGTGGTGGTCCGCGGCGGCGGCGTCGGTGCGCTGCCGCCACCGGCGGACCTCCTCGCGGGCGGCCTGCCAGGCGACGACGGCCGGCGACTCGGCCATCTCCCGCGGCAGGACGGTCGACAGGTCCGAGTGGCCGTCGCCGAGCGCGGCCTGCTGCCCGGCGCTCAGGTCGAGCCAGGCCTCGCGGGCCCGGGCCCGGGCGTCGTAGTAGCGCTGCTCGGCCGTGGCGAGGTCGCCGACCGCCTTGGCCTGGGCGTCCCAGGCCTTGCCGACCTCGTCGGGGAAGGTGGTGTCGTCGAGGAGGCCGTAGTCACGGGCGATGTCCTCGCGCAGCCAGACCAGGACGGTGGTCTCGGCCTCGGCGGCGCGCGGACCGCGCCTGGCCTTGCCGAGCGCGTGCAGGGGACGGCTGTCGGTGAGCCGGTGGTCCACCTCGGCCACCGACAGCCAGCTCACCGGCAGCGCGAACAGCATGCTGCGGTCGGTGCCGACCTTGAGGTGGGTGCCGAGGGTGGTGTCCGCGGCGGCCTTGGTCACGGTGCCGTCGGCCGCGCCGCCGATCGGGATCGTGAGGCCGGGGTTGACGACGCCCGCTCTGCCGGTGCTCGCCAGCGGGGCGGTGCCCACGGCGCCCTCGACGGTGTCGATGGTGCCGGACTCCAGCGCGTCGGAGGTCTTCGTGCGCTGCATGGCCTCCATGCGCGGCTTGTTCTCCACGGCGAGCAGCCGGGCGCCGCGGCGGTGCATCTTCGCGTAGAGGCGGGAGTCGGCGGTGTGGAACTGGCCGAGGAGGCGGGCGGAGGCCTGCACGGGCAGCGGTGAGCCGTTCGCGCTCAGCGCGTCGCGGAAGGCCGCGGCCAGGCCGGTCTGGGTGGTGGCCTCCTGCTGGGCCTGGGCGGGGATGGTGCCGAGGACGGTGAGCGGGGTCCGGCGGGCCTTGCGCACGGCCTCGGTGAGCCGGTCGCCGGTGTACCGGGTGCCGAGGTCCTTGTCCCCGACGCCGTCGGCGCGGGCGGTGGCGAGGGTCAGGGCGTCGTGCACGTTGGCGGCGCCGCGGATGTCCACGGCGAGGATGCCGGAGCCGATCAGGTCGTCGAAGGGCAGGACGTCCGAGGCGTCGGCGCGGCCGGAGGGGCCGCCGGAGGGGCCGCCGGAGGGGCCGCCGGAGGCGGAGGCACGCCAGTCGGCGATACGTTCCGGAAGGGACTGGTCTTTCGTCAGCAGCCTCACCGCGCGCTCCGGTTCGCTCACGTCGCCCTCGGTGAGGGCACCGTCGGCGCCGTCGCCGTCCGGGGTGAGCAGACTGGTCGGGACGATCTCCCTGAGGCTGCCGACGTCGGCCGTGGCGCGGGGTGCGAGCGGGTCGCCGGCCGCGTCCGTCATGGTCACGGTCAGGGTGTAGGAGGTCACGATCTCGACGTGCGTCTGGGCGGTGATCATGTTCGGCATCGCGGTGCGGCCGACGGTCTCGGTCCGGGTGCTCGACTCCTGCTTGGCCGCGGTGCCCTGCAGGGAGGGGTTGGCCAGGAGGACGCCGCTCTCCGTCGTGCGCTGGCCGACGCCCGCCGTCGCGTCGACGCCGCGGTCCCGGGAGGCGGAGTCGGCGTCGTCGCGGGCGACGCTGCGGTAGTCCTCCAGCTCGAAGCCGGTGCGCAGCCGCTCCACGGTGGTGGTGACCGGGGTCAGCTCGAACCGGACCTGTGCGGGACTGCCGCCGACCGGCAGGTGGGTCGGGCTGGTCCAGGTGCGGTGGCGCACCGGCAGGGTCATCCCGTCGGTGGTGAGTTCGTGCAGGTTGGCCCGGAGGAAGTCCGGGGAGAGCCGCTGGAGGACCTGCTCGCGGTCGTGCGAGGACACCCCGATCTCCTCGAGCTGCCGCATCAGCGGGGGCGCCGCCATACCGGCGTCGAGCCGGCCGCTGGGATGGCCCGGGAAGTGGCGGCCCTTCAGGAAGGGGGGCACCCGGTAGCCGCCGCCGAGGTTGTCAGGGGTGGTGGTGGCGATGCCGTCGGGGGCGAGTCCGGCCTCGATGGCGTCCTGCATCGGCAGGTGGAACATCACCGCGTCACGGATGCGCTGGACCGCGGCGGCGGCCCGGCGCGGGGCGAGTCCGGAGGCCAGGCGGCCGGAGAGCCGGCCGGCCGCGGAGCTGATCCGGGCCGCCGCGCGGGTACCCGCCATGCCCATCGCGGCCGTCCAGCGGTCGCGGACCGCGACAGTCTCGACGGCGTCGGCGACCACCAGGTACGCCCGCCCGGCGAACGTGAGGGTGGTGTTGCGTCCGGGGGTGAGGGCCTTCGCGGTGCTGCGTCCCGTGCCCCAGGAGTACTGGAGGCCGGCGGCGTACGAGCCGATCATCGCCCGGGTGCCGTCGGCCCGCTGGAACGGCATGTAGGTGCCCTGGACGCCGACGCTGGTGCGCGAGGCGGTGCTCTCCGTGCCGGCGATGCGGTGCTCGTTGCCGACGGTGGCCTCGAAGCTGGACGACTTCGGGTCGCTCTTGACGCGCAGGTTCTGCAGTTCGCCGCGGATCGCGGCCTTCAGGTAGTGGGTGCGGAACGGTCCGGCCCCGTTGAGCCCGGTGATGCGGGAACCGAACGGGCCGAGGTACTGGCCGAGTTGCCCGGCGATGCCGAGGTTCGTCATCGCCCGGCGCAGGGCGGTGCGCACCGGGGCGCCGGGTGCGCTGACGTGCCAGGTCTCGCCCGCGGCCTCGTCGGCGGTGTCCTGTACGAGCTGCTGGCGCTGCTGTCCGCCCTCGACGCTGAGGACGACATGCGGGGCGCTCAGCAGCCTCTCGGTGAGCCGCTGGTCGGCCGAGTCCCGCGCGGGCAGCGGGCTCGTGCCGTCGAGGAGTCCGTCGGCCTCGGCGGCGGAGGGCCGCGGTCCGGGCGTCGACGTGGTGGTCGCGGGCGCCGGTGCCGTCACCCCGGCCGCGGGGTCCGTCGGGGGGTGGCGCTCGGAGGCGTGCGCGGCGGGCACCGCCAGCTCCACCCGGCCCACGGTCTCCGTGCCCCGGTCGAACAGCGGGCGTTCCTGCTTCCTGCTGACGAAGTAGCCCGCGCCGAGTACGCCGACCGTCAGGAGCCGGGCCCAGCCGCGCGGACGGAGGTGGCCCTCGAAGGAGGCGCTCAGCTCCACCCGGTAGCTGTAGAGGTCGGCGCCGTCGTGGTAGGTCAGCTGGTCGTGGGTGACCGCGACCGCGGCCCGGGTGGCCTTCTGCTCGGTGTGGGCGTACCGGGCCCCGACGGCCACGTTGCCGGCCCGGCGGGGCACGTCGACCTTGGGCACCTTGTCGTGGTCGCGCAGCATGATGCCCAGTTCGGCGCCGCCGGACAGGGTGCTGGAGGCCTGCTGCCCCTGGCCGGAGACCTCGGTGCCGATCACCGCGTTGCGCAGCGAGCGCTCGTTCAGGGTGGTTTCGAACCGCCGGTCGGTGAGCCGGGCCCGCAGGATCAGGGTGTGGTGACCGCGGCGGACCTTGCCGTCCTCGGTGAGGGTGACGGGTACGCCGGTGGTGGTCAGGTCGTCCAGGCTCTGGGCCAGGGTGGGGCGGTTCAGCGCCTCGCGGACCTGGCGGTCGTTGTGCAGTGCGGTCCGCATCCGCCCGTCGCCGTACCAGAACTTGGCCAGGCGCGGGTGCCGCAGCATGAGCGGCGGGACGAACAGGGACGGGTACGAGCGGTGCAGGGTGTCGATGACGGCGTCCGCGAAGACGCGCATGGGGTCCTGCGGGGCGGCGGGCTGCCCGGACTGGTCCTGCCCGCTCTTTTCGTTCTGCTGGTCCTGCGTCGTGGAGGGCTGCTGGTCCTGCTGACCGGCGTCGCTCTGGTTCTGGCCCTGGCTCTGGCTCTGGTCCGTTGCCGAGGTCTGGCCCTGGCTCTGGCTCTGGTCCGTTGCCGAGGTCTGGCCCTGGTTCTGGCCCTGGTCCGTTGCCGGGGTCTGGCCCTGGCTCTGGCCCTGGTCCGTTGCCGAGGTCTGGCCCTGGTTCTGGCCCTGGTTCTGGCCCTGGTTCGATTCCGGTGACCGGCCCTGCTCCGCCGCCGGGGTCGGGTCCGGGCCCGTTGCCGGGGTCTGGTCCCGGGTGGTGGGTACGAGCGGCTGCGGGCTGTCGGGCAGGAAGCCCTCGGCGCGGACCTGGCCGCTCAGGTGGACCGGGTCCTCCCTGGTGAGGTACCACGGCACCGGAGGCTCGGCGTCCGGGTCGGGGCCCGCCTGTCCGGGGGTCCGGCTGTCCCAGCCCGCGAGCCGGCGGGCGTCCCGGGTGGACATCCAGTCCAGGCTGACGACACGGACCGGGCGGGCCGCGGACGCCGGCTCGCCGGCCTTCCGGACCATCAGGGTGCGCTCCACCCGGTAGAGCGCGACGGGGTGGTTGCGGACGCGGCCGGTCGTCTTGCGGGCCGCGTCCGTGCCGAGGTAGTGGCCCCGCCCGGTGCTGAAGTCGGCGCGGACCATCGGGCCGCCCTGGATGCGTACGTCCGTCTCCGGGCCAACAAAGGTGTGGTTCGGGCCGGCGGTGATCTGGATGCCGAAACGGGTGTCGCGGACGTGGCCGCGCTGGTTCTGGTAGGTGGTCTGGGTCAGGTCCCGGATCTCCGCCTTGACCGACTCGGTCACCAGGGTGGCCCGGTGCGGGATCGACCGCTCGACGATCAGGTGCCCCAGCGGGTGCCTGCCGGTGCCCTGGGTCAGTTCGGGTCCGCTGACCGGCCCGGTGAGCCGCCCGAACAGCGCGAGGAGCCGTGTCGGCCTGACGTACGAGACGAGCGTGCGGTGCGCCGAACTGCCCGGCCGGGCCCCGGAGACGGCGAGCGCCAGGTCCTCCGGAGGGTCGACTAGGTGCAGTCCGGCGATGGTGGTGGCGCGCGGCTCGAGCCCGTCGGGGAAGGTCAGCGTCCGCGGCGCGCGGCGCGGTCCCTTGAAGGCCACGGTGAGGTCGTCGGGCAGCCGCCAGCTCAGCCCGTCCCGCACGGCGAAACGCGCGGTGTGCACCTGGTCGCGCTGCCAGCGGGGGCCCGGCGCGGGAGAACCGGACGGAGCGCCCTGACCGCCGGTCGTCGGCGCCTCCGTGACCCGTTCCACGCGCACCCGGTAGTGGACGTCGTCGAGGTGGAGGTGCGAACCGTCCACGGCGCGGTACTCGTTCTGGTTGTACGCCTGCGTGCCCTGGGTGTAGTCCGTCCTGCGGGTCCAGCCCAGCGAGACGCCGATCTTCACCAGCCAGCTGAGCGGCGGGCCCATGCTGACCGCGGCGGCGATCCGGCGCCCGAAGCCGACACTGCGCCCACCGCCCGTACCGGCCTGGCCGCGGCGCATGGTGTCCAGCTTCACGGTCGCGCCGTCCACGTCGGAGAAGCGCTCCCAGCGGTGGTACGGGACGGCCTCGATCGTCATCTCGTGGCCGACCCCGGCCTTCTCCCGGCCGACGAGGCGCGTGCCGCGCGGGGCGGTGAAGGCGCCGGGCTGGTCGGTCAGCAGGCGCAGCAGCTCCGCCTCGTCGAACTGGTCGCGCAGCTTCTCCGGCAGCTGCCCGAGGATCTGCCGGGCCACCTCCTCGGGCGAGCGCAGGGTGAGGACGCCGGGGCCGGTGAGAAGCCCGGTCGGCGGTGTCCGCCGACTGTCGTCCGTACGGCCCCCGGTGCCGCCGTCGCCGGGGTCGGCACCGGGGGCGCCCGGATCGGCGTCGGGGCTGATCAGTACGGCGGGCAGTCGGCTGCCGTCCTCGAAGGTGACGGTGCGCGGGGCCGGTCCCGGCGGCCTGACGTCCTCTCCGGTCAGCAGGCGTGCCGGGCGGTAACGGTCGAGCTGGGTCTCCAGCGGCACCTGGTCGCCCTTGTCGGGCGTCCCGGTGCCGGGGCCGTCGAGGTCCGTGATCCCGGCCATGCTGCGCAGCCATTCCCCGAGGGGGCCGGAGCCGTCCGTGTCCGCGGTGGTGGCAGGGGTCGTCATGGACGTCGGAGCCGGTTCGGTGGCGATCGGGGCCGTGGACGTCGGGGACGTCGGAGCCGGGGCGGTGGCCGGGGCCGGTTCGGGGGTGAGCGGCGCCGTGGCCGGGACCAGGGCGTCGTAGTGGTCGGTGCCGTTGTAGGCCAGATACAGGGTGCCGTCGGCGCCGCCCGGGTGGAGCTCGTTGACGAGGATGCCGCCCGTCACCGTCGGGTGGGGCCGGACGAGCCGCAGGTCGAGGTCGAGGGTGTGCGCCAGCGCGTACGGGAGCAGATCGCTGAACGGGGAGGTCCACAGCCCGGGATGCTCGGCGGTCGCGGCGAGAAGCCCGCGTCCGCCGAGCCGTCGTGCCTCGGCCGGGCTCGGTGCCACCTCGGCGAGCTGGGGGTAGCCGCTGTCCCGCAGCATCCGCCGCCACTGGTCCACGTCGCCGTCGGTGATGACCGCCTGCGCGATGCCGTTCCACTCGTCGGTGATCCGGGACCGCAGGCCCGGACCCCGCACCCCGGCCAGGGCGCGCATCCGCAGGTCGTCCACCACGGTGAACACCGGATCCTCGAAGAGTCCGTCCACGACGGTGCCCAGCTCGGTCCCGGCGATGCGGTTGCGCAGGAGCCCACGCAGCCCGGCGACGTTCAGCGCGGCCCACGCCGGCGGTACGTCCCGGCTGCGCGCGCTGTCGAGAACGGCCCGGAAGAGGCAGTTCCCCCCGCCCGGGGTGACCAGCTGCCGGAAGGCCCTGCCGTCCGCGTGCACGAGGTCCGCCGGCCCGGACCCCGCACGCTCCTTGCTGAGCAGGGTCATGTCCTCGGCGAGGGTCTCCGGACGGCTCGGTGCGGGCGCCAGGTCGGGCCTGCGGCGGGCGAGTTCGGCGGTGTCCTCGGGGCTGAGGCCCAGCTCGGACAGCGGCAGCGGGGCGGTGGACAGTGACCAGGTGACCTGGGCGGAGGGCGCGTAGGAGAGTCCGCGCACGTCCTCCGGCGAGACCAGGGTGGTCGGCGGGAGCGGGGGCGGCGGCGCGGGCAGCAGGACGTCGAGCGTGGTGCGGGGGCCTGCCGTGGCCCGCAGGTCGGCTGCCGCGCGCAGGAACGCGGTGTACTCCTCGACGGTGGGGTCGGCGTCCTGCCCGGCCGTGGGACCGGCCGCCGCCGGACCGGCGCCGGCTCCGGTCGTCACGGCGCGCCGGTCGACGACCATCCGGCGCAGCAGGTCCGGGGTCATCCGGCCGTCGCCGTAGCGGGCCGCGGTGTCCGGGCTGCGCCAGCGCAGACCGTCCACGAAGGCGAGACCGGCGATCAACTCGTGGTTCTCCGGCCGCTGTTCGGCGTCCGTGCCGAGGGTCTCACGCAGGGTGCGGATCTGCTGGAGGGTACGGGTCCGCGCGAAGCCGTCGGCCGGCTCCGGACCGGAGTGCAGGCCGGCGACGCGCGCCAGCTCGTCCAGGTCGGCGCCGCTGGGCTCGGGGGTGAACAGCCGCCACCGCCCCGGCCCGTCCTCGCCCTCGGTGAGCACCGGCCGGACGTCTCCCTGCCCGTCCCGGGCCGTGCCCACCTCGGTGGTGGGCGCGTGCACCGGGCGGCCGGTGCGGTTGGCCACGTGCTGGGCCACCGGCAGGCCCGCCACCTCCGGCTGCCGCCCGGTCTCACAGGAGAACAGGACCAGGGGCCGGTCCTGGTCGCCGTCCTGCGCCCAGGACTTGAGCACCTCGCCGAGCTGTACGCCGCTGACCTTGACGGTGGGGTGCGCCGCGTCCTCGGTCCCGAGGGTGACGGTACGGGAGGTGCCGTGCGCCACGAAGTAGTCGGCACCCCGCTCGGTGCCGGAGCCGGGCAGCGGGGCGGGCGGTCCGGTGAAGAAGGTACGGCGGACGGGCGGGTCCTCGGTGCCCGTACTCGTCGGGCCCGGGGCGGTGACGGACGCCGGGGAGGCGGGCGGCGTCGTGGAAGCGGCGTCCGGAGCCGCGGACGTGGTCGTCGGTGCCGTGGTCGTCGGTGCCGTGGAGATGGTGCGCACGCCGCGGAAAGTGTCCTGGCCCAGCAGCGTTCGGCGTCCCGCGCTGTGCGCCGTACCGTCCTCGGCCGGGCTCTGCGAGATGGTCAGCGTCTGGACGGCCTGTCCCGGCCGGGGCCGTACCGCGGTGTCCGGCACCCAGCGCCGCAGCTGGGAGACGGGCACGGTGAGGCCGTCCAGCGTGGTGACGGCGGACTCGCGGACCGGGCGCTGCGGGTCGCCGTCGTCGTCGGCCGTGCCCTCGGCGGCGGGCCGCACGATGATCCGCGCGGGCGACGGCGAGGACGCCGTGTCGGAGACGGTCGTGTCGGGGACGGTCGTGTCGGGGACGGTCGTGGGGTCGTCCGGGCTGGTGGGCGGAGGAGGTGGCGGGGTGCCGCCGTCTCCGGGGCCGCGGCCGCCGGGCTCGAGGCCGCGCCCGCCGCCGTGGCCGAGGCCGTGTCCGCTGTCGTGCACGGCGTTCTGCCCGGGGCCCTCCGCGTCACCGGGGCCCTGCACGGCGTTCCGCCCGGAACCGTCCGCGTCACCGGGGACGGAGACGGAGAGGCGATCGCCGGTTCCGTCGCTGTCGTGGTCGTCCGATTCCAGTTGCAGGTCGGTGGCGGACTCGGTCGCTGTGCGGTTCGGGTCGGGGGCCGGGCCGGAGGAGCGGGGGGTGGACT
>NZ_JBICUZ010000021.1:0-92309 GCF_043198675.1 Streptomyces sp. NPDC048734 | reverse complement strand
GTCGAACTCGGCAAGGTCCTCGCCAAGCGCGTCGAACCCGCCCTCACCGAAGGCACCGACGTCCCCGGCCTGGACCCCTCCACGAAGGCCCTCGTGGCCGCCTACCGTGAACTGAAGGAAGTGCACTGACATGCAGCTGGGTCTGATCGGTCTCGGCAAGATGGGCGGCAACATGCGCGAGCGGATCCGCCGCGCGGGCCACACCGTCGTCGGCTACGACCGCAACCCCGACCTGTCCGACGTGAGCGGCCTCGCCGAACTCGTGGAGAGCCTCGAAGCGCCGCGCACGGTCTGGGTGATGGTCCCGGCCGGTGCCGCCACGCAGTCCGTCGTCGACGAGCTGGGCGGCCTTCTGGAGGCCGGCGACACCGTCGTGGACGGCGGCAACTCCCGCTGGACGGACGACGAGAAGCACGCCGCGGAACTGGGTGCCAAGGGCATCGGCTTCGTCGACGCCGGCGTCTCGGGCGGTGTGTGGGGCCTGGAGAACGGCTACGCCCTGATGGTCGGCGGCGAGCAGGAGCACGTCGACCGGCTCCGGCCGATCTTCGACGCGCTCAAGCCGGAGGGCCCGTACGGTTATGTCCACGCGGGCAAGGTCGGCGCCGGCCACTTCTCGAAGATGGTCCACAACGGCATCGAGTACGCCATGATGCAGGCCTACGCCGAGGGCTGGGAGCTGCTGGAGAAGGTCGACTCGGTCACCGACGTGCGCGAGGTGTTCCGCTCCTGGCAGGAGGGCACGGTCATCCGCTCCTGGCTCCTCGACCTGGCGGTCGACGCCCTCGACGAGGACGAGCACCTGGACAAGCTGCGCGGCTACGCACAGGACTCCGGAGAAGGCCGCTGGACCGTGGAGGCCGCCATCGACAACGCGGTGCCGCTCCCGGCCATCACGGCCTCGCTGTTCGCACGGTTCGCCTCCCGCCAGGAGGACTCGCCCCAGATGAAGATGATCGCCGCCCTGCGCAACCAGTTCGGCGGCCACGCCGTCGAGTCGGCCGAGCAGTAGGTCCGGCCGCGGGGAACTCCCGGGAGAAGGCGGAGCGGGTCCGGTCGGCGCCCCCGGCCGGACCGCCCGCCACTCACCGGGCACGCCAAGGGTGTTGACGGTCCGTCGAATGCTGGTTGACACCGCACGGAGGGCCCGCCAGAGTCGCGGCTGATGGAGATCAACGATCTGACACCGGCCGAACAGCGCGTCTGGCGGGCCTTCGCCACGGCGCGGACCGTGGACTTCCGGACCGACGGCACCGACGGCACCGACGGACCCGAACGGACCCTGCGGGCAGCCGTGTTGCGGACGCTGCTCCTCAACGGACCCCGGGAACCGGGCGAAGTGGCGGCACTCAGGGTGGCGGGGGCCCGCATCACCGGCGTGCTCGACCTGCGGTACGCGACCGTCGACAGCGTCATCCGCCTCCACCACTGCCGCTTCGACGAGGCACCGCGCCTCTCCGGCGCCCAGCTCGGCTACGTCACCCTGCGCGACTCCGTACTGCCGGGCCTGTCGGCGGCGCACTCCCGGATCGACGGCGGACTGCGCATGACCGGCTGTCGTGTCGACGGCGTGGTGAGCCTCGTCGGGGCCCAGATCTCGGGGGCCCTGTACCTCGACGACGCGGAGATCGGCGCGGAAGCGGGCGTGGAGACGGGCGCCGACGGCCCGGCGCGGACCGTGCTCCAGCTCAACCGGACCTCCGTCGACGACGACGTCTGCGCCCGGGGTCTGCGCACCCACGGCCTGATCCGGCTGGACGGCGCGAGCGTGGCCGGCTCGATCGACCTGGAGGAAGCCGAACTCGGCAACCCGGGGGCACACGTCCTGGACGGGGAGTCCCTCGAGGTCGGCGCCAACCTCATCGGCCGCCGACTGCGCGCCCACGGCCGGATCGACCTGCGCGGCGCACGCATACCCGGCCGGATCGACCTGCTGTACGCGACGCTCTCCTGCCCCGGCGGCACCGCCCTGCGCGCCAGCAGCTGTGCGGTCGGCGAGCTGTGGCTGCGCGGGGGCCCGCCGATCGAGGGCAGGCTCAACCTGCGGCGCGCCGAGATCAACCAGCTCCACGTCGAGCCGGAGATGCTGCCCGACCAGGTGCGCCTGCTCGACCTCACCTACACCTTCCTCACCCCGCACGAGCCCGTCGAACGCCGGCTGCCCATGCTGGAGCGCGACGACGGCGCGTTCGACCCGCACGCCTACGAGCAGCTCACCGCCGCCTACCGCCACACCGGTGACGACCGGGCCGCCCGGCTGGTGCAGCTCGCCAAGCTGCGCCGGCACCGGGGCACGCTGCCCTGGTACGGCCGGCTGTGGGGACACCTCCAGGACGCGGCCGTCGGCTACGGCTTCCGCCCGCTGCGGGCCGCCGTATGGCTGCTGTCGCTGCTGGCGGCCGGTTCGGTGGCGTTCGCGCTGGAGCACCCGCGGGCGCTCAAGGCGTCCGAGGCCCCCGACTTCGACCCGGTCTTCTACACGCTCGACCTGCTCCTGCCGGTCATCTCGTTCGGTCAGGAGTCCGCGTTCGCCCCGTCCGGCTGGCACCAGAGCCTGTCCTACGTCCTGATCCTCACCGGCTGGATCCTCGCCACGACCGTCGTCGCCGGTGTGACGAGGACGGTCAGCCGCCAGTAGGGCGGGCCGGTGCCCGCCGGTCAGCGCTCGGCGTGCTGGGCCGCCAGCCGCACCGGCGCGTTGACGGCGCCGTAGCCCCGGTAGCCGCCGTCGCGCTGGACCAGTTCGAGGAAGACGCGGCCGACGGTGCGGGTGTAGCAGTGCCGGAAGACGCCGTGCGCGTCCCGGTCGTAGAGGATGCCCAGCTCGCGGTACGTCTCCAGCTCGCCGTCGGCGAACTCGTACCGGGCGGCCAGGTCGTCGTGGTAGTTCGCGGGGATCGGCAGGAGGCGGCCGCCGGCCCCGGTGAAGCGGCGGGCCGCCGCGACCACGTCGGGGACGGCCAGGGCGATGTGCCGGACGTGGGCGGTGTCGTCGCCGGGCGCGGCACCGACCGTGAGGGGGATGCGGACGGCGCCGTCGGCGGTGCTGACGGCGCGGCTGCGCAGCAGCCCGTAGGGGTCGGCGACGTCGACGCTCTCCTGGGCGTCGAGGCCGAGCACGCCGCGGTGGAAGAGGACCGCCTCGTCGAAGTGGTGCCAGGGCTGGGTGAGGGAGAGGTGGTCGATACGGACGCCGTCCCGCGGGGCGGCGCCGCCCGGCAGGTCCGCGAAGTCGGCCCGCCAGTCCGGGAGCGGGGGCCGGTTCGTCGCGCAGAAGAAGAGTTCGGTGCCGTCGGGGGCGGCCACGGCGTCCAGCGGGGCGTCCTCGGGGGCGCGGCGGCGCGGCAGGACGGGGGCGAGGAGGGCCTCGGCGCGGCGGGCGGCGCCGGCCGGGTCCGGCGACTCCAGTCCGACGGCGGCCAGGCGGGTGCCGTCGGCGGGGGTCGCCCCGGTCGGGCGGCGCCGGGAGTGGGAGGGGGCGGCCGGGCCGGTGTTGACCAGGACGCGGGCCTCGCCGCGCTCCCACAGTTCGACGGGTTTGCCGCGGTGGCGGGCGGTGCGGGCGAAGCCGAGGGCGCCGAGGAGGGCGGTGACGGGCTCGGCGTCGGGGGTGACCAGTTCGGCGAAGGCGACACCGGTGGGGACGACCGGCGCGGGCAGGTCGCCGAGGCCGGCCTGTTCCTGGAGGAGGAGCAGGGATCGGCGGGCGTCCACGGCGGTCGGGCCGGCCTCGGCCTGCCGGAACACGTCGTTGAAGACCTCCAGGGAGAGCGGGCCGTCGTATCCGGTGCGCAGCACGTGCCGCAGGAGGCCCGCCACGTCGAAGCCGCCCTGGCCGGGGAACCGGCGGTGGTGGCGGGACCACTGCAGGACGTCCATCGCGGGCAGCGGTGCGTCGGCGAGCTGGAGGAAGAAGATCTTCTCGCCGGGGATGTCCTCGATCGGCTTCGGGTCGGAGCCGCGGGACAGAATGTGGAAGCTGTCCAGGCAGGTGCCGAGCGCGGGGTGTCCGGCGCTCTCGACGATGCGCCAGGCGTGGTCGTACGTGCTGACGTGCCGTCCCCAGGCGAGCGCCTCGTAGGCGACGCGGACGCCGAAGTCCTGGGCGAGGTCGGCGAGCCGGGCTAGCTGTTCGGCGGCGAGGGCGTCGTCGTCCTCGGCGAGCGGGGAGACGCTGGAGCAGACCAGGACGGTGTCGGCGCCGAGCCGGTTCATCAGCGAGAACTTGGCGCGGGCGCGGCGCAGGTTGCGGGCGAACGTGTCGGCGGGCACCGCCTCGACGTCCCGCATCGGCTGGTAGAGGTCGACGGTGAGGCCGAGGTCGGCGCAGCGGGCGCGGATCTCCTCGGGGGTGAGGGGGCTGGCGAGCAGGTCGTTCTCGAAGATCTCGACGCCGTCGAAGCCGGCCCGGGCCGCGGCCGTGAGTTTGCCGGTGAGGGATCCGCTGAGGGAGACGGTGGCGATGGACGTACGCACCTGGGTACCTCTCTTCGTCGTGCTGCGCGCGGCGGGGCGGGGTGGCGCGGGGCGGGGCTTGGAGGCACCGGGTGGGGCCGCGGGCGGGGGCTGTACGGTCGGGGGGGGCGGTGTATCGGGGCGGTGCGGTCGGGTGGCTGGGTATCAGGGCGGTGCGGTCGGAGGCTGGGTATCAGGGAGCCGCGGTTCGGAGGTGTGCCGGCTACCGGGGAGCGGCGGTTCTCGGGGGTGGCTCGGGGGTGGGTGGGAGCCCGCCGGGGGCCGCGGTCCGGAGCGGCGGGCCGCCACACGCGGTGGCGGTGGGCGGGCCGGTGCGCGTGGGACGCCGGGCGGGTCCCGGGACCCGCGCGCCCTCGGGCTGCTCCGGTACCGGACCGCGCGCCCTCGGGCTACTCCGTTACCGGGACCGCGCCGGCCAGTTCCGTGATGTCGGCGAGCATGCGCGAGCTGTCGGGTTCCCGGCCGGTGATGAGCCGGAACGCGTCCGCGGCCTGGAAGACGGCCATGCCGCCGCCGTCGAGGGTGGCGCAGCCGGCCGCGCGGGCTGCGCGCAGCAGCTCGGTCTCCAGGGGCCGGTAGACGACCTCGGCGACCCACAGTCCGGGGTGCAGCAGCCGGGCCGGGAAGGGCAGGCCGGGGTGGGCGGCCATGCCGGTCGGAGTGGCGTGCACGATGCCGTCGGCCCGCGCGAGCAGACCGACGAGGCGGTCCGGGGCCGCGGAGTCCGCCCGGCCCGCGCCGAAATGCCGGTTCAGGGAGTCGGCGAGGGCGGCGGCCCGCTCGGGCAGCGCGTCCACGACGGTCACCCGGCCGGCGCCGAGGGTGAGCGTGGCGTGCGCGACGGCCGCGCCCGCGCCACCCGCGCCCAGCTGCACCACCCGCTCCAGCGGCACGTCCGGCAGACCGCGCGCGAAAGAGGCGGCGAACCCGGTGACGTCCGTGTTGTGGCCGACGGCCCGGCCGCCCTCGAGGACGACCGTGTTGACCGCACCCAGCGCCTCGGCCTGCGGCGCGAGACCGTCGAGGTGCGGGATGACGAGCTGCTTGCAGGGATGCGTGACGTTCAGGCCGTCGAAGCCGAGGTGGCGCGCGGCCCGCACCAGGTCGCCCACCGCCTCCGGCGGCACCCCGAGGACGTCGAGGTCGAGCAGCCGGTAGAGATAGCGCAGCCCCTGCCGGTCCGCCTCGCGCTCGTGCAGCGCGGGACTGAGCGACGGACCGATGCCGGAACCGATCAGTCCGACGAGATACGAGTCCTGCGTCGCGTGGGACACGTCCTTGGTCACGGCGGACCTCCTGAGCGGCCGACTAATGTACGAACTGGTGAGTTAGTCATAACACCGAGTCGGGCCGCGGGGGAAGACCTCCCGCCGAACGAGGAGCACGTCGGCTTCTAGAATCACGGCACGCCGAAGGAGGTACGCCGGGCACACTCCCAGCCCCCGCGTCTCCCGCGGTGCGCCCCAGCTCCACGTCCCACGCCCAAGCCCTACGCCGAAGGAACCTGATGACCAGCGTCGACGAACCGGCACGACCGCACGGACGGATCCGCGACGCCGCCCGCACCCAGGCCGAGATCCTCGACGTGGCCACCCAGGAGTTCGCGCGGGCCGGGTACGACGGCGCCCGCGTCGACGAGATCGCCGCCCGCACCCGCACCACCAAGCGCATGATCTATTACTACTTCGGCGGCAAGGAGCAGCTGTTCACCGCCGTCCTGGAGCGGGCGTACGGCGTGATCCGGGACACCGAGCAGCAGCTCGACGTGGAGCACCTGGACCCGGTCGCGGCCATCCGCCGGCTGGCGGAGCTGACCTTCGACCACCATGAGCAGCATCCCGACTTCATCCGCCTGGTCAGCATCGAGAACATCCACGGCGCCGAGCACATCGCCGCCTCCGAGAAGCTCGGGAAGATCGGCTCCCCGGCCCTCGACGTGATCCGCCGCATCCTGGCCTCCGGGCAGGAGTCCGGCCTGTTCACGGCCGACGTCGACGCCGTCGACCTGCACGCGATGATCAGCTCGTTCTGTTTCTTCCGGGTGGCCAACCGGCACACCTTCGGCGCCCTGTTCGGCCGCGACCTGGTCGACCCGGCGCAGCGCGAGCACTACCGCGCCATGCTCGGCGACATGGTGATCGCCTATCTGACGGCGGAGCGCGCGGCGGACTGAGGCCGGCCGTACGGCGGACCGGCGGCGGGAAGCATGCCGGCCGTACGGCGGACCGGCGGCGGGGCGCCCGCCAGGGGCGGACGGCGGACCGATTCCGTCCGGTGGGACCTCTTGACAGCGGCGAAACACGGGCGCAACATCCCTACCCAACCGCTACTAACTATCCAGTGCGTTAATTAGCCGGGTAGCGCCCGGCAGTGCCGCCCCGCCACCCCAGGGAACCGGCCCCTTCGCCCCTCCCTCGCCCTCCCTCACTCCGCGTACGTTGGAGTTTCCCCGAAGGAGCACGCCGTGTCCGTCCCCGCAGCACCCCACGACGCCGCCCCGCCCGGCCAGCCGAAGAAGGCCGCGACCGCCGCCTGGATCGGCAGCGCCCTGGAGTACTACGACTTCTTCATCTACGGCAGCGCGGCGGCGCTGATCTTCCCCGAGGTCTTCTTCGACGAGTCCGACCCGGCCACGGCGACGCTGCTCTCACTGGCCACCTTCGGCGTCGCCTACGCCGCCCGTCCGGTCGGCGCGCTGTTCCTCGGCCACTTCGGGGACCGGGTGGGCCGTAAGAAGATCATGGTGTTCACGCTGATCCTCATGGGCGTGTCGACCTTCCTCATCGGCTGCCTGCCCACCCGGGACCAGGTCGGCACCCTCGCCCCGGTGCTGCTGGTGCTGTGCCGGGTCCTGCAGGGCATCTCCGCGGCCGGTGAGCAGGCCAGCGCCAACTCCATGACGCTGGAGCACGCGCCACCCCACCGGCGCGGCTTCTTCACCAGCTTCACCCTCAGCGGCACGCAGGGCGGCCAGCTCCTGGCCACGCTGGTCTTCCTGCCCATCGCCGCCCTGCCCGAGGACCAGTTGCTGGCGTGGGGCTGGCGGGTGCCGTTCTGGCTGAGCATCGGGGTCGCCGTCGCCGGTTACGTCATCCGCCGCAAGCTCGACGAGACGCCGGCCTTCGCCCAGCAGGCGAAGAGCGAGGGGATCGTCAAACTGCCGCTCGCGGTGCTGCTGCGCGAGCACTGGGCGGACGTGCTGCGGGTCGTCGCGTGCGCGCTCGTCGCCTCGGTCTCCACCATCTTCACGGTGTGGGCGCTGGCGTACGCCACCAGCGACTCGGTGGGGATGAGCCGCTCCTCGATGCTGTGGGTGGGCGCGCTGGCGAACCTGGTCGCGCTGGCGGCGATCCCCCTGTGGGCCACGCTGTCCGACCGCGTCGGCCGCCGTCCGGTGTTCCTGGTCGGCGCGGCCGGCAGCGCCGGGGCGATGTTCCTCTACCTGTGGGCGATCTCCACCGGCTCCTACCCGCTGACCCTGGTCCTCGGCATCGTCGCCTTCGGCGTCGTCTACAGCGCCGCCAACGGGGTGTGGCCCTCCTTCTACGGCGAGATGTTCTCCACCCGCGTGCGGCTGTCCGGCATGGCGATCGGCACCCAGATCGGCTTCGCCGTGGCCGGTTTCGCGGTCACCTTCGCCGCGCGGATCGCCGGCCCGGACGGCGACGACTGGTCGGCGGTGGCCCTGTTCACCGCGGCGCTGTGCGTGCCCCCGGTGATCGCGGCGCTGTCCGCCCGCGAGACGGCGAAGGTGCCCACCGAGGAGCTGGGCGAGCGCACCCGCCCGGAGGCGGCCCGGCGGGAGACGGTGACGGCCTGAGCGACCGCGGCCCCCGGGCCGCCCGGGCCCCCGGACGCCGGCAGCGGCTCCGGGGGCCCGGGCGTGCCGGCGGTCACCCCTGGGACCCTCCGCGCCGGCACCCCACCGGCCGGCGGCCGTCCGGATCGTCGACGGTCACGCCACTCGTTCCCGACGGCGGTGGCTTCGGCCGGCGAGGGGCATCGCGAGGCGCCTCTTCCCAGGTCGGCGGCCTGCCCCCGCAGCCCTCGCAGCCCGGGCGGCGGGGGCGCGCCGGCGCGTCGGGCGGAACCCCCGCGCCCGGCGGGCCGGGACCCGCTACCCGTCGTCGCCCCTCCCGGGGATGCCGTAGGCCCGCTCCACGCGTACGCGCACCACGAGGCGGCGGTCGCGGACCATGGCGGCGCGGTAGTCCTCCCAGTCGGGGTGTTCTCCCTGGACGTCGCGGTAGAGCCGGACGAGTTCCTCGACCGTGTCGTCGTAGGGGTGCCCGGCCACCGGCGAGAGCTCGGCAGCGCCCTCGACGACCGTGTAGGCACGATGGTCGGGCGCGGAGACGTGGTAGGAGGCGCGCGGGTCGCGGCGCAGGTTGCGGGTCTTCGCCCGGTCGTCGGTGACGGAGATCCGGATGACGCCCTCGTCCGGGTAGTAGTGGTGGCTGACGTTGGACAGCTGCGGGCGCCCGTCCCGCTTGAGGGTGACCAACACCCCGCCGCGGCCGTCGGAGAGCAGGGCGAGCAGGGCGTGCTGCGTCGAGTCCTGAGTCATGTCGGCACAACCGGTGCGGGACGCGTCCGCATTCCCGGGCGAACACCCGCACGCCATGGTAGACAGTGTCTACGGCCAGCTGGTAGACACTGTCCATGAACGATGAGGAGAAGCCGGGGGCGGACCTGCGGGTCCGGCTGGTCGACGTCGGTGTGGAACTGCTGGCCCGGGAGGGCGCCGGGGCACTGACCCTGCGGGAGATCGCCCGCCGGGCGGGCGTCTCGCACGGGGCCCCGCGCCGCCACTTCCCCACCCACCTGGAACTGCTGTCGGCCATCGCCCGCAGGGGCTTCACCGACCTGGCCGGCCGGGTGGCGGTGGCCCGCGGCGACGGCACCGCGTCCGCCCGCGAACAGATCACCGAACTGGGTCGCGCCTACCTGGAGTTCGCCCTCGGCAACCCCGGCATGTACGAGCTGATGTTCCGTCACGACCTGTTGGAGAGCGGCCACCTGGGGCTCCGCGACACCAGTCTCCCGCTGTTCGGCGTGCTGGTGGACCTGGTCGGTCGGGTGCGGCCCGGCGCCGACGCCCGTGCGGTCACGGCGGCACTGTGGGCGAACCTGCACGGCATCGCCCAGCTGTGGAGCTGGGGAAGTCTGCAACTCGCAACGGAAACGCAGGAGTTCGAGCCGCTGCTGCGGACGGCACTCGACGCGCACCTGGGGCCGGAGGCCGACCGGTGAAGCGGCCGCCGACCCTGGTGAGCAGTGTGGCCGGTGCCGTGGTCGTGGCCCTGGACGGCACCGTCCTCACCGTCGCCCAGCCCACCCTGCGACGCGACCTGGACGCCACCTTCGCCCAGGTCCAGTGGACCAGCACCGGGTACCTCGTCGCCGTGGCGGGCCTGTTGGTGTTCGCCGGGCGGCTCGGCGACCGGTACGGCCATCGGCGTACGTTCGCGGTGGGCATGCTCGGCTTCGGGGCGGCCTCCGTGGGTGTCGCGGTGGCGCCGGGCGTGGGCTGGGTGATCGCCCTTCGGGTGGTGCAGGGGGTGTTCGGGGCGCTGTTGCAGCCGGCCACGCTCGGCATGCTGCGCTCGGCGTACCCGGCGGACCGGCTGCGGCGGCCGATCGCCGTGCGGACGGCCGCGATCGGGCTGGCGGCCGCCGCCGGTCCGATGCTGGGCGGGGCGATGACGACGGGCTTCGGATGGCGGGCCGTGTTCCTGCTGAACGTGGTGCCGGCGCTGGCCTTCGGCGCGCTCGCCCTCACCTCCGGTGGGCGGGAGCGTGCGGTGCGGACGGCGGCGGCTCCGTCCTCGGCTCCGGCTTCTTCCTTGACCTCTTCTTCGGCCCCTTCTTCGGCTTCGGTTTCTTCTTCGGCCCCCACTTCGGCTTCAGCTTCTTCTTCGGCCTCCTCTTCCGCCTCGGTATCCGCGTCCGTACCGGCTCTCGACCTGGCCGGTGCCCTCTGGCTGTCGGTGGCGCTGGCCTGCCTGGTGCACACCCTCGTCGCGCCCCGGGGACCGGCCGGCGCGGCGGGCGCGGTGGCGGCCGTGGTCGCCGGTGCCGCCTTCGTCCGCCACGAGCGCCGCGCACCGGCGCCACTGGTGCCCGCGGCCGTCATCGGTTCCCCGCCGGTCCGGGCGGCGCTGATCCTGCTGGTCGTGGTGTCGGCGGCCCTCAACGGCTCCCTGTTCGCCTGCGTGTACGTCCTCCAGGACGACCTGGGGCTCACCCCGCTGGACACGGCCCTCGTCAGCCTCCCGCTGGCCGTGTTCCTGGTGGCCGCGGCGCCGGCGTCGGCCGTCCTGCTGCGCCGGGCCGGCGCCGTTCGAACCGTCGCGGGGGCCGTAGCCGTACTCTCCGCGGGTCTTCTCGTGCTCGCCGCCGCCCCGGGCACGGCCGCCTTCTGCGCCGGGTTCGCCCTGGTGGGCGCCGGGTTCGGGACGGTGATGGTCGCGGCCACCCACGTCGTCGTACGGCAGGCGCCCGCGGAGTGGGCCGGGGTCGCGGGCGGCCTGCAGCAGACGGCCATGAACATCGGGCCGGTGCTCGGGGTGGCGTCGGCGACCGTGCTCATGGACACGGGCGGGACCAGGTCGCCCCTCGTCGTGCTCGCCGTGGCGGCCGCGGCGGTGCTGCCCCTGTGCCGGGCGCTTCCGGGACGGTCGCGCCCGGCCGCCGCCGGTCCCGGGGACGCGGGGCGCCCCGTTCACGCTGCCGAAAGGGCTCCTTTCCCGCCGTCCCTGGGCGACGATGAGGTCTGAGGCCGTTCCGACGGGGTATGCCGGACCGCGCCTTGATCGAACGCACCGGAGGAGAGCGATGGCACAGCTGCGGCAACAGGTCGATCCGAGCGAGGTGGGGCTGGACGGGAAGGCGCTGGACCGCCTCGACCAGCACGTCGCCCACTACGTCGACGAGGGGCGCCTGCCCGGTTTCCTCGTGGCCGTCGCCCGCGGCGGCCGGGTCGCGCACCTCACCACCCGCGGCCACCGCGACATCGCCGCCGGACTCCCCGTCGAGTCCGACACGCTGTGGCGGATCTACTCGATGACCAAGCCGGTCACCTCGGTCGCCGCGCTGATGCTGGTGGAGGAGGGCCGGCTCTCGCTCGACGACCCGGTCGCCGCACACCTGCCGGCCTTCGCCGACCAGCGCGTGTACGTCCGGGGCTCCGGCTCGGACCTCGAGACCCGCCCGGTCGGGCAGCCGACGCTCATACGGCACCTGATGACCCACACCGCGGGCCTGACCTTCGCCTTCTACCACTGCCACCCGGTCGACGCCCTGTACCGGGAGGCCGGGCTGGAGTCGGCGGTGCTGCCCGGCTCGGACCTGGCCGGGACCGTCGAGGCGTACGCGCGTCTGCCGCTCCAGTTCGAGCCCGGCACGCAGTGGAACTACTCGGTGGCCACCAACGTCCTCGGCCGGATCATCGAGGTCGTCTCCGGCCGTCCCCTCGACGAGTTCCTCGCCGAACGGATCTTCCGTCCGCTCGGCATGCCCGACGCCGGTTTCCAGGTCACCGGCGAACAGGCGGGCCGGCTCGCGGAGTTGTACGGCGACACCGAGGACGGCGGGATCGAGCCGATCCCCGGACTGCCCCTGTCCGGACGGCCCCGGTTCCTGTCCGGGAGCGGCGGCATGGTGGCGACCGCCTACGACATCCACCGCTTCATGGAGTTGCTGCGCCGCGGCGGCGAACTCGACGGCACACGCCTGCTGAAGCCCGCGACGGTGGACCTGATGACCCGCAACCATCTGCCCGGCGGCGCCGACCTGCGCACGGTCGGCAGCCGCCCCGCCCACGACGAGCCCGGCAACGACGGCGTCGGCTTCGGCCTCGGCGTCTCCGTGGTGATCGACCCGGAACGCACCCCGGCCCCCTCCGGACTCGGCACCTACGGCTGGAGCGGGGTGGCCACGACGACGTTCTGGGTCGACCCGGACCGCGACCTCACCGTCCAGTTCCTCACGCAGGTACGGCCGAGGAGGTCGCTGAAGCTCTACCCCGACCTCAAGCGGCTGGTCCACGAAGCGGTCAGGGACTGACCCTCGGACGGTCAGGGACTGACCCTCGGACGGTCGTGGTCCCGGTCCCCCTCCTCGCACGCCCCGGCCGGCCCGTCGTGCGCCGGGCCCGTGACGCGCGCCGGCCGTCGCGCCCCCTGTCCGTCGCGGCGGCCGGCAGCACGTGCACTCACGTCCGTGCGCTCAGGACCAGTGCGCGACCGCGTCCAGGTGGGGCAGGCGGTGGTCCAGCCGCTCCCGCTTGGTGCGCAGGTACGTGATGTTGTTCTCGCACGGCTCGATCAGCAGCGGCACCTCCTCGGCGACCTGGATGCCGTTGCCCACCAGAGCCTCCCGCTTGCGCGGGTTGTTCGACATCAGGCGGACGGAGCGCACACCGAGGTCGCGCAGGATGTCGGCGGCCACCTTGTAGTCCCGCGCGTCCACCGGGAAACCCAGCGCCACGTTCGCCTCGACGGTGTCCAGCCCCTCCGCCTGGAGCGCCATCGCCCGCAGCTTGCCCAGCAGTCCGATGCCCCGGCCCTCGTGCCCGCGCAGGTAGACGACGATGCCCCGGCCCTCGGCGACGACGGCCCGCAGCGCCGACTCGAGCTGATCGCCGCACTCGCAGTGCTGGGAGCCGAACGCGTCACCGGTGAGGCATTCCGAGTGCAGCCGGGTCAGCACGTTCTCGGTGCCGGGGTCGCCGTACACCAGGGCCACCTGCTCGTCGCCGCGGTCGTGGTCGAGGTAACCGATCGCCTGGAATTTGCCGTACACGGTGGGCAGCGGTGCATTCACCACGCGTTCCACACCGGTGCGCTGGGAGGACTTCTTGCCGAGCACGCCGAATTTGTCTGTCATGATCTGGTTCCTAAGCAGAGACGAAAGGCCGGGAGAAGATGAGTGGTTCGGGAATGCGGACGGCGCAGGCGTACGGACTCGTGCCGGCGGACACCACCGAGGACGTGCGGTCGCGCGGCGCGGACGTCCCGGTCCAGGTGGCGGTGCTGCCCGTCGGAAGCTTCGAACAGCACGGACCGTACCTGCCGTTGGCCACCGACACGCTCGTCGCGTGCGCGATCGCCGGGGAGGTGGCCGCCGCGTATCCGGTGCACCTGCTCCCTCCGGTGACCATCGCCTGCTCGCACGAGCACGCGGACTGGCCGGGAACCGTCAGCATCTCCGCCGTCACCCTTCACGCGGTGGTACAGGACATCGCGGCCTCACTGCGCCGCTCGGGCGTCGAGGCCCTGGTGCTCGTCAACGGACACGGCGGGAACTACGTCCTGGGCAACGCCGTCCAGGAGTCCTCCGCCCGCGGCGAGCGGATGGCGCTCTTCCCGGCCCCGGAGGACTGGGAGGCGGCCCGGACGGCGGCCGGGGTGTCGACCTCGCTGCTCACCGACATGCACGCCGGGGAGATCGAGACCTCGATCCTGCTGCACACCCGTCCCGAACTCGTCCGGCCCGGTTACGAGTCCGCCGATTTCACCGCGGACGACCGTCGCCATCTGCTCACGCTGGGAATGTCCGCCTATACCGATTCGGGCGTCATCGGCCGTCCCTCCCTGGGATCCGCGGAAAAGGGGAAGGAACTCCTGTCGAGCCTGACGGATTCCTTCGGGACGTATTTCTCGATACTGACGTCCGGGACCACGGCGGGGGATTCGGAGGGCGGTCCCGTGTGACGCGCGGCGCCGGTACCCGCGTCCGGTGCGGCGGCGGGCGCCGTCCGCCGGTCCTCGTCCCGCGGCTCGGTCTTCCCCCGCGCCGTCCACCAGCGGGCGAGGAGGACGGCGAGGCCCGGCAGCGCGGCCGCGAAGCTGAGCACCCCGTACACGACGGCGACGGCGAGCCCGGTGCCCGCGCCGAGCCCGGCGGCGCCGAACGCCCAGGCGGTGACGCCCTCGCGGGGTCCCCAGCCGCCGACGTTGAGCGGCACGCCCATCGCGAGCAGCGCGAGGACCGCCAGCGGCAGCAGCGTGAGCACCGGGGCGGCGGAGCCGGCCGCGCGGGCGGCCACGACGAAGGTGGCCAGGTGCCCGGCCAGGACGACCGCCGACGACAGGGCGACGCCCGGTCCGTTGCGCCGGGACAGCAGTCCCTCGCGCGCCTCGGCGAGCGCCCTGCCCGTCCGCCCGCCCCGGCGGGCCGCCGAGGAGTTCATCCGCACCGCGAGGACGACGGCGAGCGCGCCGACCGCGCCGAGGGCGGCCACCGGCGCGAAGTGCCGTACGTCCGCCATGACGGGGGACGGCAGGGTCAGCAGGATCGTCACTCCGGCGAGGGCCAGCACGAGCTGGCCCGCCGTGCGCTCCAGGACGACGGCCCGCACGCCGCGTCCGACGTCGCCCGTGCTCTGCCCGTGGCGCACGGCGCGGTGCACGTCACCGAGGATGCCGCCGGGCAGGGCCGCGTTGAGGAACAGCGAACGGTAGTAGTCGGCGACGGCGGGCCCGAGCGGCAGCCGGATCCGCAGTCCGCGGGCCACCAGCGCCCAACGCCACGCGCTGAACACGGTGGTGACGGCGCCGATGCCGAGTCCGAGGAGCAGGGTGGCGGCGTCGATGCGCCGCAGCCCGTCCACGACGGGGCCGGTGCCCATCCGCCACAACAGAACGCCGAGGATCAGGGCCCCGGCGAGGGTGCCGCCATGGGCGCGCAGTGCCGCGAACCGGGAACGCGCGCCCGGCCGCGGGACCGACTCGGTCACGATCGCGCCGGTACGGTCCTCGGAGACGGCCACGGTCACGCCGATGCGGTCCTCGGAGACGGCGGGGCCGGCCGGCGCCGGGAACGTCACCGCCACCGTACCGGCCGCGGGACCGGGCACGTCCGCCGTACCAGCCGGGGACACGCGCACGGTCGCCGTACCAACCGCGGGACCGGGCACGGTCGTCGTACCAGCCGGGGACACGCGCACGGTCGCCGTGCGGGACGCGGGCAGGTGCGCGGCGGTCCGTGCGGCGTCGTCGCGCCGGGACCGTCGTACGGCCGTCCGCGCGCACCGCGCCGACGGCGCCGGCGCCGGGGCGCGCGCGCCCGCCGTCTCCGCGCTCATCAGAGGCCGCCCGTGGGCCGGGCCAGGGCGAGAAGGTCGCTGTGGTGGACGGTGACATGGAGTTCGCCGGCCGCGCAGGCCGCCAGCCGGGCCGCGAGGTAGGTCTCGGCGCGGGCCGCGAGGCCGGGGCGCTCCTCGACGGCGGCACCGACCCAGCCGCGCAGCCACTGGGCGGTGAGCGCGGCCTCGTCGGGGCCGAGCCGCCAGGCGCTGGGGTGCACCTTCACGGTCGCGCCGTGGCCGGCGAACGCCTCGCAGGCCACGGTGACCGCGTCGGGGCCGAGGAGGCCGCCGCGCCGCTGGTGGTCGTTGAACGCGGCGGCGATCTCCTCGTCCATCGGGTCGGGGGCGGTCAGTTCGACGCGCCCGGCCACCGAGAGGGTCAGCAGGGCGGGGCAGCCGGCGCCCGCGCAGGCCGCGGCGAGGGTCTCGATCTCCTCGCGGGTGAGGACGTCCAGCAGTGCCGACGCGGTCACCAGCGAGGCGCCGACGAGGGCGTCCGGGGTCAGCCGGGCGACGTCGCCGCGCCGGGTCTCGACGGTGACCCGGCTGCCGTCGGCGGCGGCCCGCGGGGAGCCGACGGCCGCGAAGTGCAGCAGGTAGGGGTCGCGGTCGTGCAGGATCCAGTGCTGGGGGCCGTCCAGGCGGGGGGCGAGCCAGCGGCCCATCGAGCCGGTGCCGCAGCCCAGGTCGTGCACGACGAGTCCGCCGGTGCGGCCGGGCAGGTCGGCCAGCCGGATCCGCAGCGGGTCCAGCAGGCCGGCCGCCCGCGCGGCGGCGTCGGCGGGCTCGCGCAGCCGCAGCCACTCGGGGGCGTAGCGGGGCGGCTCCTGCGCCGTGCCGCCCCCGTCCCCTTCCCCGTCCCGCAGCCGTACGGTCGGCCGTTCGCCGGGGCGGGTCACCGGGCCGGCGCCCGCGATGACGCCGGACGCCTGCGTCTCCCCGTCCGGGGACACCTCCCGGGGTCCGGGCCCGGCCGGGGTCCGTTCGCTCCGCCGTGCCGGGTCGGCCGGGGTCGCCGTGGTCTTGCTCATGCCGCCCTCCTGGGCTCGCCGGGCAGTCGGCCGAGGACGCCGGCGAGGCGCTGGGCGGTGCTCGCCCAGCCGCCCAGGGCCGCCCGCCGGCCCCGCGCGGCCGCCTTCAGCCGGCGCCGCACGTCCGCCTCGCCGAACCAGCCGCGCAGTTCGGCGGCGAGGGCGGCCGGGTCCTCCGGCGGCACGAGGATGCCGGGGACACCGCCGTCGGGGGCGCGGCCGACCGCCTCGGGCACGCCGCCCACGTCGGTGGCGAGGACGGGAATGCCGCGGGCGAGGGCCTCGGTGACCGCCATGCCGTAGGTCTCGGCGTAGGAGGTGAGGACCATCAGGTCGGCGGTGGCGTACGCGGCGTCGAGCTGGGCGCCCGCCTTGGGGCCCGTCAGCTCCAGCCGGTCCTGGAGGCCGTACCTGCGGATGAGGCCGCGCAGGTGGGCGACGTACTCCGGGTCCTGGCCGAGACCGCCCACGCAGGAGCAGGTCCACGGCAGGTCGGTCACCGAGGCCAGCGCCTCGATCAGCCGGTGCTGGCCCTTGCGGGGCGTCACCGCGGCCACGCACAGCAGGCGGGAGACGCCGTCGGTGCCGGAGGCGAGGGGGGCGATGTCGGCGCCCGGCGCGGCTTCGTGCACCTTCTCCGGGGCGAGGCCGTGGTGCGAGACGAGGCGGCGGACCGCCCAGTCGCTGGTGGCGATCACCGCGGGGACGGCGCGCAGCACCGTCCGCTCCCCTGCGTCGAGTTCGGCGGCGAGCACCGGGTCGAGGCCGGTCTCGTCGCCGAGCGGCAGGTGCACCAGGACGGCGAGCCGCAGCCGTTCCGCCTCCGGTACGACGATCTCCGGGACGCCGCAGGCCACCAGCCCGTCCAGCAGGACGACCGTGCCGTCGGGCAGCTCCCTCAGGGTGCGGGCCAGTTCGGCGCGGGCGGCGGCACCGGGGCGGGGCCACTCGCCGGCGACCCGGTGCTGGTGGACCTGCCAGCCGAAGCCGGGGAGGTCCAGGCAGACGCGGCGGTCGTAGGCGTTGCCGCCGCTGGGGTTCGCCGGGTCGTCGACACCGCCCGGCATGACGAAGTGCACGGAGCGCAGGGACATGGGGATGATTCCCCCGGTCTTCAGGGCCGGCGGCGCGGTCTTCAGGGCCGGCGGCGCGGTCTTCGAGGCCGTCGGCGCGGTCTTCGGTGCCGCCGGCTGCGCGGGCAGATAGGCGAGCGGGGCCTTCTCCACGGTCACGTCGGTCACAGCGCACGCTCGTAACTCGCCCAGGCGACGTGCGACTCGTGCAGGGTGACGGAGAGGGCGGCGACGCCCCGGGCGCCCTCACCGAGCGCGCCCTTGTGGATCCGCTCGGCGAGCCGGTCGGCGATCACCTTGGCGAGGAACTCGGTGGAGGTGTTGATCCCGGCGAAGTCGGGCTCGTTGTCGAGGTTCCTGTAGTTCAGCTCGCTGACCACGGCGCCCAGTTCCTGGGTCGCCAGGCCGATGTCGACGACGATGTTGTCGTCGTCCAACTGCTCGCGGCGGAAGGTGGCGTCCACGAGGAACGTCGCTCCGTGCAGGCGCTGAGCGGGTCCGAAGACCTCGCCGTGGAAGCTGTGGGCGATCATGATGTGATCGCGGACCGTGACACTGAACAACGGACGACCCTCCAGGTGCGGCGCGTCTGGTCCCCCGGCCATCGGCCGCCGGGGGGTGCCGTGTAGTACGGCTCTCGGCTTCCCCTTGTTCAGCCGACTTCCACTCTTTTCTCAGGTCAGGCGCTCTTGTCGTAGCGAACGCGGTGACACAGGGCCGGAATCGCCCCGCTCGCGAGCCGGGGCATCACCTCCGGCAGCTCGTCGAAGGCGCTCTCCCCGGTGACGAGCGCGTCGAGCGCGGGATCGGCGAGGAGTTCCAGGGCGAGGGCGAGCCGGTCGGCGTAACTCCGGTTCGCGCGGCGCGGGGAGACGGTGCCGACCTGGCTGCTGCGGATCACCAGCCGCCGGGAGTGGAAGGCCTCGCCGAGCGGCAGGGAGACCTTGCGGTCGCCGTACCAGCTCAGTTCGAGGACGGTGCCCTCGGCGGTCAGCAGTTCCAGGGACCGGGCGAGCCCCTGCTCGGTGGCGCTGGCGTGCACCACCAGATCGCAGCCGCCCAGCGCCTCCTCGGGGGAGGCGAAGCCGACGCCCAGCGCCTCGGCGGTCTTCGCCCGTGCCGGATCGGCGTCCACCAACTGCACCCGCACGCCCGGGAAGCGGCGCAGCAGCGCGGCCACCGAGCAGCCGACCATGCCCCCGCCGACCACCGCGATCCGGTCGCCGACCAGCGGCGCCGCGTCCCACAGGGCGTTCACGGCCGTCTCGACGGTGCCGGCCAGGACGGCCCGTCCGGCGGGCACCGAGTCCGGTACGACGGTGACCGCGCTCGCCGGGACGACGAAGCGGGTCTGGTGCGGGAAGAGGGAGAAGACGGTACGTCCGACGAGCTCCTGCGCACCCTCCTCCACCACCCCCACGTTGAGGTAGCCGTACTTCACGGGCGCCGGGAAGTCGCCCTCCTGGAACGGCGCCCGCATCACCGCGTGCTGGCTCTGGGGGACCCCACCGCGGAAGACGAGGGTCTCCGTGCCGCGGCTGATCCCGGAGTACAGCGAGCGGACGACGACCTCGTCCTCCGCCGGGTCCGGCAGGGTCACGTCACGGATCTCTCCATGGCCCGGCGAACCGGTCCAGAACGCACGTGCGGTGCGGTTCATCGGCGTCCTCCTGAACGTTCGGGAAGTTGTTCACGTACCGAGGTGTGCACAGGTCGCGCACAGTACGCGGCCTTGATCGACCCTGTCACCTGGCCGGAGGATGTGCGGTGGCCCTGAACAACACTTACGACGCGAGGCTGGTCCAGCAGGAGACCGCTGTGGGAGCGGGCGTGCAGATCCTGGTGCTGGCCCTGCTCGGCACGGCGATCGGCATGGGCCCCGCGGGCTGGGTGACCGGCCTCGTCTTCGCCGTGGCCACCTGGGCGGTGCTCTCCCGGGCACTGCACCGCTCGGGTCTGCGCACGTTCGGCCCGGCGAACCGGGTCACCCTGGGCCGGGCCACCCTGGTCGGCGGGGTGACGGCCCTGGTGGCGGACTCCTTCGTGAGCGCGCCCCCGGTGACCCTGCTGGTCGGCCTGACGGCCGTGGCCCTGCTGCTGGACGGCGTGGACGGCAAGGTGGCCCGGCGCACGGGAACCTCGACGGCCCTGGGCGCGCGCTTCGACATGGAGGTCGACGCGTTCCTGATCCTGGTGCTCAGCGTGTACGTCTCCATGGAGCTGGGCCCCTGGGTCCTCCTGATCGGCACCATGCGCTACGCCTTCGTCGCCGCGGCCCGCGTGGCCCCCTGGCTCAACGCTCCCCTCCCCCCGTCCTTCGCCCGCAAGACGGTCGCCGCGCTGCAGGGCGTCTGCCTGCTGGTCGCCGGCGCGGACCTGCTCCCGTACGCCGGCAACTTCGCGGTGGCACTGCTGGCCCTGGCCCTGCTGCTGTGGTCCTTCGGCCGGGACGTGGTGTGGCTGTGGCGGGAGTCGCGGGTGGGGGCGGCGGCGGAGACGGCAGCTGCGACAGGTGCGGGTATGGCCATGGGTGCAAAGGTGACGGGGACAGGGACGAGGCTGGCGCTGGGACCGGACCTGGAGCTGGAACTGGCCCTGGAACTGGGGCTGGCCGGACGGTAGTCCTGGGGTACGACGTCAAGGGGCCCGGTCCGCTGAGCGGATACGGGCCCTCGTCGCGTGCGGGGGCATTCGGCAGGGGTGGAGGGAGGGGAGGGCGGCGGGCGCCAGGCAACTCATTGCTCAACCACACCGTCGGCCGCGAGTTCGACGTCCCCCTCGTCCATCGCCCGCTGTCCGGCGGTCAGGACGCCTCCGCAGTGCGGGTGCCGGCCCGGCAGGTCGGTGATGCCCGTACGGGCCACCCCGACGCAGCCGAAGCGGAAGTGGAAGACACACAGGCAGCCGGTCTCAGGTGGATGACGGGCACCTGGGGAGGCGCGAACACCAGGTGCACTTCTGATTTCCGTGGCGTGACCATAGAATCCGTCCGTCCGTGGGGGGCGAGTGCGACAAGGCGAACATGTCGCGCGGAGGGGATCATTCGGAGAACGCCGGGCCTGCCCGCGTCACCGTGCCCCGGGAAGACGTCTGTCCTTCTCCCCTGTCGGATTCGAGTTGTACGACGTGAGAGCAGGGACAGTGTGACGATCATTCCGGGTGCATTCGGGGGCGGCAGCGACCTGGAACGTCTCAAGACGATCCTGGCAGGCTGGCGAACGTCGCTCGTGGACCTCAGCGGCCGCAACCGGTTGCTGAACTTCAGGCACCGCGCCTCGACGCTGGAACTGTCGGCGCCCTCGCCGCCGGAGCTGGTCAAACTGCTGGAGAAGCGCGCGCTGCGCTTCGCGCCGCTCCCGGACGAAGTGTCCCCGGAGGACGAGGAGCAGGAGTGCCCTCCTCCCGACGAGGACGACGTCGTCACGCAGAAGACCACGGCCCCCGCCCTGCAGAAGGCGCTTCGGTCCCTCCGCTCCAAGGCGTCCCAGGTGTTCAACGACTACGGCCTGTGGACTCTCCACCTGGGTGTCGGCATGCTGCACTGGCGTGAGGACGGAGCCGCCACCAGCAGCCAGGCTCCTCTGGTCCTCTTCCCGGTGGAAATCGTACGGACGCCCACCGGGCAGGTGCTCCTCCAGGCCAACGAGGACGAGGATCCGCAACTGAATCCCGCGCTGCCCATCAAGCTGGAGCAGTTCGGCATCGACTGGGCGTCCGTCGCGGAGACCGATTGCCGTGACGTGACCGCGGTAATTGAGGCCGTACGTAACGCCGTGTCCGGCAAGTCGCTGTGGGAGGTGGAGGAGCGGGCCGTCATGGCGCTCTTCGCCTCCCACAAGGAGGCCATGTACCGGGACCTGCTCGAGAACGAGGACCGGCTCCTCGCGAGCGACCTCGTGCGTGCGGTGGCGATCGGACCCGGAAGCGCCCTCGCCTCCGACCGTTTCGACTTCGAGGAGGTGCCGGCGGAGCGAGTCGACGAGCTGGCCCCTCCGGAGGACACTCCACTGGTCCTGGACGCGGACACCTCGCAGCGGCAGGCCGTCGCGGCTGCCGTGGCGGGACGGTCGTTCGTGCTCGACGGTCCTCCGGGTACCGGCAAGAGCCAGACCATCACCAACATCATCGCAGGGCTGATGCACGCCGGCCGCAGTGTGCTGTTTGTCAGTGAGAAGGCGGCGGCGCTGGACGTCGTGCTGCAGCGGCTGAAGTCGGTGGGTCTGGACTCCTACGCCTTCGCCCTGCACAGCCGCAACACCAGCCGCAAGGCCGTGGCCCAGGAGTTGGGCCGCGCGCTCTCCGAGCAGCCCCAGGCGACCGGGCTCCCCGACCAGGAGAAGGCTCAGGCGCGCCTCGACCGCGAGGCGCTGTCCGCGTACGCCGCCGCGATGAACGAGGTGCGCCGGCCTTTGGGCCGCACCCTGTACGACGTCATCGGCCAGGTGGGCCGTCTCGACGACGCCCCGGTCGCCTATCTCTCCGCTCCCGGTGACGGTTCGCCCCGGCGCTTCGATGCCTCCTCCCTGTCCGCGGCCGATCTGGACGGTGTGCTCAAGGCCGCCGACGCCGTCGGTGACTCCTGGCAGGCAGTGGCCGACCCGGGCTTTCCGTGGCGGGGACTGCGCACGGACCGGCCCCACCCCGGCCCCGCGCTGGAAGAGGCGCGCACGGCCCTGAACGGGCTCTTGTCCGCTCTCGACGGCTATGGAGCGCTCGCCCCGGAGGACGCGCAGTTCACAACGTCGGAACAGATCAACCGTCTTGTCCAGCTGCTCCGCCTCTTGGATGAACGACTGCCCGTGCCCGAGTGGTGGCTCACCGAAGCCGACATGGCGCACGTCGTGACCGATCCGGTCGAGTCCTTCCTCGACGCGCTGCGCCACGTGCGGCGTGCCCAGCAGACCGCACAGGATCTGGTGGGTGACCGCTGGCAGGAGATGTCACCACGTCTTCGCCCCGAGCCGCCGACGGCAGAGCAGGCTCTGGTCTCCCTCGAGCCGCGGGGTCTGGATCTGACCGGACTGACCGAGCGGCAGGCGGAAGACCTCAGCAGGGACCTCGGGAAGGCCGCCGACCTGCTGGGAAGCGCCACCTCCTCGGCACGCGAGCTCGCCCGGTCCCTGGGCGTCGACGAACCGCGCTCGCTGGCCGAGGCGACGAGCCTGTGTGATCTGGCGGACCTGTCCGGCGTCCCGCACCGCCCGCTGGAGGCGTGGCTCACTCCGGAGGGTTTCGCCGCCGCCCAGCAGGCGGCCCTCGATCTTGTGGCGACCGCGTTGAGGGAGTTCGAGGCCCGCCGTGACCACACGATCGCGGCACGGACCACGGCACGGGAGCAAGCGGGTCCGGGCTGGGCGGACATGCCCTCCCACCTGCCCCGAGAACCGGAGGCGGCGGAGGCCGCGCTCGGTTTTCTGGAGCCGTCCGGCGCCGACCTCACGGTCATCGGCCGGGACGAGGCCGGCTCGCTCGCCTCCCACTGGGGCGCCCTCGCCGACATGCTGGAGGGAACCGCGAAGTGCGCGGTGAGCGTGGCGGATCTGCTGGGTTGCGAACCATCCGACACTGCTTCCTCGACGCGGTCCGTGACCGATCTGGCCGCACTGGCCGGCCACGTCCACCGGGCTCCGGCCGCCTGGTTCGATCCGGCTGTGCTGCCCAGGGTGCGCCGGACCGTGGACGCGCTGCACCGCCTCATGGACGTCCTCGACCTGGCCCGTCGGGAAGCTCAGGGGGTGTTCGGTTCCGACACGCCCTGCACCGAGGGGCTGACCGACGCGGTGCGCCGCCTCTCGGAGAACGGCCGACGCTTCGGGGCGGTTTTGTCCTCCCAGGTTCGGGCCGACCGGAGACTTGTCGGCGGAGTCAGCACCGAGGGGTCCTGGAACAGCAGGCTGCAGGCGGAAATGGGCAAGGCAGCGGCCTGGCAGCAGGCGCACGGGGCTGTACGTGCCGCGGTGGCCGAACACGCTGAACTGCTCGCCGCATACGCAGGTGACGAGCTGCCCGATCTGGACGCGCTGGACGGCGCGCTGCGCCAGGCCGAGGACGCCCACCGGCTCGCCTCCGACGTGGTGGCCGACCCTGTCCGCCGCACCCGTCTGGCCACGCAGCTGGCCCACGGGTCCACTCCCGACCCCGCCCTGTCCGAGTGGGGCAAGCGACTGAAGGACGACCTGAGTACGTGGAGCTCGGCGCTACGGGAACCGCGGCTGCGTGAGCACAGCACGGACCTGGCCCCTTTCGGACCGGCGGCGGCCGCCGAATGGCTGCGCGCCCATGTGCCGGCGCTGGAGGACGCCGTACGGCTCATCGACACGGTCCAGTCCGTCGGCCGCCGGGAGTTTCCCGGGGCAACGGGCCATACCCTCGCCTCGGCGCGCGCGGCGGTCACCGCGGCGCACACGGCGCAGCGGGAGGATGCGGTGTTCACCGCCCGGGAGGCCCACGACCGGGAACTGCTGTGCACCTGGTACGCGAGTCTGGACACCCGTCTCGACGACCGCCCGGACACCGAGGGCGACACGACGGTGGAGGACGACCTGCTGCACAGGGCAGTGCGGCTGTCGTCCACCGGCAATGGATCCGGGGCGGAGTCCTCCGCTTTCGGGACTGCTGAACTCCTGGGCAAGTACGCGCCGGACGGCCGTCCCCGCACCGCCGCGCTGGCCGCGGCGCTCGCCGCCGCCGCCGACGCCCACCGGCTGGCCGGGCCGGTCCTGGCGGATCCTGTCCGGCGCAGCGCTCCCGTCCGTGCCCTCTGCGCCGAGCGACCCGCCCTTCCTGGACTGCTGGAGGCGGCCGCCCGCCTGCGGGCGGAGTGCACCGAATGGAAGGCCTTCACGCACTCCCCCGCCCTGACCACAGCCGCCCCCGGTCTGCGGGCCCGTTCCCTCCCCGAGGGAACGGCCTGGCTACGCGCCCACCTCGATCCCCTCGACGAAGCCGCTTCCCTGATCCACTCGGTGGCCCGTGCCACGGGTTCCCAGGACGGGGGTGCGGACTGGCTGTCCCTCGGCGGTGCCCGCTCCTCCGTGGCGGCCGTGGTGGCGGCCCGCGCGGCCGAGGAGGACTTCCTGAACGCCGAGGCGGAGCACCATCGTCTGCTCGGTGATCTGTACGAGGGGGTGCGCACCTCCCGGGAGACCGTCCACCGTGCCCTGGACTGGGCCCTCGGCGTCAGACGCACCGCTTCCGTCACCGGATCGGCTGCCTCTCTGGGACCCGAGGCCGCACGCCTGCTGCTGCACACGGCGCCCGACTCGTCGGTGGAGCGCCGCAACCGCGACTGGCTGGAGCGGGCGGAGGTCCTCATCGACCACTTCACACCGGTCCGGGCCGCGGAGATCCGTACCGAGCTGGAGGCGGGGTTCCCGTCCGCACGGACGCTCCTCGGCCGCATGTCCGACGATCCTTACGGCCCCGATGCCTGGCTCCGCTCCGCCGAGGCCCACGAGGTGCTGAGCCGTTACGGCCTGGCGGACCTGCCGGCACAGCTCGCGGACCGTGAGGTGCCGGCCTCCCTGTTCCCCGTGGCCGTGGAGCGCACCGTGCTGCGTGCCTGGGTGGAGCACCAGCTGGCGTCCGACAGCCGTCTCTCGGTGGTACGGGCCACCGACCGCGACCAGGTGGTGGAGCGCTACCGCCGACTGGACCGCGGCCTGGTGCAGGCCGCCCACGCGACGGTGATCGAGTCCTGCAACGCACGACGCCCCCGCCGGGCGACGACGGGCCAGGCAGCGATCTTGAGTCGTCAGGCGAAGCTGCAGCGACGGCACATGCCGGTGCGGCGGCTCCTGGACGAGACCAGGGACGTCGTACAGCGACTCAAGCCGTGCTTCATGATGAGTCCTCTGACGGTCAGTCAGTATCTGCCGTCCGATTTCCACTTCGACGTGGTGATCTTCGACGAAGCGTCCCAGGTCCTTCCGCAGGACGCCGTGAACGCCGTCTACCGCGGTGACGCCCTGATCGTTGCGGGTGACCCGCGGCAGCTCCCGCCCACGTCATTCTTCAGCGCCGGCGGCGACTCGGACGAGGACGACGAGTGGGACGAGGAGGTGCCCGACTCGTTCGAGTCCATTCTGGACGCCTGCAAGGCCAGCGGTGTGCTGCGCGAGCTGTCACTGCGCTGGCACTACCGCAGCCGCCACGAGAACCTGATCGCCTTCAGCAATCACGAGTTCTACGACAACTCCATGGTCGTGTTCCCGGGCGCGGTCACCGACAGCCACGACGTGGGCGTCGCGTTCCACAAGGCCGACGGCGTGTACGACCGCAGCAGCAAGCGCGACAACGTCCGCGAGGCCGAGCTGGTGGCCGGGCGGGTCATCCACCACTTCTCGACGCGGCCGCACCTGACCCTGGGCGTCGTCACACTCTCCAAGGCGCAGGCGGACGCCGTCGAGGACGCCGTCGCCGAGGCCCGCAAGTCCCGGCCCGACCTCGACGGTTACTTCACGGAGGACCGTCTGGGCGGCTTCTTCGTGAAGAACCTGGAGACGGTACAGGGCGACGAGCGCGACGTGATCATCCTGTCGGTCGGGTACGGCCCCGACTCACAGGGCAAGCTGCGTTCCTCCTTCGGTCCGATCAACCGTGAGGGCGGCTGGCGGCGATTGAACGTGGCCGTGACCCGGGCGCGGCACCGGGTGGAGGTCGTGGCGTCCTTCCACGGCACCGACCTGCCGGACAGCGCGAACAAAAGCGTCCAGCATCTCAAGCGCTACCTGGAGTACGCGGAGCGGGGTCCCGCGATCCTGGCCGCGGCCGCGCCCGACGCGGACGCCGCGCCGGAGAGCCCGTTCGAGGAGGACGTGCTCGACACACTGCGCGGCTGGGGCTACGACGTGCAGCCCCAGGTGGGTGTGGCGGGCTTCCGGATCGACATGGCAGTACGGCATCCAGGGGCCCCCGGCGCCTATGCGCTCGGCATCGAGTGCGACGGCGCGATGTACCACTCCTCCCGCGCGGCCCGCGACCGCGACCGGCTTCGGGAGGAGATCCTGCGGGGCCTGGGCTGGAACCTGCACCGGATCTGGGGCACGGACTGGTATCGCAACCGCAGGGACGCGCAGCGACGGTTGCGCGAGGCGGTCGAGGCAGCCTGCGCCGTCGACCCTCATGCACCGGTCGCGGAGCCGGTCACGGCCACGGTGCCCGAGCCGGTGACGCCGGGCGTGGCGATCGTCCCCGTCGAGGAATCAGACCGTTCCACGTGGAGCCGGCCGTACCGCGCCATGCGTCGCGAGGAGTTGTATGAATTGCGGCGTGTCCTGGGCATGCAGGCGGGGCTCGGCAGCATCGATCTCCGCGAGCCCGAGGCGCTCGGCCTGGTGGCGGAAGTTACTCGTCACATCATTTCGGTCGAGGGCCCCGTCGAGGAAGAAGTACTGATCGGCAGAGTGCGGGAAGCCTGGGACCTGGACCGAGCCGGGCAGATCGTGCAGGCCAGTGTGCGCAAGGCACTGACGCGACTGGGCAACAAGAAACTCGCGGTGAGAGTGGGAACCGCGTGGGACCTGCCGGACCGCGAGGTGACGACGGCCCGTACGCCGAGCGAGGACTTCGACCGCAAGAAGGTCTCGCACGTTCCCCCGGCCGAGCGGCAGCTGGCCCTGCTGGGGGTGCTGTCCGAGTCACCCGGGCTGCGCCGTGAGGAACTCGCCAGGGAGACAGCCCGGTTCTTCGGGTGGCTGCGACTTGGGGCGGACATCAGGGCTGCCTTCGGCAAGGACATCGAGGCACTGCTCGGCAGGAACGCGGTTGAAGAAGGACCGTCGGGACTGGTGCCGACGGAAGGGCTTGGCCAAGGTCACTGATCAGCGAGGGATGTCCGGCCGGACCTTTTGGCCGGACATCCCTCCGAGGGGGGCCGGTGGACCATCCCCTCGGTAGGGCATCATCCGGCGCACGGAAGCTCGGTCAACGACCGTGATGGAACCGCGCTGGTTCATGCAGAACCACACCGGCGCCCTCGAAGTCGGCCAGCCGGGCCGCGACCGTGGCGACGGCGAGGCGTTCCGGGAGGGCGGCGGAGAACTTCAAGCCGCGTACGGCCCGGTGGTCGACATCAGGCAGGACCAGGCTCTCGCCGACACTCTCGCGGGCCGCGCGCCACTCGGCCGGGGTGAGGTCTTCGCGCAGGCGCAGCCAGCAGTCGGTGGGGCGCTGCAGGGGGTCCGTGACCGACTGCAGGGTTGCCCCGAGGGTGGCGTTGGCGCGGTAGCCGGCCCAGGTCCACCAGCGCACGTCGTTGCCGACGCGCGTGATCAGTGTGCCGCCCGGGTGCACGGTGTCGGGTGCGTCGGTCTCGCGTTGTTCGGCCAGGCGCGCCTCGGCACGGCGGGTGAGCGACACGGGAGGGTCCTCACCGAGCAGGACCTCGCGCATGGCGCGGGTGAGGGCGTGGGACAGTCCGGCGATGCCGCCGTTCATCCACTTGGCGATGCCGCCGCCGTCGGCGGGTTCGACGAAGACGCGTTTGCGTGTCCAGTCGATGTAGGTGACCTGCCAGCTTCGTCCGCCGAGCAGCAGACGCCGCGGGCCGGGCCGTTCCTCGGTGAGCACGCTCGGGTCGGTGCGGCCGATCTCCGTGCGTCCGGACAGCACGGTGAACTGGGGCGGCGCGGTGAAGGACGCGGTGAGTTCGATGAAATGCCGCCTGCCGAAGCGGCGTTCGGCCTCGGGTCCGACGAACAGCATGCCGCCGTCGTCGTCGAGGAAGCCCTCTTCGGTGAGGTGGCGCAGGATGGGGGCGGCGGACCGGTCGAAGGGTGCGAGTCCGTTCCACTGCCGGTCCCACAACTGGTCGCCGAGCTTGTGCTGTTGCAGGGTGACGGCGAGGAGTTGCTGGGCGACGAGGTGGCGCGGCTCGGGCGGCGGGAGGACCGGTTCGACCCAGCCGCGCGACCAGAGCAGCAGCAGTCCGGCCGCCTGCAGCAGCGTGTCCTTGCGGGTGGTGAGGAACAGGCAGTTGCGTACGGTGCCGGAGCGCCGGCCGGTGCGGCCGATGCGTTGCAGGAAGGAGGCGACGGAGGCCGGTGAGTCGATCTGGACGACCCGGTCCAGGTCACCGACGTCGATGCCGAGTTCGAGGGTGGAGGTGGAGACGATGACGCAGTCGCGGGCCTCGGCGAAGGCCTGTTCGGAGCGGGTGCGTTCGTCGACGGAGAGGGAGGCGTGGGACAGGAAGACGGTCACCTCGCGCGCCCGGAGCGCGGCGCCCAGTTGTTCGACCTGGGCCCGCGAGTCGCAGAAGACGAGCCGTTTCTCTCCCCGGTGCAGGGCCGCGATGAGTTTGGCGGCGTTGTCCAGGGAGCCCACGTAGTCCAGCTCCACCTCGCCTGCGGGCCTGGGGAGTTGGTCGGCCGGGGCCTTGCCGTCGTGTCCGGCCGGGCCGGGGGCGGGCGGCAGTCGCACTCCGGGCGCGACGACCTGTCCGGTACGGTTTCCGGCGCCCGCACCCTGCAACCAGTGCAGCAACTGGTCGGGGTTGCCGACGGTCGCCGAGAGTCCGATCCGCTGAATGGGGCGGCCGGTGACCCGCTCCAGTCGTTCGAGCACGGCCAGCAGGTGCCAGCCCCGGTCGTCGCCCGCGAAGGCGTGCACCTCGTCGACGACGACGGCCCGTACGCCGCCCAGCAGCCGGGCGTGGTCGGTCTTGACGCCGATCAGCATCGCCTCGAGCGACTCGGGCGTGGTGAGGAGGACGTCCGGCGCCTCGGTGCGGATGCGCTGCCGCTGGGACTCCTTGGTGTCGCCGTGCCAGAGCGCGGCACGGCGGCCCAGCCACTGGGCGTACGTGTCGACGCGGCCGACGAGGTTGTTGAGGAGCGCCTTGAGCGGGCACAGGTACAGCACCGAGGTGCCGGTCCACTTCTGCTCGGTCATGGCCGACAGCAGGGGGAAGCAGGCCGCCTCGGTCTTGCCGCCCGCCGTGGGCGCCAGCAGTACGGCGTCCTCGCCGCCCATGAGCGGCGTGATCGCCGCCCGTTGGAGGGGACGCAGGTCGGGCCAGCCGAGGGTGTTGACGATGTGGTGCAGGACGACGGGGTCGAGCCGGTCCAGCACGTCGACCGGGCCGTCGCCGTTCGCGGTGTCGCCGACCGGGTTGCCGTCCTGCGCCATCACAGCTCCAGGTCGAAGTCGTCGGCCGAGGCGGGACCGCCGGCGACGGAGGCGGCCAGGTTCCTCTCCACGTCGGTGAGTTCGCTGCTCGCGACCGTCAGCCGGTAGTGCTGCCGGGGATCGAAGTCGTCGAACTGGTCCACCCGGTCCAGGACGTCACCGACGAGCTTCTTCAGGAACAAACGCGGTGCCACCCCGACCTTCCCGCCCAGTGCCCCGCCGACGGCCCGCGCGAGGTCGGCGACGTAGGCGTCGTCGACAACCGTCTTCACGCGCTCGGGGGCCTCGGCGGCGTCCGCGTACAGGTCGCGGATGGTGATGCCGAGGCCGACCAGGGACTCCTGGCTGAAGCCGGGTAGCCGGATCTGCACGGCGCGGGGGTTGTCGAAGCGCGGGTCGGTGGTGAAGTCGGTGGCGAGCCGCTGGGCGAGCGGGGCGAGGCGCTGAACGCCCTGCTGACCGTCGTAGAAGGCCGGCGTGCCGGTGATCACCAGGTACAGGCCGGGGAAGCGCCCCGAGTGGACCTCGTCGATGAGCTGCCGCAGCGCGTTGAGCGCCTTGTCGCGGGCGTCCGACCGGACTCGCTGCAGGGTCTCCACCTCGTCGAGGACGACGACGAGACCAGTGTGCCCGGAGTCGCGGAGCACGGTGAGCAGGCCCTGCAGAAAGCCGAGCGCGCCGAAGTGGTCGAGGTCGCCGCGCACCCCTGCGGACCGGCGTGCGGCGGCGGCCACGTGCGGCTGGCCGCCCAGCCAGGCGAGCACGGCGGCGGCGGTGGCCTCGTCTCCCTCGGCGAGTGCCGTCCGGTAGCCGCGCAGCGCGGTGGCGAAGGACGGCGCGTGCCGGGACACCTCGGCAAGCCGGGCGACGAGGAGCTTCTCCACCTCTCCCGGCAGTTCCTCCTCGGTCGCGCCGGCCGCGAGGGCGTCCTCCTCCAACGCGTAGAACCAGGCGTCCACGACCGGCCGCAGCGCGCTGGGCGGGAAACTGGGCGTCGTGAGCCGTTCGGTGAGCCGCCGGTAGACGGTCTCCAGCTTGTGCAGCGGGGTCTCGTTCTCCGAGATCTGGATCTCGGCCACGGCGAAGTTGCGCCGCTTGGCCCGCTCCCCTAGCCACCGGGTGAAGAACGTCTTGCCGGACCCGTACTCACCGCGCACCGCCTTGAACACGGAGCCTCCGGAGGCGACCGCGTCCAGTTCCGCGTCGAGTGCCGTCTCGAACCGGCCCAGCCCGGTGGCGAGCAGGTCCAGTCCGCTCTCGGGCACGGCGCCACGGCGCAGGGCGTCGATGACGGTACGGCGGCGGGCGGCGCTGACCTGGGCGGGGCGCTTTGATCCGGTGGTGCTCACGGGGACCAGTGTTTCATCTCTGCGCGTGCCAAGACCTTCACGAAGGTGCATGATGTCCGGTTCATAGCCATATAAGGTCACGTGGCGTCGGTCGGGAATTCGTCGTCCCGGTCGGTCGCCAGTGAGGCCGGCAGCGGCAGCCCGTACTTGTCGCACAGGAATCGGGTCTGGCAGTACCGCTGGGCGTCGGCGGCAACCCTGCCGAGGATCGCGGAGTTCATGCCGGCACCGATGAGGACGCCCACGAACGGCACGACCTTGGCGACGTTCTTGACAGGCACCCTGGAGCCGGCCGGGCCCAGCTGTTTCATCAACTTCTCAAGGGCGGCGAGGAGACGGTGGTCGTTGCGGAGCTTCTGTGACCAGTTCACGCGCCCCTTGACCGCGTTCGCCGCCCGTGCGGTCTCGTGCAACGGCTTGGCTTTGGCCGCCTGCGCCATGAAGGACCGCTGCACCAGGCGTTGGATGAAGTCCTGCTCCTCGGGGTCCTTGGCGTCGTAGCCGTAGGAGTACGCGATGCGCGTCGCTATCGACGTGCTCAGGACCTGGACGACCAGGATGTCCGCCGTCATCGCGGCGGGGATACCGGCGACGGGGACCATGGCCAGCAGGCCCATGGCGCCGCCTTCGAACGCGCCGGTGGTTCGCCACTTGAGGGTGTTGCGGGTCAGCAGCCGGTCGCAGACCTTCAGGTCCTGCTGTCGCAGTTCGGTGAAACTGTCGATGTCGAAGCCTCGCTTGCGGGCGAGTTCCTCGACGCTCTTCGGGTCGTTGAGGTCCATGGCCCAGTCGTTGACCAGCTCGAGCAACGCTGCCGCGCCTGCGAGCGCCGGTCGCATGGCCGTGTCGGCGACCGCGTCGCCCGCGCGGCGGATCGGTTCCGCGACCGCCTCCGGCACAGAGTCCGTCACCCGTCTCATGGCGTTTCCCGCGACCTCACCGGTGCGGCCGAGGGCGGTGCTCGCCCAGTTCGGCAGACCACGGCGGTTGTTGCGGCGCTGCCAGTGCTCGTTGAGTGTGTCCCACACCTGCCCCTCGTACTCACTCATCGGGGTTGCACCGTCGACGAGCGGGTCGGCGTAAGTGCTCATTGAGGTTCTCCATTTCGACGGTGATTGCCGGGTCCACGATGCCTACCGGCCGAGACGTGGATGAAGCCGCGGTGCGGGGTCCATGTCCGAGGCCGACCGCACCGGCCACCTGCGGGTCACGCCGGTCACCCCACACCGATCCGCATGATCTAGGAACTCGGACGCATCGCGCAGCAAAACGGCCACATGCGCCGGGAGTATGTCCACTCGGACGACGAGGCAGAGCGGGATGAGCCGGCCGACGCCGCCCGCGTCGGCAGTTGGACGGTGCTCGCGCTGATCTCGTTCTTCTGTGAACAAGTTGACGGTCACCGCAGAGCGCTGCTGGAATCACTCTCCGTACGCGCGGCAGAGGTGAGAAGAGAGATACATGGCGGCACTGGACAATCTGAAGCTCAGGGACGTACTCGCGGATGTCGCCTCGGGGGCGTTACAACTGCCCGACTTCCAGCGGAACTGGAAGTGGGACGACGACCGGATCAGGGCGATCATCGCGACGGTGACGCTGGACTACCCGCTCGGTGTGGTGATGACGCTGCAGACCGGCGGCGCCACCCGCTTCCGCTCTCGCACGCTCACCGGGGCCCGCCCCGAGGGCGATCCGAAGGCGGACCTCCTGCTGCTGGACGGGCAGCAGCGCCTCACCTCCCTCTTCCAGGCGCTGTGGCTGGACGCCCCGGTGGAGACGTCGGACTCCCGCGGCAAGCCCATCGAGCGCTGGTACTACGTCGACATCGAGAAGGCCGTCGGGCCGTCCGCCGACCGAGACGAGGCGATCCTGTCCGTCCCGGCGGACAAGGTGCTGCGCACCGACTTCAACCGCACGGTGGTCCTGGATCTGCGGACCGAGGAGGCCGAGTGCGCGGCGGGCCTCTTCCCGCTGCACCTCGTCTTCGACGCCCAGCGCGTCAACCAGTGGAAGAAGGGCTACATCAAGGCGGACGAGGAGCGGAACTGGGACCGCTGGGGCGAGTTCGACGACCTGGTCCTCCAGCAGGTCCGCGCCTTCCAGGTCCCGATGATCCGGCTGGCCGCCTCCACCTCCATGGACGCCGTCTGCGCGGTGTTCGAGCGCGTCAACACCGGTGGCGTTCCCCTGAACGTCTTCGAATTGCTCACCGCCACCTACGCCGGCGACCCCGAGTACGTGGAACGCACCGGCGACTACTACCAGCTTCCCGAGGTGTGGCGGGAGACCAAGCAGGCGCTGGCGTCGAAGTACCCGGTCTTCGGCCGGCTGGAGAGCGGCCTGGAGAACGGCCTGAGCAGCATCGACTTCCTGCAGGCCATCGCCCTGGTACGCACCTGGGAGCGCAAGGAGGCGGGCGTCGGGGCCGCGGTGTCCTGCAAGCGGCGCGACCTGCTGGACCTCCCGCTGGCCGACTTCGTCCGCCTCGCGCCCCAACTCGCCGACGCCTTCGCCTGGGTGGGCGACTTCCTGGAACGGCAGTGCATCGTCCGCTCCAACGATCTTCCGTACAAGACGCAGCTCGTCCCGCTCGCGGCCGTCCGCGCCATCCTCGGCGACGAGACGGAAGGGCTGGGTCCGGAGGAGAAGATCGAGCAGTGGTACTGGTGCGGGGTGCTGGGTGAGATGTACGGCGGCTCGACCGAGACGCGCTTCACCCGGGACGTCGAGCAGCTCGTCGGCTGGATCCGGCAGGAGGACCGCGCGCCCGACACGGTCACGGACGCCTACTTCCTCGCCGAGCGGCTCGACACCCTCACCACCCGCAACAGCGCCGCCTACAAGGGGATCTACGCCCTGCTGATCAAGCAGGGCGCGGTCGACTGGCACTACACGGACGCCCCGCTCAGCCCGGGCCGACTCGACGAGTACAGCGTGGACGTCCGGCAGGTCTTCCCCAAGGCCTGGTTCCGCCGGGGCAACAGCCAGGGTCTGCCGACGAGCTCGATCGTGAACAAGACCCCGCTGTCCTACCGTGCCACGATGGACATGATGGGGGCGCCGTCGTCCTACCTCTCCACCCTGATCGCGGCCTCCGACATGCGCCCCGAGTGGTTCGACGACGTGGTGGCCACCCACCTGATCGATCCGGAGACGCTGCGCGAGAGCGACTACAAGCGCTTCTACACCGACCGCTCCCGGCAGTTGCTGGACCTGGTGCAGTCCGCCATGGGCAAGCGCACCATGCTCCGTGACCTCGCGGAGGGCGACGCCCGATGACCACCAGGCCCAGCGAGAAGGACCTCGCAGCGCTCAAGGGCAGCACCGTGCCCGTGCAGGAGATCCTCGACCTGTTCCAGGTACGGGTCCGCGACCATCGCACGGTGCACCTGATCTCGCAGGCGCTGGCGGACTCGGGACTGACGACCCTGCCGGACTTCGCGGTCTGCGGACTGCGCAGCAGTGTCGACGTGGTCCCCATAGCCTCCATCCCCGCACAGACGGGCCCCGTCGAGAGCGACGCCGGGGAAGACGCGGACGAGGCCCTTCCCTCGCTTCCCCAGCGGCTGCTCCTCGGCGACATCCCGGCGGCCAGGCGGGGCGTGCGCGGCGTCACCCTCGGCAACTCCCTGGCACACGCGACCTTCCTGATGCGTACCGAGGGTTTCTCCCAGGTGCCGGTGACCACCGGCATGGCGCAGATCCACGGCGTGGTCACCTGGGGATCGGTGGCCAGGATGTACGAGGCGGGCAAGGCCGCCACGCTGGAGAACGCCATGGAGAAGGACTCCCTGCCGGTCGCGGACGCGCGCCAGGAGCTCTTCGCGGCCCTCCCGGTGGTCAAGGAGCACGGCTACCTGCTCGTGCGCGGCGACGACGGCTGCCTGTCGGGCATCGTCACCGCCGCGGACGTCACGGAGCGCTTCGAGGGGTCGGCGCGGCCCTTCTTCATCGTCGGGGAGATCGAGTCCCTGCTGCGCCGCTGTCTGGGCGCGGCCCTGGACGAGGAGGCCGTGAAAGCGGTCCAGACGAACAAGAAGCCCGAACAGCGCACCGGGCAGGTGTCGGACCTGATGTTCGGCGACTACCTGAGGCTCCTGGACGGCGACCAGACGAAGCAGTCGCTCGCCGACCGCGCCGATCTCAACTGGGAGGCCCTGAAGTGGCCGAACATGCCTCGGGAGCAGTTCATCGGCCGTCTGAAGCGGGTGAAGGACATCCGTAACCGGATCGCCCACTTCGACGAGAAGCCGCTCCCGGCGAAGACGGTCGAGGAGCTGACCGCGTTCGCCGGGCTGCTGCGGGCGTTCGTCTCCTGATCGCGCGGTGCCCGCCGGACCGTCCGGCTCACGAGGGATGCGTGATCTCCGCCCACACGGTCTTCGTGTGGGCGTCTCGCATGTGGCAGCCCCACGTGTCGGCGTACGCGGCGACGAGGAGCAGGCCCCGGCCCGTCTCCGCCTCCAGCGCGTCGGGGCCGATGGGCCGGGCCGCCGTCTTCGGGAAGCGTTCCGGGCGGGTGTCCGCGACCTCGATGCGGACACCGTCCGGGAGCCGTGCGAGCGACAGCAGGAAGTCCCGGCCGGGCAGCCGGCCGTGCGTGATCGCGTTCGCCGCCAGTTCCGCCGTGACGGCCACGGCGGCGTGCGAGGCCTCCGAGTCGTACGGGATTCCCCAGGCCGCGAGCCGCTCGGCGGTGAGGCGGCGGGCGAGCCGGGCACCGCGTCTGGTGCTGCTGAGGCGGACGGTGAACTGCTCGGTACGGGCGGAGGGTTCGGGGGCGGTGTCGGCCAGTCTCATGCGGTGACCGTCTCGTCACGGATGGTGCCCCTGCCAGGTCTGAGGGTGGTAGCCGGTCACGGGTACGGCTCCGGTACGGGTTTGTACGGCCGTTGTACGGGTCCGCATCGCGCATCGGCTGGACCGAGCCGTCGTTGAGCAGGTCGCACCAGGACTGTGACAGATCAGGGGGCGACATGGGCAGGGCAGCGGAGCGCACGTGCCGGACCGCGGGCGGACGCAAGCCGGAGAAGGAGCGGCCGGCCGTGTGGAGCGTCTACGGCAAGCTGCTGCGCCTGTTCCGCGAGCGGGCGGGGCTGACGCAGCAGGGGCTCGCGGACGCGATCGGGTACTCGGTGGAGCAGGTGGCTTCGGTGGAGCAGGGGCGGCGCGCAGCGAAGCTCGTCCTCACAGAGGCCGCAGAACGGGTGCTGGGTGCAGGCGGTGCTCTACGGGTTCTTCAGGACGATGTGGACCAGGCGAAACTGCCCGCGTTCTTCCAAGACTTCGCCTCCATCGAGGTCGAGGCGGTCAGCCGTCTCTCTTACGACCCGCTGCTCGTTCCTGGACTCCTGCAGACTGAGGCCTACGCCCGAGCCCTCTTCACTGCTCACTGCCCGGCGCTGGAAGAGGAGGTGATCGACCTGCACACCGAGGCCCGTCTTCATCGCCAGCAGTTGCTCACTCGGACGCCCATCGTCGAGTTGTCGTTCATCATCGGCGAGGTGGCACTCACCAACCCCATCGGTGGTGACGAGGTGATGGCCGAACAGCTTGTGCACCTGGTGGACAGTACAAAGCTACGCAACGTGACCATCCAGGTCATGCCTGCCGCATACGGCTTCCACCCCGGTCTCAACGGCGGCTTCGTCGTGCTGGAGACAGCAGAGCACCGTCAGGTCGGCTACGTGGAGTCCCAGGAAGTGGGGACCGTGGTCACCGATCCCATCCAAGTCAGCGCCTTCAGTTCCAGGTATGGCAAGCTGCGCTCGCAGGCGTTGAACCCCGAGGAATCCGTACGCTTCCTCGGGGGACTGGCAGGGGAGACCACAGCATGAACGTTGATACTCACGCCGGGTACGGCGAAGGCCAGCTCCGTTGGCGCAAGAGCAGCTACAGCGGCTCGGGGGGCGGCGACTGCGTAGAGGTCGCCACCACGCCCGCCACCGTCCACGTCCGGGACTCCAAGAAGCCCCAGGCTGCCTCACTCACCTTCTCCGCGGAGCGGTGGGCCGCGTTCGCCGCCTACGCCGGGCAGGCGTAGGCGGCGAACCGCCTCACCTCTACCCCAGCTCGAACTGGTCCCTCAGCAGGGCCGTGTGCAGCCGGAGCGTGCGGCCGTCGGGGAGGGTCTCCAGGACCTGGACCCCGTCGTAGTTGAGGAGTTGCCGCAGGACTGCCGCGAAGCCGTCGCCGCGTGTGGGCGGCAGGCCGACGCGCTGGGCGAGGGCGGTGACGGGGAGGGTGCCCGCGTCGACGAGGGTCGCGAGCGCCTTCCTGATCTGTTCCTGCGGCGGCTTGCGGGCCAGGAGTCCGAGCTGGGCCAGGTAGGTCTCCGAGGCGAGGAGGCCGTTGACCAAGGTCTCGTCCGGGGAGACCAGGGTGGGGGTGACGAGCGTGTCGTCGCCGCCCGCGGTGACGGCCACGTCGAAGAGGGCGTCGTGGGTCTTGGCGAGTTCGGCCTGTTCCTTCTTCGGCTTGGCAGCCGTCCTCTTCGCCAGGACAGCGGCCGGGGCCACTACCGGACGGGCCGCGACAGGGTCGGCGGTCCGCGTGCCGGTGGACCACCACTCGGGCCGCTGCTCCCCCAACTCCCGCCATCCCTGCGGTGGTTCCGCACCGAAGGGCAGGAAGGCCAGCACCGGAATGGTGAACTCGGCGAGCGACGCGCCGCCGTGGTAGCCGGCCTTGAGTGAGGTGTAGCGGGAGTCGGCGTCCCACAGGGCGACGATGGTCGCGCCTGGCTCGGGCCAGACGACCCGGGGACCGGACAGCGTGATCTCCTGCTCCGCGAGCGGGCCGCCGCCACCTCCGGGGAGGCGGTGCCGGGCGGACGGCGGTTCCGCCGCCTCCACCCTCACCCCGTGCCGGTCGACGACGTGCCCGTGATCGCTGGTGAGGACGACCGCCATGCCTTCGAAGGCGGCCGCCCGCAACAAGTCGCGCAACCCGGCGACATGGTCGACGTGCCAGGCGCCGTCGCCGAGCTTCTGCTCCTTGGCTAGGCGGTCGTCGATGGTGTTGAGGACGACCGCGACATGCGTCTTGCCGTCCGTGAGTGCTTCGGTGAGAGCGGGGCCGAAGGTGTCCCCGGCCTGCTCGGCACGCAGGTCGTCCTTGTGGAAGACGGCGGCCGGAGCGCCGCCCCACAGCTTGTGTGCGGGGAACAGCCGCTTCTCGTCGGCCTGGGTGCCCTTCATCAGCCGACCCGCGAACAGGGAGGTGCGGGAGACGGCGGTCAGGGTGGGCAGTGCGGCGGCCATGGCACGACGCTGCGGCCCGCCGTGGGGCAACGGGTCGAACTCGGCCCAGGTACCGCGCAGTTCCTCACCGAGTTCGTTGGCGATGGCGGCGCTCATGCCGTCCAGGACGAGGAGCAGCACGCGCCGCCCCTCGCCGTGGGTGACGACGGGTTTCACGACCTGGTCGAGGAAGGTCTCCACGGTCAGCATCGAGCCGGGCTGGGTGCCGGACCCGGTCCAGACGGCGAGTGCGCGGGCGAAGGAGGCGTCGATCGCGCGGCGCCGTTCACGGACTCGGGTGCCGAGCGCGTCGTACGCGGCCTTCAGCACCGGGTCGGGGTCGCCGCCGGCCTCGATGTGTTCGAGGGCCAGGTCGACCCAGCCGGTCTCGGCGACGTGCCGCTCTATGGCGGCGGCCACGGTGGGTGACTCGGCGGGCGGTTCGGCGGCCAGCCAGCGGGCGAGCCGCTGTCCCATCCGGGCCCGTTCGATGCGGGCGGACTCCTCCGGGTCACCGGCAAGTTCGTGCTCGGCCAGGTGCCGTACGGCGTCCGCGACCGCGTCTGCGTCCGTGCCTGCAGCAGTGGTGGTGAGGGCGTGTCCCACGGCGGTGAACCGGAACTCCAGGCCGCCCTTCATCACCGGGCTGGACTCGACGGCCTTCTCGGCACCGAACTGCCGCGCCAGGGCCGCCGCCCGGTCCAGGACGATGCCGGCCAGGCGGCGGGCCTCGCGCGCCCGGTCCGGGTCCGTCGTGCCGGCGGGCCGGTGGCCGGTGGCGAGGAGGGCGACGACGTACTTCTCGGCGGCCCGGCCGAAGACGGCCACCAGGGTGTCGAGCTGGTCGCCGGTGGCCGGTGGCTGTTCGCCGAAGTAGCGTTCGGCCCGGCCGCGGGCCTGGTACGTCTCGGGGGCGGGTTCGGCGTGCTCCCACAGGGCCGCGCACACCAGGCCGAAGGCGACCGCGTCGGCCCCGCGTTCGGCGTCGACGAGAGCGAGCAGGGCGCGCCCGGCGAGCCCGGCCTGGTCGTCCTCGCCGAGGAAGGCGGCGAGTCCGGTCCGTTCGGGGCCGCGCAGCCCGAGGAGCCGTTCGGGGCCGCCCGCGCGCGTGGACCAGTCCAGCAGGGCCTGCGCGTCGAGCCGTTCGTCACCGGGCCGCTGCGCGGGGGCGACGGCGGTGTCGGTGTCGTAGCGGCCGAGGCGCAGGCGGCGCTGGGCGAGGGCGGTGAGGGCGTACTGCCGGGAGAGCCAACCGCCGGAGACGGCGGGCCAGCCGCCGGGCGGGGTGGCGTCGAGCAGGGCCTCGGCGGCCCAGTTGGCGTCCTTCAGGCGCGGGTCGATCTGCCGGGCGCCGAATGCCTCCCGCACCACGTCCCAGCTGTCGACGGTGTCGATGGCCTTCTTGTGGACCCGGGCGAGGATCGCGGGGTCGAGTTCGTGCTGTTCGCGGTCGGTGAGGACGACGAGGACAGCGGGGCCGGGGGTGCGGCCCGCGAGGTGGTCGAGGACCAGCTCGTGGACGGCGAGCGGGGACGGCGCCGCTGTGACGCGCGCGGTGCGGCCCTCGGCCCAGGCGGGCTCGGCGGGGCCGTCCCACTGGGGCGCGGAGCGCAGCAGGACGGCCCTGCGCCGGTTCTCCCCTCCCGGCCGGAGGGAGGCGGCGAGCTGCGGCTGGGAGGAGAGGTACTGGGTGACGGTCGCGGTGTTCAGCCGGACCGCGCCCGGTACGGCGGCGGAGTCGGAGGCGGGAGCGGTGGTGGTCATCGGTCGACGACCCGCCAGGTGATCTCGATGGTGGCTCCCGGGTTCTTCTTCGCCAGTTCGGCCAGCTCCGATTCCAGGGCCTTGGTCGCCTGGCCGACGGTGGTGGTGCGGTGGCCGCTGGACCGCCCTGCCCCGCCGCTGCCCTGGGCGGTGCCGGGCTGCTGGGTGAAGGGGATGCGCGGGTCGCTCGTCGGCGTGTTCAGGGACAGGTCGTCGGCCGTGTCGGCCGGGTCGGTGGCCGTCGCGGGCGTGACGGGGGCGGGCGGCGGGGTGGCCGCCGCCTGGTTGCGCTTGATCAGGGCCAGGATCTCCCGCTCGGTGCGCTTCAGCGCCTCGCGCAGGTCGGCGGTGCGCTGGTCGCCGCGGGCCACGTTGCGCAGCGAGTCGAGCAGGGCCGCGCCCTCCGCTCCGAGCCCGGTGGCGAGTTCCAGGGTGTGCCAGGACGCCTCGGTCACGGCGCGGGCGACGTTGCCGGCCTGCTTGACGGAGGTGCCGTACCGGTCGGCGCTGACCTCGCCCAGGTCGAAGGCGGCCAGTGCCTCCACGGTCTTCTTGGCCCCGGCTCCGCCCTGCGCACCGCCGCCGGTGAGCGTCTCCAGGAATTGGAGGGAGCGCCGGGCGAGGGCGAGGCGGCCGGTGTCGTCGGTCTCGTCGAGGCCGAGGAAGGCGGCGTGTTCCTCCAGCCGCCGGACGAGTTCGGCGGCGTCCTCCTTGAGGGAGCGGGCGGACTCGACGATCTGGCGGGCGAACTGGTTGACCATGCGCCCGCGGCGCAGGGTGGGCGCCTTCTGCCCGAAGATCGTCTCGTAGCGCTGCCGTGCGGTGGTCCAGTCGTCCTCGCTCGGCAGGGGCTGGCTGCGCAGGGCGTCGTGGTCCTTGATCGCGGAAAGTTCCGGCGCGGGGTCGAGGACGGTGCCGCCGCGCACCCACACCCGGTCGTCCATCTCGGCGAACGAGGCGACGACGAGCCGGGTGAGGAAGTCGGGCAGGCCGCGCGGCTCGGGCTGGTCGGTCCAGTCGGTGAGCCTGATCAGCGTGTGGTCGCCGGTGGCGCCCTGGGCGCTGGCGAGCTGCCGGAAGTGGTCGGCCCAGTAGCGGGACAGCTCGAAGTAGGCCTCCTTCTGCTGTCCGAGGCGCAGCGGCCCGGCGACGCGCTGCATCAGCTTGCGGTCGCCCGCCGGGACCTCGACGCGTCCGTCGCGGGCCTCGGCGGCGGCCCGTACGTGGGTGAACACCTTGCGCGCGTCGACGGGCTTGACGGCGGTGCCGGTGGCGTCGGGGTCCAGGTTGGGGTGGGCCGGGTACTGGTGGGCGAGCAGCTTGCCCGCCACGTGCCGGATGCCGTCGTGCAGGGACTGCCCGAAGGACAGGGTGAGGTCGTCAACGTCGGGCAGCGCCACCAGGTGGTCGTCGAAGTCGATCACCACGTCGGCGGCCTGCTTCTGCGCGAGCCCGTACGCCTGCTTGAACGCGCCCTTGACCTGCTTGAGCAGGGCGTCCCGCTGGGTCTCCAGGAGGCCCTTGGCGCGGCTGCGGTTGTCGGCGTTGAGGTGGCCGGCGTACTGGGTGTCGAAGCGGTGCTCGTCGGCGAGGGCCTTGTCGATGACGACGAGCCGCCGGAAGTCGGCGAGGCGCTGCGCGGACAGGTGCGCGGGCAGCCAGGCGATGGAGCGGGACCGCTCGCCCTGCTGGCGTTCCCGCAGCCGCTGCATGCGGTTGGCGTCCTCGACGGGCCCCCACTCCCCCTCGTCGAAGGGGAGGTCTATGGCGATCCGCCAGCGGCCGTCCTGCTGCGGCATCAGGTCGTGGTCGGGCAGCTCGTCCTCGTCGGCGACGTTGCCGAAGACGACCTCGGCGGTGCGCGCGGTGCCGCGCCAGGTGAAGTTCAGCTCGTCGGTGAACTGGCCGTGTTCGACGCCGAGTTCCTCCGACAGCAGCCGCCGAGCGAGGGCGACGCGGTTGCCGGGGTTGTCGTTGACCTGGGCGTTGGCGATGACGGAGTCGACGTCGACGCCGGACAGTTCCAGCCGGACACCGGGGTTGGTGTCGGTGCCGGTCTCCTTGATCTCGGGGAACCGGGCCGCCCATTCGGCGACCTTGTTCTTGATGATGCCGACCTCGCTGCCCGGGATCGGCGCCATGACCGACCCGTGGTTGAGCGCGCCGAGCCGGCGGATCGTCAGCTCGGACAGGGCGGGCACGCTGGGCGCGAGCGCGGACAACAGGAGCGTGCACACGAGCCGGTTGTCGCCGACGAACAGGCGGCAGCGGTTGGCCAGTTGCGGATCGGCGGCGAGGGTGTCGGGCCGGTGCAGGTACTGCTCGACGTCGTCCTCGGTGATGTCGTACGAGCTGAGCAGGTACGGCCGCAGCTTCGTCTTGTACAGCTTGTCGGCGGCCTCGAAGACCACCTTGAGGCTGTCGGTGAACGGCTTGTCGCCGCCCTCCGCGATCACCGGGTACAGGTCGCCGACCGGGATGAGCTGGCCGAGCCGGATCTCGTCGCGGTGGTCGGCGAGGAGCTGGCCCATCAGCTTCAGACCGGTGCGGGAGCGCTGCAGCGCGGAGGAGATGTGGACGAGGGTGTCCATGAAGGCGGGCGAGAAGGGGTACGTCAGCCGGAACGACTCCGCGTCAGCGCCGGTCGTGCCCTTGTCGGAGCCGAGCAGGGTGTCCCACACCTGGGTGCCGACCCGCTTGGTCTGCTCGAAGGCCGCGTCGACGAGGCGTTCCGCCTCGGCGTTCTTCGGCTTGAGGAGGCGGGCGTGGGCGATCTGCGGGAGGTTGCGGTCCTCAAGGGTGATCTTGTCGAACCGGCCGGAGGCCAGGTTGAGGGTGTCCTGGATGGACGACTCGGCCGCCCCGGACACTTCCTCGCCGACCAGTTCGCGCAGGTCGCGCTGGCGGGCGATGAACGACACGATCGGGATGGCACGGCGGGCGTCGCCGCCCTCCACGAAGTTCGTGATCTTGCTGGCCTCGCGGGCGACGAACTTCTGGTCGTGGATGAGGGTGGCGAGCCACAGGATCAGCTCGTCCATGAAGAGGATCAGCCCGTCGTAGCCGAGCGACTTGGCGTGCTCGGCGATGACGGAGAGACCGGCGTCGAGGGAGATGAAACCGTGCTCGTCCTCGGCTGCGTTCTTGGCGAAGCCAGGGAGGAGGTTGGCGCTGGCGTCACTGACCAGCTTGGCCCGCAGCTCGATCGGGGTGGAGGGGTTGCGGAGGTCGAGCGGGACGGCGGCCTCGTGGTTCTCCGCCGCGGCGAGGGCGGCGTCCAGGAGGGCGGGGGTCCAGGCGAAGCCCTCCCCCCACTCGTCCTCCTCGTCGTCGGTGACGCCGAGCCCGCGGATGACGGCCTCGTCGCCCATGTTGGCGCGCATGGCGCGGATGTCGGCGAAGAGGGAGTCGGTGCGGTAGACCTGCGGGGTCGGCGCGTCGGAGCGCAGCTTCTTGACGTGGCTGACGTAGCCGCCGAGCACGCGCTGTTCAAGGGCCTTGGCGCCGAGCATGTGGTACGGCACGAGCAGGAACTTCTTGCCGTCCGTGCCCAGCCACTCGTGCTTGGTCAGCACCGGGTCGAACTCGGTGCGGGCGCGGGCTGCTGGGTCACCGCTGAGCAGTGCGTACAGCACGGCCATGAAGTGCGACTTACCGGAACCGAAGGAGCCGTGGAGGTACGCGGCCTTGGAGCGGTGCCCGTCGAGGGAGGCCTTGATGAGGTCCAGCGCCTCGTCGAAGTTCTCCAGCAGCCGTTCCGTGACGACGTAGTCCTTGAGCGCGTGTTCGGCGCCCTCGGGCGTCGTCGCCTCGGCGAGGGACAGCACGAAGTCCGAGGTGGAGATGGACTCCTTGATGTCGATGACATCGCGGAGGAGCGGCTGCTGGGCCATGAGGTGTCTCGCTCTCCTTCAGGTGGAGGTTTTCTGCGGCGCACTCGATCGTGTGAAGCCGCGCTGTCCAGGGTGGCTGCCCCTGCGGGGCGTCGGTATGGTCGACGGTATGGCAACCAAGAAGTACACCGTGACGCTCCCCGAGGACCTGGCCGAGGCCATCCGCGCCGAGGTCGGCCCCGGCGGATTCAGCCGCTACGTCACACACGCCATAGAGCGCCAGCGGGAGCAGGATCGGTTGGGGGAACTCGTCGACTGGATGGAGACGGAGTACGGCCCCGTCACCGATGAGGAACTGGCCGCCGCCGAGGCCGAACGTCGCGAGATCGAGCGCGCCCATGCGGAACGAGCACGCGCGGAACGAGCAGCCGAGCAGCAGGAAGCCGGGCAGGCGGCGTCTCGGCACCACCGGGATGCCGCATGAAGGGCGACGCCGTCTACCTGCTCGACTGCGAGGGACTGTCGCAGACCGTGCGCGGGGCAGCCGCCATGAAGGGAAGACTCAAGGCTGCCCATGCGGTCGGCATCCGCGTCATGACCACCTCCATGACCCTCATCGAGGCGTACGACATGCGCACCTACCTCCCGGCATGGCATTGGGCACTCTCCCGCATCCACGTTGAGGCGGTGACCGAGGAGATCGCCAAGGAGGCGATCGACCTGCTGAAGGAGGCCGGTCTCCACGGGCACAAGTACGCCATCGACGCGGCCCTGGCCGCCGTCGCGCTGCGACAGCCGGGGCCGGTCACCGTCTTCACCTCCGACGAGGACGACCTGCGCAAGCTGTGTAATGACCGCGTAGTAGTCATGGGCCTGTGACGGCCGCACGGACCACTGAGGGCTGAGCATGTGCTGTCCTCCTCGTCTGCTGTCCGGTGGCGGGTGGAACGGGGTGCGGAAATGGGCGGGCGCGGGCTATTTGTTCGCGGCCGCCCGCCGTCCCCAGGTGGCGGCCGGGGGACGCCAGGCGCGCAGGTCGTCGTCGGTGAGACCGTGCTCGCCCTGCAACTGCTGGCGGTAACCGGCGAAGAAGTCCGCCGGGGAGCCGCTGTAGACCATGTCGAACTCGTTGTGCCACTGGGACAACCACGGCTGCAGTTCCAGCAGGCCGGCGAGGAACGGCGTGATCTCCTCGGAAGTCAGCGCGGTGTTGGTGAAGTACGTCGCCAACGCCTGCGCCTGCTCGCGGTGATCCCAGCCGGCCCAGCCGTACAGCTCGGGGGTGGCCGCGTTGGTCTGCCCGTAGGAGATGAACCGCTCCTTGGGCACGTCCAGCTTGCCGCGCGCCTTCCAGTAGGAGGCGCGGAGGAAATCGGCCGAGGTGTACTTCGGCGGCACGGGGATGGAGTCCCGGATCTTCCGCTTGGCCGGCTCGTCGGGAGCGGCGTCCTCCTTGCGCTGGAGGTCCCACACCTCCTCCCAGTCCGCGCGCTTCTTCAGCCCGGCGGGCTTGTAGCGCAGGGCTGACAGGAACGGCACGTGCTCGTCGGTGATCAGCTCGGCGACGACCTTGGGGAGGTCCTTGCGGGGCGCGTAGAGCTTGACCACGGAGACGAAGTCTTCGTCACGCGAGAGGGCGTCCGTGAGGCGGGAGAGGGTGAGGATGGCCGGCTGACCGTTCTCGTCGAACCAGTGGTCGCGGTTCTCCATGCGGTCGAGCAGCCAGGAGCGGAGGGCCTTCTCCTGGAGGGCGTCCCAGCCTTCGGTGGCCCAGCGGCGCTTGTACTCGGGGCGCTCGACCATATTGATGGCGCCGTTCGACTCGATGGCTTCGATTCGCTTTTGCACGATCTCGCGATAGGAGGCGGGCCAATGAACGGGAATCTCCGTGATCGGAGTGGAGTTGTGCTGTTGGAACCACTCAGCAGACGCTTCTCCGGAAGCAACTCGGCGCGCCAGAACAATTTCAAAAGCACGCTGCCCAAGGGAAACATCCGGAATCTCGAAAGAGTCCGATCCCTCCACAACCTCTAGGTCGTCCGAGCAAAGCCCATAGAGGGAGTAGACGCGCCAGTCCAACTCCTCCTGAAAGGTAATCATTCTGGCGCGAATTCGCTCCCATTCTCTTCGCGCGTCGCGAAGGACAGTAACAGTGGGCACACTCCTGGCAGCAACCACTGAGGGATCCGAATTATCCAGCTGCTGGGCCAGGGCACACAGGTAAGCCGAAATATCGACAGGCCAGTCAGTTGGCAGTGGAAGTTTTCCCACATTGGAACCGGTGAACTCAAAGACCCACGACCAGGGCTGGTCGGACTGCCCACCACCGGACTCCGGGCTACCACCCTTGGGGTAACTCACTTGTTTCAGCCAGAAACAGGCTGTCGAACTGTTCAACACACCGAGAATACCTAGATGATGTTCTTCACTCGCCCCCTTGTGTAGTTTTACCACTGGAGCCGTCTGCTTGAAAAGAGACACACCCCGGTCCAGCGTGAAATGACCATGGGATGAGTCACGGGCAAAAGAAATGACCCAGTTGTGCGCATCTTCATCTCTTGGAAGCTGATGCCATTCCCACCAGACCTTCCCCGCCTCATAGTAAGTGCCGCCCGAGAAGGTCGCCCGACTCCCCAACTCCGTCCGGTAGGGCCATAGGGCAGGGGAACCTTCCACTGCCGTCGTCAGACTGCGAAGATTTCGGCTCGGCGAGTAAGGGTAGAACGCCAGATTTTCACTTTTCGCACGCCAGTCGCGCACTCCACCTCCGGAAACAATCGGCCGGAGGAAGTCTCCCAAAGAATCCCTCCAGGACCGCCTCGGGCGGAGCATGACATCATCCGCAGCAGTCATTCCCACATAGCCGAGCCGCTTCGCCTCATTCTTGAGAATGCCTGACGAATTCGCGCCGATTACCTCATTCAACTCAAGGCCGCCATCCGCCAGAATCCACGGCTGTTTAGCGAAGTACCGACCTCGATCAAGGTCATCCACAGATACCCACGAACTAGTGGACCCAGGTTTATCGACTTGATCAACGATGGCGCGCCAAACCAGTCCCTCTTCCGGACACTCAGGCGCCTTTGGCTCACCCTGAACACCTCGAACCGTGCGAACAAATTCCGTCCGCGAACCATAGCCGTGGCGCTTCCCGACGAGGATCACCGTAGGTGTGCCATGTCCAGGAATGTAAGCACCAGAGGTATCAATTACCTCCAACAAATCGACGCGATGATGCAGGAAATTCTCGACAAGCTTCGTACCAAACTCGCGCTTCATGAAAGAGTTCGCGGTAATTTGACCAACCATTCCATAGCCACGCCCTTCGGCATCACCCAACCTGGCGAGCTCGAAGAATCGCTGCGTGAATGGCACTGACAGTGCGTACGTCCCCGCACACGAGTCGTACAGATCTCGGTAGAGTTGGTTAAGCTTCCTGTCCTTCACAGTAATGTATGGCGGGTTACCCACCACTACGTGATATTGCCCTTGTCGCAAGATTCCCTGGTGCTGGTGCACGTCTTCCGTCGAGTAGGCGAACTCAGTAAGTTCGTCCTCGTCCTCAACACCATCGAACAATCCCAACTGTCGAGCCTTGATCAATGAGTCACCGACCGCCAGGTGAATTGGCCACTCATATTTTCCGGCGTCGGCGACACTCCGAACACCACTGGTGGCCATTGCCGCAACGAGCAGTCTGAACCGTGCGATGGCAACCGCGAACGGGTTGACGTCCACGCCGTGCACCGAGTCCAGCGCTTCCCGCACCCGCTCGTGCACGTCCCGCCCCGGCTGCCCCTCCGCCCACAACCGAACCAGCCGCCGGAACGCGCCCAGCACAAAGTGCCCCGACCCGCACGTGGGGTCGATCATCTTCAGGCCCTCGTAGCCGAACTCCCGCACCGCCGGGTTCATCGTGCGGTCGAGGATGAACTCCTCCACGAACTCCGGCGTCTGGAGCAGCGCGTACGTCTTCCGCGCGGCCTCGCTCAGGTCCTGGTACAGGTCGCCCAGGAACCGCGTGTCCCAGCCCTCCGTGCCGTCCTCGTTCAGCGGGTCCGTGAAGTCGTGGACGAGGACGCCCGCCTCGTCCCTCCCCCGCCAGAACTCCACCAACTCCCGCGCACCGTCGTGCGACAGCGGGATCTGGTACAGCGGGTTGTGCCGCTTGTCGAACAGCAGCCGGCCCGCCTGGCCCGCGCCCAGTTCGTCGAACGCCTTCTCCAGCCAGCCGCGGAAGGTCGGGTCGTCCTCCGTCTCCACGTACGCGTCGTACCGCGCCTCCGCCAGCTCTCGCCGGTCCCCGTCCGCGCCCGTGAGGTACGGCTCCGGGATCAGCCGGTTGTCCTCGCAGAAGCGGACGAACACCGTGCCCAGCACCCACGCCACCGCGACCTGCGTGACCCGCTCGTCCAGCCACGAGTTCCACGTCGCCGCCGTACGCCCCAGCTTGCGCGCCTGGTCGTACTCGGCACGCAGTCGCGCCCCGACGTCGCCCAGGGCCTTCACCTGCTTGCCGAGGTCGGTCTCGACCGCCTTGACCTGCTGCTTCAGGTCGTCCAACAGAGCCTTGCGGTCGATCACTTCGCGTCTCCCTCGACACTACGCACCACTACCTTGCCGGACCCGCGGTGGACGTTGTCCACCCACGTGTCCGGAAGCTGAATCCACTCCCCCAGGCCGGCCTGGTACGGCACGGCCACCTGCCCGAGCCTCGGCTCGCGCGCGGGGTCGCTCTGGGGGACGAGCAACCACAGTCCTCGGCCACCCCGCCGGGCCGCCGAGGCGAGCCGATGCAGGACGCCCATCGCGTCGTACCGGGCGAACACCCCGGCCTCCGTCAGCAGCACCGGGCCGCTCCCGGACCCGGATCCGGCGCCGAGCCGTTCCTCGATGCGCGGTGCGACCGCGCCCCACGCCGTCTGCGCGTAGTCGGCGAACCGCAGCGCGCCCGTCGAGCCCGGCTTGGCGACGTCCGCCTTGAGCAGCGTCTCCCACGTCGGCTTGGTGCCCGGGGTGACCTGGGCGTGCAGTACCTCGATGAACAGCTCGGTCACCGACACGGCCTCGGCGCCCAGCCGTTCGGCGCCCAGTTCCCGTATCGCGTCGCGCACGAGCCGCTGGCTCACGGTCAGCACCCGGTAGCCGTCCCGCCGCGCGGACGCGACCAGCCGCTCCTCCGCGCGCACCGCGCTCGCGAGCAGCGGGTCGTCGGCGTACCGCGTCACCGCGCCCGTGCGTGTGGACTGCCGCCAGGCACCCGTCGTGAGGTAGCTGGACGCGTCGTCCACCCGCGTCGGCAGGTAGCGGAGCGTCTTCGTGTCCTCGCGCGTGCCGAGCGACAGCTCGAAGCCGGCCTCACGGAGCGCCTTGGTCAGCGGGCCGGCGGTCGGCAGGTCGTGGGTCAGGCCGCCGCGGCCGTCGGGCACCGCCAGCTCGGGGAAGCGGGCCCGCAGCCGCTCGTGGACCTCCTCGCCGGTCAGGCCCGGCTGCGTCGCCTCCGGCTTGCCCGGGATCCAGCGCACCAGACCGGCCTGCGTGAGCCGCAGCGCCCGTACCAGCGACAGGTCGCGCGGGTAGATCTCCAGGCGCGGGGTCGCCGCCGCGTTCACGGAGGCAGCGGCGGCCAGTTCGACCATGCGGCGCTCGTCCCAGTCGACGGTGCCGGGCGGCATCTGCACCGCGCCCAGCTCCGCGAGGACGGTCGCTGCCGTCGGCAGGGTCTCCAGCCCAGCGAGCCGGTCTGCAGCGCGGCCGAGCTTCGTCGCGTAGTCGAGCAGTCCCGGCGCCGTTGGAGTGTCCGGACCGTCGTCCTCGCGGACGTCCAGGGCCAGCAGACCCGCCCCCAGCGACTCCTCCGTCGCCTTGCGGTTGGGCTGGTGCTGGAACTCGGCCTCGTCCGGGGCGAGTTGCTCGACCTCGACGACGGCCCGTACGGCCGCCAGCGCCAGCGCCCGGCGCTGCTCGCGCCCGGCGAGCTGGCTGCCGCGCCGGACGGCGAGGGCGTCCGCGATCTCCACCGCCGACGCGACCCGGCCCATGCCCGCGAGCAGGTCGAGGATCTCCGAGCGCAGGGCCTGGACCGCCCGGTCGGCCTTCCAGCGCTTGCGTTCCTCCTTGAGCATCTGCGGGATGCGGCCCGCGCTCAGGTTCAGCGCCGCGGCGACGTCCTTCTGCTTCGGCCAGACGCCGATCTCCGGCAGCAGGCCGTGCTCGTCGGGCAGGCGCAGCAGCAGCCGGACCATCTCGGCCTTGTTGCGGTTGGAGCCGTTGTTGTTGACGACCGGGACGAAGATCGTGGCGAGGGCGTCCAGGCTGATGGAGCGCAGGGCGCGCGGCGACAGGCCGCCGGCCGCGTCGCTCGTCGCCAAGGTGTCGGCGAGGGCGGACTCGGCGGCGGAGAGCTGGTCCAGCTCCTCCCGGGCCTCGGCCCGGCCCTCGGGCGTGAGCGGCGAGGCGGGCGTCTCGCGCAGCTTCTCGCCCCACTCGCGCTGGCGCTTCTGCACCTCGTTGCGGGTCTTGGCGCCCAGGCCGGGGGCGTTGACGAGCTTGCGGCGGCTGTAGTCCAGGAGCCCGCCGACGGTGGTGATGCCGAGGCCGTAGAGGAAGGACTGGGCGGCGCCCGTGAGGCCGGAGACGGTCAGCGGGGTGTCGAGGGCGACCTCGGCGGCCAGGCGGTCGCGCTGCTGCTCGGCGGTCTCCGGCTCGGCGTCCGCGATGACGCCGCGCCGCACGGCCTCGCCGTCGGCCCCCGCCTCGGAAGTCGTGGCCGTGTGGCGGGTGCGGTGACTGGAGGGAACGGCCTGCGAGGCGTCGAGGAAGATCTTGCGCCAGGCGTCCCGCATGGGCTTCAGCTCGGGGAACCGCTTGCCCGCGTCGCGGTGCAGTGCCTTCTGGAAGAAGGCGACGAGCCCGTCCCGTACGGCCGGGTCGAACGCCTCCGCCGCGATCGTCGGGTACGGCCACTCCTTCGGGTCCGTCATCCGGGGCAGGACGCTGCCGTCGCCCCACTTGGGCAGCTCGCGGCTGGCCATCTGGTGCAGGGTGACGGCCACGGCGTACCGCTCGGCGTGGGAGTCGTAGGAGCCGCGGGTGATGACGTCGACGAACGGGTCGAGGTAGCCCTCGGTGCCGGCGTCGGTGCTCCTGGCGGGGTAGCCGGCGAGCGAGAAGTCGATCAGGACCAGTTCGCGGGTGCGGTTGGGGCGGACGCGGATGGCGATGTTGTCCGGCTTGATGTCGCGGTGCCAGACGCCCTCGCCCTCCAGGAAGTCGACGGCGCCGAAGAGGTAGTCGCCGTACGCCTCCAACTGGTCGACGGGGAGCCGGCCGTCGTCGCGGAGCTGGCGGGCCACCGTCTCCTCGCGGCGGCGCGGGGCCTTGCGCTCGCCCGCCGCGTCCGCGCCGTCGTCACGCTCGTCGCCGACGTACTCCAGCGCGAGGACGGTGCGACCCGCGATGCTCAGCGGTTCCGGCTCGGCGAGGCGGATGATGCCCGAGTGGGGGCGCAGGCGGCCCATCACCTCGGCCTCGCGGATGAGGATGTCGCCCCGGTTGTCGGACAGGGCGACCTTCAGCACGGCCAGCGGACGCGTCCTGCGGGCCTCCGCTTCCAGGTCGCGGACGAGGAAGGCGCGGCTGGTGGAGCCGGTGCCGAGGCGACGGCGGACCTCCCAGCGGCCGGCGAGCACGTCGCCGGGGACGGCGTCCAGCGGGTCCTTCTCCGGGGCGTCGGCCGCCTCGGCGGCGGTCTCGGCGGCCGGGGCGGTGAGGGAGTCCTCGACGACCTCCAGCATCTCCAGGAAGTCGTCGACACTGTGCAGGCGCTGGTCCGGGTTGTAGGCGGTGGCGGCCTGCACCAGCTCGTCGACGTCCTCGGACAGGCCGTCCACCAGCGAGCTGGGACGCAGTCCCTCCCCCGCCTCCAGACGGGCGCGCAGCTCGGCCTGGCTGGCGGCCGGGGCCTTGCCGGTGGCCAGGAGGTAGGTGAGGACGCCGAGGCCGTAGACGTCGAGGGAGACCGGGTCGGGGCGCAGGGCGGTCAGCTCGGGGGCGAGGTAGGGGTCCTCGTCGTCGGCGAGGTGCATCGCGGACAGCGCGGTCGGCGCGAGCCGCGTCGCGCCCTGGCCCTGGGAGGAGTCGCCGGTGCGCTGGGTGGCGATCTGCCAGTCGGAGATCTTCAGCCGGGGGCTGAGCCAGGCGGCCTCCTCGCCGACGGCCTTGCCGGGGCCGCCGTCGGGGCGGGGCAGGACGTGGACGGAGCGGGCGGCCAGGGCCCGGTGGTGGATGCGGCGGGCGTGCGCGGAGCGCATGGTCTCGGCGAGCTGGCGGACCAGGGCCATCCGTCCGAGGATGTCGAGCTTCTCCCCGTACTGGACGAGGTATTCGTCCAGCTTCATGGTGCGGTCGTCGTAGTCGAAGACGAGGGCGGGGCCCGAGGGGTGGCCGGTCGGGAAGTACTGCCGGTAGGAGACGACGCCGGGGTGGCGGAAGCGCTGCAGGACGGCCGCCTCGCGGCGGGCGGCGTTCTCCACGGACTGGCGCAGGGAGGCGTCCGAGCCGCGCTCGCTGAGGTAGACGCGGACGCGGGCGCGCTCGGGCAGCTCGGTGTGGGCCGCCTTGTAGTCGGCCCAGGTCTGGCCGGAGTCGAAGGGGGTGCGCTCCAGCTCGTAGGGGCCGACCTTGTACTGGGCCTCGCTGCGGCGGATGCCGATGCGCTCCAGCGCGGTCTTGATCTCGCGGGAGTCGATCGCGGTGATGCGGCGCCGTTCGTCCCGTGGGGTCTGCTTGAGCATGTCGACCAGCTCGGCGACGGTGTGGACGCCGTTCTGGTCGTGGGCGGGCAGGCGTACGCGCAGGGTGTCATCGGTGAAGCAGACGGCCTCTCCGACCCACACCCGGCGGGCACCGTGGCCCTGGCCGAGCAGGCCCGCCAGCTCCTTGGCCTTCTTGTTGACCAGGTGCAGGGGATTGCCGTGGGTGCGCCGCCGGCCGCCGGGGGTGGTCTGCACCCAGGTGCCGTTCTCGGAGGTGACCGAGCCGTGCCAGTCCTTCAGCTCGATCATGTAGACGCCGCCGGGCGCGACGACCAGCAGGTCGACCTCGCGGACGTGCCCGGTGTTCGCGGTGAACGTGAAGTTCGACCAGGCCCGCCAGGGGTCGGAGTCCGGCAGCTTCTCCCGGATCGCCTCCAGGCCGCGGTGTTCGTGATCGAACTCGGACTCGGTGACCGTGACCCACCGGCCTTCCCGCATGCCTGACCCCACTCGTTCCGTTCCTCTCAGGCCCGCCGTTCCCCTGGGTCGGGCCTGCCGCTGATCCTAATGGTTGCCTGGTACATGGGAAGAGTCCGTGAAGGACGGGACTATAGGACATTCGGCCCATGCGAAAGAAACGGCCCGTTCCGTATCCCGCCGCCGCAGGCGACAGGAACCGCCTGTTCGACGACCTGTACGGGCATACCGTCCGTTACGTCGCGCTGTAGGCGAGTTCGGCCAAGGCGAGCGCCTGCTTCAGGGTCTTCTCGTCGCGGATCTGGATGCTCACCCTGTATCGGCGATGGCCGGTGGTGAGCGGATAGGCGTCCGGTGCCAGCTCCGCGATCTCGTCACTGTGCTGCAGACGGAAGTTGATCAGGCCCGTGGACGCGAAGGCATAGGCGAAGCCGCCGTACTGGCTGCCCTTGCGGCGAAGCCGCAGGTAGCCGGAGTAGTCGAGCGGCTCGCCCTCCTGCCACGTCTTGCGCTTGATGCCGTGCACCCCGGCGCTCTCCCAGGAGCCGGCTTCCGTCATGAAGTCGATGAACTGCTGCGCGGCGGGGTTGAAGGCGAGCTGCGCCTTCACCGTCTCCTGCCCCTCGTCCGCGACCCCCGGCACGTCACCCTCGACGCGCCATCCGAAGTCCGCGAAGTCGTCGCTGTCGGGGTCGGCGACCACCCGGGGCGTGCGGCGCGCGGTGTCGGCCGTGCCCGGCCGCTGCTGGAGGAGTTCACGGACCACCTCGGACGCGTCGAGTTCCTGCGGTGTGCCCTCGAAGCAGAAGTAGGTGAGCTTCACGGGTCCCCTCCCGTTATACGAACCGTGTCCGAGCGGACACACTACGCCCGACGGCGAGCGCGACGACACCGCCGCCGGTACGCGCGGATGCGGATAGTGACCGACTGCCCTCCGTGAAGAAGTTGTCCTGCCCTCCGAAGCCGCACTGGCCAAAAACACGCTCGGCTCACCTCGGTGTACCTGAGCTCGCCCTTCCGCATGCGCCCGGGGCCGGCATACGTCCTGGTGGAGTTCCGGGAGCGGATGCAGGAGAAGGCCTTGATCCTGGACGGGAATGCGCTGTGGCACGGCTCGCTGGCCTCCTGGCCGACAAGGGCCCCATCGACCTGATGACGCGGCTCACGGACTTGGTGGCGTGCGAGCCGGTGGTCGGGTCATCAAGCGTGCCCGCAAGGAGCGTGCGGCCTGGGACCCGCGAACGACGGGCGCGGGGACAGCCGGTGGAGCGGGCCGTACCGACGAGGAGCGCCCCTCTCTCGAAGTCCCCTACGCGGATAAGGACGAAGCGAAGAAGCGGCTCGGCGCGCGGTGAGATCCCGACCGCCGGAAGTGGTACGTGGACGCCGCCGAGGTCAGCCGCGAGCAGGCCGCACGCCGGCTGCCGCCGGCGCCCTGACGTCCGCCGGAGTTCCGCACGCACAGCTGGATCGAGCGTGCAGGTCGTTCGTCGACGGCAGACATGCCACCGGCACCCACGGACACGGTTGCCCACTCAAACAACTCCGCAACTGTGTGTGCAGTAAGGTGACTTGTGCTGCGCATCCTCCCGGAGGGGTACGAGTGCGGAGTTCATGCGCCGCTCGGCGGCATGTGAGCAGTGGTGGTGAATCGCCGTGCGTATGCGCGCGGTGTGTGAGCGGATGCCCGGTGGGCCGTCCCCCCACCATTCCTGCTCACCGCCAAGGAGTGGTCACGTATGGACCCTGTCGAGTACCAGCCTGCACGTTTCGCCCGGTTCCGTAAGGTCCTGGCGGACGTCGCCGTCAATGTCGTCGCCAACCTGTTGGTGACCGCCATGATGTCGGCAGCGCACCTGCTCTTCTGAGGCAGGTGAGTGGCGGGCGCCGGGGGCCCGCCACTCCACCTCGCGCAGACGGGTCAGAACAACATCATCTCGTTCTTCAGCTTGGCCTTGCTCTGTGCCCGCCGGGCCCTGCGGCTCCGCGCGGCCCCACCGTGCCGCGCGATTCTTAGCTCGGGCGGGATGGTCGACCGAGTCGGCCGGAGACCGTGCACGTCGGTCTCTCCGACCAGTTTCCTGAGGTGCCGCCGGGTCTCCTCGTCGGTGGAGTAGAGCACGGTTGCCCGGCTCGCCCTGGTCAGCAGGACGTGGTAGGCGTGACGGACACAGCGGGCGAACTCGTCGTCGTCGAGCGTGCTCGTCCGCACCTTCGGGTCGAGCGATCCCGGTTTCGCCACCCGCATCACGCCTGCTTGCGGATCCTTGCGCTGTTTTCCCCGCCGGAAGACCCAGCGGTCGGTACGCCAGACCATGTCATCGCCCATGATCACCCCGCACCAGTCCCACTCGAGTCCCTGCGCCGTGTAGACACAGCCGATCTGCCCGATGCCCGCATCGTGTACGGGCCAGATCCTCGACGGCGGCTCGCCGTCGGCGCAGAAGGACTCACTGGACGCGTTCCACGGGCGGTGCCAGCCACCGATGCGCACGTCCTTCTCGAGGTTCTTGTTCTCGTCCGGCTTGCTCCAGGGCCAGCAGTACCCGGCCACCATCCGGGCGGTCGCGCCGGCCTCGAACTCGGTGCGGACGATGTGCTCCATCTCGTCGGGAGTGTCGGCGACCTCGATGTGCATGAGTCCGTCCGGGACCCACTCGTGCGCCTGTTGCGCCGACACACCGAGCAACGCTCGGACCCAGCGGACGTAGGCGTCACTGCCTCCGCACCTGTACTGCTCCACCAGACGGTAGTGGCGAAAGACCGCATGGTGGCGCCGCGCGGCGTCCTCGATGAGTTCCGCCGTACCCACCTCGTACGGGCGCACGGTCTGGCCCGCGTCAAGGAAGAAGACGGTCAGACGTGATGCGTCGAGCAGTTCGTCCACCTGCGGCTTGGTGCCCTGCCTCTCGGCGGGAAGACGCCAGTTGGTGGACCTGTCTCGCAGCCTGTGCGCCTCGTCGCAGATCAACACGTCCAGCGGAGGCTTCGGCGTTTGCACGAAACTGCTGAAGTAGGCGAAGCGTTCCCTGAACTCGGCCTCGGTGTAGCCGACGTTCTCCTTGATCGCGGCGTTGAAGGCTCGCGATCCGCTCGCGTACTTCACCGTTCGGCCGGCGGCTTCGAGATCGGCCCGTAATTGAAGACCGATGGCGCTTTTCCCGGTACCGGCTCCCCCGGTGACCAGGAAGACGGCACGTTGGGGACGGGGGACGAGTGCCTCTCGGTCCGGGCGGTCAAGAATCAGGTCCGCGGCCTCGAGCACGTCGTCCGCCACCTTCCTCTGCCGTCCCCGCAAGGTGAAGACTGTGTCCTCGCCGGACGAGTTGACCATGGCGTCGAGAAGCGGCGTGTTCCGGAGGTTCATCCGGTGCAGGATGTACTCGGCCGCCGAGTAGTCGTCCTCAGCGGTGAAATGGCGCTGAAGGTCGAGCAGAAGCCTGGCCCGGGTGTCACTCGTGTACGTATGGGCATAGGGACCCGTGGGTGCGTCGACGCCGAGCAGTGGTCCGACTGATTCGTCCGTGGCGTTGTGGAGATACGCGAAACCGCTGCACTCGAACTGCAACCCGTTCAGCGGACCTGCGGGCCCGGTGAACAGCGCGTGGTATTCACTGAGTTGAAGAGCAGGGTGTTTGACCGGGTAATCGATCCCCGCTACGTACACGAGATCAGCAGTGGCGGCCTCGACCCTCGTCACCGATGACCACTGCTTCAACTCGACGAGCTGGACGGAAAGGGTGCCTTCCGTGGGATGTCTTCCCACCAGCACCACGTCGATCTGCTTGTCCTCTCGGAGTCCTTCGGATTCGTCCACGGTCGGCGAGCATTCGACGATCATCTCGACGTTGCCTCGTCCGGCTGCCACCAGATCCTCTGCCAATGAGACAAGGCTCTTGGCCCAGGCGGAGCGCTCCCCTTCGGAGGGTTCACCTCGCCGGAAGTGCAACCAGCGGGCAGCCAGGTGCGGCACCAGACGGCGGCGTGCGTTCAGAGCAAGCAAGTCCCTTGCCGACAAACGCAGTAGGAGCATGGACACGAGGAGATTCCCCCAGGGCACGAGTAACTCGTGCGGGTGGGGGCGTGTCCATGCAGGAAGCCCGTCGGGCCGCAACCGGTATCGGTGATCTTAGACAGGCTCCGGCTCGTCCCGGGAACGACGAGTGCCTTTCGGCCTGTCCACGGGAATGGCATGGCCGAATGACGACAAACGCGATTGCCTTGTCGTGCGTTCGGAGAAGTCATCACACCAGAGCCGACTTCCGCTCTGCGTCTCCCACGAGTTCACGTAGCTTCGTCCGTGTCTCCGGGTCCGTCGCATACACCACCGTGCCGACCATGCCGCGGGTCAGCAGCACTTTGTAGGTGTTGCGAATCAGACGGTCGACGTCGTCGTCCGGGGTGGATCTCTTGAAGACCGGGTCCTTGGACGCCATACGGTCCGTGATCCAGCGGTCGCCGCGCCAGATCAGGTCCGGGCCGATGATCACGCCGGACCAGTCGTACTCGAATCCCTGCGCGGTGTAGACGCAGCCGACCTGGCCGAAACCGGCCGGGTCGGTGGCCCACAGGGCGGACGGCGGCGCGCCGGACACGGAGCGCTCGCCACGCAGGTTCCAGGGGCGAGCCCAGTCGCCGATGACGACATCGGCCGGGAGTGGGTCGCCCGGCTTGGGTTCGGGGGACCATGGCCAGCAGTAACCGGCGGACATGCGAGCGCCGTAGCCCTGCTCCAGGCGGGCCTGAAGAAACGCCTCCATCTCCTCGGCGCTGTCGGCGACCAGCAGATGCATGCGGTCGTCGGGCTCCCAGACCACCGGGCCGCCTGACTGCAGGCCGAGGAGGCGAACCACCCAACGCAGGTAGGCATCACTGCCGCCGCAGCGGAACTGGCTCTCCAGCGGTACGACGTGGCAGTCGAGACCCTGGGCCGCCGCAGCCACCTTGATGTCTTCCACGGTGCCCATCTCACCGGGGCGCACCACCTGGTGCTCGTCGAGGAGGAAGACGGGAACGCGGGCGACATCGATGAGTTCGTCGATCTGTCGTCTGCCGGTGCGGTGGGCGGCCGGGGTGTACCGGTTGGCGGAGGTCTCGCGGATGCGGTGGGCCTCGTCACAGATGAGGACGTCGAGGGAGTTCTGCTCGGCCGTCATGAAACTGTTGAAGTACTTGAAGAGGTCCTGGACCTCGCGCTTGCGCGTGCCGGCGACCTTGCGCATCGTCTTGGTGAACGACTGTGATCCGGTGGCGTGCAGGGCCGGGACGCCCTGCCGGTACAGCTCGCCGAGCAGGGAGAGCGCGATGACGCTCTTGCCGGTGCCGGGTCCGCCGGTGACGACCACGACCTCCTTGTGGTTGGACCGCTTCGCCTTGCGTACGGCGTTGAGCACCATGCGGTACGCGACCTGCTGTTCGTCCAGAAGCACGAACTGCTCTCGCTCGCGCACCTCCTGGGCTGCGACCGACATGAGCTGCTTCGACGGCACGGTCCTGCCCGCCTGGAGTTCGTCGGCTGCACGGGCGCCGGACGCCTTGTCGCTGAGCTTGGCGCGGAGGTGGTCGATGAACTCACCGCGCCGCTCACCGGTGAACATCTGGCCGCTGTCGTCGACTTCGATCGCCCGTAGACCGCCTACGCCGGACTCCGTGGCGTTGTGCAGGTAGGCCACACCACTGACCCTGTCCGGGTGCTCGGCCACCGCGCCGTTGAAGTTGACGAGGTACTCGCAGTAGCGGCGCACCTGCTCGATGGGATTGAGGACCGGATGCGCGTAGGCATCGACCCGGCACAGTGCCGGGTCGTCCTCGTCCGACTCGGCCTGGCTCCACTGCTTCAGCTCGACGACCAGGTACGACGGTTCGCCCGTGGCGGGGTGCACTCCGGCAAGCACCGCGTCGGCGCGCTTGCTGTTCAGCGGGAGGGCGTACTCCAGCATGACCTCGACCTCACCGAGGCCCGCGTCGTTGAGCGCGGCGGCCAGGGCGGGGATGCTTCGCTCCCAGGAGCGGGCCTCCGCGGCACTGGGGCGGTGACCGTGCATGTGGACGAACTGCTCGGTGAGATGGAGGTAGAGCGAACTGTCGAGGGCTCGCGCGGCAATCGTTTTCGCGGACTCGCGGAACAGCAAGGACTTCCCCCAGGCAGCACGAAGTGACTCGTGCGGGTGGGGGCATGTCCTTCGAGACTCCACCGGAGTGGAGCGGAAGCCCGTCGGGCCGCGATGACGATGGAACAGAGATTACCCGGCGGTGCCGACAGTGACGCTGGTCGCTACCGGTCGGAACCGAGGACCAGGACGAGGTGACCACCGGGAAGGGGCGGGCGGCCGTCGGGGCCACCGGATGGACAGGAGATACGGGGACGGAGCCCTTGGAACAGGCAGGCAATCACCGCGCCCTCTACCCCCGCCGCGGCAGCAACAGCACCGCCCCCGCCGGTACGGCCGCCAGCACGGCCCACGGCACGGCCGCCGGCAGGCCCCCGTCGAGCAGGACTCCCGTGCCCGCGCTGCCGGCCAGCACGATCATCCCGGAGACGGACGACAGCGCGCCGGTGTACAGGCCGAGCCGCCCCTCCTGCGCGAGGTCGGGGACCCAGGCCCGCGCGGCGGGCGCCACGAGCATCTGGCCGAGGGTGAGGAGGACGACGAACCCGGCGGCGGGCAGCAGCCCCGCCGTCCCGGTCGCCCCGTGGGTCACCGTGAAGGCGACGACGCCGAACCCGGCGGAGATCAGCGCCAGTCCGGCCGCCATCGACCGGCGCAGCGTGAGCCGCTCCCCCACCCACCGGGTGACCGGCAGCTGCGCGGTCACCACCAGCAGGGACGACAGCGCGAACAGCCAGGCCAGCGGCGTCTGGGAACCGGTGGCGCGTCCCACCTCGGCGGGCAGCGCGAGGTAGAGCTGGTTGTAGGCGAGGAGGTAGGCACCGTACGCGCCGCACAGCGCGAGGAAACGCCGGTTGCGCAGCAACGGCCCTGCTCCGCCCCGCACGTGGACACGCACACGTCCTGGGATGTGCTGGGGCAGCAGCCGGGCGTGGCCCGCGAGGACCAGGACGAAGACGCCGGCTCCGGCCAGGCACACCGCGCGGAAGTCGACCGACAGCAGCAGCGCCCCGAGCAGGGGCCCGACGAACGCACCGGCCTGTCCGGCGACGGTGAACAGCGCCAGGACGCGCGTCCGCGAGCCCCGGCCCGACTCCTCCCACACCACGGCCTGCCGGGCCACCTCGGACTCGACGGCGGGCGAGAACAGCGCGGCGGCGAAGCCGATGAGGAGCACCGCCCCGACGACCGACCAGGTCCGCTCGGCGTACCCGAGCCACCCGAACCCGGCGACGCGCAGTGCGCAGCCGGCGAGCACCACGGGCCGGACGCCGTACCGGTCGGCGAGCGCACCGCCCACCACGAACAGCCCCTGCTGGCTGAAGGTCCGCAGCCCGAGCACGAACCCCACCGTCCAGCCGGCCATCCCGACCGTCCCGCCGAGGTGTTCGGCGAGGAAGGGCAGCACGGCGAAGAAGCCTGTGTTGAAGGCGAGTTGCGTGAGGATGAGCAGCCGCAGGAGGGGTGAGAGGCGGGTGTCTTCCGGCGCTCCGCGGACGATCGCCGGCGAGATCACGTCACGCTCACCGGCCGGTCCGACGTGACGGCCGCGACGTCGGCGACGTCGGCGACGTCGGTGCGGGCCCGAGCCGTCGCGGCCCTGCGGCGCCGGGTCCCCCTGATCCCACCTCCCGCCGCCGTCACCGCGAGCGCGCCCAGCAGGGCGAGGACGGCGGCGGGAGCGAGGACGGCCCAGGGGGCGCGTTCGGCGTAGGGCTGGTTCTCGGCGAGGAGCAGCCCCCACTCGGGGGACGGCGGCTGGGCGCCGAGACCGAGGAAGCCGAGGGAGGCCAGCGCGAGGGCGATACCGGGCAGCCGCAGGAGGGCGTGGCGGGTGATGGACGGGAGGACGGCCGGCAGGAGTTCACTTCTCAGCAGGTACGTGCGGCCGGCGCCCAGCGCGCGGGTGGCGGTCAGGTGGAGGGTGGCGCGTTCCTGCCGCAGCAGCGCGGAGGTGTGCGCGGCCAGGGGCGCCCAGGCCACGACGGCGACGGCGAGGACGGGCGTGCCGGCGCCGCCTCCCTGGACGGCGGTGACGAGGAGCGCGGCGAGGACGGGCGGGACGGCGTTGACGGTGTCGACGAGCGGTCCGGACAGCGCGGGCAGGCAGCCGAGCAGAACGCCGGCGAGCCAGGCGAGCGCGCTGACGGCGAGGGCGAGCAGCAGGGTGTCGAGGGCACCGTGGGCGACCCGCGCGAGGACGTCCCGGCCGAGGGCGTCGGTGCCGAACGGGTGGGTGAGGGAGGGTGCTCGGAGGCGGGCGGCGGTGTCGAGGGCGAGGGGGTCGCGGGGCAGTCCGAGCATGATGACGCCGGTCAGCAGGAGACCGTATGCAAGGGGCAGGATCCTGCGGACGGTCGGCTGTGGTGGCGGTGGCGGCCGGTGCAGGCTCTGGAGGGCGCCGTCGCTCAGGGCGGGGCCGATGAGCCGCCCGGCGAGGAGGCGTGCGGCGGCCGTGGTGACGGCGGCGAGGGCGACGAGCAGGAGGGTGCCGGCCTGGAGGACGGGGAGGTCCTGGGCGATGGCCGCCCGGAGGGTGGTGCGGCCGAGGCCGGGTATGTCGAAGATCTGTTCCACGGCGACCGAGCCGCCGGTGAGGCCGACGACGAACAGCCCGAGGTTCGGCAGCAGTCCGGGCACACAGCGGCGCAGCGCCTGGCGGGCGACGGCGCGGCCGGGCAGTCCGCGGGCGGCGGCGGCAAGAGCCCAGGGTTCGGCGAAGGCGCCGGGGAGTTGGTCGTCGAGGAGGCGGCCGAGGACCGCGCCCGCGGGCAGGCCGAGGGCGAGCGCGGGCAGTACCGTCCACTGGGGGCCGTACCAGCCGAGGGCGGGCAGCCAGCCCCACTGCACGCCGACGACGGTGGCGAGCACGGACGCGGTGAGGAACTCGGGCAGCGCGGCGAGCACCGCCGCACCCGAGCCGCCGGCCGGCCGTCCGGCGAGGCGGTGGCGGGCGCCGAGGCGGAGGGTGCGGGCGCACACGGCGGCGGCCGTGACGAGGGCGACGAGCAGGGCCACCGCCATCAGCAGCAGTGAGACGCCGAGCGCCCCGAGCACCTCGGGCGCGACCGCGGAGCCGGAGATCCACGAGTGTCCGGCGTCCCCGCGCGGCAGCCCGGCGAGCCACCGGCCGAGCAGGCGCAAAGGGCCCTGGTCGAGACCGAGTTGGGCTCGGATGTCGGCGAGCACCTCGGGGGTGGGGTCACGGTCGGCGGACCGGGTCCTGAGCACCGTGAGCGCCGGGTCGGTGCGCGAGAGCCAGGGCAGCAGCCCGATCCCGCACACCAGCAGCACGGCCAGTCCGGCGCGCCACAGCAGCGCGCCCACCCCGCTCCTCCTGCTTCCTCCGCTCCCCCCGCTGCTCATGGATCAGCGCCGCGTCCCGGTGCCGACGAGGGTGCGCTCGTAGGGGTCGAGGAATACGCCGCTCACCCGGGGGCCGACGCCGGTGATGACGCGCTGGTGGACCAGGGGGACGACGGCGTCGGTGCGCAGGATCGCGGCTTCGGCGGCCATGACGGCGTCCTGCCGTTCGGCGGTGTCGGCGGCACGCTCGGCCTTCGCCACCGCCGCGTCGACGGCCTTGTCGCAGAGCCGGGCGAGGTTGTACCCGCCGGCGCAGGTGTGGTCGCCGGCGAGGACGGCGACGGGGTCGCCGGTGTCGACGAGGGTGTTGCGGGCGAGCACGAAGGCGTCGAACTTCCCGGCGAGGGCGTCGCTCTCCAGCCGCGAGTACTCGCCCACCGTCAGCTTCACCGTGAACCCGGCCTTCTCCAGTTGCTGCTCCAGCACCTGTGCCACTTCAGGGAGTTCGGGCCGATTGTTGTAGGTGGCGAGGGTGATGGCGGTGCCGGCGGGCTTGCCGGGACGGGTGACCCCGGCGGGGGGTGTGCGCTTGCCCGCGGCCCAGGTGACGGCGGGTCCGTAGATGCCGGTGCCGGCGTCGGCGTGGCCTTCGTAGACGTTCTTCGCGAGGACGGAGGTGTCGACGGCCGCGCGGGCGGCGGCGCGCAGCGACGCGTCCCTGAAAGCGCCGGACCGGGCGTTGAGGAGGAGGCTCGTGGTGCGGGTGGTGGCGGTCTCGCGGCGGGTGTCCGGGTCGAGGGTGGCGGCCTGGGCGACGGGGATCGCCTCGGCGACGTCGATCTGGCCGGTGCGCAGGGCGTTGGCGCGGGCGGTGCCGTCGGCGATGAAGCGGGCGTCGATGCCGGAGGCCTGGGCGCGGCCGCCCCAGTAGTCGTCGAAGCGGTCGAGCCGGGCACTGGTGGCGCCCTCGGCGTCGGTGAGTTCGAAGGGTCCGGTGGCGGTGCCGGCCGGGTCGGCCGCGCCCTTCGCGTCGTACGCCTTCGGGGAGAGGATCGCCAGACTCGGGCTGGACAGACGCAGCGGGAGGACGGGGTCGGGCGCTTTCGTGGTGACGCGGACGGCGCCCGCGCCCCCGGCCTCGGTAGCAGCCTGGGCGGTGAGGGTCACGCCGGAGAGGGCGGCCGGGGCGGGCCTGGCCTTGACGGCGTGGGTGAGGGAGGCGGCGACGGCGGCCGGGGTGACGTCGGTGCCGTCCTGGAAGGCGGCCTCGCGCAGGATGAACAGCCAGGTGCGGTCGTTCTCGCGCCGCCAGGACGCGGCGAGCGCGGGGGCGGCGGCGCCGTTGGCGTCGAGCGCGGTGAGCCCTTCGGTGACGCCGAGCCGGCTGAGGATCGTGGCGTCGGCGCCGTACGGGGAAAGGTTCTCGGCGGGCGGGAAGGCGAGGGCGACGCGCAGCCGGGAGCCGTTCTTCGCGTCGGCCGTACCGCCGCCGTCGCCACCGGAGGCGAAGCAGCCGGCGAGCAGGGGGGACAGCAGCGGGGGGAGCAGGAGGGCGGCGAGAAGCCGTGGACGGCGGGGGAAGCGCATGGGTTACCGGCCTGTGAGGTGGGGGATGCGGACGTGCGCGTGCAGGGGGATGTCGAAGTGCACGATGCCCTGGCCGCCGCCGGGCTCCTGGCGCTCGTCGTGCACGACGTTGCCGAGCGACCGCCAGAAGGCTTCGGCGCCTTCGACGGACGGGTCCGTGTGCAGGTAGACGGCCCGGTATCCGCCGTCGGCGGCGGCGAAGGCGAGCAGTTCGGCGACCAGCCGCCGGGCGAGACCGCGGCGCCGGTGTCCGGGGCGGACGTAGACGCGGCGCAGTTGGGCGGTCGCGCCCGAGGGGTAGCGCTCGGCGACGTGGCGCGGGTTCGGCGGGTGCAGGGGCCCGCGGGAATCGAGCGCGCCGGTGCCGACGACGCGCCCCTCGCCGTCCACGGCGACCAGCAGCGTGTGCCGGGCGGGCACCAGGTAGGCGGCGGCCGGATCGACGATGTCCCCGTGCCAGCGGGGCACGTAGCCGGTGCCGAAGTCGCGGTAGACGGTGTCGAGCATGACGGCTCGGGCACCGTCGAGGTCGTCGGGGCCCGCGGGCCTCACGCAGTAGTCACGCACTTGCACATCATATGCATTAAGCCGAGCGCCTTGATCCACTAGAGCACCAGGACACGTCCCCGACCCGTCCGACCGTCTCCCGCCTTCCCCTCCCCGGCTACTCGACTCCCGTCGCGTCGACGAGTCGGACCAGGTCTCTGCGTCCGTATCCGAGCAGGCGGGCGCGGTGAACGGCCATCAGCACCAGATCCGCGACGACCGTGCCGGGGTGCCCGTCCCGGTCGTCACCGAGCCACTCCTGCGGTTTCTCGACGCCCAGGCCGTTCATCACCAGCCCGTGCGCGCGGCGGATCTCAGCCACGGTCCCCGCGACCGCGTCCAGGAGCGTCCGCCCCGGGCGCTCGCACTCCAGGGCGAAGCAGCCCCGGTCGACCGGTACGCACCCCTCCGGCGGACGCGCCCGCAGGCCCTCGTACCGCTCGTCCGTGAAACCGGTGGCCTCGAACTCCTCGTGCACCAGGGAGAACCGGTGGAAGCCGGACGGGACCGGGGGCGGAGGCGGCGTGTACTCCCACCCGGCGTCCTCGTACAGCCGCCGCTTGACCTCTTCCGCGTCGGCGTGGGTCACGGTGAGGCCCGACCCCTCGTTCCGACCGGTGGTCGTGCCGTCCGGGTTGCGACGGAAAGCCAGACTCATGTGTGCCCCCGTTTGCCGCGATGAAGGATGAATGCGTTGAACACGATGAGCGTGATGAACGCGACCGAGATGTCCTCGTCGCTGGATCAAACGGGCCACCGGTCCGAAGCGTGCCCGCCGCCGGTGACCTCACCCGAACGTGTGACCAGAGATGCCCGGGGTGGCAGGCGTACACAACCGGGCGGGCCGCCCGGAGTTCGCCGGTCGACGACCGCGAACCGCTCGGACGGCCCCGCCTTCACGCGTGCTCGGCCGGCCGCGTCCGTGGGCCCGACGCGTGACGGGGACCGGCACCGGCCCCCGTGCTCATCCGTCCCGTACGCGGCCGGGGCGTCGCCCACACCGACGCCATCGCCCCGAAGCCCCCCCCCGGCCGGAAGGAATCACGAACCTCCCCCTCGGGGAGCGCTTGCGTTCATCCGGCGCAACGGGGTTCCCCGGCGCGCCACGACACGTCCGGGCACACGGTCGTCAGCCGTTCAGCAGCTCCTCGATCTCCTTCATCTGCTCCTCGCTCAGCGGCCCGTGCGCCACGGCTGCCGCGTTCTCCTCCGCCTGGGCCACCGAGCGGAACCCGGGGATCGGCAGACTGTGCGGGCTACGGGCCCACAGCCAGGCCAGTGCGCCCTGGGCCAGCGTGCGTCCACCGCTGGTCAGCACCTCCCGGACGGCCGCCACCCGCTCCGCCCAGGCGGGAGCGGGCACTCCGCCCTCGCCGTACCAGGTGAGCCAGGCCGGGGGCACCGCGCGGATGTCGCCGGCGTCGACGGGTCCGCCGTCCGCCTGCGTCCTCTTGGCCAGCAGTCCCATCGCGAGAGGACTGCGGTTGATGCTCGTGAGGTCCCGGTCGGCGCAGAGCGCGAACATCTCCGGCGCGTCCTGCAGCACGTTGGCCGCGTGCTGGACGGCGAAGCAGTGCGGGCCGTCGGCGAACAGCGCGGCTCTGCGCGGGTCGTCCGTGCTCCACGCGTAGCCGCGTATCAACCCCTCCCCCACCAGCTCCTCGCAGGCGTCCCGCAGTTCGAGGGCCCGGTCGAGGGGCGCGTCGGACAGGTGGAGCTGGTACAGGTCCACGTGGTCGGTGCCGAGACGTTCCAGGGAGGCCGTGAGCGCCCGGCGGACGTAGTGGGGCGAGTCGTCGGTGCCCGTGAGGGTCCGGGTGTGCTCGTCGAAGGTGTTGCCCCACTTGGTCGCGATGACGACCTCGTCGCGTCGTCCCCGCAGGGCTCGTCCGAGGACACGTTCACTGTGACCGGCGCCGTAGGTGTCGGCCGTGTCGAAGAAGGTGATGCCGAGGTCCAGCGCCCGGTGCACCGCGGCGACGGACTCGTCGTCGTCGACCCTGCCCCACCCGAGCGGATTGCCGTCGGGGTCCTGCCACTCACCGCCGATCGCCCAGCACCCGAATCCCAGTGCTCCGACCTCGATGTCGCTGTGTCCCAGCTTTCTGTGCTGCAAGGCGTTCATACGAGGGGACCTTAGGGGTTCGGCGACGCCTGCGCACAAGAGCGCCATCACCCCCGGTGATCACATGGAACCTTTCTGGTCACTTCTCGCGTGCCCGATGCGGGGTCTTGACATGCGGCTTTCGTGCCCGCATCGGCAACGTTGCCGACATCGTTGTCCAGCAAAACGGACAAAGCCGTGGAAGCGCTCCCACGCCCAATGCGAAGTCGACATGCCCGCGCCGCCCGCGCGTCATCCGCCCGACACGGCCGACGGTGGCCCGACATCGGCTGCATGCTTTCGCTGACGCCTCGTCAGATCGTGATGTTCCTTCACCTGGCACCTGACTCCGTGTCATCGTTCCGGTGCGACGGCCCGCCAGCGCCGACGGGCGTCCCGCTCCAGCGTTCACCGATCTCTTCGCACGACGCAACGAACGGAATCAGCGTGAATCAGCTCGCCCCCACACCCATGCTTCCAGCTCCGGCATATGCCGGAGTCGTATGCCGGAGGGCTCCCGCCGTCGTCACGCCGACGCTGCCGGAGCCGGCTCTCTCCGTGAGCCACGGCGCGAACCACCTCCTCCTCAACGCCGCACAGACGGAGATGCCGACGTGCTTGACCGCGTAGTGGTCACGGGCAGCAGCGGCATGCTCGGCACCGCGCTGGTGCGGCGGCTGGCCGAGAGCGGCTGCGAGGTCGTAGGGATCGATCTGGCGCACCGCGCCGACTCACCTGCCGCCCGGCTGGTCACGGGCGACATCCGCGACGCCGCTCTGCTGCGGCAGGCCGTCAAGGGCGCCGACCTGGTGGTGCACAGCGCCTCGGCCCTCCCCAGCTATCCCCAGGCCCAGATCGACTCCATCGTCGTCGGGGGAACGCGCACGGTGCTCGCCGCGGCGGCGAGCGAGGACGTGCCGCGCGTCGTCCATCTGTCGACGGGGTCCGTGTACGGACTGCCCACCCAGGTGCCGACGCCGGAGACCCACCCCCGCCGGCCGATCGATCCCTACGGCACGGCGAAGGCCCGGGCCGAGGAGCTGGTGGAGAAGGCCCGCGCCGACGGCATGGTCGTCCCCGTGCTCCGCCCGAAGACGTTCCTGGGGCCGGGACGTCTGGGCATCTTCGCGATGCTCTTCGAATGGGCCGATGAGGGACACCACTTCCCCGTGCTCGGCGACGGCCGCGTACGCAGCCAGATGCTGGACGTCGAGGACCTCATCGACGTCGTCCTGCTGGCCGCCGAGGCCCCCGCGGAGGACGTCAACACGGAATTCAACGTGGGCTCCGCGGCGTTCGGCACCCTGCGGGAGGACTTCCAGACGGTGCTCGACGCCGCCGGGCACGGCAAGCGTGTCGTCGGACTGCCGATGAGACCCGCCGTGGCGACCCTGGAGCTGCTCGCCCGGGCCCGTCTCTCCCCCGTCTACATGCGACTCATCCACAAGCTGCGCATGGACTCCTACATGGACATCACCCGCCTGCAGGAGCGGCTGGGCTTCACGCCGCGTCACTCCAACCGCGAGGCCATCCTGCGCAGTTTCGCCTGGTGGCGGTCGCAGCCACGCCGCGGTGGTGCCGGAGCGGGCGGCAGGACCAGCCGCGACGCCTGGGGTCAGGGAGCGCTCAAGCTGGCGAAGGCGGTCTTCTGAACCGTTGTGAGACCGGCTCGAGAGCATTCGCGCACCCCCGCCCCTCACATCGGTCCTGAGGAGAGTCATGCCCGGCGTCAACTCCACGGTGTCCCCCCTCCCTTCAACCCCCGCTCCCGCCTCGTCCGCTCCCACCGCCCCCGGCGCCCCCACCCCCACCGTCCCCGGCGCCCCCGCCGCCACGGCGCCCACCCCCACCGTCGTCCTCCCGGCGCCTGCCGCGCACAGCGCTCCCCCGGTGGCGCTACCGCCCGCGGGCCCCCTGCACCGCGTGCTGCGCGTCCCCCGTGCGCTGCTGCGCCTGTCACGGCCCTACCAGTGGGCGAAGAACCCGGTCGTCATCGCCCTGCCGGCGGTCCTCCTGCACCGGGGCACGGCGCAGGCGGCGCTCGCGGTGCTGGCGGCGACGGCCCTGTTCACCCTGGCCTCGATAGCCGTCTACGTGCTCAACGACATCCTCGACCGGGAGCGCGACCGCCTGAACCCCGCCAAGAGCCACCGTCCGCTGGCCTCCGGCGAGTTGTCCCCGGGTGCGGCCTGGACCTACCTGGCCGTGGTCTGCGCCGCCCTCGCGGCGGGCGTCGCCCTGGCCTCCGTGGAACGGGCCTGGCCGGTGCTGGTGTACCTGGCGCTCAACCTCGCCTACAGCTACCGGCTGAAGCACGTGTCACTCGTCGACGCCTTCGTGGTCGCCGTGGGCTTCGTCCTGCGCGCCGTCCAGGGCTACCTGGCGCTGGGCGCCCGACCGTCGTCCTGGTTGCTGCTGACGGTGTTGACCGGCTGTCTGCTGCTCGCACTCGGCAAGCGTCGCAGGGAACTCCTCGACGTCGGCGGGGAGCACCGGCCCGCCCTCGCCGGGTACTCGGTGCAGTTCATCGACTACCTCACCCTGGTCAGCGCCACCTTGTCCGCGGTGGCCCTCGGGATCTACCTGACGGCCGCTCCCGACGAGAGCCCCGAAGCCACGGCTCTCGTCTTCCTGACGCTGGGCACCTCGGTGTTCGCCGTCTGCCGCTACCTGCAGTTGCTGCTCGTGGGCGGCGGCGGCGCCGACCCGGTGCGCACGCTGTTCCGGGACCGGCTGATGGTCGGCTGCGGCCTCGTGTGGGCCGGTGCCTTCATGTTGCTCTCCTGAGGCCCGCACGACGCCCCGCGGGCGCGCCACCCCCGACCTCCACGGCCGCCGGCGCCACAGCCTCCACCGCTCCTTTCTCCCCCTCGTGTCCGCTGTCCCTTGTGTGTCCCGCCGCCCCCGGCCGCGCCCAGGCGCTCGCGAGGTCCCTTCGCGACCGGCGAGAAGAAAGCGGGCCGGGTGCGCGGCGGCGGCACGGGCCGTGCGGCACCGGGACACGGCGGACCGGCGGTCGGCGGCACGAACCGAAGAGTCAAGAAAGTAAGGACCCCATGGAAGAACCACTGGTCTCCCTGATCATCCCCAACTACAACTACGGGCGCTCCCTGGGCCTGTGCATCCGGTCCGCCAAGGACCAGGACTACCCGAACCTGGAGATCATCGTCGTCGACGACTGCAGCACGGACGGCTCCGCGGAGATCGCGCAGTCCCACGGTGTGACCGTGGTGAGCACCGGCACCAACAGCGGAGTCGCCGTCGCCCGCAACACCGGAGCCGCCCGGGCCCGCGGCAGCATCCTCTTCTTCCTCGACTCGGACGTGGCGCTGAGCCCCGGCGCCGTCCGCGCCGCCGTCGACCTGCTGCGGGACAACCCGGGGGTCGGCGCGGTGTGCGGCATGTACGAGCCCGAGCCGCTGATCCGGGACAGTCTCGTCGAGGAGTGCCGCTGCCTCCAGGCGTACTACTGGAGGACCAGTTCCGAGGGCACGGTGAGCTTCCTGATCTCCGCCATGTGCGCCATGCGCGTGGAGGTCTTCGAGGAGATCGGCCCGTTCAACCCGAAGCTGCGGCAGACCGAGGAGATAGATTACGGGCAGCGGCTCAGCCAGCGCTACGACCTGCTGCTCACCCCGGCCGTCCGGGGCGCGCACGACGACGATCACGAGATGTGGCCGCTGGTGCGGAAGATCTTCACCCGGGGGCGGCTGCGCGTCCCGCTCTACGCCCGGCGCAAGCGGTTCGCCAAGGGCTTCGAGACGGCTTCCCGCTCCTGGGCGAGCCTCGCCTCCGCGCTGGCGGTGGTGTCGCTGGCGGCTCCGGTCGTGCTGGGGGCGGCCGGGTGGGCGCTGCCGGCCCTGCTGTTCGGCGCCGTCATCGGTCTCGACTTCGGCATGTACCGTTTCGTCGCCGCGCGGCGCGGACCGCTGTTCATGCCCGCCTTCTTCGGCGTGCAACTGGCCTTCAACCTCACCGTCGTGGCGGGAGTGGCCTTCGGCGCGGTGCACTGGCTGCTCTCCCCGTCGTTTCGCAGGCTGTACGACCGCGACCAGGCGGTCCCGTCCGCCGCGGCCGCCCTGTGACCGTCTTCCACGGGCCGGCTCCCGGGGGCACCGTCCTCGAGGAGCCCGGTCCGGACAGCGCGGAACGGGCCCGTACGAGCCGTCCCGGGCAGGGCCGTACCGGGCAAGGCCGTGCGGTCCGCTTCCTGGTGACTCTGGCCGTGCTGTGGGCCTGTTACACGGTGCTGCAGCGTCTGATCAGCGGCCGGTGGTGGGTGATGCTGGCACCCGATCTGGTGCCGCCCGTGACCTTCCTGCTGGTGCCGGTGCTGCTGATCGCGGCAGCCGGTGTCCTGGCGCTGCGGCGGAACAGGCGGCGCGAGCGGGGAGCCGACGTCGCGGTCGCGAGCGGAGCCGAGGAGGGTTCCGACACGTCGGGCGGCGTGGTCCCGGCGAGCGGTGTGGTCCCGGCGGACGGCGTGGCCCCGGCGGGCGCCGGCACACCGGTCTCCGGTTCCGTTGCGGGTCCGGGGCTCCGCGGGCGTACGGCGCCGGGGCGCCGCCCGCGCGGTACGGCCCTGCTCCTGGTGTGCTGCCTGGCGCTCGTCTCGGCCGCAGTGGGCTGGCCCCGCAACGGGATACGGCTGTCCGCGCTGACCCACCAGGGCTCGTCCGCCACCGGTGACCTGCGCGTCGTCTCCTGGAACACCACCTGGTGGGGCCAGGACGTCGACACCGACCGGTTCTGGGCGACGCTGCGGGCCCAGCGGGCGGACGTCTACCTGCTGCAGGAGTACGTGCATGGGATCGACCACCGGCAGGAGAACCTGAGGCCGGTCGACGACCTGGCGCGCATCAGCCGTGAGTTCCCCGGTTATCACGTCGTCTCCCGGGGTGAGCTGATCACGCTGTCCCGCTTCCCCGTGACCGGACACGAACTGGTGGGCCCGGGCAGCGCGGTCGCCGACCGGCCCGACGCGCCGTGGCTGGAGGTGTACCGCGCGGTGAAGACGCTCCGCGTCGACATCCGGGTGAACGGCCGGCCCCTGTCCCTGTACAACGTCCACATCCCCGTGCAGATCGATCCCGGACCGCACCTCGTCTCCCCTTCGTTCTTCGGCATGTTGCGGGAGCGGCAGCGGACCCGGACGGCACAGTTCGAAGGGCTCGAGGCGGAACTGCGCGAGCAGCGCCGACGTGGTGCCGCCGCCGTGGTCGCGGGGGACTTCAACAGCAGCCCCGTGATGGGCGAGATGGACGAGCTGCGCGCCACCCTGCGCGACGCGGCGGACAGCGGCGGCGGTCTCTACCCCCGTACCTGGAACGAACTCGTCCCGGTCCTCGGCCTGTGGCGGCTCGACTGGGCGTTCTCCACCGGCGCGGTCACCGTGGACGACTACCGCCTCGACGACATGAACAGCTTGTCCGATCACCGAGCGCAGATCCTGGAGGTGTCCCTGTGACCGGCACCGACCCCACGGCGGCGGCCGTTCCCGGTGACGGCGCCGGCGATCCCGGCGGCGCGTCTCCCCGGGTGTCCGTGGTCATCCCCAACTACAACTACGCGCAGACGCTGGAACTGTGCCTGGCCTCCCTGCGCCGGCAGACCCTCCAGCCGTTCGAGATCATCGTGTCGGACGACGCGAGCACCGACGACTCCGTCGCCGTCGCGGAGCGCTTCGGCTGCCGGGTCCTGCGCGCCGACACCAACCGCGGTGTCTCCACCGCGCGCAACGCCGGGGCCGCCGCCGCACGGGGCGACATCCTGTTCTTCCTCGACTCCGACCAGGCCCTGTCCCCCGACTCGCTGGAGAACGCCGTACGGCTGCTCCGGGCGGACCCCGGACTCGGCTGTGTGCACGGCATCATCGACGCCGTACCCCTCGTGGACCACGGGCCGGTCGAGTGGTACCGCACCCTGCACGCCCATCACTGGCGCCTCAAGGGAGTGGGTCCGACCCCCACCGCGTTCTTCGCCGCGGCGGCCGTACCCCGCCGGGTCTTCGAAGAGGTCGGCCCCTTCCATCCCGCGCTGCGCGACAGCGAGGACGTGGAGTACAGCGAACGGCTCTCCGCCCGTTACGGCATCCTGCTCACCGACCAGGTGGTCGCCGCCCACGACGAGGAGCACCGGCTCGGTCCCATGCTGCGCGAGCAGTTCCGGCGGGCGCAGTACCTGCTCCCCTTCGCCGCCGCCCACCGCCGCCGCCCCGGAGCGCTGCGGGCGAACAGCATGGCGGGGGTGGCGGCGGCCACGTTCACCGTCGCCACCGTGCCGGCCGTCGTCCTCGCGGCGCCCCTCGGTGTGCTTCCCGTCCTCGGGATCCTGGCGTTCGCCTGCGCCGATCCGTCCCTGCTGCGCTTCGTACGGCGCCGGCGGGGGCTCGGTTTCCTGCCGCTGTTCGTCGGACTGCACCTGCTGGTCAACCTGCAGATCGCGCTCGGCGCCGGCACGGGCTGGCTGCGCAGCAGGTTCGACCCCGGCTTCGGCAGGGTCGCCGGCAGTCCGTCCCGCGGCACGGACCTCCCCGCCGGGTCCGGTGCGGGCCCGGGCGTCGGCAGGCCCGACGCGATCGAAGGACGAACGGGATGACCGAAGCCGTGCACCACACCAGGGACGCGCCTGTCACTCACCCGGGACAGACCGGCATGCCCCTTCCCGGGCAGTCGCACGGAGCGCCTGGGGGAGCCCCCGGGGAGCCGGACTCCGGACATCCCGCGGTACCGGCCGTCCCGGCTCGGGAGCCCGGCGTCCAGGCCGGCGCACGCACACGGGCCGTGCGGGACCGAGCCCGGCCGCCGGACGGCGGTACGCCGGAAGGCGCCGACGGAACGCCGGCGGGCAGGCGCGGCTGGACCGCGCTGCTCCGGCCCCTCCTGGCCGCGGCGCTGATCGCCGGCGCCGGGTACGGGATGTGGCGGGCCCTCGGGGGCAGCGGTGATGTCATCGGGGAGCTGCTCGCCCGTGACGGCGCCGCCCCCTGGCTGGTCGGCTCGGCCGTGGTCAACCTGGCGGGGCTGGCCCTGAGCATGGCCTCCTGGCGCAGCACGGTCACCGGTCTGGGCAGCCCGCTGTCCTGGGGTCCCACGTGCCAGATCTTCGGTGCGACCGTCCTCGGGAAGTACCTGCCCGGCCCCTTCTGGAGCGCCTTGGCCGGAGTGCATCTCGGGCGCCGACACGGAGTCACCGCACAGCGCATGGTCACGGCCTACGTCCTCAACTCCGTGGTGGTGCTGCTGACCGCCGCGGTGGTGGGAACGCTGGCGGCACCGCGCGTGATGGGCGACGGTGCCTGGTGGTTGCTGCCGGTGGCCCTCGCCCTGGCGGTGCTGCTGCGGAGGCCGGGCGTCATCGTACGCGTGGCCGGCCGGGCGGCCCGGCTGCTGCGCCGTCCCGCGCCGGACCTGCGGGTCGCGGACGGCGACCTGCGCCGTGCGGTCGTCTGGGAAGTGCTGTCCTGGCTCGTCGGCGGCGCGCACCTGTGGATGATCGCGGTGGTGCTCGGGGCGCCCCCGGCGGGTTCCCTCGCCCTGTGCGTGGGAGGGTTCGCCCTGGCCGCGGCGGCGGGAGCGGCCGCCCTGGTGGTACCCGGTGGTGCGGGCGTGCGCGAGGTCGTCCTGATGGTGGTCCTGACGGCCGACCTGCCCTGGGCGCAGGCCGGAGCGGCGGCCCTGGCCAGCCGTGTGTGCTGCACGGTCACGGAGATCGTCGGCGCGGGTGCGGCGCTGTCGGCCCTCCGGTGGGCCCGGCCCGGCCACGACCGGGCCGCGTCCGGGGTCACCGAGGAGGTGTCCCGTGTCGCCTGACACGCGTCCCGCGGCCCTGCGCGCCCTGGGCTCCCAGGTGGCGTGGAGCATCGTGCGGCGCGCCGAGGCGCTGCGCACCGGGAAGGCGGGCCACGACGGGAGGGGGCCCCTCCTCGCGCGCGGCCCGGTGTTCCACGTGCCGCACGACACCGCGGTCGCCGGACCGGTCCCCGGCAGGGGTACGGCAACGGCCGCCGACGCCGGCGGGCCGTGGGACAGGGCGACGGTCGACGCCGGCGGGCCGTGGAGCGGGGCGAGGCCCGTCGCGCTCACCGTCGACGACGGTCCCGACCCCACGTGGACACCGGCCCTGCTCGACGTGCTCGCCGCCCACGCCGTGCAGGCCACGTTCTTCGTGGTCGGCGAGCGTGCCCGGGAACACCCCGGGCTGCTGCGGCGCGTCCTGGCCGCCGGCCATCACCTGGGCAACCACTCGTACTCGCACTTCCAGCCGTTCGCCGCGCTGCCGGCGGCGGCCGTCGCCCGGGAGATGGACGAGACCCAGCGGGTGGTGAGCGGCGAGACCGGCGTCAGGCCCGCTCTGTTCAGGGCTCCGGCCGGAGGCTGGTCGCGTCGTGTGCTGGCGGCCGCACGCGACCACGGTCTGACCCCCGTGGACTGGACGGTCGATCCCAAGGACTGGCGGGAGCCCCCCGCGGACCGTATCGCCGAGCGGGTCGCGCGGGCCCGCCCGGGCGACATCGTTCTCTGCCACGACGGCGGCGGCGACCGCTCCCACACCGTGAAGGCGCTGGACCTGGCACTCACCCGGCTGCGCGAACGAGGCACCCTTTTCACCGCACTGTGACGCCCTGACCCGGCGTCGGCATGGACCGACGCCGGGCCGGGCGACCGTGGAGCTCGGGAACCCGTCACCGTGGGTCCGAGCCGCGGTGCGGCGACGGTCCCCGCCGCCTCGTCCCGGGAACCGCCGCCGGTTTTCGGACGATCGGCGCGCTCCGCGCCAAGCGGCGCTCGTCACCTCGGAAGGGTTTCGAGGCAAGCATGCAGCCGAAAGCGAAAGCATCGTCAATCACATCGATTGATTTGACGGGCGCTGTAGGTTGTCGACGTCCGCCGCCCGCCAGCCAGAGAGCCGGAGCTCCCCCATGCCCCAGTCCTCCGCCCAGGTGACCGCCGCCGAGATCTCCCGCATCGCGGGGGTCACGCGCGCCACGGTCAGCAACTGGCGCCGTCGGCACGACGACTTCCCGGCGCCGTCCGGCGGCACAGACAGCAGCCCGCTGTACGACCTGGAGGCGGTGCGTTCGTGGCTCGCCTCGCGCGGCCACGTCTCGGCGGCGAGCCCGTCGGAGGAGCTGCGGACGACCCTGCGCCTGCACGCGCAGGGCGGCGGTGGCACGTCCGACCTGCTGCTCCTCGTCCTCGCGGCGGCGCGCCGGTCGCCGGAGGAGCTGTCGGCCGCCGCACGGCTGCCGGACCCGGACCTCGTCAGCCGCGCGCAGCACGACGTGGCCGCCGCCACCGCCTCGGACGCCGTACCGGCCGGGGACGCCGTCCGTTTCGCGGCGGACGACGCGGCGGTGCTGCGGGCGCTGTACGCGTGTGTACGGGACGAGGGCGGTCAGGCCGCGCTGGGCGTGCTCGCGGAGCGGGAGCTGGAGGACAGCGCCGCGTCCGGCGCGTACCGGACGCCCGAGCCGCTCGCGGACCTGCTGGCCGGCCTGATCCCCGGCTCCCCGGTCCGCGTCCTGGACCCGGCCTGCGGCAGCGGCACCCTGCTGGCGGCCGCCGCCCGGCGGGGCGTGCGCGAGCTGTACGGCCAGGACACGCTGCCCGTGCAGGCCCGGCGCAGCGCCGTGAGCCTGATGCTGACGGCCCCGGAGGCCACGGTCACCGTGCGCGCCGGCGACAGCCTGCGCGCGGACGCCTTCCCCGGCCTGGTCGCGGACGCGGTGCTGTGCAACCCGCCGTTCGGCGTCCGGGACTGGGGTCACGACGAGCTGGCGTACGACCCGCGCTGGGCGTACGGCGTCCCGCCCCGCGCCGAGTCGGAGCTGGCGTGGGTGCAGCACGCGCTCGCGCACCTGCCTCCCGGCGGCCACGCGGCCCTGATCCTGCCGCCGGCCACGGCCGGCCGCACGTCGGGCCGCCGTGTGCGGACGGAGCTGGTGCGCGGCGGGGCGTTGCGCGCGGTGATCGCCCTGCCGGCGGGCGCGTCGGTGCCGCTGCACGTCGGTCTGCAGATCTGGGTGCTGCAACGGCCCGAGCCGGGCGGCCCGGAGCGCAGGTCGGTGCTGTTCGTGGACACGGCGGACATGTCGACGGGTGCGGGAGGCGGCGGTACGGCCGGAGCCGGCCGCGCGCGGGGTGGCGGGGGCCGGTCCGCCTCCCTGGACTGGGACGGGCTCACGGCACGGGTCCTGGGTGCGTGGCGGGCGTTCGCGGAGAGCCCGGACACCTTCGAGGGCGAGCCCGGTGTCGCGCACGCGGTCGGTGTGCTGGACCTGCTGGACGACGTGGTGGACCTGACTCCGGCGCGTCTCGTACGGGCGTCGCGGGCCGAGGTCGATCCGGCGGAACTGTCGGCGGAGGTCGGGGCGACGCGACGGGAGCTCGTCGAGGCGGCGAAGTCCCTCGCGCGGGCGGCCGGTCACGAGGAGTGGAGCAGCGCGGGCGCCGCGGCCCGCGAGTGGCGGACGGCGACGGCGGCCGACCTCTCGCGCGGCGGGGCGCTCACCCTGCTGCGGACGGTGCCGGACAGTGTGCGCACCCGGGCGCAGGCCGCAGCAGGGACCGGCGCGGTTGGGAGACCGGAGACGCGGCCGGTGCTCACCGGCTCGGACGTCGCGACCGGGTCGGGTCCCACCGGAGAGCCGACGGGGCTGTACGACGACACGGCCCCCGTGGTCGCCGTCGGGGACGTCCTCGTACGGGCGGTCGCGGGCGCGGACGGCCCGATGGCGCGGGTCGCGGGCGAGGAGGAGGCCGGGGCGCTGCCCGGCCCGCACCTCCACCTCTTCCGGCCGGACCCGGCCCGCCTGGACGCCTGGTTCCTCGCCGGGTTCCTGGGCGCGGAGGAGAACATCGCGGGCGCGTCGACCGGCAGCACGGTCCTCACCGTCAGCCCGGGCCGGCTGCGCGTGCCGCTGCTGCCGCTGGAGGAGCAGCGGCGGTACGGGGAGGCGTTCCGGCACGTGCACGAGCTGCGGGCCGGGGCCCGGCGGGCGACGCGGCTGGCGGAGGAGACGGCACGGCTGCTGGCGGGCGGGCTGACCGGCGGACAGCTGCTTCCGGAGCGGGACGCGGCGCCGCGGACACCGGGTGGCGGTTCGTCCTCCTGACCTTCCACCGCCTCCGCACCCCGAGGGGCGGGACCACCCGCCTCCGCACCCCGAGGGGCGGGACCACCCGCCTCCGCACCCCGAGGGGCGGGACCACCATCCCGCAATCCCCACTCCCGGCCCCACCGCATCCACTCCCGTGTCTCAGGCGACAGCCCCTCCTCCCAGCGGCATCGGCCCTCCCCGGTGCCACGGCGGCCACCGAGCTCGCCCTCTCCTTCACCTCGACCCCGCGAGGCGCCCGCCTGGCCCGGCTGTTCGTCGCGCACTGCCTGGACTCCTGGGGCCACCCCTGCGACGGCCACGTCAACGAGACGCCGGCGCTCATCACCGCCGAGCTGCGCGCCAACGCCGTACGGCACGGGCGGGTTCCCGGCCGGGACTTCCACGTCCGGCTGGCCGCCGAGGCGGACGGCGGGCGGCTGCGCGTGGAGGTCTCCGGCACCCGCGCGGAACACCGGCCCGCCGTCACCGCCGCCCCCACGGTCCCCGACGCCGAGTCCGAGTCCGGCCGCGGCCTGCTCCTGGTCACCGCCCTGGCCGACGACTGGGGCGTCACCGACCGCCGTTCGGGACCCGGCAGGGCGGTGTGGGCGGTGGTGGGCACCGCGTCGGGCGGTCGGCCAGGCGGCCTTCGGCGGTCGCCCGGCGGCGCGTCACCCCCGCCGTCCTGCCGCCGGGACGGTGACCACGGGTCCCCTGCGGGCCATGGCCGCTCCCGGGAGTTGCGAGGCACCGGAGGCCCCGCGCAGCGAGCACGACGTCGGCGACCCGGCCTGACCGCCTCCCCCTTCCCCCGAACCTCGCGTCGGCTCCAGGAGCCCCGGACGGGGACGCCGGACCGGGACGCCGAACGCCGGACCCGGTCGTCGACCACGGGCGACCGGGAGGCCGTGATCTCACGCGCGGTCGCGGACGCGTGTCCGGTGCGCCCCGACCCGACAGCTAGTAGCAGTCGTCCACGGAGTTCGGCAGCTGCGCCGGGCCGGACTCCGTACCGTACGTGGTACGTACGGGCAGGCCCCTGTACGTGCGGTAGGCGTTCTCCGCGAAGACGGCCACGACCTCATCGGTCTGTATACGGGGGGCTCCACGGCACGGGTGGAGGTTGAGGGTGCCGCGGGACATGTCCAGTGCGTGAGCCATCTCGTGGTACAGCTGCGCGCAGGGTTCGCTGCGGGTACCGTCGCTCAGCGGCCGGGTGTCCACACTGTTCCACCAGATGACGCTGCCTGTGCCCGACCCGTTCTGCGCCTTGTCCCAGCGGTCGTCGGTCGGCCTCGCGAACGTGTCACCCGAACCCTGCGGGATGCCGTTGTTCAGTACGATGCGCACCTCGTGCGGGGAGAACTCGAGGTCCCGCACGATACCGAGGGGGTCGCCGCTGCCGTCCTCGGCCCGGTAGGTGTTCATGCACCTGGTGAAAGCCGGGGCCGCACTCGGGCTCACGCTGATCACGGCCTGAGCTTGTGGGGCGGTGCCCGGAGTCAGGGTGACGGCGGCGAGGACCGTCGACAGCGCGAGGCCCGCCGTCATCGGGGGTCTGCGCCGGGAACGGAGCCGAGAGACGGCCGACGCGCATGCCACCGCCACCTCGTGGCGCACTGTCCCGCCCGCCGTCCGTGGAGCCGCCTCGACGACTGCGGCACCACGACGATCGCGCATACCCTCCATGACGTCGTTCTCCTTCGGCATCGGGGCCGGGACGCCCGGCTCGACGGGCGGCAGGACTCCCGGCACGGCCTCCGCGCCGACGACGGGCGCGGTCGCGCGGAGACGGGAACCCACCGACCGGTGGTCGCCCGCCGCCGCGCCGTACGGTGCACGACCCGGACACCGGCGGAGCCGTCCGGGCCGGGCGGCCCGGCCGGCTGCCCAGCCCGGACGCGTTCCTCAGCGCCGTCGCCGCCTCCGGCGTCGGCACCTGTCCGCCCGCCGTGCTCGAAGAGGTGGTGCGGGAGCGGGAACCCGGGTACGGGCAGCGGATCCTGGTCGGCGACCGGTGCCTCGATCCGTCTGACGGACGCTCAGGTGACGGCTGTCCGGCCGACGGCCGCCCGGGGTGCGACAGCTCGAACGACCACGGCCCGGACGACCGGCACTCAGGCGACCGGCGCTCAGGCGACGATCGCGATGACCTTCGCGGCGTATCCCACCGCCTCCACCGTCGAGTTGACCAGAGCCCTGACGTCGATGTCGACGCGGTTGACGCAACGCACGTTCCAGCCTCCGCCCGAGTCACGCCAGGCGTCACGGATGGACTGTCGCGAGGCGCTCCTGTTCCAGTCGTGGTCGCGGGAGCCCGACTCGAAGGTCCCGTGCAGCCGGCCGGACGTCTGGAACACGAAGGTCGTGCCGTTGGTGAAGCGGACGACACACACACCGGCGAAGTTGTAGCTGGGCGCGCCCGAGACGTGCATGTGACCGGAATAGGAGTAACTGCCGCTCGGGAACACGCTCAAGGAGTACCAGCCGCCGACGGGCACACCGCCGCCGAAGGTCACGTTCCTGTTGAGGACGAGGTTCTGCATCGGCAGGACGGCGGGATTCGTGACGGCCTTGCCGGCGGACTGCGGCGGCGCGGCCTCCGCGGTGACCGGGACGGTAACGGTTCCCGCGGCCAGCAGAGCCGACACGACGGCTGTGGCACCGCGACGCTTGAGAACACTCACCATGACTCCGCCTCCTTGGAAGCGTCGGAGTTGGCGTTGATTTTTCAACTGTTGCGCAGCGGGCACACCACCACTGCGGAAGCGGGCGGCCACCCCACCCCAGTCGCGGTGGCCGCGTCGACCGGTACACATGCCCGGGAAATCCCCTGCCGCTCAGTCTAGTCAGCCGTCCGCATCACCGCTATGCGAGGACTTGGGGCGCCCGCCCGTCCGGGCGGTCAGGACGACTGACCGACGGCGGGAACGCGCGGGTGACGACCGGTTGTGGACCACCTGCCCGGTGCCGTCCCGCGGCCCGGCCCACCGGTCCCGCACCCGTACCGCTGTCGTGCCGTCCGGGTTGCCCGCGCGCGATCTGCGCGGTCGGAGAAGGGACTTGCCCCCCGGAGCGAAAACGCGGGGCGGCGGACACCCGACGGCCGCATCGGCCTGCGGGACAGCACCGAGCATGCGCGTCGGCCATGCCGTCGCAGCGGGGAACTCCGAGGTCCCCGACGCGGTCACGCTAGTCGAACCGCACACAGATCGGGACCGGCAGCCGCGGCGACCACGTCCGGGTGGTCCAGTCGTACGCCTGGGCATAGCCGTTGCGGGTGCCCGGCGCGCAAGGAGACGCGACCGTCGTCTCGACGTAGACGGCTCCGCCCGGCGTGATGGGGTGCGTCCGGGCGATCACGTTCCGGGCGAAGAAGACATTGCCGTTGTTGAACTTGACCGCGACGTAGACGCGACCTCCGACGGTGAAGTTGCCGCCGCCGATCACCAGGTGGTTGTTGAACGTGTACGTGAAGAGGAACGGCTGGGGAGCCTGGTTGGGCGCGGCCGGAATGTTCCGCGGGGCGAGCGGAGCGGCGGGAGCCGCCGCGAGGGGTGCGGCGCCGAGCGTGACGGCGACGGTGGCAGTGACCAGGGTCAGTCCGAGGCGTCGGACGACCGGCGGGGCGATTCGACGGAGCGTACGCACGGCTGCTCCAAGGGGACGGGTGTGGAGGGGTGCACAGAACCTGGTGCGCCTGCCCCTGCGGGGCGGATCTCCTTCTCCTCCCCACCGTAGGCTCGCCCCTGTCCTCCCTCAACTCACAGACCGGCGGCCCTCCGAGCGGGCCACCGAGGCTTCGGCCGGGGTGGTGCCGGAAGGGAGCGCACACGGGTCCGGTTCACCGCTTCACCGAAACCTCGGCGGCCGCGGTTCAGGACCCGGGCAGGCGGTGGCGGTTCCGCTCGGACCCAGCCGGGATTCCCGGTCGCGCCGTCGGCGGGCGGGACGGCTTCAGCCCGGCCACACCGCAGAACTGGGCCGGGACGCGCACCGATCCCCGGAGTCGTTGCCGAGGCGGAGGCGCACCACTGAGCATCGTCAAGGACCACATCGACAACCAGAAGCGGCCGGCCTGACCGTCAGAACGAAAGCGCGGAGAACTCCGGCGCTTCGCGCCTCCGGACCAAGGGTCGCATTCCCGCCCGGCCCGAAGGCCGGGATTCCCTGCGAAGATCAAGGGATGGTGATCGACTTCAGCTGCGAGTGGTCGGTGCAGCTCTCGGCGGTACGGGCGTGGTCGTCGGTGGAGGCGCCGGCGGTCTCGTTGCCGATCGCGTCGTAGGGCCAGGCGCCACTGGTGGTCCCGGACCACCTGCACGGGCCGAACGACGGGGAGGACGAGCGCGAGGCGATCGCCGCGCCGATCGAGTCCCGGGGCCAGGTGCCGCACGAGCGGATCGCCATCGCCGTGCCGCCCGACGACATGGCTCGTGAGGTCGCGTACGCGCCGGCCCGGCACGGTATCCGGGCGCTGGGGATCGGTCCGGACGGGCCTCGTGGGGGCGGCGGCGTCCGCATCGGCACGATGTTCCGCTTCAAGGGACTCGAGTACCAGCGCATGATCATCGCCGGGGTGACCGACGGGCGGGTGCCGCGCGCGAGCGTCCGGCAGCGGCGCGCCACCGGCCCTGCGCGCTTCCGGACGGAGGTGCAGCGCGCCCGCTCGCCGCTCTTCGTCGCGGCCACGCGCGCCCGGGACAGCCTGGACGTCTTCTGGCACGGAGAGCCGAGCCCGTTCCTCGAAGAACTGATCCGGGTCCGGCCGCCGGCCGCGGCGTGACCGCCCCCGAAGGCCGTGCCGTGGTCGGCTGCGGCTAACGCGGCACGACGGGCCCTTGGGACACGACAGGCCCCTGAGGCACGAGGAACGGCCGCCGGGGGTCCTCCGGCGGCATCCTGCGGGTCGCGAGCGCCGGAGTGGGGGCCGGCAGGTACGGGGCGAGGGCCGCGTACACCTCCACCGCACCGCCGGGACGGTCCTCGGGACGCTTGGCGAGCAGTGCGTGCGACAGGTCCTGAAGTGCGGCCGGGACATCGACGCCGCTGTCGGCGAGCCGGGGCGGGGACGCGGTGAGGTGCCGGGTCACCAGCTCGGCGGGGCCCTCGCCGCGGAAGGGCGGGTGACCGGTGAGCATGTGGTGCAGCAGGCAGCCCACCGCGTACAGGTCGCTGCGGCCGTCCAACGGCCTGTCACCGGAAAGGAGTTCCGGCGAGGCGTAGCAGATGTTGCCCAGCGCTTCGCCCGTCATGGTGAGCCGCGGGTCGGTGTCCGAGAGCACCTTCACGAGGCCGAAGTCGAGGATCTTCACCAGGCCGCTGGTGCGGACCATGACGTTCTGGGGCTTCAGGTCCCGGTGCACGAGTCCGGCCGCGTGCGCGGCGGACAGCCCCGAGCACAGTTGCGCGGCCACGGAGACCGCGGCCGGCACGGGCAGGCGGCCGTCGTCGGCGCCGTCGACGACGTTGTCGAGGGTCGTTCCGTCGACGAGTTGCATCACCAAACAGCAGACGTCCTCGGTGACGGCCGCGTCGTACACGGTGGTGATGTTGGCGTGGTCCAGGCGGGCGGCGGCCTTGGCCTCCCTCTCGAAGCGGGCCAGGGCGGTGCCGCGCCAGTCGGGCAGGGCCAGAAGGTCCGCGGCGACGGTCTTGACCGCGACAGGACGCTCCAGATACACGTCCGTCCCCTGCCAGACGTGCCCCATCGCCCCTCTGCCCAGTATCCGCTCCAGCCGGTACCTGCCGCGCAGAATCCTGCCCGCAGCGAACTGCTCCACGTTCATGTCCTTCGGTGATTCTCCGCCGTGGCCCGTCACGTACGTGTGCCGTACATCGGGCACCGTACCCGGAGCCGGTTCCGCGAGCGCCGGGGGCGCGAACGACTCCCCGACCGACGAAAGCGCTGGTTAACGAATTGACAGGAAAGAAAGACGTAAACGATTATCGGGGTGGTCGGGCAGCGCGGTTCCCGTGTCCGGCCGACCAGGCGAGAGGCGCGCTTGCCCCTCGACGCACGATCCACGACAACCAGCGGAGAAGGCACCACACATGAGCGACACGTCGGCTTCTTTCCAACTCCTCCCCGGAGCCCCCGACTCCCCCGTGATCCTCCACGTCCCGCACTCCTCACGGGTGGTACCTGCGACGGTGCGGCAGGGCATCGTGCTCGACGACCCCGCGCTGGAGCGGGAGTTGGACCACATCACCGACTCGCACACGGCGGAGATCGCGGCGGCCGCCGCGGCGCGCTGCTCCACCGCGCCCTGGCGGTTCGTCAACCGGCTGTCCCGGCTGGTCGTCGACCCCGAGCGGTTCCCGGACGAGCGGGAGGAGATGCTGTCGGTCGGCATGGGCGCGGTGTACACGCGGACCACACACCGGGAGGAGCTGCGCCCGACCGGGTACGACGGGCGGGCGCTCGTGGAGGAGTACTTCGAGCCGTACGCCGCCGCCATGACCGACGCGGTGGCCGAACGGCTGGCCACGGTGGGGCGGGCGGTGGTCGTCGACGTGCACTCGTACCCGACCGAGCCTCTGCCGTACGAACTGCACGGCGACGGCCCGCGTCCGCCCATCTGCCTGGGCAGCGACGGTTTCCACACCCCGGAGGAGCTGCGGCTCGGCGCCGAGCGGGCGTTCGCGGGCTTCGGCGGTACGGGAATCAACAGTCCGTTCGCCGGTACGTACGTCCCGCTGGCGTACTACGGGAAGGATCCGCGGGTCAGTGCCCTGATGATCGAGATCCGCCGCGACGTCTACATGACCGAGCCGGGCGGCCCGGCCGGCCCCGGGCTGGACGCCCTCGCCGACGCGCTCGCGGAGCTGGTCGACGCGGTGAGCGCGGTGTGACCGGGGCCGAGCGCGGCGTGATCGCGACTGCCGGCCTCTGAGCCGACCTTCGGGATCCCGTGCCCCGGCGGGCTGCTCCCGGGAGGCCGAGGTGCATGTCCGCGGCGCGAGTTGACGGGCTCTCACCACAGATGTTCACCGGGGGCGGTCCGTAACGCCCGTCCGTTGCGGGGCGGGCCGCACTGGGCGGCAACGCCCATCCGTTGCGGCGCGGGCCGCACTGGGCGGCGCCGCACAGTCACCGTGCCGCCCGGCGCAGCCCTGACGTCGAGCCGGGGTCACCGAGGCCCCCCGCCTCGACGGCGGCCCGCACGGGGCATCACCGGCCTGCTGGGCCTCCACCGCACAACGGCCCGGTGCACCTGGACACGCCAGCCGAGTTCGTGGGCGAGTGACGGACGCACAGGATGGCTGGAGTACTAACCGACCCGCTGCATCGCCTTACGCTGCCGTTCCGCCATCGTGGCCCCGGACTCCCGGCGGGCCGTCCTGCGCAGGACGGACGGTGCGAGGAGCAGCCCGGCGGCCGCCCAGGCGCCCAGCACGCCCACCGTCTCCAGGTACCGCCAGGACGCGCCGACCTCGGCGGCGACCGCCCCGGCCGGCAGCAGTGCGGCCCGCAGACCGAGGCCGAGCCAGTACACGGGGAAGACCTGCCCCACGATCTGCAACCATTCGGGCAGCTTCGACAACGGGAAGTAGATTCCGGAGACCGCGATCAGCCCCATCACCGGAAGCATCATCAGGCCGACGGTGCGCGGGCTGTCGACGAGCGAGCCGATGACGGCGCCCATGGGCAGGGTCGCCAGGAGGCCCAGCGGCACCACCCACACCAGCGTCAGCAGCGCTCCGCCGCCCTGCCGGGCCACCCCGTCCACCAGGAACACGCCGACGACGAAGGGGAGCGCCATGGAGACGAGAGCCGTGCCCGACACCATGACGATCTTGCCGACCAGGAGGCCGACCATGCCATGGGGCACGGCCTTGGCCCGCAGCAGCGTGCCGTCCTCTCGCTCGGTCGCGAGCAGCTGCGCCGTGGTCATCACCCCGGTGAAGGCGAGCGTCATGCCCACCATGCTCGGCAGCATGAACGCGCCGGCGGAGATGCCCGCGCCCTTCAGCGGATCGTCCCTGAGCAGGAACATCGGCACCATGAGCATGACCGTCCAGAGCACGTACCCGAACAGGTCCTGGCCGGAGGTGAAGGTCTGCCGGAGTTCCGTCCGGCCGCGCCGCACCCCCACCCTCGCCGCGTACCACACCGGACTCATCGCGGTCCCTCCCCGAAAGCGCGTGCCGCCCGCCCGCCGGGGCCGCTTTCCGTCTCCAGCTCCCGCACCATCGTCAGGTACGTGTCCTCCAGGCTCGCCCGGCGCACCTCGAGACCGCCGATCGCCTCACCGTGCTCCTCGAACAGCCGGCGGACGAACCGGGTGGGTTCGGTCGTCGCCCGCTCGAAGGCCCGCCCGTCCCGGGTCCAGCGCACGGTGGCCTCCCCCGACACCTGCCGGGACAGCTCCTCGGCCGAGCCGTCGGCCACGATCCGGCCGCCGGCCAGGATGAGGATCCGGTCGGCGAGCTTCTCCGCCTCGGCGAGGTCGTGCGTGGTCAGCAGAACGGTGGTCCTCTCGTCCGCGAGCCCGCGCACCAGGCCGTGGAACTCGTTCCTGGCCTCCGGGTCCAGACCGGCGGTCGGCTCGTCCAGGAACAGCGTCTCGGGCTTGCCCACGATGCCGACGGCCACGTCGAGACGCCTGCGCTGGCCGCCCGACAGGGTGCCGACCCGCTTGTCCGCCTGCGCGGTCAGCCCCACCGCGGCGATGAGCTCGTCGGTGTCCCACGGCCGCCGGACGAGGGCGGTGGAATACGGCGCGTAGTACGAACCGAGGTGGGCCAGCAGTTCCCGCACCCGCCACTTGCCGTGGTCGCGCCAGGACTGCAGCACGATGCCCAGGCGCGCACGCCACCGCTCGTCCCCGCGAGCCGGATCGGCGCCGAGGACGGTCACGTCACCGGCCGATCGCATGCGGAAGCCTTCCAGGACCTCGATCGTGGTCGTCTTGCCCGCTCCGTTCGGGCCGAGCAGCACGAGGACCTCACCCCGCCGGGCCGTGAAGCCCACGCCCTTCAGCACCTCTTGGTCGCGGTAGCGCATCCGCAGGTCCCGTACGTCGATGACCGTGTCGCTCTCCGGCGGCGGACTGCTCCCCGCCCCGGACGAAGCGTGAGCGGTCGTCATCGGTGTTCCCCCGTCCGTCTCGTGATCCGTCCCCGCACACGGGGACCGGGGGGCGTGCCGACGTCCGTGGTCATGGAACGCGTCACGGCTGTGGTCGCCGTTGCCCGTGGGCAGCAGCCGTTCACCTCTTCCCCGGGCGAACACACTACCGAACGGCTCGGGTTTCCCGTGCTGCTCCGCCGGTCCGGCGAACCCTCCCGGTCACAGCACTGGTTCACGCCCTCGGCCCGGCAGGCGGTCCACCGGCACTCCACGCGCCGGGAGAAGGGCGGGTCCGCAGGAGCTTCAGCGCTTCCGGTCGCCCAGGGCCGCGGCGACCGTCAGCGCGGTGCCGACGAGAAGCGGCGCCGTCATCACGGCGAACAGCCACCCGGGCACGTCCGGTTCGGGCGCGGGACGCCACAGTATTCCGCAGCCCGTGAGCAGGGTGAGGCCGATACACGTGTCGAACAGCAACAGGGCCCGGGCGATCCGGCGTGCCGACGCACGGCTGCCGGGCCTGTCGAGCACGGACGAGGACGGCCCGATGGCGAACGACGGCCTGTTCGTGTCCGGCAGTTCGTCGCGTGGTGTCATGCGCAGGGTCAGTTCGGCGCAGCCGGTCAACAGCACCGTCATGCCGGCGTACACGAAGACCAGGACGAACGCGCTGCCGATCGACCGGTCCGTCCAGACGTCCACTCCGTCGACACCGATGTGCTTCGGTATCCGCTCCGGCAGGTGGGAGTAGCGGATCGTGCCCCAGACACCCATTGCGGTGAGGAGTACGGCGTTGGGGAGCAGCCAGAGCCGGACAGCGGGGGAAAGCACCATGGCACCGATCATCCGGTGTGACGCGGGAGCACCGGAACCGTTCGCGCGCATCCGCGTCGTGCGGGCCTGCCGCCCGCGAACGGCCCCGCCTCGCGCCCGGCCCCGCGTCGCGCCCGGCCCGGCGGTGGCCGGACTTCTCGTCCGCGTCCGTGACGGCCCCTCAGGCCCGGTGCCGCCACCCGGGATCATCCGATCGACAGGGGGAAGAAGTCGTTGCGGGGCCCGGAGGACCGGTGGCCTTCCCATGGCCTTCCCATGGCCTTCCCGCCGGACGGTGAAGGGCATGACGGAACAGTCCGGGACCCGGCCCGGCAGATGATCACGTACGCGGTGTTTGGAAATGGCCCGACGGTAAACACGGTGCACTAACAGAAACTTTATACAACGAGGTAGGAGACGCGTCATGGGAATCATCGCTTGGATCCTCATCGGCCTGCTCGCGGGCTTCATCGCCAAGGCGCTGATGCCGGGCAAGGACCCCGGTGGCGCCATCATCACCATGCTCATCGGCATCGCGGGCGGCCTCCTCGGCGGCTGGCTCGGCAAGGTGATCTTCGGCGTCGACTCCATCGACGGCTTCTTCGACCTGTCCACCTGGATCGCCGCCATCGTCGGCTCCGTCATCCTCCTCGCCCTCTACCGCCTGGTCACCGGTAACCGCCACGCCCACCACCGCCACGCCTGATCCGACGCTCACACCACACGGAACGGCTCCTCGTCCCCTGGGACGAGGAGCCGTTCTCTTTCCCGCCCGGCCGGCGTCCGAACGGCGCCCGAACGGTCCCGTCGGCGGTGCCCCTCCTCCCGGCACCGCCGACGGGACCGTTCGGACCGGCATCCGCTCCGGCGGGCCGGGACCGGCTGCCGCTTCACTGTTCCCGGCCACCCCGGCCACCCCGGCCACCCCGGCCCCCGGTCGCGCCGTTCGTTCCGCTCCCGCCCGACATCCGCGTTCACGGCCGGCGCTTCGGCAGCCGCGCCGCCATCGGCGGGGCCGGCGCCATCAGGTCCGCCCCGCACAGCGGCGTCGTACGGAATCCGTCCGTCGACGTCAGCGGCGAAGCCACCAGCACCGTGCCGACGGACGCTGCCGCCTGGGAGACGACGTTCAGCGCCGTGCTGCCGGCGGCCACCCCGGTGCCCGCGAGGCCGCGCGTGGCGGAGGCCATGACGGGCACGTTCGTCATGGCGACCCCGGTGCCCATGAGACACCGTTGACGAGTCTCCTTGTGCCGACGGAGGTCGGTGATCACTAGTGCCGTATCAAGCAACGTCGGCCCTGGTTGTCGCCCGGCGGTGTCGGCTCGATCGAGTCGACGCAGCAGATGGGCGGCGCCCATCCGGCTCCGGCGAGGACCTCTTCGGCGTCGATGTCTCGTTACAGATCCATGCCGATGACCTGAGGCTGTCGCTGAGCGGAGTCCGCAGCTACCCGTTTGCCGCCCACCGCCGGCACGCCGCCGGCGGGGCGAGGGCGTCTTCCACAAGATCCACTGCCGCTGACCAGTCCTGGCGCCAGCATGTTCGCCTGGGTCATGTCCCCAGGTCGTCCGTCACGGGCAGGCACTCGGCGAGCAGGTCGACGACGTCGCGCCAGGCTCGCTGCGCGTGCTGTGGGTGGTAGCCGACACCGGGGACCACGGGGTGGTCGACCGGCGGGTGGTGGAAGGCGTGCAAGGCGCCGCCGTAGATCGTGAGGCGCCAGTCGACGCCCGCGGCCTGCATCTCAGCGGTGAACGCGTTTCGTTGTGCGGGCGGCATGATCGGGTCTTCCGACCCGACGCCGGCCCACACCGGGCAGCGGATGCGCGCTGCCTCGCCCGGCCGGCCCGTGGTAGTCGCGTTGACTGTCCCGATCGCGCGCAGGTTGACGCCGGCTCGCCCGAGTTCCAACGCGATGGCGCCCCCGGTGCCGTAGCCGATGGCGGCGATCCGGTCGGGGTCGGTCCGGGGCTCGGTGCGCAACTCGTCGAGTGCCGCGTGGCCGATGCGCCGCATCCGGTCGGGATCAGCGAGCAGTGGCAGGCAACGGGCCAGCATCTCCTCGGGGTCACCCACATAGCGTCCGCCGTGAAGGTCGAAGGCCAGCGCTACATATCCCAGCTCGGCGAGAGCGTCGGCCCGGCGGCGCTCGACGTCGCCGAGCCCCATGCCCTCCGGTCCGAGCAGCACCGCGGGCCGGCGGCCGGCACCGGCCGGGAGCGCGAGGTGCCCGATCATCGTCAAACCGTCCGCCGGGTACTCGACCGTACGCGTCGTCATCGTCGTCATGAGACGGGACTGTAGTGATCGTCGAGCCCGGTCCGGCCGGTGTCTGCCGCTGGCAGAACAGCGTAGGTGTCCCTCTGAAACACGGGCCGGGCCCGGCGCTCAGGGCTTCAAGATCATCCCTTTGCCCCTTTGGCGCGCCTCTCGGTCACACCCCTCGCAGGCCCGACGGCGCACGAGGCAGCGGCCGGAGGCTCTTGGCGCACCACTCGCAACTCGTGGGGCTGATGGCCGCTCCGCGGTGGACGCAGGCCTGCCGCGTTTTACCGGGCGGGCCGGAGGGATGCCAGGTGAGATGTGCGAGGGCGGGCTCTTGGGGTGTCGGTCCACCATGCATTGAGGTCGGTCCACCATGCATTGAGGCGGTGGAAGTTCATCGCGGCCGCGGTGAGCTGATGCTGCAGACGAGTCCTGGCCAGGCCGTGATGTCGGCATCGCCGCAGACCGAAGGCTCGAACACCTTGGGAGACGGTGCCTTCGACACCAGCCCGGTGGGCGTACTGCTCCTTCCCCTCCTGAGCGTCTTCCCGGGCTCGTGCCTGCTGTCGCCCAACTCGTCACGGATCCGCATGGCCAGGCTGCCCTTCGGAAACGCAGCCCGCGCCACCCGGGCCGTCTCCTCGGGGACCCCGTCGGTCTTCCTGGCGTGCAACGACACCGACACCCTCCCCGACACGACGTCGGCCTTCACGACCCCAACGGGTCGTGAAGGCCGACGTCACGTTCAGCCCCAGGATTCGCCAACAGTGTCCCCATGACGGCGGGGGAGGCGACCAGGCGCCGGTACGGGGCGTCGGAGCCGGCCTGGACGGCGAAGGCGGTCACCAGCGCCGTACCGGCGACGAACGGGACGGCCGCCCCCGGGCCGGAGCCCTCGCCGTCGCGCTCGCGAACCTGGTCGACGCGGTGAGCACGGCATGAGCACGGCATGAGCACGGCATGAGCACGGCGTGACCGCAGTTGTCGGACACTGGTCCGGCCGCCGGGAGCCCGGGCCTCAGTGGGCTCCCCGGGCATGCCAAGATGCGTGTCCGCAACGCGAGTTGACGGATTCTCACCACGGGTGTCCGCATCGGCGGTGAACAAGTCGAACGAGTTCAGGACGGAGCCAGGCAACATGACCTCCCTCGGCAGCGGGGACCAGGGCGGCACCCCAGCCCACGTGATCGACACGAGCAAGCCCCACCCGGCCCGGATGTACGACTACTTCCTCGGCGGGAAGGACAACTACGAGGTCGACCAGGAGGCCGCCGAGGAGTTCATGAGGGTGGCGCCCGAGGTGCGGGAGGGCGTCCGCGCCAACCGGCGTTTCCTGCGGCGGGCCGTCGAACACGTGGTGGCCGAGGGCGGGATCCGGCAGATCCTCGACGTGGGCACGGGCCTGCCCACCGAGCCCAACGTCCATCAGATCGCGCGGGCCGTCGCACCGGAGACCCGGGTCGCCTACGTCGACAACGATCCCATCGTCAGCACGCACTCGATGGCGCTCCTCGGCGAACCCGACACCTCGGTCGTCCTGGCCGACCTGCGTGATCCCCGGGCGATCCTCGACCACCCCGAGGTGCGCGAACTCATCGACTTCGACCGGCCGGTGGCACTGCTGCTGGTGGCCGTCGTGCACTTCATCGCCGAGGCGGAGGACCCGGACGGCATCCTCGGCACCCTCCGCGACGCGCTCCCGGCCGGCTCCTACCTCGTCCTGTCGCACGCGACGGGCGACGTCCACGAGGACCGGCGGGAGGACGCCGCCGCCGTCTACCGCAAGGCCACCGCGTCCATGAACCTCCGCCCGCACGCCCGGATCCTGGACTTCTTCGGCGACTTCACCCTGATCGACCCCGGCCTGGTCCGCGTCACCGACTGGCGCCCGGAGGAGCCGCCGCGGCCCGGCCAGCCGCCGATCGGCATCTACGGCGGCGTGGCCAGGAAGGACTCCTGACCCGGTCGGCCGGCAGTTTCCTTACTGACAGCCATCATTGATGACCGCGACCGCCGAGGCGGCGGGGCTCCGCGTCCGGTGTGCCCTGCCGCCTGTCCGCCCCCTCTCCCCCTCCGCCTCCCCCTCTGCCTCTCTCTGCCTCTGCCGCGTCCCGGTCGCATGCAAGTCGTATGCAGGTCGCATGCCGGTCGCATGTCGTCGGCAGGGCGACCGGCCCCCC